>CACNCN010000029.1 GCA_902618975.1 uncultured Pelagibacteraceae bacterium | reverse complement strand
TTTTTGAAAATAAAAAATTAGAAATATTTACATTTAATAAAGATATATCGATTTGGTTAATATTAAATGATTTTAGAAATTTTTCGATATTGCCAGTGTCATTGTGGACTTCAAAAACAAATAATAATCTAGAAAAAGAGCTATATTCAACTGCAAATTTTTTTAATTTAGATTTACAGCAATTTAATGAATTAATTAAAAATGAACTAAAGTCTTGGAGATATAAAAATGATTTTATTTATAACTTTTTTGGAAGAAAATATTTAGCTAACAATTTTACGCATTATGATGATGATTTTTTAGATTATTCAAATAATGAAGTAGAATTTATAAAAAAAAATAACATGCTGATTGCTCATCAAGTAATTATAACTAAATCAGAAATTAATAGACTTGAAAGTAATTTTTTAATGTCAAATAATAAAATTACACCTGATATAGTTATAGTTGATACAAAGGAATTTAAAATTTTCTCAAATATCCCCTCTAGTTATTGTTTAATATTTGAGAATGAGACTTTTAAAATTTATATATCTAATAATTTGAAAGATTATTGTAATTAATCAAAATTTATTCTTTCTCTTTCTTCAACCAAAGGTAAATTCCTTTGGTGAAGTAGAATTACTCCTATATACTCTCCTACTAATCCCAATAAAGTAATTTGAATTGAGCTAACTATAAATATACCAATTACAATTGGTGCTAATCCTAAAGTAAATGAGTCCCAAAATAATAATTTATAAATGAAATAGAACATTGCAACAATTAAACTGAGTGCACTTGATATAAAACCAGTTATCACCATAAATCTTAATGGCTTCCTAGAATGTTTCACCACACCCAACATTCCAATATCATATAATGTTAAAATATTATTTTTGGTTTTTCCATGAAGTCTTAAAGGCTGATTAAATTTAATAGTACAAATTTCTTCTCCTAATTCACTAAGTAATCCTCTAAAATAAGGATAAGGATCTTGAATATTTTTTAATTTTTCTATTATGGATCTATCAAAAATCCCTGAGCCAGTTGTATTTTTTGTTAATTCAGTCTCAGAAATATAATTAATAAAATTATAAAATAACTTTCTTACTGAAAACTTTAATTTACTCTCATCAGATGAAATTTTTTCTCCTAACACTATTTTTTTTCCTTTTTTCCACTCGTCAATGTACTTAGGAATAAGCTCAATAGGATCCTGGAAATCTGACGCCATTAATATACTTGCATCACCAGTGCTTTGTAATAATCCATAAAACGGAGATCTTATATGGCCGTAATTTTTTAAATTAATAATAATTTTTAGTTTTTTATCACTTCTAGCTAAATCTTTTATTTTTTCAATTGTTCCATCAGAGGAATTGTTGTCAATAATTATATGTTCGTAATCTAAATTAATTTTACTCATTTCACTTTTAATCTCATTACAAAGCTTCTCGATATTGTCTTTTTCATTATAAGTTGGAGTGATTATAGATATTTTCATTTGTATTTTATTAGTTGTTTTATAGCATGATTAAAATTAATTGTATTTTTTAATTTAAATTTCTTTTTGGCTAAACCCATAG
Organism: uncultured Pelagibacteraceae bacterium; assembly: GCA_902618975.1. Classification (GTDB taxonomy): domain Bacteria; phylum Pseudomonadota; class Alphaproteobacteria; order Pelagibacterales; family Pelagibacteraceae; genus Pelagibacter. The sequence continues at coordinate 485 of CACNCN010000029.1, read as the reverse complement.
ATGGTATATAAAAATCGATTTTTTTGGGTTTATTTTTTTTAATAGTGATTTGTGATTTATATTTTTTATTTAAATAATTTGTAAATTTTTCAATATTTAATATCTTTTCTGATCCCAAATTATAAATGGGACACTTATCTGAGGAATATTTAATAATTTTTAGAATCCAGCGAGACATATCGTTTGAATGCATATAACTTCTGATCACGTAAGGATTTTTAATAATTAATTTCTTTTGTTGTTTAACAGAATTAATAATCTCAGAAATCAAATAATTATTTTCAAGAATATCCTTACCATAAAAAGTAAATCCTCTGACTATTGATATTTTATATCCTTTATTACTAATTTCTTTAAATTTTCTCTCTAAAATAATTTTCTCTTTTGCGTAATTTTTTTTATATCCTTTAAATTTTAATATTTTGTTAAAATTTACATTTTCTGTTTCTTTGAACTTTTTATATTTACCTCTTGGACCATAAACT
>CACNCN010000028.1 GCA_902618975.1 uncultured Pelagibacteraceae bacterium | reverse complement strand
CTAAGTCGCATTTTTAAAATAAAATCTTAGTATTTTGTGGCTAAAATAGGTCCAATCTTTTCTATTATTTTACCAGCAACCTCAACTGTAGTCCAACCAGCAGTGTTTCTAAAATTACCTTTGTACTTAAAATTTGTTCCATCTCTAAAATTATAAACATATTCTTGATTTGCTTTTGGCTCATCGAGCAAAACAATAAAAACAAACTTTGGGCTGGATGCAGGAAAAATAGATGCAAATGTGTTTACTTTTGAATTAACATATACTCCATTAATACTTTTTTGAGCTGTTCCAGTTTTTCCTGCAATCTCATAACCTTCAATATTGGCAAATTCTGCTGTGCCCTCTTTTTTGGTGACAATTTTTCTAAGTGTATTATTAACGTTTTTTGAAACATCTTTTTTTAGAATTCTTTTATTAGGTACGTAATTATTGTTATTTTTTTTAATTAAAGTTGGATTTACCTCAAATCCACCATTTGAAATTATAGAATATGCTTTAGCTAGTTGTAATAAAGTAGTTGTCACTCCATGTCCAAAAGAGGATGTTGCAAGTTTGCATTTACCCCATTTTATTGGAAGTGGTTGTGCGACTTCTTCAATATCAAAATTTATTTTGTCTAATAAACCCAATTTCTTCAAAAACGAACTATAATTGTCCACGCCAACTTTCTGGCCAATTCTTACTGAACCTATATTCCCTGATCTTATGAGAATTTCCTCAGCTGTTAAGTTGCTTGGTATGTCTTTATCGTACTCCCCGATAAAATTTTTTCCACATTTAATCTTTTTTTCAAGATCAATAAACTTTGTATTAACATTTATTACATTTTCCTCTAGCCCAGAGGCATAAGTAAAAGTTTTAAATACTGACCCAAATTCAAATAAGGCTTTTGATACTCTATTTATATAATTGATATCATTTATGTTAGCTCTTTTATTTAAGTCATAATCTGGTAAAGAAATCATGGATATAATTTCACCATTGTCTACATGCATCAAAATTGCTGCACTACCAACGTAATTAAAAACAGACTTAAAATTTAAAAGTTGCTCTTTTATTAAATGCTGAATGTTGGAGTCTACTGTAAGAGTAAAAGATTTTTCAGAGGACCTTAATTCATAATCATAATATTTTTCAATTCCCGAAATTCCATTATTCTGATCATCAATTTGTCCCAAAATATGACTGAATAAACTTCCATGTGGATATATTCTTGATATTTTCTGCTCCTCTTTTATAGCCTTATCTCCTAACAAAAAAATTTTTTCATATTTTTCTTGAGAAATTTTTTTTTCTAAATAAAAAAATTTTTTTTTATTTAGTTTTTTTTCAATTTCTAGAAAATCTTTTTTTGGAAATATTAATTTTAAATTAATTAATAGTTTTTTTACATCGATTACCTCTTTTGGATTAATACCAATATTCCTAGTGATAACACTCTTTGCTAAAATATTATTATTACGATCTAAAATAGTTGATCTAAATTCTGAGTTAGTAATCAGGTTTTTTTCTTTTTCAATATCTCCTGTTATTAAAAAAAGTAATTTAGATGTATAAATTACATAAATAATTATGAAAATAAAAAATAAAAAAGCAACTCTGTTAAATGAAATTTTTAAATTTGACTGATTTTTTTTGAAATTGAAATCAAATTCATTATTTCCTAAAATTAATTTATCTCTTTTCTCACTCATTAATAAAGTTATTTTTTTGTTCTATAATTTTTAATTTTTCACCTAATTCAATTACTCCTAGTAAAGATATATCTATTTCAGATAATTCGTTTTCGAAATAATTCTTTTGGTATTCAAGAATTTTTTCGGGCGACGATAAAAAATCATATTCTAATTTTAACATCTCTCCTTTATTTTTTAATTCACCAATTCTTTCTTTCGTCGCAAAAATTTCTTCATCTATCTTTTTTGTAGAATTTTTTACTATTGTTGTGATAAATATTAATGCTATAATTACAAAAACCACAAAAAACTTAAACATATTTGCCTTTGATCTTTTCAATATCCAATAAGTGTTGAAATTTTATTAAAAAATCCTGAAAATTTTTATTATTATTTATTTTTGTTGCATATCTTAATTTAGCACTTCTTGATGATGGGTTCTTTTTTATTTCATCGGCAGTTGGCAACAAAAATTTTTTATGGGGAAGCTTAAATAAAAGTTCTTTTTTTTTTACATTTGGTAAGTATCTTGATGAATTTTTGTTTTCAGAATAATGTTTGAAAAAAAATTTAACTATTTTATCTTCAATTGAATGAAATGTTACGACTGCTATTATACCACCAATTGGTAAAATTCTAAAACTATTGATAAGTCCATAAATTAATTCATGAATTTCTTTATTTACGTA
>CACNCN010000027.1 GCA_902618975.1 uncultured Pelagibacteraceae bacterium | reverse complement strand
AATATGCTAACATATTTAATAAAAAGTTATCAAATGTAATTAAATATAACCTGGATTTAGAGACATTCTTTATTGAATTAAATAATGAACTTGTTTTATGAAAATTGATACTAACTTAATTCAAAAATTTTTAAATGTTACCTCGCTGGCAGCAATTTCCTCATACAAACATATTGGTAAAAAAGATAAAATAGCTGCTGATAAATCTGCAGTTGATGTAATGCGTGATGAGATTAATAAATTACCAATTGATGGTGAAATAGTTATAGGTGAGGGGGAACTAGATAAAGCACCAATGTTATATATAGGTGAAAGACTTGGTAATAGGAATGGTCCCAGATTAGATATTGCTGTTGATCCAGTTGAAGGTACAAATTTTGTTGCTAATAATATGCCTGGTGGATTATCTGTTTTAGCAATTGCTGAATCAAAAAATTTGTTTAAAGCACCTGAAACATACATGGATAAAATTGCAACAGGTCCAGATATACCGAAGGGTGCAATTGATTTAGATTATCCAGTAGAAAAAAATATTAAAATAATTTCTGAGATTACTGGAAAACAAACTTCAGATATAACTGCATGTATTTTAGATAGACCAAGACATCAAAGAATTATAAATGAACTAAATAAACTTAAAGTTAACATTAAATTAATTAGTGACGGCGATGTTTCTGGTGCTTTATTAGTATCGGACAAAAAATATAATGTGGATATTTTTTTAGGCATTGGTGGTGGTCCAGAAGGGGTTCTTGCAGCTTCTGCGCTTGACTCGCTTAGTTGTAATTTTCAGGGTAGATTTTTATTTCATTCAAAAAATGAAATTAATAGAGCAAGAAAAATGGGCATTAAAGACTTAAGTAAAAAATATGATCTGAATGAAATTGTAAAAGGAGAATCAGTATTTTTTGCAACAGGAATAACTGATGGAGATTTAGTTAATGGTGTTAAAAATAAAAATAATATGTATATAACTGAGACATTAGTGACGCATAAGAATAATTCTAATAAAATTGTAAAAAACCAGACACCAAGCACTTGATTAATAATAATATTTACAATAAAAGATCTCATTTTGGTCCCTTCGTCTATCGGTTAGGACACATGGTTTTCATCCATGAAAGAGGGGTTCGATTCCCCTAGGGACCGCCACTAGTTGCTAGATACAGCAACGCTTATTTAAATAAATCTTACAAAAATTTCTATCTGGGCACACTGTGGGCACACTGATATAATTTAATTATGAAAACAGTTTATATACTGACAAATGAATCTATGCCTGGAATTATAAAAATAGGATGGACTGATAATTCTGTAGAACAACGTATGAAAGAATTGGACAAAACTTCAACTCCATTACCGTTTACATGTTATTATGCTAAACGAGTAAAAGACCCAACTTTTGTTGAGTCAAAAATGCATCAAGCATTTGATGAATTTAGAATTAGAGATAATCGTGAATTTTTTAGAATGTCTCCAGAACAAGCAAAAGCTGCTTTGGAAATTGCAGAAGGAGACGATGTAACACCTAAAGATGATGTCGTTGAAAATGAAAGTGATAGAGCAGCATTAAACAGAGAACGTAATCGAAATAGATTTAATTTTGCACAAATAGGAATTGAACCTGGTGAAATATTAGAATTTAAAAAAGATCCGTCCATTACAGCAAAAGTTGTTGAGAATGATCAAATTGAATTTAGAGGCAGCATTACATCATTGTCACCAGCAGCTTTAATTATTGTTCAGGAAATGGGTTATAAGTGGACAAAAATTGCAGGACCCCAATTTTGGATGTATAAAGGTAAAACACTATACGAATTAAATAATCAATGAAAAAACTTTTAGGGATCGTGGTTCTTAGTTTATTCTTTAGTTCAAATGCAAGTGCTTCTTATGGCAGTCTTTGGGATACACTTATGAACCCTAAGGATCATAGTTATTGCTCCAAAGTTGTTAAGAACATTAAAACCGGGAAATATACTAAAACTGATTGGTACTATGAATGTAGATTGCAGTTGGAATTATTTGGAAATTTTAACTGGAAGTATCAATATATGAAAGATGAATGATATATGAAAAAATTTTTAGGGATCGTGGTTTTGGGTTTGTTGTTAAGTGGGAATGCTTATTCTGAAGAAACACGTTTAATTTGCACACATGAGAAAAAGAAACCTAGAATATTAACATTTAATATTAAGAATAAGTCAGCAAAAGAGTATTTTGGACCAGATCCAGTTTTTAATGTCTTTCGTTATGTAGCTGTGATTACAGATGAAAATTTATTTTTTAAAATAGATGATATAAACAGAACATGGAATATAAATAGATATTCAGGTGCTGCTTTTTTATCCTATGACGGTAAAATAATACATTGGAATTGTAAAAAAGGGTCTAAAAAATTTTAATGAAAAAATTTTAGTGATTAATGGGCACACTCTGGGCACACTTGATTCTGTTTTTTTGATTTTGATGACGAGAAAAGGTATATAACACAATGTTCATGATACATGAAAGAGGGGTTCGATTCCCCTAGGGACCGCCATAAAAATGTTTTTTTATGTATATTTAATTACAGCATTAGCCAAAAATAAGACAATTTCCTATGTAGGATATACTAAGGATATTAAAAATAGATTAAAATTACATAATTCTGGAAAAGGTGCAAAATTTAC
>CACNCN010000026.1 GCA_902618975.1 uncultured Pelagibacteraceae bacterium | reverse complement strand
GCTTCATCTGCAGAAGTTTTGTTTAGTCCCATCCTCATATCAAGTTTACCTTGATTGTAAAAAGACATTCCTTTATCTGGATCTCTTACTTGAATTGATGAAAAACCTAAATCAAAAATTATTCCTTTTAAATCGTCACCAATTTTTTCTATTTTATTCACTTCACTAAATTTTAAATGATGAAAATTGAACTGCTTGTTGTATTTTTTTTTTAATAGTTTCGCGACTTCAATTGCATTAATATCTCTATCGATAGCTATTACTTTATTTTGTTTATTTTTTAAAATTTCTTTCGAATAGCCACCATTTCCTAACGTACAGTCAATAAATGTGCCACTATAAAGAGGGGAAATAATGCTTACTAATTCATCTAGCAATACTGGAAAGTGTTTTTTTTCCAGTTTTATAGTGGCACTCATTTATTTTATTGAAGAACATTAACTTTTTTGTCTTCGCAAAAATGCTGGTATTTCTAAATCGTCCTCTTCTTCATCAGATTTCTCCTCAGAATTAAAAGAGGTAAATTCTTCCTCTGAGTTTTCAGAATTAAACAATTCTGGTGTGTTTTCCTCAATTTCATCAATACCGAAATTTTCTAATCCATTTGAATCCTTATTTTTTAAAATCTCTTCATTATGATCCGCCTGAATTCTAGTCACATCTTCATGGTCTTGTGTCACCTCGGTACTTACCGACTCAATACTTTCATTCTGAATGATTTCTTCTTGATTGTTATTTTCAGATAAGTTTTCAGTACCCTGTATTGCCTCATTTTCTAATTTTAGTGCTGTAGCTCCATCTATTGCACTATTTGGAATGTTGTTTTGAAAATTAAAAGAGTTATTGCTTACCGAGTTTGAAAAATCAGAATAACCTGGATTTCTATTGTGGATTCTATGAACCATATTTATTACCGACTTGGCCTCTGGCTGTTGGCCATCTAATGCAGTCGCAACAATTGATACTCTCATTTTTCCATCTAGATTAGGATCTGTGATAGCTCCTATTATTAATTCAGCTTCTGCATCAACCTCAGCTCTTACTTTATTAACTGCTTCGTCAACCTCAAAAAGCTTTAAGTCTTTTCCACCAGTAATATTAACCAAAAGTCCTTTGGCACCTTTGAGAGTATAATCATCTATTAAAGGGTTGTTGATTGCCATTTCAGCAGCTTTGGTTGCTCTACCTTCACCTTCTGCCTCGCCAGTTCCCATCATTGCTTTACCCATAGAGCTCATAACAGTTTCAACATCTGCGAAATCTAAATTGATTAGTCCAGGTCTTACCATTAAATCAGTTATACTTTGAACCCCATGAAGCAAAACATCATTTGAGAGTTCAAAAGATTCTTCGAAAGTTGTCTGTTCACTTGCAATTTTAAACAGGTTTTGATTTGGTACAACAATTATTGTATCAACATGCTTTCTAAGTTCTTCTAATCCGGATTGAGCTCTTCTCATTCTTGATGGTCCCTCATATAAAAAAGGCAAGGTGACTACTCCAACAGTTAAGATATTTAATTCTTTTGCAGCTCTTGCAATAACATGGGCTGAACCTGTTCCGGTTCCACCACCCATACCTGCAGTGATAAAAACCATATTTGCTCCCTGCAAAATATTAATAATTTCGTTTAGAGATTCATCTGCAGCTGCTTGACCAATATCGAGTTTTGCTCCAGCCCCTAAACCTTTGGTTAGATTAAGTCCAATCTGAACTTTTGCGTTGGCTCTGCTAAGTTTCAAATCTTGTGCATCGGTATTTACGGCAATAAATTCAACTCCTTGAAGCCCGTGATCTATCATGCCATTAATTGCATTTCCGCCGGCTCCTCCTACTCCTAGCACTAGGATACGAGGCTTTAATTCCTTAATATCTGGTGTTCTAAAATTTATAGTCATTTCTATCTTCCCCCTTAATTGTTAAGTTTGCGCTCCCATTTAAGACTGTTTCTATTTAAATTTGACTTACGTTTAGCGTTTGCCTTAAATTTTTCAAATACAGTTGGATCCCAAATTTGGAATGTTTTACCTTGGCCTACAAATAACATGTTGTTTTTTATTCTGGCGTGTTTTATTAATTTGTTAGTTAACGAAATCCTCCCCTCTCCATCAAATTGTAAATTTATACTCTCAGCTAATATTGATGTAGCAAAATAATCTTTTTTTTCTTCAAAAGGATTTAAATTATCAATGGCACTGGTTACCATTTCAATTCTATCTTGCGGCCAAGACTCTATGCATTGATGATTAAATGATGGAAAACAAATTATACCATTATATCCTAAGTTTGAGAGGTAAGATCTAAATGTAGCTGGCACAGAAACCCGTCCCTTTTTGTCTAATCTGTTTTCGTATGTAGATAAAAACATAATTCATATATTCCCAATTTGGGTATTTATGGGATATTATGGGTTTTATATAAATCCGTCAATACCTATATTAGTCAAGTTTTTAATGCAAATATGGATTTTTTTAAGAGATAATATAGTGAAGCCAGATAGACTATAAGCCGGGTTCTGTCATTTAAACTTATCATTTGTCTAGGCTTTAAATCACTTTAAAGCTCAAGCAACTAACCCTGATGACTAGCTAAAGACTACTTTTAGTTATTTCTAACAATGTCACCTCTACTCAGTCTTGCTCTCGGTGGGGTTTTCCATGCGCTTCGTGTTACCACTAAGCCGGTGTGCTCTTACCACACCTTTTCACCCTTGCCTTGTTTAGGCGGTTTATTTTCTGTGGCACTGT
>CACNCN010000025.1 GCA_902618975.1 uncultured Pelagibacteraceae bacterium | reverse complement strand
ATTAATACCGGAAACAAAAATTATCATGAACCAAACTGTAATAATTAATAGTGTTTGACCAATATCGGGTTGAATTGCAAGCAAAGTAATTATTGGCAAGATTACAAACAAACTAATTAAATGTTTTAAATAAATATTTTTAATACTTTCTAGATTTAGTATTATTCCTATAACTACAATAATGAACGGTTTAAGAAGTTCTATGGGCTGAAATCTAGGAAGTATACCTAAATCAATCCATCTTTTTGAACCCTTAACCTCAGTACCTATAAATGGGACTAATATTAAAAAGATTAAACCGATTAAAAATAAAATTACTGAGAAATTAATTAAAATTTTCTTCTCAAAAAAGGAAAAAAAAAGTAACACAAAAATCCCAAGCGATATAAAGGCTAAATGTTTAAAAAAAAAATAATAAGAATTTGTGTTTAACTTATCAGAAGCAATTATGGATGTTGACACCAGGGAGAAAAAAAGACCTAGTGAAAAAAGTATTATAATTAAACTTAAAATCTTTTTATCTATATTTTTCCACCACTCATAATAAGTGTCAAATAATGTTTTTATTATCATTTTAAATCAAAATTTATTTTGTTTATTAAAAAATTAAATTTTTCACCTCTATTTTGAAAGTTTTTGAATTGATCAAAAGAAGCCGCAGCAGGGCTAAAGATTATATTTGTTTTTTTTTGATTGTTTTTTTTTAAATCTAATTGTAAATTTTTTAAACTTTGCTCTAGAGTAACTGATGTTTTGGTTTTTATTTTGTTTCTTAATAAATTGTAGAAAATTTTTCTATCAGAACCATAAATATAAACATTTATGTTTTTGTAGAATTTTTTATGCAAATTAAAAATATCTCCTTTTTTTTTTAAACCACCCATAATCCAGTAAATATTTTTGTAAGTCTTTAACAAATTTATGGTAGATGAAAAACTAGTTGATTTTGAGTCATTGATAATTGTTAATTTTTCATTATTAAGTATAATTTGTCTCCTATAAGGCAATGGTTTAAAATAATTAATAACATCAACTATCGTTTTTGTTTTAACTTTAAAAATTTTAACAACCCTGTGGGCAAATAATAAATTATCTAGATTATCTTCATCTTTAAAAGTTTTGTTATTTATTTTTCTAATTAAGTATTTTATTTCGTTTTTGGATAATTTTAATATTTTTGAATTCACTTTTAATTTTTTTAATTTTGTACCTATGTAATTGTCATTTTTTTTAATTATAGAAATACCTTTGCTTGTTTGATTTTGAAATAATTTTAATTTTACATTAGTATAACTTTTGAAGTTCCTATGTCTTTCAAGGTGATCTGGAGAAAGATTTAGCAATATTGATATATCTGCTTTAAAGTAATTTGAGTATTCAATTTGATACGATGAAATTTCAATCACAAAAATTGTTTTATTTGAAATTTTTTTTTCAGACAATGCTGGAAAACCAATATTTCCAACTAACCTGACATCTTTTTTGGAGTTTTTCAAAATTTCGTAAATTAATTTACATGTTGTTGATTTGCCATTGGTACCGGTAACAGCTATTTTTTTATTATTTGTATATGCTACATAAAAAATATCTAATTCAGTAATAAGTTTATTCTTATTTTGATTTAAAAAGTTTTTAATAGAGCAATTATTTATGTCAATACCTGGGCTAATTATAATGTAGTCAAATATAATATTATTCAATATTGACTTTGAAATTGAATATTTTTTATATTTTTTTGAAATATTTTTTTTGCTGTCATCAAAAATTTTAATTTTATTATTTTTAATTAAAAAATCGAAACTTGATTTTCCACTTAAACCAAATCCATAAATTAAGAAAGTTTTATTATTAATAACTAACATTATCTTAATTTTAATGTTGCTAATCCTAGCATCGCTAAAATAATAGCTATAATCCAGAACCTAATTACAACTGTAGACTCATGCCATCCTTTTTTTTCGAAGTGATGGTGAATGGGTGCCATCTTAAAAATTCTTCTTCCAGTCAACTTATATGAAAGTACTTGGACTATTACAGAAACAGCCTCAAATACAAAAAGACCACCAGTTATTGCTAAAACAATTTCATGTTTAGTGATTATTGATATAGCACCAAGTGATCCACCTAAGGCAAGAGAGCCTGTATCACCCATAAAAATTTTAGCGGGAGGTGCATTAAACCACAGAAAACCAAGACAAGATCCAATTATGGCACCACAAAAAACTGAAACTTCTCCCACACCCTCGATGTATGGTATTTGTAAATATTCTGCAAAAACTATGTTACCGGTTACATAGCTTATAAAAGCAAAACAAGCTGCAACTAAAATAACTGGAACCGTAGCTAATCCATCTAAACCATCAGTTAGATTTACTGCATTCGATGATCCAACAATTACAAATAAATAGAAAGGAACAAAAAACCAACCTAAGTTTATTATAATATTTTTAAAAAATGGGATATATAAATTCGTTAAATCGTCAGGTTTTGCTAAATATGTTAAAATTAAAATACCTATTAAAGCTAAAATTATTTGTGTAAAAATTTTAGTTTTAGATGAAATTCCAGCTGAACTTTTTCCTTTAATTTTTTTTATGTCATCATACGCACCTAACATTCCAAAAGAGGCAACAATAAAAATTAAAAACCAATTAAATGGGTTATTTAAATCTGACCATAACAATATTCCTGAGAATAACCCGATTAAAATTAGTACTCCACCCATAGTAGGTGTTCCAATTTTTTTTATTATGTGATCTTCTGGGCCGTCTTCTCTAATTGGGTTATGTATTTGCTTTCGTGAAAAATAATTTATAAAAGGAGATCCTATTGCAAAAACCACAACCATAGAAGTGATCATAGATAATCCAGTTCTTACGGTTAAGTATTTAAACACATTAAAGAAAGAGTAATTATCTATTAGACTTATAAAAAAACTATAAAGCATTTAATTTTTTAATTGTAAAACAATATTTTTTAATCCTGTTGAGTTAGAACCTTTTATCATTAAATAATCATTATTTCCTAAAACTTGTTTAATAGTATTAATTATTTGATCCTTTTTAATAATAATCTTTCCTTTTTTTTGTGTTTTAATTTTGTTAAACGTATGACGAATATAATTACCGTAAACATAGACTTTATCAATATTTGTCTTATTAATTAAATCTGAAGCACTTATGTGCAGTTTTTTTGAGTATTTTCCTAA
>CACNCN010000024.1 GCA_902618975.1 uncultured Pelagibacteraceae bacterium | reverse complement strand
TTAATATTTTACCAGAATTATTTTCTATAATATTTTTGACTTCAGCTCTACTTATACCTTTTAATTTTCCAGTTATTAAAAAAGTTTTACCTGATAATTTTCCTCCAATTTTTTTTACCGAATTTTTAATGTTTAGTATATCTTTTAATTCTTTTAAAACCTGAACGTTTGTTTGATTTCGAAAATACTCTTTTAATGACTCAACTTGGGTTTCCCCGATACCATCTAAATTTATAATTTCAGATAAATTATGCTGACTTTTTAAATCTATAAAATTATCAATGTTTGAGATACTTTGAGAAATAATTTTTGCACTTTCTTGACCTATATGTCTAATGCCTAAGGAATAAATAAATTTTTCAATTGAAATATTTTTTGATTTTTCTATCGAGTATTTTAAATTCGAGGCAGATAATTTTCCCCAACCGTCTAAATTTTCAATTTTATTAAAATTTAGTTTGAAAATATCACTTGAGTATTTAATAAATTTTAATTCCCAGAATCTTTCAATAACTTTTTTACCTAATCCATCTATATTAAATGCATCCTTTGAGATAAAATGTTTTAATTTTTCAATAGTAATTTTATCACATTTGTAGTCGTCAGATGAACATCTAATAACAGCATCGAATTTCTTTGTAAGTTTATTATATTCTTTAACTACTTTTGACCCACAAGATGGACAATTTTTTGGGAAAATAAAAGTTTTTGAGTTAGATTTTCTTTTTGATTTATCCACGGATATGACATGTGGAATTACATCCCCTGCTCTCTCTACTTTTACGTAATCTCCAATTCTTATATCTTTTCTTTTTATTTCATCTTCGTTATGAAGTGTTGCGTTTGATACAATTACGCCACCAATATTAACAGGTTTAATTTTTGCAACAGGAGTTAAGGCTCCAGTCCTTCCTACTTGAATTTCTATGTTTGTAATTTGAGAAATAGAATTTTTTGCTGAAAATTTATGTGCAGTCGCCCATCTTGGAGCATTTGCAACATTTCCTAACCTTTTTTGTAAGTTCAATTGATTAATTTTGTAAACTAAACCGTCAATATCATAATTTAGATTAAATCTAATATTTTCAATAGTTTTATGATGGTTTAAGAGATTATCTAACCCAATAATAACTTTATTCAGATCATTAGTTTTAAAACCCCATTTTTTTAAAGAGCTAAGAAATTCTGATTGTTTTTTAAACAAATTATCTTTTATGTATCCAAAACTATAAGCTATAAATTTTAAAGGTATTTTTTTTGTTTGCTCAGGATCTTTTTGCCTTAAACTTCCTGATGCTGCGTTTCTAGGATTAGCAAAACTTCCTTTTATTTTTTCAAAATCTTTAACTTCTATAAATACCTCTCCTCTTACATCAATATCTTCTGGAAAATCTTTATGATTTATTAATTTGGGTATATCTTTAATAGTTTTTAAATTCTCGGTAATAAGCTCTCCTTGATTTCCGTCGCCTCTTGATAAACCTGCAGTCAATTTTCCCTTTTTATAAGTTAAGGAAGCTGAAATACCATCTATTTTAGGCTCTACACTATACTCCAATTGAGAATTCGGACTCATATCTAAAAAGTTCAAAATTTTTTTTTCAAAATTTTTTAAGTCATTTTCATCAAATGAATTGGATAGTGAGAGCATTCTTTGTCTATGTAAAGATTTTTTAAAATTTTTTGAGGGTTTAAATCCAACCTGATTTAAAATTGAATTCTTCTTCAACTCTGGATTTTTTTTCTCTAAGTCAATTATTTCACTCTTTAATTTATCATATTCCGCATCAGAAATTTTAGGACTGCTTTTCAAAAAGTAATATTCATTATGTTTTTTTAGTTCCGAAGTTTTTTTTTTGTATAATTTATTTTCTTTATCACCCATAATAATTAATCTAAAAGTGACTTGAACTTTTCTAATATTGAGGTTTTTTCTTTTTTTGGTTTTTTGATCTTATTGTAATTCTTATTAAATATTTTGTAGGTTTTTTCGTACCATACACTTGATCCATAGTTATAACCCAATAATTGTGCATATTTTTTTGACTCAGCTTCTAATCCCAGTTTGTAATGAATCTCTACCAATCTATGAAGAGCTTCCTCAACAAAAATTGTAGTATCGTATTTTTCTAAAATTAACTTAAATCTATTTATTGCAGGTATCCATTTTTCTCTTTCTGCGTAATACCTGCCTAAATACATTTCTTTTGATGCAAGTATTTCTTGAATTAATTCTAATTTATACTCAGCATCTACAGCAAATTCACTATTCGGATAGTCTTTTGTTACCAATTGAAAATATTCTTTTGATTTAATAATTGGATTTAAATCTTTTTTTTCATCAACTATTTGTTCATAATAAGATAATCCCATTAAATAGTAAGCGTAATTTTTTCTATCATGAAATGGATATGTTTTTAAATATCTATTAAGTTCATCTATTGTATCTTGATACAAGCTAGCTTCATAATATGAATATGCGGTCATTAATGCTGATCTTGGAGCCCATATTGATTGCGGATATAATATTTCGGCTTCACTAAATTTGTTAGCAGCTACAAAGGGATCTCCGCTGTTCAATGCCTCTAAACCCTCATTATAAGATTTTGTCATCTGTTCATCTATACTTGCTTTTTCAAGTTTGGGTGTGTTTAAATCTTTTTTACTACAGGAACTATTTATAAAAATAATTAATATTAATAATGTTAAAAATTTATACATATTATTATTAAATGAATTTATTTTAATTTGTAATTCTAAGCTATAGATTTTAATCTATATTTATCAATTAATGAATGAGGTAAATGCTTGCCTTTTAGCTCAATTAAAGAATAATTTGTTTGATTAATGAATATTTTTTGTAATAGTTCATTTGTTAAACTATGTCCTCCCTGCGAACAAACTAAGGATCCTATCAATTTGAAACCTGATAAATATAAGTCTCCCATGCAGTCAAGTATTTTGTGGTTAACGAATTCTTTGTTGTTTCTTAATCCATTGCTGTTTAAGATCTTATTACCTTTTACGACTAAGGCATTGTCTAAATTGCCACCTTTTGCTAAACCCAATTTTTTTAGTTGATCTATATCCTCATATTTACAAAAAGTACGGGACTCAAACACATGACTGAGATTTTCATTGAATACGTTAACTTTATTTCTCTGCTTGCCAATAATACAATTGGGATAATTTATTTCAAAATCTATATCTAAACTTACATTGGATTTTTCAATTTTAATAAACTTATCATCTTTTTTAACTTCTACTGTTTTTTCAATTTTGATTATTTTGATTGGTGAGTCTGAATCTTTTAATCCTTTTTTTAATAACAAATTAATCCATTCTTTGGCTGAACCATCTAAAATTGGTACCTCTTGAGAGTCTAATTCAATTAAAGCATTATCAACACCAATACCATATAAAGCACCCATTAAATGTTCTATAGTTGAAACCTTGATGCCTTTACGGTTTTCAATTGTGGTGCATAATAAAGTGCTACTTACGTTCTGAAAGTTTGGAATTACAATGTTATCCATATCTTTTACGTCAATTCTTTTAAAAGTTATTCCTGTATTTGGAGCTGCTGGAAAAATGCTTAAGTTGACATGTTTTCCTGTATGAAGTCCAATTCCACTAATTTTTATAGGATTACTTATTGTTTTTTGATTTAAAATTGACATCATTTTTTATACTTACATTCTGCAATTTATAAAAAACAAGAAATATTACAGTAATTTACAACTATCTATTAAAATAATAGAAAAGTTGCTCAAAAAAACCCTTCTTTTTGGTTTTTTTCGTTACCATAAAGTACTCGAATAAGTTGTCTTTTAACAAATAATTTTGGCCTGCAGAGCAGATAATATCTGCGCTTTCCTCATAACAGCTCATTTCTTTAAAAAAATTGTAATCTTCGTTAAGAAAAATAGAATTTTTACTTAAAATTTTAGATCCCTCTCCTGTAAAAACTAAAACTGAGTTTGTACTTTTAAAATCGTTAAGATCATTTACACTTTTAAAACAAAGATCAATAATTTCCTGCAATCTCGCATGTGCAACTTGAATAAACAATTGTTTAGATTTTTCGTTATTTATAGTTGCATTAGTCTGTTGAATTTCCATCTTAATTTCTTCTGCTTTTTTTTCTTCAATCTTAAGTACTTGAGCAATATCATTAGTTACGTGTTTTCCGCCTAAGGGTAAAAAATTTATATGCTTTAATTTATTTTTTTTAAATACTAAAAGAGTAGTTT
>CACNCN010000023.1 GCA_902618975.1 uncultured Pelagibacteraceae bacterium | reverse complement strand
TTGACTTCATTTACAAAATTATTAAAAATTTTTATATTTACTGTATTTTTATCTATTTTTTTTTTTATAGTTACATCGACAGAAAGACAATATTTAGAATCAACCATGATTGTAAGGTTTTTTAAATGTCTATTTATTTTATTTTCTGAATCTAATATTAAATTTTTAAAGTTTTCGTCGTTATTGAAATTTATATTATTAGTAATAAATTTTGATCCAACATTTTTATAATTAAATGCACCTAATCGAATATTTGCAGAACCATAATCAATAACAGAAAATAATTTATCATGATCCATTACTAATAATTACTTGATTTGCAACCCTTAAATCAATAATTTTTTTTTTATAATTTTTTTGATCTATAATTTTTAATGCAATATCTAAAGCTTCATCAGGATTATTAAATGGTAGTTTAATAATATTTTCATTATTAGTTTTTAAGTCCCATCTGCCACTTTCAAAATAATAAATATCGGTAAATTGAAATACAGAAACTTTTGACTGTTTTAAAATTCTATTTAAACTTATTACCTTTTTTTCATTAGTATTGCCAAATAAATTTGGTAAATTATCCCTTTTCTCAAATATATCATAATTTATTAATTTTCCATTTTCACCAACTAGATAATATCTATTATTCTTGAATTGTTTTGCAATTATTTTAGTAGTTTTTAATTTAATATCTAAAGTGGACGGATAAGCTTTATTAATTATAAATTCTTTTACGTAGGGTTTTTGATTTAAAATATCTTTAATTTTATTTTTATTTATTAAAAAAAAATTTTTTCCTTTGAGATAAAATATATCAGAGTATAAATCTTTTTTTATATATGTATTTACTCCATAAATATTTATATTTTCAATCGTAAAAAAATTTTTTTTATTTGTTATAAATTTATTACTGATAGTGCTTAGAAAAATAAATAATATTATAAAAGCTAATATTTTTTTATTATTTTGAAATAGACGCATCTTTTATCAACCAATCTAATAATTCAAAAAAGCTAATATTGTTAAATTTGGCTATTTCCGGGACAAGCGAAAGTGACGTCATACCTGGCTGTGTATTTAACTCTAATAAAAAAAATTTTTTTTTGTAAAATTTGAAATCTGATCTAGAAACACCTCTACATTTTAACAATTTATGCGCTTTTAGAGCAATATTATTTATTTCTTCATAATACTTTTTTTCAATTTTTACAGGCATAATATGCTTTGTATTAGCTTGCTTGCTATACTTTGCTTTGTAATCATAAAATTTTCTTTTCGGCACAAGTTCAATGGCTCCTAATTTTTTATTACCTAAAATTGCTGCTTGAATTTCTCTTCCTGGAATATAACTTTCGATTAAAACATTTTCATATTCTTTCATATTTAATAAATTCTTTATAATATTTTTCTTATTACAAATTTTTACACCTACACTAGAACCCTCGTTTGTTGGCTTAATAACAACTGGAAATTTTAGTTGTTTATTTATTTGATTTATTAGTTTATTTTTTTTAAGAGGATTTTTAAAAGAGTAAACAAAACTTTTTGGCGTTAATATTTTATTTTTTTTAAAAATTTTTTTTGATAAAGTTTTATCCATAGCTTTAAATGAAGATATAACACCTGAGTGAGTATATTTTATTTTCTCAGCCTCTAATATTGCCTGGATATAGCCGTCTTCACCATATCTTCCATGCAAAGCATTAAAAACAACATCGGGCTTAAATAATCTTAATTTTTTAATTAGATCTACTTTTGGGTCCAAAATCTTTACGTTATATTTTTTTTTTAAACTTTTATATACTTCCTTCCCAGTATCTAAACTTACATTTCTCTCCTTAGAATATCCGCCGGCTAAAACTAAAATTTTCTTTCTCATTTCCTTATTTTACTAAAATAATTTCGAGTTCTAAATTCACGTTGAATTTCTTTTTAACATTGCTTTTAATGTAAGAAATTAACCTAATCATATCTTTAAATTTTGCATTTTTTTTATTTATTAGGAAATTTGAATGAAATTCAGATACTGCTGCATCTCCAAATTTAGTATTTTTTGGTACAGAATTTTTTATTAATTCCCAAGCTTTTTTTTGCGTTTGACTAATTGGATTTTTAAAAGTACTGCCACCGGTTTTAATTTTGGAAGGTTGAGTTTTTTCCTTTATTTTTTTTAATTTTAATATTTCCTGACATATTTTGTCTTTATTTTTTTTTTTTCCTTTAAACGTCGCACTTAAAAAAATCAAATTGTTTGGTAAATTAACACCTCTATAAGAAAATTTTATTTTGTTTGCTGGAATGGATAGAACATTTCCATCAAAATCTATTGCTTGTACAGAAACTAAAATATCTTTAAATTCTATTCCATAGCATCCAGAGTTCATTCTAATGCCACCACCTATCGTACCAGGTATACAAGATAAAAACTCAAATCCACCAATATTATTTTCCATAGCAAAATCTGAAAATGCTCTATCGGTTACATTGCTGCCAGCTATAATTATGTTCTCATTTAATATAGAAATTTTTCTAAAATTGCTTCCAAGCTTGATTACTACCCCATCGAAAACTCCATCAGTTATCAAAATATTTGATCCTGCACCGATTGAAAAAATTTTTCCTCTTTTTTTATATAATTTTAGAAAAGATATTAATTCATTCAAAGACTCTGGTTTAAAAAAAATCTTAGATTTACCACCAATATTAAACCAATTAATCTTATTTAAAGAATGATCAAAATAGATATTTGCTTTAGTATTTTTTGTAAAATTTTTGATATCTGTTAATTTCATCACAATTTATTTGGCAAATTACGCATCCATTGAGATACTGAGCCAGCGCCCATGCCTATAACAATGTTTTTTCCGTAAATATTTTGCGTTACATATTTTTTTAATTCGTTTTCATTATTTATCATTATTAATTTAACTTTAGAATTTTTGATTATTTGTTTTGCAAATTGTTCATACTTAAAATTTAATTTAATATTTTCACCTGCTTTATATATTGGGCATAATATTAGATAGTCTGCATTTGAAAAAGATTTTGAAAATTCATCTTTTAATGACTTTAATCTTGAAACTCTATGTGGTTGGAAAATGCAATAGATTTTCTCTTCTGTATATACTTTTTTAACACCTTCTAATACTGATGATATCTCAGTAGGATGGTGAGCATAGTCATCGACAAAATCTGTCCCCTGAAATTTAAACAAATAGTTAAATCTTCTTTGAACTCCATTAAAAGTTTTGAGGCCTTTAAGTATTATATTGTCTGTTACACCTATTATGTATGAAACCGCAAGTGCAGCAGTAGAATTCCTTATGTTATGTATTCCAATCATTGGAATAACTATATTTTTAATATATTTTGTTTTTTTGTTAGGAAGTGAAATTTGGACATCGAATTTAGAGAAATTTTTTGTTTGAGAAATATTTTTAATCAAAAAATTTGATTTTTTTTCAATACCATAAGTAAAAAAATTTTTATTTTCAATTTTTTTTATAATTGATTTATTAATTTTATCATCACTACAAATAAAACATTTTCCATAAGATGGTGTTTTGTTAATAAATTCTATAAATTTACTTTTCAAGTTTCCTATAGATTTATAAAAATCCAAATGCTCTTTATCAACGTTTGTTACAATAGAATAAATGAAAGGTATATTTAAGAAACTTCCATCAGATTCATCAGACTCTAAAATGCACCACTCACTTTTCCCAAGTCTTGCTGAATTTTTGTAAGAATTTAAAACACCACCATTTATAATGGTTGGGTCTAATTTTGCCATTGAAAAAATAGAAGATATTAAAGATGTGGTTGTTGTTTTTCCATGAGAACCAGAAACTACAACGTTTTTCATTAAAGATACTATATTGCCTAACATTTCACCTCTTTTAAAAATAGGTAATTTTCTCAAAACTGCTTCTTTATATTCTGGATTATTTGCTTTAATAGCGGAAGATATAACGACTATGGTTGAATTAGATATATTTTTTTTTTTATGTCCAATTAACACTTTAATATTTAATTTTTTTAATCTTTCTGTATTTTTACTTTCAATTAAATCGCTCCCTTGAACGTGAAAACCCAAACCATTCATTATAATGGCCAAACCACTCATTCCAATCCCTCCTATTCCTACAAAATGAATTATTTCAGTTTTAGCTAATTTAACATTCATCGAATAATTTAATTAAGTTTGTGTTTGTGTTTCTCCAATTATTTTTAATTGATAGCTTATTCATATTTAGAATTTTTTCTCCAAAATTGCTATTATTATTAATAATATTTTTTATAATTGTTTCTACTTTTTGGGTATCTATTTCTTTTTGATCTATTAGCCAACAACACCCTTTATCATAATAAAATTTTCCGTTCATATATTGATGATTGTCTTTTGCAAACGGAAATGGCACTCCTACAAAAGGTATATTTAAGTGGGTTAGTTCAGCCAATGATGATGCACCGCATCTTGTAATAGCTAAATCAATATTTCCAATTTTGGAGAAAATATTTATATCAAACGAAAAAAAACTATATTTAATTCCTAACTCTTCATATGTTTTAGATAATATTTTTTGTTTTTTTTGATTATTTATTTGTTGATAAACCTTAATTTGAGTTATATCTGACAACTTAGTTAGTACATTTTTTATAAAATCATCGAAAAACTCAGCTCCCTGACTTCCTCCAATTATTAACAAATCAAGATTTCCAAAATTTTTTTTTTGTTTATATTTTTGAAGTTTATAGATTTCCTTTTTTAACAAAGGCTCAACTGCAAATATTTTATGCGAATATTTTTCCGGAAATTGAATATTAAAATTATTGTAACATATAATTTTTTTTGCAAATTTTAAAATTATCTTATTTGATCTGC
>CACNCN010000022.1 GCA_902618975.1 uncultured Pelagibacteraceae bacterium | reverse complement strand
TATTTTACGTAAGTTATGAAATAACCTACGAAGCTTTTATTAAAAACTATAATACAGGAACAGTGTGGGGACCACCTTTGTGGATACCTTATTCCTCAATGCTTTTAGGAGCTACTTTAATGACGATGTCTTATATATCTGAATTGATATTACATTTCAGAAAACTAAGGGAGTTGAAATAATGGACCCGCTATTATTAGGTCTTGTTGTTGGTGTTGCCACTGTTGTGATGCTATTTTCAGGCATTCCAATAGCATTTGGTTTATGTTTTATCTCAGTTATTTTTCTTGTAGCAGCTGAAGGTTTTTCGATCTTAAATGTTTTTGCTGAAACATTCTATGCAGGATTAAACTCATTTGTTTTATTATCTATTCCAATGTTTATTTTAATGGGAATGGCTGTTGCAAACTCACCAGCAGGAAAAGATTTATATACAGGTTTAGACAGATGGCTATGGAGATTGCCAGGCGGATTAGTTGTTTCAAATATCGGAGCTTGTTCAATTTTTGCTGCATTAAGTGGCTCAAGTCCGGCAACCTGTGCCGCAATTGGAACAATGGGAATTCCAGAAATGAGAAAAAGAGGATACTCAGCGAGATTAGCTACAGGGTGTATAGCAGCCGGTGGAACACTCGGAGTATTAATTCCACCTAGTATTGTTTTAATTGTTTACGGTTTAGCAACGGGTACATCAATAGGTAGATTATTTTTATGTGGAGTAATACCTGGATTATTACTTGCAGGTTTGTTTATGCTTTGGGCATATATTTACTCATATTTTATTGATAAATCATCAGCTGCAATTTTGAGAAATAGAAAACCTCCAACATTAAGAGAAAAATTAGAGGTTGTACCTAGAGTATTACCATTTTTAGCAATCGTAGTTGGGGTTTTATATGTTTTGTATGGTGGTGTTGCCACACCCTCAGAAGCATCAGGTGTTGGGGCATTTCTTGTATTTGTAATGATTGCAGTAGTATACAAAATTTATCAACCAAAAAAAATCTGGGACATAGTTAAAGTATCAATGAAGGAAAGTGTGATGATAATGTTCATTATAGCAGGTTCATATATTTTCGCTTTTAGTTTATCCACTTTATATGTCACCCAGTCGATTGCTCAAACAATTGTAGATATGGGTTTGAATAAATGGGTTTTATTTTTTTACATAAATATTTTTTTACTAATTGCAGGTTTCTTTTTACCTCCTGTAGCTGTTATTGTTATGACATCTGCAATATTATTACCAATAATAACTCAGTTTGGATTTGATCCTTACTGGTTTGCTATAGTATTTACAATTAATATGGAGATAGGACTTATTACACCACCAGTAGGACTAAATTTATACATTATAAAAGGAATTACTCCTGATGTTAGTCTTTCTGAGATATTAAAAGGCTCTATACCTTTTATGTTAATGATGGTGCTTTGTATAATAATATTGTGTATTTTCCCCGAAATAGTAACTTGGTTACCAGACAAACTAATGGGAAAAGCCCTTGCATACTAAAATTAATAGAAAAGTTTCTGTTGCTCCTATGATGGATTGCACAGATCGTCATGATAGATATTTTCTTAGATTAATTAGCAAGAATGTTATGTTGTATACAGAAATGGTTGTAACCAAAGCAGTTTTGCGAGGCGATAAAGATAAACTATTAAAATTCAATAATTTTGAAAAACCTCTAGCATTACAAGTTGGTGGTTCAGATAAAAAAGAGTTATCCGAAGTTACTAAAATTGCTGAAGATTATGGATATGACGAGGTAAATATTAATCTTGGTTGCCCTAGTAAAAAAGTTCAAAAAAATTCATTTGGTGCATGCTTAATGAAGGAACCAGATCTAGTTGCTGAGTGTTTAGCGGAAATGCAGAATATAGCCAAAATTCCTATAACGGCTAAAACAAGAATAGGCTTTGATAACACAGAGGAATTTGATTATTTAAACATGTTTGTAAACAAAATGAAGAATTCTGGATGCAAAACAATCATTCTTCACGCACGAAAAGCTATTTTAAAAGGTCTGACACCAAAACAAAATTTAAACATACCAAAATTAAATTATCAAATGGTATATGATATAAAAAAATCTAATCCAGAACTTGAAATAATTATTAATGGGGGAATAACTTCCACAAAAGAAATCAAAAATCACTTAATTAATTGTGATGGAGTAATGATTGGAAGAGCAATATATCAAAACCCATACTTACTAAGAGATATTGAGAATGAAATTTTTAAAAATTACGATGTTGCATCAAGAGAGAAGGTTGTTCAACAAATACTAAAATATTTAGAGGAAGAATTAAAAAATGGGACTAAAGTGAATCAAGTTATGAGACATACAGTTGGCTTATATCATGGACAGCAAGGTTCAAAGGAATGGAAGAAATATTTGAGCGACAACATGATGGCGAGAGACTCTGACTTTAAAAAAGCCAAACATATCATGGATATTGCTCAAAATAATGAAAAGGCAAACCAGATAAGTGCTTAATGGAAAATATTGACACCAGTGTAATTATAAATTTAATTACAGTTTTATCTATTGCAGCAACGGTTGCAGGTTTTATGGCTGGACTATTAGGAGTGGGTGGAGGAATTATAATGGTTCCTGCATTGTATTATGCTTTTAGTGTACTTGAATTTGATATTGTAACAAGAATGCACTTATCAGTTGGAACTTCTCTCGCTATAATAATCCCAACATCAATTATATCAACCAAAACACATATGGAATATGATGCAGTTGATTTTAAAATGGTTAAAACTTTTGGAGTATTAATTGTTCTGGGTGTTTTGGCTGGAACATTTCTTGCAGTAAATTTAAAAACTCCAGCGTTAGTTTTATTTTTTGCATGTTTTTCTTTTTGTGTGGGTTTATTTTTTATTTTTTTTAGGGATAAATTATTGGATCATCCAAAAGAAATTTCAAAAGTTATTAAAAACATATCTGGATTATTAATAGGATTTATTTCGGTCCCATTAGGTATAGGTGGAGGTTCTTTAATGGTACCATTTCTTAGAACATTTGGTTATGATATTAGAACATCAATAGGCACAGCTGCTGCAGTCGGTTTTTTAATTGCTGTTACTGGCACTACAACAATGGTAGTTGGTGGTAATATAATTGATAATGTTAAGTCCCCATTTTCATTTGGCTATATAAACCTTTTAGGATTTATCGTCTTTGTTCCAATTACAATGATAATGGCTAGAATTGGAGCCAAAGTTGTTTATAAAATTAATAAAAAATTGTTAAGTAGAATATTTGGCTGTTTTTTACTTTTGGTATCTGCTAGATCCTTCTTCGAATATTTTAATTTAACTTAATAAAGTAGGGTATCTGTCACTTTCATTTTTAATAAACGAATATTGGTATTTTTTTTTATTAATTGTTATTTCAGCTTCAGCGGTTGGTTTTTTTGCAGGCTTATTTGGTATTGGCGGTGGATTAATTTCAGTTCCATGTCTATTTTTTATATTCGAGACGTTGAACTTTGATAAAGATTTTTTGATGCATCTAACAGTTGGTACAGCTTTTACAATTACTATTTTTACATCTACAGTATCTGTGATGACACATAACAAAAATAAGCTTGTAGATATTAGTGTAGTTAAATCTTTTGGAGTTTTCGTGATCATTGGAGTATTAGCAGGTACTGCTTTTGCCTCATTTATGAAAACAAAGACACTTGTTCTATTTTTCTCTGTAGTTGTCTATTTTTTTGGAGCTTATTTAATGATGGCTCAAGAAAAGTTAAAAAAAATTAAACCTAATTCATCAATTACCCCAAGAGTATTTTTAGGCTTATTTTCAGGTTTTGTTTCTGCTCCAATGGGTATAACTGGTGCTATGATGAATGTTCCAATACTAAGATATCTTGGTTACCCAATTAGTAAATGCATTGGAAGCGCTGCCGCAATAGGCTTTTTTATATCCTTCACAGGATCAATTGGTTTTCTAATATCAGGTTTTTATTTTGAAGTTGACTTACCTTTTAGTATTGGTTTTATTAATATACCTGCCTTTATATTATTTGTGCCAATCACAAGTTTCATGGCAAGAATTGGAGCAAACACAGTTTACAAGATGGATAAACTAAAAGCACAAAGATTATTTGGAGTATTTCTTTACGTTGTTGGTACAATATTTATTTATAGATTTTTTAATATCTAATCTATTTTTTGATCGTAATCTCCAACCTTTCCAGTTTCTTGTAGCAGTTTATCGATAAAATAAAATATTTCTTTTTTTAAGTCATCAGAAGTTGGACTCTCTGTGACTACTACCAAGGATGGTTTGTTTGATGAAGCTCTAATTAGTCCCCAGGACTCATCTTCTAAAGAAAATCTAATACCATTAACTGTTAATATATCTTTTATACTTTGATTTTTTATTTTAAAATTTTGTTTTTTTAGGTTATTAATTTTAATAATTAAATCTTCAATCACTTTATATTTTTCATCATCTTTACAAAAAGGACCCATTGTTGGACTTTGGTAAGTTGTAGGCAGATTTTCTATTAAACTACTTAATTTATGAGACTGACTATCTAATAAATTACAAACTTGTATAGCTGAATTAATGCCGTCGTCGAACCCAAAGCCTAAAGGTTTATTAAAGAAGAAATGTCCACTTTTTTCAAAACCAGCTATAGCATTTTCTTCATTTACTTTTCTTTTTATGTAAGAATGGCCAGTTTTCCAATAAACTGTTTTACAATTATTTTTTTTTAAAATTTCATCACTTGCAAATAATCCAGTAGATTTTACATCAACAATGAACTTAGAGTTTTTATGAGTATTTGAAATATTTCTTGCAATTAATAATCCAATTTTATCTGCAAATATCTCGTTGCCATTATTATCTATCACTCCAACCCTATCTCCATCACCATCAAATCCAAATCCTACATCAGCATTATTTTCCTTAACACATTTTGCTATTTCATGAAGCATTTCCATATCTTCTGGGTTAGGATTATATCTAGGAAAAGTATAATCTAAATTACAGTCCAATTCTATTACGTCACAACCTATACCTTTTAATATTTCAGGAGCAAAAATTCCTGCTGTTCCATTTCCACATGCTGCAACAACTTTTAATTTTTTCTTTAATTTGTTTTTAGTTAATTCTTTGATATAAACTTTAT
>CACNCN010000021.1 GCA_902618975.1 uncultured Pelagibacteraceae bacterium | reverse complement strand
CAAGACCCGATCTTGGTCTTACTTGTATCTCGCAATCCATAGGTATCGCAACGGCTAAGCCTGTTGGTATAATTTTAGATGAATTTGGATTTATTGAAATATCTCCCTCATCCAAAAAAGCATGTAAATCAACACCAGAAGATCCATCAGTTTTATATTTAGGTAATTTTACTTTTGAATTTAGTTTTTTAATTTGAACTTTTACCATTATTTGTTTTCAGTTCATTTATTAATTTTTTAACAATTTGACTTGCAATTAATGATTTCTTTGATTTTTTTATTTTTTCAATTTTGTTGTTACTATAATAAATTGAAACTTCATTCATTTCTGAACCAAAGCCTATATCATCTCTACTAACATCATTTGAAATGATCCAATCACAGTTTTTTTCAACCAATTTTTTCTGTGCATTGCCATCTATATTCTCTGTTTCTGCAGCGAAACCGATGACTTTTTTTGGTCTTAAAGAATTATGTTTTGAGACATACTCTAATATATCTTTAGTTTTTTCTAAATTTAATTCTAAACCCATATACTTTTTTATTTTTTGGGAGCTAATTTCTTTAACTTTAAAATCAGAGACTGCAGCAGTAAATATTGCAACATCTACTGGTAAATTTTTAATTGTTTCGTTATACATTTCGTCTGAAGATTTGACTTTAATTGTTTTGACATTTGATAATTCTTTGAGGTTCGTAGGTCCAGAAATTAAAGTTGTATCAAATCCATTTTCTGATAAACATTTTGCTATTTCATAACCTTGAAGTCCACTTGATCTATTAGATATGTATCGAACAGGATCAATTTTTTCTTGAGTTGGACCTGCGGTAACCAAAGCTTTAATTTTATTGTTTATTTCTAAATTATGAAAATAACTATTAATGTTACGTAAAATCTCTATAGGCTCAACAAGTTTTCCTTCACCAAATTCACCACAAGCCATCTCCCCAATTTCTGGTCCAATTATCTCGTATTTGAATTCTATTAATTTAGAAATATTATCTTTATTAGCTTGGTGTTCCCACATTCTTACATTCATTGCTGGAGCTAAAAAAATTTTTTTATTCGAAGCCGCTACAACTGTTGAGGCAAGATCATCTGAATAACCATTGCTTAATTTTGATATTGTATTAGCTGTTATTGGACAAACAATTATTGCATCTGCCCATCTAGACAAAGAAATGTGGTCCATTTCAGCTTCATTTTCATGATCAAATAGATCTGTATAAACTTTATTCTGAGACAATGACGTAACTGATAACGGAGTTATGAATTCCAAGGCTGATTTTGTTAAAATTGTTTTAACTTCTGCACCTTGTTTTTTAAATAATCTTACTAATTCTAAACTCTTGTAAGCAGCTATGCCACCACAAACAATCAATAATATTTTTTTGTTATTTAAAAAGTTCATCACAAGAATTAAAATACTAAGAAACTAAAAAACACAAGCAATAAAAAACCAATAATACTTTGGTTTCTAAAAGCTTTCATTTCTTGTTTTTTCTCATTTAAGGCTGAATAAGAGTTAGAATTTTGGGGTATTTGACCACTAGCAAGAAATGACAATGCTTGGTTAGCTTTATCCATTACTTCCGGCAAGTTTGGAAGTCTTTTTAAAGTCTCAGCTGTCTCTTTTAAAGTTTCTGTTATATTGCTTAAAGGATCTTTTGTTTCTTTCAACCACTTTTCCAAGACGGGTCTAGAAGTTTCCCAAATATTTGTATCTGGGTTTAATTTTCTTGCTACACCTTCCACAACTACCATAGTTTTTTGTAGCATTAATAATTGAGGCTGGGTTTGCATATTAAATTTATCAGTAATATCAAATAATTGTTTTAATAATTTTCCTCCAGAAATATCTTTTACTTTTTGACCAAAAATTGGTTCACCGATGGATCTAAGCGCTTGAGACAAGGGTTCTAATTGTGTTTCTCTAGGGACCAAGCCTGCAAGAATATGAACTTCTGCAACTTTTTTATAATCTCTTTTAATAAAACCATATAAAATTTCAGCAAGAAATCTTCTATTTTCTTTATCAATTCTTCCCATAATACCAAAATCTACAGGAACTATTTGTCCATTGTTATTTATAAACAAGTTACCTTGATGCATGTCAGCATGAAAAAATCCATCACGTACCGCATGTCTTAAAAAATGTTGGATTATATCCGATGCAATTCCATTGATATCTATTTTATTTTTTACCAAGGTATCCTTCTCTCTTATTGAAATTCCATCTATCCAGTCTAAAGTTAGAACTTCTTCGCTTGTAAAATTCCAATAAATTTTAGGTACCTCAAAGCCAACATCATTTTTGGTATTTTCTGCATATTCATTTGCTGCTGCAGCTTCAAATCTTAAGTCCATTTCGTGATTTGTAATTTGCTTTAACAAAAATACAACCTCAACAAGTCTTAATCTTTTTGTTTTTTTTACAAGATTTTCAATTAAATATGCAAATAAC
The DNA here is from genome assembly GCA_902618975.1 of uncultured Pelagibacteraceae bacterium. Taxonomy (GTDB): domain Bacteria; phylum Pseudomonadota; class Alphaproteobacteria; order Pelagibacterales; family Pelagibacteraceae; genus Pelagibacter. The sequence continues at coordinate 2,862 of CACNCN010000021.1, read as the reverse complement.
ATTAAAGCATCAATTTGCTCATTAAATTCTTTTTTTATATCTGGTCTTAAAATTTTGATTGCCACATCTTTAATAATACCATTGTCATTAATTTGTGCCTTATGTACTTGTGCAATCGAAGCAGCAGCTATAGGTTCACTTAAATTCAATATTGAATTAAAGTTTTCTTCTCCTAAATTTTCTTTGAGAATCTGTTTTGCTTTTGAATTTTCAAAAGGTGGAACTCTGTCTTGTAACTTCTCTAGCTTTTGTGACAAATCATCTCCAATAATATCTGGTCTTGTTGATAAAAATTGGCCTAATTTTATAAAACTTGTGCCCATGCTCTGAATTGATGTACATAATCTCTCTGACTCATTTAGTCCTGAATTTTTATTCTCATTTTTTTTTAAGGAAATCGAGAAAATAAGAAAAATAAATTTAATAATTGCAGGAGGCTTATGAAATTTATAAATGATATTTAAGGCTTCTGATTGAGCAAGTACTCTTCCGATTTTAAACAATGTAATAATTCTTTTAATCATTATATTTTCCAACCACTATGAATCGAGACTATTCCACCACTTAAGTTTCTATAACTACAATTTTCAAATTTTTGATCCTTTATTAATTCTAACAGTTCTTCTTGATTTAAAAATTCGTTTATCGTTTTCACCAAATATTCGTATGGTTGACTATCTCCTACAATATACTTTCCAATTTTTGGGATAAATTTCGAGTATTGTTGATATAAAAAATTTAGATTTTCGTTATCTATTTTAGAAAATTCTAAACAAAAAAATCTTCCACCTTTTTTAAGTACTCTATAGGCCTCGGAAATAGTTTTTTTAATATCACCTGTGTTTCTTAACCCAAAGCTAATAGTATAAAAGTCAAAAGATTCTGTTTTAACGTCTAAACTTTCTCCCTTGCATACCTTCCATTTAATATTTTCATATTTTTTATGTTTAATTTTTGCTTTAGCAATCATTTTACTATTAGGATCCACAGATAATATTTCTGACTGATTTAATGTAGCTTTTGAAAATAATTCACCGATATCACCTGTACCACATCCAACATCAATTAGTGTTCGACCTTTTGTCGGGTTCATCATAGTAATAAGATTTTTTTTCCAAATTCTATGACTTCCTAGTGACATAATATCGTTCATTAGATCGTATTTGTCGTAAACTTTATTAAATACTTGCTCAACAAGTTTTCTATTTTTTTGTAAATTTTCGGACATTTTAAAATTATAAATGTAATATAGTAGTTAATGCCAGAATTGCCAGAAGTAGAAATTGTCAAACAGTCACTTGAAAAAAGTGTGAAATACAAAAGAATTTTAACTATTATCATAAATAATAGAAATTTAAGATTTAAAGTTGATAAATTTTTGCAAAATAAATTAAAAAATAAAAAAATTATTTCACTTTATAGGAAAGCAAAATATTTAATTCTTGAGCTAGAAAATAAAAAGTTTCTGGCTATTCATTTTGGAATGAGTGGTACGTTACATTTGCTTAGGCAGGGAATGAAAAATAATACGAATTTGAGCTTTTATAAAGATAAAAACTTACCATCAAAACATAATCATTTAATATTTGTTTTTGATCAATTTGAAATAATTTATAATGATCCAAGAAGATTTGGATTTATTAAGTTCTTTGAAAATAATATAAGTTTAAAAAATTATCTCAGCTCATATGCTTTAGATCCTCTGGATATAAATTTTAAATTTACTGATTTCCAAAAAAAAATAGAAAAAAGAAACAAAAATATAAAGAATATCCTTTTAGATCAAAAAATTGTCTCAGGTATTGGTAATATTTATGCTAGTGAAATTTTGTTTTCCTCAAAAATTAATCCCTTAATACTTGGTAAGAAATTAAAACTATATCAAATAAAGAATTTGTATAAATATTCTAAGATTGTTCTTAAAAATGCTATATTAAAAGGTGGTTCATCGATTAGAGATTTCAAAAATGTAGTTGGCAAGAAAGGTTTGTTTCAAAAAGAGTTCAAGGTTTATCATAGGCAGAATGAAACCTGCAACAACAAAAAATGTAATTATAAAATTAAGAAAATCTTAATATCAAATAGATCAACTTTTTATTGTAAAAATTGCCAAAAATAATTTATTATTTTATTGACCCTTAATTATTTGCGGGGTATATAGCGCTTCAATGGCAAACACAAAATCAGCTATCAAACGTATTAGACGTATATCCAAACAAACACTTGTTAATAGATCGAGAAAATCGAGATTTAAACTAGCTTTAAAAAAAATGAATTTAATAATTGAAAAAAAAGATAAAAAGGAGGCATTAAGTTATCTTCCTAAATTAAATTCAGAATTAATGAAAATAGCTAAAACAGGCATTATAAAAAGACAAAATGCGTCAAGAAATATTTCCAGATTGACAAAAAAAATTAACAACCTTTAGTTAAGTAAATAATCAACTCAAAGTAGTCTTAATTCTCTTAATTAAAATAATTTAAATAAATTTCTCTAGTATTGTGTCTTTCAACTAAATATATATTTAATTTCAGGTTGACACAAAATATAATTTAAATTCAGAGATTTGAACAACATGTTGTTTAATTTTTATAAAAATAAGTAAATATTATTTTACTATACATGTTTTAGTATATTTTTTTTTAAGGACATATTGACTTCGCCTAAAAATTTTACAAGTGCAGATTTTAAATTTCTTTTGAATTCAATATTATTTTATTGAATAAATTTCTGAGAAGAATTAGTTGGGATTCTCAATGAACAATTCTTTAGATCAAAATTTTAATCATGATAATCAAACAAAAATAAATTGGAATGAAGTTCAATCTTTATTTCAAGAAAAATTTGGAGTGGAAATTTAT
>CACNCN010000020.1 GCA_902618975.1 uncultured Pelagibacteraceae bacterium | reverse complement strand
CGTCAATTAAAACTATTTTTAGATTGTCATCAAATGAGGACTTGTTAATAAAACTATATAACTCTCTAATTTGTGATATTTCTATAAATTTTTTATCTTTTTTTTTATATATATTAAAAAAATTTGGATGAGTTTTATTCTGTGTTAACTTAAATGATCTGTTATCATCACATATTAACTTTTCATTAATATCATATGGATTTAACTCTTTTTTTGAAAAAATAAAATTTACAAAATGTGACGCCAATAGTGATTTACCTATTCCTTTTTTTCCTGAAAATAAAATTTTATTCGGTAAATTTTTTTTATTATATATAGAGGCTAATAAATTAAATTCCTGATCATAACCGTGTAATATATTAGGCATAATTTATATTAATTTATTTATTTTATTTATAATAATAGTTTTATTTTCTTTTATTGATTTATTAGAGTCAACTATCGTCACGTTTTTTTTGTTTTTTAACAATTTTAAAAAACCTTTTTGTACTTTATTATAAAATTTTGATTTAAAATAATCATATCTATTATTAATTAATCTATTCTTTAATCTTTTTTTTAGATTTTTTTCGTTGACTAAATGTAGAAAAATATGTGTAGGTTTATATTTTTTTACAATGTAATCATTAATTACTCTTACGAAATTTCTGTTAATTCCCATACCATAACATTGATATGCAATTGTAGAATATATGTATCTATCAATTAAAATTATTTTTTTTTTGTAATTTTTTGAGATTATATTCTTTATATTTTCATTTCTAGCTGCAATATAGAGTAATAAATCTGTGTATTTGTCAAATTTATTATTTTTTTTTAAAATTATATTTCTTATAATTTCAGAATTTCTTGAACCTCCCGGTTCTCTTAATTTTACAAATTTTTTATTTTTTTTTTTAAAATGTTTAATTACATTAGTAATTTGAGTGGTCTTTCCTGAACCATCAATACCTTCGAAAATAATTAAAGGTTTTTTATACATCACCCCAAATTAAAAAATTAATTGAGCTTATAATCCTAGCAAATATATTTAGTCTTTTCACATCTTTGAACGCTAAAAGATCATGCTCCTCGATAAATTCATCTTTGTAATAAATTTTTAGCTTTCCAATTACATCATTCTTTTTAATTGGTGCATGAACTGGCCCTTCATAATTTATAACGGCTTTTAAATATTTTTTTCTTGCTTTGGGGATTGTTTTATAAATATCATTTTGGATATAAACAGGTACGTTCTTTTTCTTACCTTGCCAAATATTTATATAGCCAATTTCTTCATTTTTCCCAAATAATCTTATAGTATCAAAATTAGTTAAACCGTATGTCAATAATTTTGCTGACTGTTTAGATCTAGAACTTTTTGATTGAAATCCACTGCCTACAGCAATTAGTCTTCTTTCTTTCCTTTTAATAGTCGATGCCAATGAATATTGCTCTACAGCCAAATAACCTGTCTTAATACCATCTGCACCAAAATTTTTGTATAACAATGGATTTCTATTACCCTGTGTAATTGGATCACCGCCAGTTCTGGACCATGTAAATTCTTTTTCCTTATACATTTCATAAAATTCTGGGTAGTTCTTAATTAAATAATTAGACATAATTAATATATCTCTTACTGTTGAATAATTATCTGGATCATTTATTCCAGATGAGTTCGAAAAATTGGTATTTTCCATGCCTATTTCAATAGCTTTGGATGTCATCATAATTGCAAATTCGTCCTCGGAACCAGCGATACCTTCAGCTAATGCAACACAAGCATCATTTCCTGATACAATAATTATACCTTTAAGTAAATTTTCGACGGTAACTTCATCATTAACCATTATAAACATTGAGGAATAACCTGATTGAGATAATCTCCAAGCATTTTCAGAAATTATAAACTTATCATCTAATGATAAATCTCCTTTTTTAATTAAATCGAAAGCAATTATTGTTGTCATGATTTTCGTCATAGATGCTGGATAAATAGACATATCAGCTTCTTTTTCATATAAAATTTTTCCAGAAAGATAATCTTGAAGTATTGCAGTTTTTGCGTCAATATCAAAATTCGCTTTAGAAATGTTATTAAAACATAGGAGATATAAAAAAATTGTAAATATTTTTAGCTTCATACTTTTATAATCTCTATATTTTCAAAATTTAGAATCTGCAACTTATTGAAAGTTCTTTGAATTGACAATAAATCTTTGAAAGGCCCTAAATATACTCTAAATTTAGTCTCAGAAATCTTATTTACATGAACATTTTTTAAACCCAACTCAATTTTAACTCTTTTTTTTAAGGAGGTAGCACTGTCAATAAAGTAAAAATCAGCTAATTTGATAACATATCTAAAATCTTTCTTTTTATTTTTTTGATTGTCATTTTTACTATCTGAATTCAAATCTTTGACACCAATTTCATCAACAGGTGCTTTCTCTGCAACTACTCTCTCCTCTTCAAAAGTTTTTGCTTTTTTTGCAACAAAAGTTGAATTTTTATCAATTTCTATAATACTTGTGTATGGTTCATTAATATCAATTTCTATAAGGTTCGCTATACGTTTAGATATAACAGCATTATAAAAATCTGGATAAATAGATTTCTCACCAACTTCTGCAATTGTGCTTTTATTGTTTAATAAATTTACAATTTTAACGCTGGTTCTTGGTTTTAAGTTTTTTTGAAAAATTATTAGCGACCTGTCATCTATTCGTTTTGTTACTATTTCAGAATTTAATTCATTATCATAAACTAATGAAAATCCTGAGTTTGAAAATACCTCTTTAAAACTTACATCAACTTTTTTTTCAACTGGTGCACAAGAGTACATAAAAATTAATACAAAAAATATTATTATTTTATAGTTCATTTTCAAAATTATTTTTTAATGTGCAAACAGCCAATGCAAATCTTAATGATCTATTCCATTTTAAAATTAATTCATAATTATCAAAAACTATATACGCTGGACTTAAATTGTTTGCATCTTTAATTATATCTTTATCAGGGGTTACGATAGCAACCTTGTAGCTGTCATCTATTGCAAGCTTATCTATATTTTTAATAAATTTTTTATAATATTTATATTTTTTTTTATGTTTTATTTTTTTTGCTGACGTATTTAAAAATTTCAACGGGATATTGTCTTTTAGTTCTATTTTTTTAAAACAAGGGAAATTTTTCTTCCATCCAATTTTATTAATATAATTTGCTGCAGATGCAAAGGAATCATTACTTGATTTTAAATCTATAGATGAATTTTGATCATAATCTATTGCATATCTTTTAATTGTTGAAGGCATAAATTGAAAATTTCCGTACGCTCCAGCCCAGGATCCGTAAAGTATTTCATGATCTATTAATTTATTGTCAATCAATTCCAGGACAATTAATAATTCATTACTAAAAAATTCACTTCTTCTTTTATCAAAACTAAGTGTTGCAAGAGAAGATATTATATCCATTTTGCCCAAATAGTTTCCATAGTTTGTTTCAATACCCATTAATGCTAGTAACAACTCTTTCTCTACAGAAAATTCATTCTCTACTTTATTAATTAACTTAATATTTTTTTTATAAATTTTTTGACCATTTATAACTTTTTTTTTATTTACTCTTTTACTAATATAAGTCTTTGTATCCTCGTAAAATTCTGGCTGGTACCTATCATATTTTATAACATTTGGTAAAAATTTTGCTTTATATAAGACATTATCTACAGTTTTTTTAGATATACCATTTTTAATCGCTTTATTAGAAAATGCTTTTAACCATTGATCAAAATCATCATTTGCATTTGCAGTAAAGTAATGAAAAAAAAATATAATAATTAAATATTTAATTTTTTTCATATAAATCTTTTAAATAAATAAATACAGCAATCCAAATTAAAATAAAACTAACTAACTTATCTAAATTTAAGGGTTCATTATACATATAATAGCCTAATAAAAACTGTAAAGTTGGGGTTATATAAAAAATCATACCAGTTGGACCTAACCCACATAGTTCCACACCTTTAACATAAAGAAATAAAGGAATCACAGTCATTGGTCCAGCCATCATAAAGATTACCATCATACTGGGATCAGAAATTGTAAAATCGTTATAATTATTCTGTGAAATAAAATAAAAAATAATCAACACAAATGGTAATAGATATAAACTTTCAACTAACAAACCTATGTCGGTATCAATCAATATTTTTTTTTTTAGAAGATTGTAAACACTCCAACTTAATGCAACAATCAAGCCAACCCATGGAATATTTTCAAAGTTAGTTAATAACAGATATAAAATAGATGCTAAAACTATAAATACAGAAAAAAACCCTTTTTTTGAAAGTTTTTCTTTATAAAAAAAATATCCAAAAAAAATACTAATTATTGGCATTATAAAATATCCAAAACTTGCGTCTATTACTTGATTATTCCAAACAGCATAAATCCATGTAGACCAATTTGTAAATATTAATAATCCAGAGACAAAAAGTATAAATAATTTTTTTTTAAAATTAAATATTTCTTTTATTTTAAACCATTTTGAGAAAATTAGAGTTGTGAATAGTAAAGTAACAGTTGTCCATATACTTCTATGTACAACAACTTCTATAGGACCAGCATATGCGATAAATTTAAAATATATAACTCCTAAAAAACCCCACCAGAAAGATCCAAGACTTGTAAGAATTATTCCTTTATTGAAGCTATTCTTGATAAACATTTATTAATTCATTAAACCATTTTGTTGTTGAAATAAATATTAATAATTATAAAAGCATAATCATGGAGAGATGGCTGAGCGGTTGAAAGCACCGGTCTTGAAAACCGGCAAAGGGGCAACTCTTTCCTGGGTTCGAATCCCAGTCTCTCCGCCATAAGATTATTAAAATTTTTCGAATTTATTCAAAATAAAAGTGTCAATATTTATAATTTTTAATTTTTTTTTAACTAAAATAAGATCTTCATCACTCAGATTAACTAGTAAATCTAAATTTTTTAATTGTTCAAAATTCAACTCGTTAATTACAGAGTCAACAAAATTTGACATTAAAATATCCATCTCTTTTGTACCTCTATAATTTGCTCTGTAAATAATTTTATTTTTAATTTCTTCTTTATTTGATGTCATAGATATATAATTATAACATGTCAGGAATTGATTTTTTATTGTCGAGTATTAATACCATAGATGGCGTTGGAAAAAAAACCTCAAATTTACTAAAAAAAAAGAATATAAATACAGTATTTGATATTCTTTGGTCTATTCCAAGAAATACAACCGATCGTTCAAATTTAGTGAAAATTAATCAGTTAAAAATAGGTACAATACAAACAATAACTGTAAATGTAATAAAATATAATTTTCCGCGTATTAGAAGGCTTCCTAATAAAGTAAATTGTGAGGATGAAACTGGAAAATTAGATTGTATTTTTTTTAATAGTTACGAAGGTTATATAAAAAAAATTTTACCATTAAATACGCAGGTTACTATTAGTGGTAAAATTGGTTATTACAATAAAAAATATCAAATAACTAATCCAACTTATATTTCAAACGACGTCAATCAAGTAAAGAAAATTTTTTCAAATTATAATCTTACTGACGGCTTAGGTGAAAAAAAATATAAAAAAATAATAAATAAAATTTTAACTGAAATTCCTGAATTAGATGAATGGTTAAGTGACGAGATTCTAAAAAAATTTGAACATATTTCATGGAGAAAAGCTATTCTTGAGCTTCATAATCCAAAAAATGTGAAAAAAAATGGAAATTATTTAGATAGGTTAATTTTCGATGAAATAATGTC
>CACNCN010000019.1 GCA_902618975.1 uncultured Pelagibacteraceae bacterium | reverse complement strand
GGATCATTAAAATTAAGAGAAAATTATAAATTTCTATTTACACGCACTTTGAGTGACAGTTTAGAGTTATTAAGAAAATATTCTCAAAAGAAAAAAATTTATAAGAAAATTTCAAATATTGATATAAAAGATATTTTTAAAGTTAATAAATCAATTAATTTGAACAGATTAAATAAAGTTTATAAATCTAACCACTTAAAAAGAAAATATTTTGATTTAGTTAAATTACCATATTTAATAGTTTCAAATAATGATTTTTTCGTTTCATCTTTACTTTTATCAAAGCCAAACTTTATCACTGAAAAAAACATATATGGGGATCTTATATTTTTAGATGGAAAATCCAAAAAAAATAACTTAAAAAATAAAATAATAGTAATTGAAAATGCTGATCCTGGTTTTGATTGGATATTTTCTTACAAAATTAAAGGTCTTATAACAAAATTTGGAGGCATTAATTCACATATGTCAATAAGGTGTGAAGAATTGAATATTCCCGCAATTATCGGTTTTGGAGAAGACAATTATTCTAGAATAATAAATTTAAAAAAAATAAATGTAAATTGTAAATTGCAAAAAGTGAATTTTGAAGAATTAAAAAACAATGATTAAAATTGGCATTACATCAAATATAAAAAAATATTTTAATGGTTATATAGATTTCATAGACCATTATTGGATAAATTTTTTCGAAATAAAAAAAATTGAATATAATCTTATTCCTAATAGTAGATATTTATCTGAAAAAATTTTAAAAAAAATTGATATTCTAATTTTATCTGGAGGCAATGATGTTGTTTCCAAAAAAAAAGACTCTATTCTTCGAAACAAAATTGAAAATAATTTAATAAATAAAGCAATAAAAAAAAAAATCCCCATCTTAGGAGTCTGTAGAGGGGCTCAGATATTAAATATAAAATTTGGAGGAAAAATTAGCAAGATTAAAAATCAAATGAGAACTAGGCATAATATATATTTTTATAAAAATAATTTTATTAAAAAAAAAATTTTTAATGTAAATAGCTTTCATAATTATGGGATTAAATATGAGGATATTTCCAAAAGATTTAAAATTATAGCAACCGACTCAGATAAAAATGTTGAAATGTTCGCATCGAAAAAGAATAAAATTATAGCAACTATGTGGCACCCAGAAAGAGAAAAAAATAAAAAAATTTTAACAAACCTAATTAATAAAATTTTTAGACTATGAAAGTAATCATTTTGTGCGCCGGGAGAGGTAGGAGATTAAAAATTAATTCTCCCAAATGTTTACTTAGGATAGGCAAGGAAACTATAATTGAAAAATGTTTAAAAAATTTAAAAGAAAATAATATTAGTACAAAAGATATAATTTTTGCATCAGGTTTCAAAGAGAATTTAATAAAAAAAAAAGTTGGAAATAAATTTGTATTTATTAAAAATAAAGACTATGAAAATACAAATATGGTCTATACTTTTTTCAATGCAATTAAAAAAATAAAAAACACAGATATAATTGTTACATACTCAGATATAGTATTTAATTCAAAGGATTTAAATAGTTTAATTAAATCAAAATATAAATTTACTACACTTATAGATTTAAATTGGAAAAATTTATGGAAAAAAAAGAAAAAACTTCTAAATGATTCTGAAACTTTAAAAATTGACAAAAATAAAATAATTTCTTTAGGTAAAAAAACCAAAAATATAAAAAATATTGATGGAAGATTTGTTGGTATTAGCAAAATATCCTCAGATAAAATAAAAAAAATAAAGGTTATTTTTCACGAAAATTTATTAAAGTATCCAGATAAATTTAAAAAAATTGATATGACTAATTTTTTTGATTTTCTTATAAAAAAAAAGCAAAATATTTTTGCGACTAAAACTCATTTAAGTTGGTATGAGTTTGACGACAAGAATGATTTAAAATCTTTTAAAGGACTGAACTTATAAAGCCAATTTTTAAATAAAAAAATTATATTTAATGTTTTTTTATATTTTTTAAGCCAGATGTTCATAATTTGAACAAAGTTATTTAAATAATACTTAAATTACTTGATACTTTTATATCCTTAACTTAAAAGATCTTATGAAAAAAAAAGCATTAATTTTTGGAGTTACTGGACAGGACGGTTCATACTTATCAGAACTTCTTCTAAAAAAAAATTATGAAGTTATAGGCGTTATGAGAAGATCAAGTGCTTTTAATACAGCTAGGATTGATCATTTATATGCGCTTTATCCAAATCAATTTGATACATCTTATGGAGACTTATCAGACCTAAATAGTATTGAGAGAAATATTGAGAAATTTGAACCTGATGAAATTTATAATTTGGCAGCGCAAAGTCATGTTGGGGTAAGTTTTGAAATATCTGACAGCACTTTTGATATCAATGCGTTTGGACCGTTAAATATTTTACAAGTTCTTAAAAACAAGGGGTTTAAATCTAAATTTTACCAAGCTTGCTCAAGTGAAATGTTTGGAATATCCCCTCCACCACAAAATGAAAACACTTTGTTTCAACCACAAAGTATCTATGGTGTGTCGAAAGTGTGTGCCTATTATACTACAAGGTATTTTAGACAGGCATTTAATTTGTTTGCTGCAAATGGAATTTTATTTAATCATGAGTCTCCGAGGCGTGGATTAAATTTTGTTACAAAAAAAATTACTATTGGAATAGCTAAAATTTTAACAAATGAAATTAAAATTTTAGAATTAGGAAATTTGTCAGCTCGTAGAGACTGGGGTTTTGCAGGAGATTACGTAGAGGCAATATGGAATATTTTACAACAAGATAAACCAGATGATTTTGTTATATCAACTGGCGAAAATTATTCAATTGAGGATTTTGCTAGAGAAGCCTTTAACGTAGTTGGTTTAGATTGGAAAAAATTTGTAAAATCGAACGTAAGTAGATATTTGAGACCATCAGAAGTACCAAGCTTACTTGGAGACAGTAGCAAGGCTATCAAGCAACTAAAATGGAAACCCAAAGTTTTATTTAAAGACTTGTGTTTAATGATGGTGGAAAGTGATTTAAAAAGTTTTAATCTGACATTAGATGAGGCGAAAAAAATTGCGAAAAAATTATAATCAATTTTTTAAAAAAAAACTTGAAAATAAAAAAATTGCTGTAACTGGCTCAAATGGATTTATTTCAAAGCACTTAATAAAAGAATTAAAATCTTTAAAAATTAAAAATTTGAAAATCAAAGAGATAAACTCAAAAAATACAAACTATTTTAATTATAAAAATTTAGAAAAGCGTTTAAAATCTATAGATTATGTTGTTCACCTGTCTTCTGCAACAGGTGGAATAAAATATACAAAAGAAAATATGTCAGAACAGTTTTACATTACTATGATAAAAGATCTTAATATTTTTAGAGCTGCTAAAAAAAACAAGATAAAAAAATTAATCACGATCGGAAATTTACACGCGTATCCAAAAAATATTATTGGAAAATTATCAGAAAAAAAAATATATGGCCAACTTCCCTTTCCTGCTCATCTTGGAATTGGTTGGTCAAAAAGGAATCTTAGTGTAATGGGAAAAATATTTAGCAAAAATAATAATTATACTAAATTTATAATTATATATTCTGCTAATTGTTATGGACCAGGAGATACTTTAGATCTGAATTATGGACATATTATTCCAAAATTAATTATACAATGTCTCAAAAATAAAAATTTTGAGTTATTTGGTAGTTTAAACGCTGTAAGAGAATTTATATACGTTAAGGATTTAACTAAAATAATTATTTTATCCTTAATAAAAGTTAAGAAGTCGTCTTATTTTAACGTTGGTTCCGGTGAGTCGATTAAAATTTCTAATTTAGTAAAATTGATAAAAACAAAAACTTCATTTGCAAAAAAAATTTTTACAAAACCTAATATTGTTGATAATTCAAAAAGAGTGTGTGGCAACGTAAATTTAAAAAAAATGTTAAATTACAAAATTATGTATAAATTAAATAATGGCTTAGAAGAAACAATAGCTTGGTATAAAAAATTTTACTAATTTATGAATGTTTCATACGTAAAAAGATACGAATTAAGCAATATTGCTGATATGTGGTTTAAATCATTTAAGTATAATTTTTACTCAATTATTGGCAAAAATTTAGTTTTAGAATACTTAAAAATAGCTTTTGAAGCTAATAAAAAATATTTTTTTAAAATCACATACAACAATAAAATAAGAGGTTTTATAGTTTATGGTAACGATTTTATTATAAATCAAAAATTATTTAAAATTTTTTTTTTAAGTATTATAGGTGCAATAATAAAAAATATTTTTTTTTTAAAATTTTTTAGAGTGATATACATATTTCAAATTTTATTCTATCTGCAAAATAAGAATAACTTTAAACATATTTCTAAAAACAGTTTAGAATTAATTACAATTTGTGTAGATAAAAAAAGAGGTTTGGGTACAACTTTACTTAGGTATTCGATTCAACAAGTTTTAAAAAATCCTTCTGTAAATAAAATTTATGTTAAGACCGCTTATCCTTCTAAAAAAACATATAGATTTTATAAAAAAAATGGATTTAAATTTTATAAAATTACATTTAACTCAAAATGGCAAATATTATCTTTTATCAAATAAAAAATGAAAAATATCAATCAAATTGAACCATTAATTACATCAATTGATAAAAATGCAATTAATAGTTATTTAAAAAACAACGGGTGGATTACAGAGAATAAATTATCAAAAAAATTTGAGAAAATTTTTTCAAAAATTATTGGTTGTAAATACTCAGTACTTCACCCTAATGGAACTTTGACCATTGCATCAATCCTGCTTTCATTAAATTTAAAGAAAGGAGACGAAGTTATTGTTCCCAATTATACAATGGTGGCTACAGCAAATGCTGTTATCTTATCAGGTGGAACTCCAATCTTTTGCGATATCTCCCCTGATAATCTTTGTCTAGATCCAAAAGATTTAATTAAAAAAGTTAACAAAAAAACTAAAGCAGTAATTTATGTAACTCTTAATGGTAGATCTGGTCATATAACAGAAATTCAAAAAATATGTAAGAATAAGAAGATCAACCTTATTGAAGACTCTGCTCATTCATTAGGATCTTTTTATAAAAACAAACATCATGGAAATTTTGGTTTAGCATCATCATTTTCCTTTAGTATGCCAAAAATAATAACAACTGGTCAAGGAGGCATGGTCTGCACTAGTGATAAAAAACTGTTTAAAAAAATTAAAAAGATTAAAAATTTTGGAAGATTGTCAGATGGTAATGATATTTACGAAAGTATTGGTTATAATTTTAAGTTCACAGATATCCAATCAGCTCTTGGCATTAGTCAGATAAGAACACTAAAAAAAAGATCAAAAATAAAAAGAAAAATATTTAATTACTATTATAAAGAACTTAAGCATATAGATAAAATAAAATTTTTTCCATTTAGCAAAACCGAAACACCCTGGTTCATTGACATATACCTAAATAATCCTAAAAAACTAAAAGCATTCTTGAATAAACATAAAATCTCATCAAGAATGGTTTATCCTCCGCTTAATAAACAGAAATTTTTTTTAAAAAATGGTGAAAAACTTAAAGTTTCAGAGCACTATTGCACTCGAGGGTTATGGCTTCCTTCATCTCTTACTTTAAAAGTTAAAGATTTAAAATACATAACATCTGTAATTAAAAGTTACTTTAATAGCAAATGAAAGTAATAAATTTTAAATTTATAAATAGGATTAAAAATAGAAATTGTATTGATGGAGGCTTGAGATTATCAAAAAAAAAAAAGAAAAATCCAATATTTTCAATTATAACAATAAATTTAAACGATGATTTAGAAAGCACTATACTTAGCTTAAAAAATCAAAAATATAGAAATATCTTTGAACATATAATTATTGATGGCGGATCAAGGAAAGGTTATCTCAAGTTATTAAAAAATTATAATAATAATATTGATTATTGGATTTGTGAAAAAGATAATGGCATCTGGGATGCTAGCAACAAAGGTATTTTATTATCAAAAGGTCAATTTATTGGTATATTAGACTCGGGCGATATTCTAAGCAAAGACGCGTCAGAAATTTTAAGAAAATTATATTTATCTAATAAGAATGCAGACTGTATTATAGGTAGCGTTTTAAGATCAAGACTACTCTCAGGATTTTATCCTAACAAAATTAAAACCCATTTAAATATTATACCATCAAATTCTGGTGGTTTTTATATTAAGAGAAGCATGCAAAAAAAATTAGGTCTTTTTGATGTGTCTTATAAGTGTCATGCTGACTATGATATGGTTTACAAAATGGTAAAGTTAAAAAAATTAAAATTTACTTGTTCTAAAAAATATGAAATTTTGTCCAAAAAAAGTCCTGAGGGGTTTTCATCAAATTATGGGTTTTTGAATTTACTAAATGAA
>CACNCN010000018.1 GCA_902618975.1 uncultured Pelagibacteraceae bacterium | reverse complement strand
AAAATTCCATTTCTTTTTAAACTTCTTTTTATTATATTTTTTCTCTCTGAATATTTTAGATACTCATCGATTTTTTTCTTTGTTTTTTTTATTATATTTAAATCTTTTGTTACTAATATACTTTGAGAATTTTCTCCATGTTCAGACTGAGCAATCATTGATGTAGCTACTTGATTGACATTTGTACTTTTGTCTGCAATTACTGTAACTTCGGATGGACCTGCAATCATTCCTTCGATACCCACAGTTCCAAAGACCTCTTTTTTTGCTCGGGCAACATAATCTGATCCGGGACCAACAATCTTATCAACTTTTTGTACATAAGCTAAACTTCCGATCGCTTGAGCACCACTTACATTTATTATTTCTTTTATTCCACATTTTTTTGCTACGTACATAACAGCTGGATTCAATTGTCCATTAGTTCTTGGATTCGCGAGAACTATTCTTTTAACTTGCGCAATTTTAGCAGGTATAGCATTCATCAATAAACTAGATGGTAAATTGGCTGGAATATAAATTCCTAAAGAATTAATAGGGACGTATTTATGTTCTATTATATTACTATATTTATCCAAATACTTGATGTTTTTAGTTTTTTGTAGTTTATGAAATTTAAAAATCCTCGAGTAAGCAAAATCTATTGCTTTTTTAATTTCTGGATCCAATTTTTTTATAGATTTTTTTATCTCAATAACACTAGGTTTTATTTTATTATTATTACCAAACTTTCTCTCGTACCTTCTAACTGCAATGTTTTTCGTACTTTTTATATTTTTTAGGATCCGAGGTACAATTGATGTATTAATATTTCTTCCGTCTCTCCGTACTTTAAGTATTGATTGTAAGTTTTTAATATTTTTAGTTATTTTGCAATTAATTATTCTCATAATGTCTCATCTAAATCTTCTAGTGTTACCTCAATTACTTCTGAGGTCAGGGTTATAGCTTCATTATTAAAAAATAACAGAACTATTTCATAATTTTGATCTTTCTTAAATATATCAATTGCAAATATTTTCAAAGTTTTATCTTTATTATTAAGGTCTATATTTTTAGACCTCGATGCATCTATATAATCAAATTTTATTATACTTTTAATTACATTTTTATTCTTATTATTTTCTTTATGTGATCTTTCAATTGGAATTAGAAAAACTTTATTCTTTTTAAGATATTTAATTTCTGATTGATTCACAAGTGCCTCACTACAAATTGCTGATATTGTTCTCAAATCTTCTGAATTTTGAGCAATTATTTTTTTCAAATACTTTTTGGTCAATTTAATACTCTTATGTTTATGCCTATGTTTTTAAGTTTAGTTTTAAGATTATAGTACCCTCTTAATCCGTGATAAATTCTCTGAATTTTTGAGGTTCCTTCTGCAGCTAAAGCCCCAAGTATTATTGAAAAAGTTGTTCTTAAATCAGACGATATACAGTCCGCGCCAAACAATTTATTTTCACCATAAATTATTGCTTTATTTTTTTTTATCTTAATTTTAGCACCCATTCTAGATAGTTCTGGAGCTGCCATAAATCGATTTGAAAATATCGTTTCCTCAATCTCGCTTCTGCCAGAAATTTTTGACATAACAGCAAGAATAATTGGCATATTATCTGTAGCATAGCCTGGAAAAGGTCCTGTCTTTATCCTTACAGGTTTATGTTTACTTAAAGATTTTAGAAAAATTGAATTTTTACTTAATTTAATTTTACATCCAATTTTTTGTAAAATTTTTAATTCTGTAGACAAAAATTTTGGGTTAATATTTCTTACATGTATTTTACCTTTTGTAATAAGTGCTACACACAGATAGCTAAATGCTTCTATTCTATCTCCAATAATTGTGTGTTCACCTTTTGTGAGTTTTTTTATACCTTCTATTTTTATTGTTCTTCCTCCAACAAACTTAATTTTTGCACCAGATTTATTTAAAAAATTTATTAAATCCAAAACCTCAGGTTCAATAGAAATATTGCTAATTTTATGCGTGCCTTTTGCAAATATAGAAGCCATAATTATATTTGATGTTCCAGTGACTGTGACCTTTGGAAATCTAAAATTATTTCCTTTTAATCCATTTACAGAAAATATTTTAACATATCCTTTGCTTAAAGTATGTTTAGCTTTAAGACTTTCAAAAGCAGATAGATGATAATTTATATCCCTTATCCCAATACTGCAGCCCCCACCTTTTGCAACAAATATTTTCTTATTTTGATATCTGCTTAGTAGTGGTCCCATAGTCAAAACACCTGCACGCATAGTTGAGACTAATTTATAAGGGACAACTAGCTTATGGGCTTTTGAATTTACTATTTTGACTAATTTCTTTTTTTCAGAAATATATACTTTAGATCCTAGAGATTTAATAAGTTTTAGCATTGTATAAACATCTTGAACAAAAGATACATTTCTCAATACGACTTGATCATTAAATAAAATTGAGGATGCTATCAATGGTAAACAGGAATTTTTAGCGCCACTTACAGTTACTAAACCACTAGTGGGTTTGGTGGGCCCTTTTATAATAAATTTTTTCATTTATTTTGATTTGGCTAATGTAATTCCTGTTTGTCCCTGGTACTTACCTTGTCTATCAGCATAGGACACTTCTGGTTGCTCTCCTAAAAAAAATAAGATTTGAGCTGCTCCACTATTTGCGTAAAGTCTTATTGAATTGCTTGTGTGATTTGAAAATTCTAAAACTAAATTTCCGTGCCATCCTGCCTCTAAAACTGTTGGTGGAGTTCCTAATCCACATCGCGCATATGTGCTTTTAGCTGTTACCAAACCTGTAACGTTTCTAGGCATTTTAAAATATTCTAAACTACTTGCTAAAGCAAATGAATTTGGCGGGATTAAAATAGAGTCTTCTCCTTTAACAGTTATAAAGTTATCCTCTGTAAAGTTTTTAGGATCTGCGGTAGCACCCTTAATATTAGTAAATATTTTAAATTCATCCCCACATCTTAAATCAAATCCAAAACTATTTAGTCCGTGACTAATACCTTTAGATATAGATTTATCAACAAAAGGGGAAATCATATTTTCTTCTTTAACTAACTTTTTAATTTGCTTGTCGTTTAGAATCATTATTTTTATTTTTCTTCTGGAATAATTTTCTTTTTCTTAGATTTTTTCTTAATGCATCTTTTAAATGAAGCTCGGAGACCTTCTTTTTTTTTAGCATTTAACTACTTTTTATCTGGATTTGTTAAGTGGTCCAAAGTTATTACTGTGTCTAATGGAATAGTTTTGTCGTCCTCTAATTTATTGATAGGTCCCTTCTTGGCTTGTTTTTTAGCTCTTTTCTCTGCAAGTTTTTTTTCGCGCTTAGCTTTTTTTTCCATAAGCTTAGCTCCTTTATTTGCACCAAAAGTGTAGTGTATTCCCATCTCATTTACCCTAAATGTTTATATACATAATTTATAAAAAATTAAGTCAATAATTTGTCATTTTTAGTTTTATACACTAAAATTTGATAAAAAAGCCCTGATAGTTAAATGGTATAACAGATCCATGGTAAGGATCAGTTTCCAGTTCAATTCTGGGTCAGGGCACCATTTAAGTTTATTATATTTTAGTTTTTAAAAAAAATTTTTCTCATTATAAAAGCTAAAATTAAAAAGATAATCAAAGCAAGTATGGGTAGATAAATATCTGGTGTTAAAAACATATTAAATAAAGATGGTAATTCTGAATTTTCATCAATAATTTTATTTATACCTGCACCAATTGACACTCCTATAAAGAGCTGAGGGGCTAAACCAATTAACGAACCAAAAAAATAGTTTTTATAACTAATGTTAAATAAAACTGGTAACAAATTTTGTACAAAAAAAGGTATCCCGCCTATTGCTCTATATATGATAAAATATAAAAATTCATTTTTTTTAAACTTACTTGTTAGATATGAAAATTTACTTTCAAATTTTTGATAAATAAAATCTTTAAGGAAAAAATTTGCGATAATATATAATATCGTAGCTCCTAAACATAACCCAAAAAGTACGATTAATGTTCCTACCCATTTTCCAAAAATAAAACCTCCAATTAAAAAAATAGGGGAACCAAATCCAAGCATCAATACCCATAGAATGGTAAATAAAAAAAAAATCAGTGCGGATAAGATAATATTTTGAGTTTTCAAGTCTTCCAACATATTTCTATTAGATTTAATTATCTCAAAACTTCTAAAATCCTGTATTGAAAAGTTTTTAAATAGAAAGAACAAAAATGTAGATAAGACAATAATATAAATAATGCCAAGAATTAATCTTATTTTTTTACTATTATCCATATTTTAATTTATTAAATATATCTCGACTTATGAAGGTTTATTTTCTATAAGATCATATTTTATTATAAAAATTATGAAACGTACTTACAACCCATCAAAAAAAAAGAGAAGCAGAAAGCATGGTTTCAGATCAAGAATGTCTACTAAAAAAAGGCAAAAGGTTATTAAAAATAGAAGAAAAAAAGGTAGAGCAAATCTGTCCGTTTAATGTCTAAAGTCATAAGCCTAAAAAAAAATGAGGATTTTAAAAACATACTCAGTGGTCGAAAAGTTAACAATAGGTATATAACAATTTTTTTTAAAAAGTTGTCTTTAAATGATAATAAATCGTTTATATGTTCTATTAGTGCCAAAAAAAAATTAGGTAATGCAGTTTTTAGAAATAAAATTAAACGACGTCTTAAATCAATTGTAACTGAAGCAAATAAAAAATTTGATTTAAATTATAACTATTCTTATTTATTTATGGCTAAAAAAAATGTATTTCATGAAGATTACAAATTAATTAAAGAAAAAATTATTAATGATTTAAAAAAGATTAAATAATGAGACTAATTAACTTACCATTTATTTTAATAATTAAGATTTATAAATTTTTTTTAAGTCCTTTTTTTTATAATTCTTGCAGATTTGAACCTAGTTGTAGTAGTTATGCATTAATATGTTTTGAAAGATATAATATTTTTAAAGCTTTTTATATGACATCAATAAGAATTTTAAAATGTAATCCATGGTTTCATTCAGATAAAATTGACAATCCTTTTGAAAAGGAGAAAAAATAAATGGATTTAAAAAATATTATTGCGGCAGTAGCTCTATCAGCTGCCGTTATTGTTCTTTATGGTCTTTTTTTTGCTCCGACACAAGAACAAATAAACAATATAAGTAAAACTGAAAAAGAAATAACTCAAAATACAGATGCACCAACAATTGACGAAAAAATTGAAGTTAAAACCATAACAAGAGAGGATGCGCTTGAAAAAGATAACAGAATTTTCTTTGAGAATAGTTTCATAAAAGGCTCTATTTCTTTATTAGGAGGATCAATTGATGATTTAGAATTAAAAGCCTACAATAAAACACTTGGTAGTAAAGAAAAAATACAATTACTTAATCCTGCGTCAACAAAAAACGGGTATACTTTTAACACAGGTTGGGCAACAAGAGCAAATATAGAAACACCAAACTCAAATACGGTTTGGAAAATTGACGGCATAAATAAATTAACACCAGGTAGTGCGGTTAAGATTTATTTTGAAAATAACTCTGGCATAAGATTTGAGAGATTGATTTCAATTGATGAAAAATATCTATTTAGTGTCAAACAAACTCTAATAAATAAGTCGGAGGATACTTTTAAGGTTTATCCGTTTGCGAGAATAAACCGTAACAGTTTACCAGATGATTTAACTGATTTTTATATTCTTCATGAAGGTTACACATTTATTACTGGAGAAAATATTGAGGAAGTTGATTATGATGATGTTGAAGAAAAAAAGTACTCTACTGAAGGTTCAACAGGCGTTTTAATACAAGGTGACAAATATTGGATGACCTCCATAATACCTGAGCAAGGTAGAAATTTCAGATTCGACTTGGATTATAAAGATAAATATCGTGCGAGTTATATAGACTTAAAAGGATATGAGGCTAGACCAAATACTGTAATAGAACACAGTGTAAAAAGTTTGATAGGAGCCAAAGAAATAAATCAAATTAATAAATATAAAGAAGATTTAAAAATCGAAAAGTTAGACCTAATTGTTAATTATGGTGTGCTTTACTTTATTATAGTACCTATGCATAAAATTCTAAGCTATTTCTTTAACTTCACAGGTAACTATGGTTATGCAATTATTTTATTAACAATATTAGTAAGAGTAGTTTTCTTCCCGTTAAACCAATATTCAATGAAATCGATGGGAAAAATGAAGAGCTTAGGGCCAGAAATTGAAAACTTAAAAACAAGATTTAAAGATGACAAACAACAGCTTCAAAGAGAAATGATGAAGTTATATAAAGTTAATGGTGTAAATCCTGCAAGTTCCTGTTTTCCAATATTGATACAGATACCCATTTTTTTTTCTTTGTATAAATTGCTACTGCTTGATCTCGCTATGAGGCACTCCCCATTTATATGGGTCTGGCAAGATTTGAGTGCTAAGGACCCGCTAACTATTTTCAATTTATTCGGTCTGTTGCCCTACAACGTTCCAACTTTTTTAGAAATTGGACTACTACCTGTTTTAATGGGAAGTTCAATGTGGCTTCAAATGAAACTATCGCCTCAACCTTCCGGTTCAGATGAAATGCAAAAAATGCAAAAGAAAATATTTATGTTAATGCCATTATTTTTAACAGTAATACTTGCACCATTTGCGGCTGGATTAATTCTATATTGGGTTTGTACAAATATACTTACAATAATTCAACAGTATATAATAAATAGAAGTATTAAAGTTAAAAGTTAAATAAATGAGTATTAATAAAGAGGAATTAAAAGAAATTCTTCCCAGTGACGGTCCCAACTTTGACGAAGTTCTTAAGTATATTAAAAAGTACAAAGATGAAATAATTACCATAAAGTATGGTGGTAACGTTTTCATTGATAGGCAAATATTTAATAACTTTATTGGTGACTTATCGATATTACAAAAGCTAGGTTTGTCTGTTGTTGTCATACATGGTGGAGGACCAAGAATTAAAAGAGAATTGGATAAATCGAATATAACTTCTAAATTTATAAGAGGTTTGAGAGTTACTAACGAAAAAATTATAAATATTGTTGAAAATGTTCTAATTGAATTTAACGAGGATATTGTTAAGTCATTAAAGAATATAGGAAGTAAAGGTATATCCTTAAATACAAAAGAAAATAATGTTTTAAGAATTACACCAGAGTCTAGAGAGCTGGGTTTTGTTGGAATACCAAATAAAATTAATATTGATATTATTAAGAATAAAATAAACGAAAAATTAATTCCTATAATATCTCCTCTCGGATTAGGATCTGATAATAAGACATATAATATTAATGGAGATACAGCTGCTGGTGCCATAGCTAAATCTCTGAAATCAAGAAGATTGCTTTTAATGACGAACGTAGAAGGTGTGCTCAATAAAAATAAAGAATTAATTGAAGAAATATCATCTTCAAAAGTTATGGAGATGATAAAAGATCAGACTATAACTGAGGGTATGATACCAAAAATAAATACCTGCCTAGACGCAGTTAAGAATGGAGTTACAGCTGTTGCAATAATAGATGGTCGGAAAAAACACTCAGTTTTATTTGAAATATTTTCTGATAAAGGTTCAGGGACCTTAATAAGAAAATGAATAATTTGAGAAATAAAAAAAATCTTTTATTAGATTTAGATGGGACGGTATATCAAGATCTTGAGTCCGTATTTGGTCAAGTTTCAAAATTAATGACTAAATACATATCTGAAAAATTAAATGTTGATTTAAAGAAAGCGAAGGAACTTCAAACTAACTATTTTTATAAATATAATACATCACTAAATGGTTTAATGATACATCATGATATTCCACCTAAAGAATTTCTAAAATACGTTCATGACATAGATCTATCATTTATGAAAAAAGATATAGTTCTAAGATCTGAACTTGAGAAATTAAATATGAGAAAACTGATTTTTA
>CACNCN010000017.1 GCA_902618975.1 uncultured Pelagibacteraceae bacterium | reverse complement strand
ATTTATTTATGATTTATTTTTTATCAAAAAAAGCTTCGTAAACCATCATGATAATGGCTATACCCATTAAAATATATACTGGTAAAACATCGAGAAAAGATATCATCATTGACCTAGTAAGAGTTGTAGCTAATCCTATTAAAAAAAATATTGCGAAAGATAAACCCACAAGTGTTGTAATCTTATTCATTGTGCTCCTTACTTTTTTGTTCCAACCACCTAGCAACTCCAAGAAATCTATGATCATCATACTTATCGCCGATTAATTGAACTCCTAAAGGTAAATTATTTTCCCCTTGAAGTAAAGGTAGAGATATAGCTGGTGTGTGCATATAGGACCACACTCTATTAAAATCTGCACTACCTGTACTTTTTAATCCCTTATCCGCAACCCCAGTGCTGCAAGGACTTAGTACACCGTGATAATCCTCAAAAACTTCTTTGTAAGACTCATAGCTTCTTTTCATAAAATCTACTGCATCTAAATATTCTTTAGCAGTATGTTTCATGCCTTTAGATATAGCTATTTGCATTTCTTTAGATAATTTGTTTTTTGATTTTTTATAATACATTTGAAAATTATTTGCTAAGTCGCATTCATGAATAACTCTATGGAATTTGTCAATATCTTTGAAATAAGAAGGAGTATCAAAAACTTCTATATTTTTTTTAAAAGATTTTATAAAATATTCAAATGAATCCCTTGATTTTTTATCAATTTTTTTCCAACTATCTGTTTTGTAAAATATAAATTTTGGTTCAAAAAGAGGTCCTTTTAGACATTCTTCTAACATAAATTCTGATGAATAATGTATAGTTGCTTCGTCATATTGATCTTTTTTTATTAAAATTTTTGCAAGTAGAGCAACATCTTCAACTGTTTTACCAAAAACTCCAATATGATCTAAATTATATGAGGTTCTTAAAACTCCATTTCTAGAAATTAATCCATAACTAGGTTTGTAACCAACAACACCACAATATGAGGCTGGCCTTATTACTGAACCTCCAGTTTGAGATCCGATTGACAACGGTGCCATATGCGTCGCTATAACTGCCGCAGATCCACTAGATGAACCACCTGGAGTTCTAGAGTAATCGTGAGGATTTCTAGTTGCAGGTGGGGCAAGAAATGCCAATTCAGATGTTGCAGTTTTACCCATTATAATAGCTCCGGCTGATTTTAGTATATCAACAATTTCTGCATTTTGAGATTGGGTCTTACCTTTTCGTAAAACAGTTCCACATTCAGTAGGCATATCATACGTGCCTATAATATCTTTTAATGCTACTGGAATTCCATGTAATGGTCCCATAGGCTTACCGGACTTACGATGTTTGTCAGCTTCGTCCGCTTTTTCTAGAAGAAGTTTTTTATCAAAGTGAACCCAGGCTTTAACATCCTTTTCAAATTTATTAATTTGATCGATATAATTCGTACATAGTTCTGTAGATGTCAATTCAGATTTTCTTATTTTTTCAGCTAACTGATGAACAGGTAATGAAAAAAGATTTGACATTTAAATTTTTAATCAGCAAATAAAGTATCTGGCAACCATAGTGCAATACCTGGAAATATATACATTAAGACCATAGCTAAAATTACAATGCCTAAAAAAGGCATGATACCTCTAAATATTTGCATTAGTTCTACATTCCTACTTTGGACTCCTTTCAAATAGTAGGCTGACATTGCCATAGGTGGTGTTAAAAAAGAAGTTTGTAAGTTTAAAGCTATTAGCATTGCAAAAAAATAGGGGTTTACTCCAAAAAACTCAACAAGTGGTAAGAATATTGGAACAAAAATAATTAAAATTTCTGTCCACTCAAGGGGCCATCCCAGTAAAAATATTATTATTTGGGTAATTACTAGAAATTGCCATGGTTGAATATCCAATGCTTTGAAGAAGGTTTCAAAAACTTCATGTCCTCCAAGGTATGAAAATACAGAAGCGAAGGTCCATGAACCCACAAATAACCACATTATCATAGCACTTGTTTTTGCTGTAAGAAATACCGACTCTTTAAAGTTTTTCCATTTTAAAGATTTATAAAAATATGAAAGCACTAAAGCTCCAAAAGCACCGACTGCTGCAGCTTCGGCTGGAGTTGCAAGTCCTGCTAAAATTGTACCTAGTACTAAAATTATCAAAGAAAATAAAGGAACAAAAGATACTAATACCTCTTTTAATATCTCGGATCTCGGTGGTATTTCCTCTGCTGCTGGTCTAGGTGCCAAAGATGGATTAAAATATGCTCTTATTATTACATAAAGAATATACAATCCAGCTAACATTAGACCCGGAAATATCGCAGCTGCAAAAAGTCTTAAAGGCGAAAGCTGAGCTATAACAGCATAAACAATTAACATAATACTTGGTGGAATTAGTATTCCTAAGCAACCTCCGGAGCAAATTACACCTGATGCAAATTTTTTATCATATCCAGCTCTTATCATTGCCGGCCAAGCTAGAAGTCCCATTAAAGTTACAACAGCACCGATAATTCCTGTTGCTGTTGAAAATAGTGCACAAGTTACAAGTGCTGCAACAGCCATTGATGCTGGTAGTCGATGAGATGCTAATCTAATCGCAAAAAATAATTTTGCTACAATACCTGCTCTTTCTACTAGATAGCCCATAAAAAGAAACAAGGGGACTGCAGTTAAAACGGTATTATCCATTATCGTATAGGTATTTTGAACTAATAAAGAAAATATCCGATTATCGAGTAAATGGTCCATCCTAGTTGGATCAAAGTATGCATAATAACCAAATCCAACTCCCATCGCTAATAAAGTAAATGCGATTGGGAATCCTAATAAAACAGCAAAAAGAAATAAACTCATCATTAAAATTGCTATCTCAGGATTTGTAAGTTCAAATAACATCAGCTTTGTCATCCTTTTGTGAGGTTCTCATTAATACTTTTTCTGTTTCTTCAGCGTCTGCTGATAATCTTTCTGGCCAGTGACCTGTCTTAATACATATAATTGCTCTAAACACTTCACTAATACCTTGAATTGTTAATAAGAGTCCGGATAAGGGTATTATAGACTTTGCCATATAAATTTGTATTTGTGCTGGACTATTCCAGCTAGTTTCTTTTATTTTCCAAGCGAGTGCTGCATATTCATATCCGTAAAATACTAAAGCTAAAATACCTGGAAAGAAAAAAATAAAATATAAAACTAAATCAATCCAACCTTGAACTCTTGTTGGGAATAGTCTGTAAATGACATCCCCTCTTACATGTGCTTCAGTAGATAAGGTATATGCTCCTGCCATCATAAAAATAGCTCCATACATCTGTAAACTAAAATCAAAGTTCCATAATGTAGGACTATTAAAAGCATATGCCATAATTACTTCATAACATGTACCTCCCATTAAAATTACAATACACCAAGAGAAAGCTTTTCCCATTGAAGCGCTAAGAGTATCTGCAAATTTTATGAAAGATCTCATTATTTTACTTTATGATAAATACAGTTAGTTTAGCAAACAAAAAAAAGGGGGCCTCTTAGCCCCCTTTAAATTTACTTTAGTTAAAGTTTATATTTTAACTTTACCAATTGGTCCAAACTCATTTTCATATGCTAGCTTGTAATTAGGCTGATTCATCAGCAAGTATTTCATTACTCTCTTAGCGTATGCTTTTTGAGAATCGACAATTTTCTTAAAGAAAGGATCTTTCTTAGTAAAATCACCGATAACTTTATCCCAACCTTTTAGTTGTTGAGCTAAAATTTCATCAGACGTTTGGTAAACGTTAACTTTATGTTCATTCATTAATTTAGATAAATCTGCTGAATATCTAACTAATGCTTTGAAGTAGTTATCTGTATTCGCAGCATAAGCAGCATTTTTCAATATTGCTTGATTTGCTGGTGACAGACTGTTGAACGATTTGTTGTTAATTGGTATTTCAAACATCTCTTGTGATTGGTGGAAGCTTCCTAAGTGATAATGCTTAGAAACGTCTTGCATACCAAATTGAGAGTCTGAAGTTGGGTTGTTAAACTCAGCTGCCTCAATCAAACCAGTTTTCATTGCTGGCTGAATTTCACCTCCTGGTAACTGTCTTACGACCATTCCCATTGCAGTAAGAACGTTAGTAGCAAGACCAACTGTTCTATACTTCATACCCTTAACATCAGATACTTTAGTTACGTTTTTCTTAAACCAACCAAATGGTTGTGCTGGCATTGGCATATGGAATACGCCAGTATAATCAAAACCTACTTTTGCAATAGTCTCTTCATACAGTGCTCTTCCTCCGCCATATTCCATCCATCCCATTACTTCTTGAGATGACATCCCGTAAGATGGACCTGTTCCGAATAAAGATGCAGCTGGATTTTTTCCATACCAGTATGCAGTTACCCAGTGACCCATATCAACGGCACCTGAACTCACAGCTTGACCAATTTCACTGGTCTTTACAACTGCTCCGACAGGTTGTAGATCAATTTTTAGAGATCCTCCAGACATGTCGCTAACCATTTTGCAATAGTCTCCTGCCATTTCGAAAAATATGTTAGCTCCACTTGGCCATGCTGCTTGCATTTTCAAGGTTTGAGCTGCACCTAAATTTACGTAAGGCATTGCGACTGCTGCAACACCGGCTGCTGCTGCTGTCTTGAAGAACTTTCTTCTTGAAGGAGTTTTGCCCTTCAAAGATTTTTTAGATTTAATCATTCTTCTCTCCTCTATAGTTAATTAACTAAAAATAATTAAAGCACAAAAGGATTGAAGAGTCCTATGCTAAATAGACTTATTATAAATTATTTACAACCTTGAGTAGTAATTATTAATTTTTTAGTTTACTTTGTTCTTGCAAGCGCCTGTATTGAAAAATTCAGTTAAATTATCAATAGCTAAATTAGCCATAGCAGTTCTAGTTTCTTTCGTGGCACTTCCTAGGTGAGGCAATATAAATGCACTTTTATGTTTCATATAACCAGGATTTAGATTTGGCTCACCTTTATAAACATCTAAACCTACTGCGTAAACTTTTCTTCTATCTAAAGCATCAATTAAAGCCTCATCATCTACAATGTCACCTCGAGCAACATTAGTAACAACTGCCCCTTTTGGTAATTTCTCTAAAGCATCTTTGTTAATTAAATTAACTGTCTCTTTAGATGCAGGACAACATACTGACAATACATCTGAGACAGATAATAAACTATCTAGATTATCATGGTAAATTGCTCCTTGCTCTTTATCATTACTTAACTTTGATCTATTATGATAATGAATTATCATTCCTAATGATCTAGCAATATGTGCAATTTTTTGACCTATCCTGCCCATGCCTAATATTCCTAACCGAGCTCCTGTTAATTGTTTGCCTATTAAATAATCCGCAGACCATTTCCAATTAGATGCTTTAGCGCCCTCTATACCTTCAGACGCTCTTCTACAAGCACCTAAAATTAACAAAATTCCAATTTCAGCGGTTGCATCAGTTAAAACTTCTGGTGTATTAGTGACTGCAATATTTCTTTTCTTTGCTGCCTCTAAGTCTATATTACCAAAACCTACAGCAAAATTTGACAGTATCTTAATACTATCAGGAAGCTTACTAATAGTTTGCTCGTCAAGTTTATCTGTTAATGCTGATAAAATACCATCACATCCTTGACTAAGTTCAATTAGTTTATCTTGAGAATAAAGCTCATCATTTAAATTTAGGTTCACGTCATATAAACTTTTTAATTTGTCTTCGTTTGATCTTAACAGCTTTCTTGTTACTAATATCTTTTTCATTATTTAATTTAAATCGAATATTTTTCCTGGATTCATTATATTGTTTGGGTCTACACTTCTCTTAATAGTTTTCATTAATGGTATGTTATCTGGATGCTCTTTTAAAAGATAGCTTTTTTTATGCAATCCCACACCATGCTCTCCGGTAATTGTACCTTTTAACTCTAAAGTTTTGTCAATCAGTTTGTTACTAAATTCTCTAATTTTTTTATATGCTTCTTTATCATTTGGATTGTAAGGAAATAAGACATGGAAATTTCCATCTCCCAAATGACCAACCATTGGTGCTCTCAAGCCAACCTTGTTAACTTCTTGCTCTGCAAAATTCACACATTCAGTTATTTTAGAAATTGGAACACAAACATCAGTCGAGTATACTCTTCCATTATCTACTAAAGCTTTAACTGAATAATAAACGTCCCATCTGGCTTGCCAAAGCTTGTTTCTTTCCTCAAGATCTGATGCCCATTTAAATTTACTTCCTTTATTATTATTAGATAAATCCTCCACAATCTTTATAGATTCCTTATTTGCTACTTCTGAACCGTGGAATTCAAAAAATAATGTTGGTTCAACATTTACATCTTTTAGTTTAGAGTAATTTATACTTATATCCATTTGATCTTTGTTGAGCATTTCAATTCTTGCTATTGGAATTCCGTATTGAATTGTTTCTTGTGCAGTTCTTACTGCGTCTTCTAAAGTTGGAAAGTGACATACTGCACTCATTATGCTTTCGGGTATAGGAGATAGTCTTAATTGTATTTCAGTTATAATACCTAAAGTTCCTTCTGAACCTATAAAAAGGTTGGTTAAATTATACCCTGCTGAAGTTTTTTTGGTTCTGCCTCCGGTATTAATGATATCTCCATTAGGCAGAACTACCGTTAAACCTGTTATAACAGTTTTCATTGTGCCATATTTAACTGCCATAGTTCCTGAGGCTGATGTGGCCGCCATACCACCAATAGCTGCATTAGCACCTGGATCAATTGGAAAAAATACTCCGTCTTCTCTTAAATACTCATTTAATTGTTCTCTTGTAACATTAGCTTGAACCCTGCAATCAAAGTCTCCAACATTGACACTTAAAATTTTATTCATTTTTTCAAGAGAGATTGTTATTCCATCCAAATTACCAACAACATTTCCCTCTAAGGAAGTGCCAGTTCCAAAAGGCACTATTGGAACTTTTCTTTCATTGCATAGTTTTAATATTGTAGAAACTTCCTCATTGGTTTTAGGAAAAATTACTGCTTTAGAGAGGACTGGGTCATATGTATCTTCACCTCGAGAATAATTTGTTCTAGTCGACACAGAAGTTGAGTATCTCTCCTTAAAAATACTTTTAAGTTCTGTTTCAATTGATACTATGCTCATATTAAATATAATAGAAGCTAACTTATAAGAAAAATTTGTTTAACCCAACATTTTTTTGATATTATCCAAAGCTTTGGAAATATCGTCTCTTGACGCAGCGAAACTAAATCTTACGTAATCATTACAAGTTTTACCAAATGCTGTTCCTGGTACTATGGCTACTCCAGCTTCATGCATTGCTCTTTTACAAAATTCTGAACCATTCATTCCAGTTTCTATCACTTTTGGAAAAGCATAAAATGCTCCTCCTGGCAGACTGCATTCAACACCTGGTAGGCTGTTTAAGCCTTCATGAATAAGTTTTCTTCTTTGTGTAAATTTTTCCATCATTGCATGTATTGAATCATCTGGGCCATCTAAAGCAGCAATTCCTGCATACTGCGCAGCTGCATTTACACAAGATACACTATTAATTAATAGTTTGTTTACATGCTCGACTAAATGTTCTGGCCAGAAACTCCAACCTAACCTCCAGCCAGTCATTGAGTAGGCTTTACTCCATCCTTCAAGAACAATAAGTCTATCTCTTAACTCTGGATAATTAAAAAATGTTGGCATTTCTTTATTATCAAAAATTTGTCTACTATATATCTCATCACTTAAGATCGTAACCTTTGGATGTTTCTTCAGACCTTCAGCAAGTTTATCAATTTCAGGTTTTTCAACAAAACTGCCTGTGGGATTATTTGGATTTATCAAGATTAGTAATCTGGTTTTATCAGTTATTAATGATAAAATTTTATCTGCACTAAATTTTAAATCTTTGTCTTCAGTAAGATCATATGGAATTGCTTTAGCACCAGAGTAATTGATCATTGATTCATAAATTGGGAATGCAGGTGTAGGATGAATAATTTCAGCTCCTGGTTCACCAAAACACATGATTGCATAGTACATAGTAGGTTTGCCGCCTGGCATTATTAATATTCTATTAGCATCAACGTCTGCATTATAAAGTTGTTTTAGCTTTCTAGAAACTGCCTCTCTACACTCTGGGATACCATTAGACATTACATAGCCATGATGTCCGTCATCCAACGCTTTTTTTGCTGCATCTACAACATGCTTTGGGGTTTTAAAATCTGGTTGGCCTAAGCCTAAATGTATCATTGGCTTACCTTGTGCTTCTAATTTTTTTGCCTCTGCTAAAACTGTAAATGCGCTCTCTGTACCTAATCTGTTTAACGCGCTTGCTAATTCTATACTCACTTTTACCTCCTAAATATTAATCTTGAATAATCTAGATCTTTTAAATTTTTGCATCCCATCAATATCATATTTCTCTCAATTTCGTCACGCATATTTTGTAGCAGTTTTTCTACGCCTTTTTGGCCTCCGGCACTTAGACTAAAGAGAAAAGCTTTTCCAAAACTGCAAGCTTTTGCACCTGCTGCTAAGGCTTTTAACACATGTGTTCCTCTTCTAATGCCACCATCAAGAATAATATCTACTTTATCTCCCACAGCATCTGAAATTAATTTAATTTGATCAAATGGAGATCTTGATCCATTTAGCTGTCTTCCACCATGATTTGAAACCATAATTGCGGTACAGCCTATATCTACAGCTTTCTTTGCATCATCTACACTCATGATACCTTTTATTGCAAAAGGCTTACCCCATCTTTTAATAACATACTCTGCATCATTCCAGTTCATTCCTGGGTCATACTGTTCATTTATGTATTGTATTACGGACTTTGTAATATTTGTTCCTTTTTCAGTTTTATTTTTAACATTAGATAACTCAAATTTTTTGTTTGCTAAATAATCAAATACCCATTTAGGTTTGCTTGCAAAACTAATAATGCTTTTTAAACTTAACTTCGGAGGCGTCGTAAATCCAGATCTATGATCTCTTTCTCTATTACCAGCAACAATAGTATCAACAGTTAAACATAGCCCGTCAAAATTTGCTCTTTTACATCTATCAATTAAATCATCAGTAATTGATTTGTCTTTATGAATATATAATTGGAAAATTTTAGGGCCACTCGAAACATTGGCTATTTCCTCAATAGTTGTATTAGCCATTGTAGACATACTATAGAAAGTATCAAATTTTTCTGCAGCCCTTGCTGAAGCATTATCACCTTCTGGGTGATATAATCTTTGCATCGCTGTTGGAGATAAAAATATTGGCATACTTATTTTTCTTCCAAAAACTGTAGTTGAAAGATTTGGTTTACCAACATTTGCTAAGACCTTTGGAACTAAATCACAATCATTAAATGCTTCTGTATTTCTTTTTAATGTCTCCTCATCATCTGAACCACCATCAATATAATGAAAAATTGGTGCTGGTAGTTTTTTTTTTGCTAATTTTCTAAAATCATCATAGTTTAAACAATCATTTATGTTCATGATTATCTAAATCTTAGATTATTTCTACTCAGGTCGCTTATTTTTGTGCAACCCATTAATTTCATATCTCTTTCTAATTCACTTTTGTATTGACCTAAGGCTCTTTCAACACCTGCTTGACCTGCTGCTGCTAGAGCGTAAAGGTATAATCTTCCTCCAGCACAAGCTTTAGCACCTAAAGATAAAGCTTTAAGCATGTGCGTACCTCTTTGAAAACCACCCTCACAAATAACATCTAACTTATCTCCAACAGCATCGACTATTTCAGCTAGTTGATCAAATGGAGATCTAGATCCATCTAATTGTCTTCCTCCATGGTTTGATACCATTATTCCCGTGCAACCAATATCCACTGCTCTTTTAGCATCTTCAACACTCATTACACCTTTTAAAGCAAAATGACCTCCCCATTGAGAACACAATTTTTCAGCATCATTCCAATTCATAGATTGATCCAACATAGTTGAAAAGTAATTACCTATAGATGTGTTGGTGCTTGTTCCCTCTTTTACGTAATCTTGCAAATGTGGTAATTCAAATTTTCCTTTTGTTAAATAATTTATTCCCCACATTGGTTTTGTTGCGAAGCTAAATAAACTAGCTAAAGTTAATTTAGGTGGAGATGTAAATCCTGTACGTAAATCTCTTTCTCTGTTACCGCCTGTAATAGTATCAACTGTTAATGCCATTACATCAAATTTAGCAGCTTTGGCTCTTTCAAGACAAGAGTCATTTAAACCTCTGTCTTTATGAAAGTAAAATTGGAACATTTTAGGAGTATCTATTAGTGAAGATATTTCTTCTACACTAACAGTCGCTAGTGCAGAAACACCGAACATTGTATTAAATTTTTGTGCGGCCCTACCTACTGCTCTCTCACCATCGTAATGGAATAGCCTCTGAAGAGCTGTTGGAGAACAATAAAAAGGTAAATCAAGTTTTTTTCCAAATATAGTAGTGGACAAATCAACACTTTCCACTCCCCTTAATACATTTGGAACTAAGTCAACATCGTTAAAAGCTGATGTATTCCTATTATAAGTAATTTCGTCATCTGCGGCACCGTCTATATAGTGAAAAATAGGTGATGGTAATCTTCTCTTTGCTAGTTTTCTAAAATCGGAAAAATTATGGCAATTTTTTAAACTCATTACTGTTAGTTAGAACTTTTTCATAAAATTAAACATATAACTATTTGCCCCAGGGTTTTTGTCTCCAATACTAGCATTGGACAAGTGATTATATGAAAAACCTAACTCAGAATTAGAAAATAAATCTAATGATAATTGTAATTCACTTTTAAACTCTATAATGTGACCCAAATCCTTTCCATCTCCCTCACCGTATAAACCTGGTGTAAAACTGGGAATTATATTTAAAGCACCTATTTTATAATGTGCTTGTATACCTGTGTACGCGTACTTTGCTTGATCGGCAGTTATCATAAATCCAGTTATGGGAGATATAGTGCCTAAGAAACTTTCTCGAAAAAGACTCTCATTTTGATGCTGTATACCAAATAAAGTTGCTCTCGCCCCATCGTCACTAAAGTCAAAAGTTCCAGAGAAAAAACTCCATTGATGTTCTTTATCATCTAAATTCTTATCCTCTGCTTTAATTGGCAAAGCTAACATCACCGAAACAAGTATTATATTAATTATTCTAAACATTATTTTTATTTAACTTTATAATTACTTTTCTAAATATTAATAGTCCTCCAAAAATAAACAAAATCAACGGTAATAGCCATAGCAAGATAGTATTCTTGTTAAGTTCAGGTTCATACACGATCCAATCTCCATACTTTAGTTTTAAATATTTATATATATTGTCGTCTTTTTCACCCTCATCTATTTTTTTACTTATTAAGTCCCTAACACTTAATGCAAAATCGGATTGAGAATCATATATTGATTGGCCTTGGCAAATTAAGCATCTTAGATTTTTTGAAATTTTATCTACCCTTTCATTTTTTAAACTAGCATAACTCGTATTTGCTAAGAAAATTATGATTATTAAAAACAAAAAAATTTTATGTATGATTTTCATGACTTAACTAATGACTCAATTTCTTTAGATTTAATCTCATCAATTGGTCCTACATATTTTTTAATTATTTTTTTTTCTTGGTTATTAATTATATAAGTCTCAGGAACGCCAAATGCACCTAGTTCAATTGAAATTAAACCTTTATCATCAATTAAT
>CACNCN010000016.1 GCA_902618975.1 uncultured Pelagibacteraceae bacterium | reverse complement strand
TAAATGTATAATTGAATACGTAGACTTTATTTATTTAGATGTTATTTCTAGTGGTAAAGAGATAGCAATTGCAACTGAGATTATAGAAAAATTTGATAAACCAATACTTGTTGGAATGCATTTGTCAAAAAATGGAAAACTTCCCTCAGGTGAAAGTATTGAAGAAGTTGTTAATAAATATAAAAGTTCTTATTGGATTGGAATTTTATCATCATGTGTTTCATTAGAAATAGCTGAAAAATCAATTAATCAACTTAAAAATACAAAACTACCATTTGGTTTTAAAGTAAATCTTTGGGGTAACGATGAACCTTCTCCAATTCGAGAATTAAATAAAGCAAATTACGACCAAGACGCAGTCAACTTAAATACTGTAATGGGTAAAAGGGAAGTTGACGATAAAATCTTTAAAAATTTAGGCAAAAGTTATATAGATAATGGAGCAACTATATTAGGTGGATGTTGTGAAACAAGTCCAAAGCACATAAAACTTTTATCTAATTTGAAGTAAGATTTTGTTTAATTGATCTTTTAACAAAATAAAAACCAATTATTACGGCAAATAATGCAATTAATACCTTAAAAGTTATAACCTCATTTAAAAATAAATAACCTAAAATCACTCCGAAGATAGGTATTAAGTAAGCAACTTGAGAATGAAAAACTAAGCCATTTTTTTTTAGAATGTGAAATCTTATTAACCAAGCAATACCAGTTGGAAAAACCCCTAGATAAATGAGAGATATAGTTGAGTCTAGTCTGGGTGATATATTCCAAGGTTGTTCATAATAAAGCATAATTGGAAATATTATTAATGATCCCCATATTAATATTGAACTGGTCAAATTTTCATTTTTTTTTGAACTTATTTTTAAAGTTAGAATTCCACCTATTACATAAAAAGTAGAACCAACTAATATCATTAGGGCATAAAAAAAATTATCATTATTTATTAAAATATTATCAGAGAATAGAATAATAATGCCCGCAAAACCTACCATTACACCCATAATTTTAGTAAAGTTTATTTTTTCTGTTTTAGTAAAAAAATGAGCAAGTACAGCAGAACTTAATGGAGTGGTTGACATTAAAATTGCAGCTAGATTACTTTGAATTTTTTGAACTCCATAAGCAATTAAAAAAAATGGGATAACTAAATTTATAAAACCTATTAAGGCAAACCAATACCAGTCTTTAGAAAAAGCTTCTATTTTAATATTTCTAAATAAACAAATAACCACTATTAATAAGGCTCCTAGGAATATTCTTAAAAATGCTATCGTTAAAGGGCCATAAGAGTATGTAGCAATTTTGATGTTAAAGAATGCAGAAGCCCAAATTAGAGAAAGTACGGAAAGAAGAATGTAATCTATTGCTTTTGGAGATGTCATTCAGTTATATCCATAATTTTTCCAGAGGTCATAGTTTTTAACTCTTTAAAATTAATTTTAAAAATTGCATTAGGATGTCCGGCTGCAGCATATAAATTTTGAAATCTCTCAAGGTTTTTATCTATTAGAATTTCTAAATTTGTTAAAGAACCGATCGGAGACACCCCTCCAATGGTAAAGCCAGTTACTTCTTTAACTTTGTCAGCATTTGCCATGCTTAGATCTTTAACATTAAAAATTTTTTTTAATTTATTTAAAGAACATCTTTTATCTCCAGATATTAAACACATAAAAAATTTGTCATTTTTTCCTAAAACTAAACTTTTTACAATTGCTCCAATTTCACAATTTAAGGATTTTGATGCATCTATAGCAGTTTTAGCAGTATCTTTTAAAACTTGTACTTGAATATCTTTATTAAATAAATTTATAGCATTTTGAACTCTTTTAACAGGTTCGTTATTTAATAGTTTATTCATACAACTAAAAATTGATTTTTAAGCTTTATGTTTAAGTCTATGCTATGCGTAAATTGCATATTAGTTATCAATTTAATAGGCGATATTAATATACTTTTTTTTGTTAATAAGCCAGTTCAATAGAGGAGATTTATGAGCACTAAAAATATACTAAAAACTATTAAAGATAAACAAATTGAATACGTTGATTTAAGATTTACTGACCCAAGAGGAAAACTTCAACATGTGACTATGGATGCTAACGTTGTTGACGATGAGATGCTGGATGAAGGTATATTTTTTGATGGATCATCTATTGCTGGATGGAAAGCTATTAATGAGTCAGATATGATTTTAAAACCTGACACTTCTAGATCAGTTGTTGATCCTTTTACTTCTCATAACACACTCAACATATTTTGTGATGTTTTAGACGCTATTAAAAAAGATCCCTATGAACGAGATCCTAGAGGTACTGCAAAAAAAGCTGAAGGCTATCTGAAGAAGACTAATATTGGGGATAAAGCTTTTTTTGGACCAGAGCCAGAATTTTTTGTTTTTGATGACGTGAGATACAAAAATGATATGAACGAAACTGGATTTACTATTGATAGCACTGAGGGTCCTTATAATACCGGAAAAAAATATGACAATGGAAATATGGGTCATAGGCCTGGAGTTAAAGGTGGTTATTTTCCTGTTCCACCAGTAGATAGTGCACAAGACATGAGAAGTGAATATCTTAAGGCGATGAAAG
This sequence comes from uncultured Pelagibacteraceae bacterium, assembly GCA_902618975.1. Classification (GTDB taxonomy): domain Bacteria; phylum Pseudomonadota; class Alphaproteobacteria; order Pelagibacterales; family Pelagibacteraceae; genus Pelagibacter. The sequence goes on along the minus strand of CACNCN010000016.1, from coordinate 10,986 downwards.
ATATGGGGATTAAAGTTGAAAAACACCACCACGAGGTAGCTCCAAGTCAACACGAGCTTGGTATGTATTTTGGCACATTAGTTGATCAGGCTGATAACTTACAACTTTACAAGTATGCCGTTCACATGGTGACACATTCTTTTGGAAAAACCGCAACCTTTATGCCTAAACCAGTAAAAGGTGATAATGGTTCAGGAATGCACGTTCACCAATCAATTTGGAAAGGCAATACTGCATTATTCTCTGGAGACAAATATGCAGGGCTTTCTGATACTGCGTTACACTATATCGGTGGTATTCTTAAACATGCAAGAGCAATAAATGCATTTTCAAACGCTACTACAAATAGTTATAAAAGATTAATTCCTGGTTTTGAGGCACCAGTTCTACTCGCATATTCAGCGAGAAATAGATCAGCTTCATGCAGAATTCCAATAACTTTAAGTAAAAAAGCTGCAAGATGTGAAATTAGATTTCCAGATGCATCGGGTAATCCATATCTAACTTTTTCTGCAATGTTAATGGCTGGATTAGACGGTATTAAAAATAAAATTAATCCTGGAAAATCTTTTGATAAAGATCTTTATGCATTAAGTGAAGCCGAGGTAAAAAAGATACCAACGGTATGCGGATCATTAAGAGAAGCAATGGAAAGTTTAGATAAAGATAGAAAATTTTTAACACAAGGTAACGTATTTACTGACGACCAAATAGATGCTTATATTGAACTTAAAATGGAAGAAATTCATAACTTTGAACATACACCTCATCCAATTGAGTTTGATATGTATTATAGTTGCTAGTTAAACTTTAAAAGACTCTCCACAACCGCATCTTTCGGTTTCATTTGGATTATTAAATACAAAGGATGATGAAAATTCATTTTTTTTAAAATCCATTTCAGTACCGATAAGATATATTATTGCACTTGGGTCGATATAAACTTTAACACCTTTGTCCTCAATTAACTCGTCGTTTGGATTTATTGTTTTTGCATATTCAAGCACATATTCCATGCCTGCACATCCACCAGATTTAACACCAACCCTTACTCCTAATGTGTCTTCTTTACTTTGTGAAATTATCTCTTTTATCCTGCTTGCTGCATTATCACTCAATTTGATTACTTGTTGACTCATATATTTAACTCTAATTTTGCAGCTTCAGACATCATTGATTTATTCCAAGGCGGATCCCAAACTAGGTCTAAATCTACTTTTTCAATCTCATCTATTTGCATTACACTATCCTTTACCTCTTTTGGTAAGCTTTCTGCTACCGGACAATTTGGTGTTGTTAAAGTCATTTTAATTTTAACATGATTTTTATTAACAATGACGTCATAAATTAATCCAAGTTCGTAAATATTGACTGGAATTTCTGGATCGTAAATTTTTTTAATTTCATTAATAATTTTTTCTTTAAGTTCCATACTTTCTTTTTTATTCTGTTGTAACTTCTTTTTGGAAGTCCTCTAAGGCAGATGTTAAAGCATGCCATGATAAAGTAGCGCATTTAACTCTCATTGGATAATTTTTAACACCTCCTAAACTCATTAGTTTCATTTTTTCATCGTCTTTAAGTAATTCTGATTTTATATCATCTTTTTCTTTAATCATATCTAAAAACTTAGAAATAATCTCTTTTACCTCAGTTTCATTTTTACCTTTCATTAAATCTGTCATTATAGAAGCTGAGGCCATAGATATTGCACAACCCTCTCCTTCAAATGATATATCATTGATTTTTTTATTTTCGTCTAATTTCAAAAATAAGTGTACCTTGTCTCCACATAACGGATTATGTCCTTTTGCATCTTTATTAAAATTTTCGAACTTACCAACGTTCCTAGGATTTTTTCCATGATCTAATATGATCTCTTGATATAGCTCTTTTAAATTCATCACCTGCTAAATATTTTTTTACAGTTATTTATTGACTCGTTAAGTTTATCTAAATCATCTTTTGTATTATAAATTCCTAATGAAGCTCTCGCAGAAGCTGTTAAACCAAGCTTGTCATGTAAAATTTGACAACAATGATGACCCGCTCTTATTGCAACACCATCCTCATCTAAAATTGTAGCAATATCATGAGGGTGTATTCCATCTATTGTAAATGATAGTACTGCACCTTTCTTCTTTGGATTTCCTATTAATTTTACTGAATTATTTTTTCTTAAAATTTCCTCTCCATATTGTAGTAAGTCGTTTTCATGTTCAATTAAATTATCAACTCCAACTCTATTTAAAAATTTGATTGATTCATCAAATGCAATTACTTGGGCTGTGGCCATTGTGCCTGCTTCAAACTTATTAGGCAATTCTCCATAAGTTATATCATTTTTTTTTACGTCACTAATCATTCCCCCGCCGCCTTGATATGGTGGAAGGTCTTCTAGCCATTTTTTTTTTGCGTAAAGAACTCCTAATCCAGTTGGTCCATACATTTTATGACAAGATATTGCATAAAAATCACAATCTAAGTCCTGCATATCCATTTTCATATGAGGAGCGCTTTGACACCCATCGACTAAAACAGGAATTCCTTTTGAGTGAGCCAGTTCTATAATTTCTTTTATTGGTAAAATCGCTCCTGTAACATTTGATAAATGTGTTAAGGCAATTATTTTTGTTTTTTTGGTAATCTGCTTTTCAACACTTTCTAACGAGATATCTCCATGTTCGTCTATTTCTGCAAATTTAATTTTTATTCCTTTTGATTTTCTCAAATAATGCCATGGTACGTAATTAGAGTGATGTTCTAGTTCAGTTAATAAAACCTCGTCATCTTTTTTTAAAAATTTTTGACCAAAAGTGTTTGCTACAAGATTTATAGCCTCTGTAGCCCCTTTTGTGAAAACTATTTCATTTTTATCTTTAGCATTAATATAAGTTTTTACTGAGGATCTTGTGTTCTCATATAAATTCGTTGCTGCTACCGATAAATAATGCACACTTCTTCCAACATTTGAAAATTCTTTTGTATAAAAATCATATATTCTATTAATTACAACTAAAGGTTTCTGTGAAGAATTAGCACTATCCAAATAAACAAGATCATTATTTTGTATCTTACTATCAAATATTGGGAACTCTTTTTTAATATTATCTATGTTCATTATATTTTTATTATTTCTTTTATTATTGCTTTAATTCTTTCATCAGTAATTTTATCAATAACTTCCATCAAATACCCGTCAATCAACAATTTCTTGGCTTCATTTTTATTTAGACCTCTAGTCATTAAATAAAAGATTTTGTTTTCGTCTAAATTTCCAGAGGAAGAGCCATGCGAACATTTCACGTCATCTGCATAAATTTCTAGTTCTGGTTTTCCATTAAATTCTGTATTTTCATTTAATAATATTGCTTTACTTGATTGATAGCCGTCAGTTTTTTGAGCCTTGCTATCTACATAAATTTTTCCTTGATAAACAGCTTTTGATTGATTATTTAAAACACATTTAATTAGTTGGTAACTTTTCGTATTCTCTGCTAAGTGGTTAATTCGTGTCCTTATCTCGTGTTTTTGAGAGTTATCTAAATCTATTATTCCATTAATAAATGCTGAAGAAAATTGATCTAGTAAATTACAAACTATTTCATTTTTACAATAATCAGAATTTTTTGAAATAACAACATTTTCTGAAATACTATTCTTTTCTATTTCAATATCTGTTTTTATATAATTTAAATTTTGATTTTTATTTATATCAACAAAGTAGTTTTTTAAAATTGAGCTTTGATTTAAGATAAATCTTTGGTGAAGGTTAAAAAAATTATTTTTCGAATTATTTTGCACTAAATTTAGTACACTAATTTCTGCATTTTTTTCTAAAAATATATCAAATTTCTTGTTAATGTTACTCGATTTTATATTTTCGATAATAACATTTAATATCAGTAAGGGTTTTTTTACTTTATAATCCTGTTTAATATTAATACAAAGATAATCTAAATTAAAAGCTAAATTTAAATTTTCAAGAGCATTTGAGATAATTTTGTTTTTTTTATCAGGATTTGTTTCAATGTTAATAAAAGATTTGTCCTCGTGTGAAAAATTTATCTCTTCAACAAAACCATTGATATTTAATACATAATTGAATTCTTTTATATTAATTGGAATATTTTCTAAAATTTGATTTTTATTTATTTTTGATTTTTTAATAACGAAGTTTAAATTTGGTATTTGATTATTAATTTCGTAATTAAGGTCTAAAAATTTCCAATCCTCTAATTTCTTGTTAGGAAAACCTTTTTTCTTGAAAATCTCAAAATAATTATTTTTATTCTCAAGTTCACTCTTGCTAATTTTTTTATCTATAAATATCTTTTTGATATTTGACATTAATTAATTCCCTCGTAACCTTTATTTTCTAATTCAACTGCCAGATCTGAATTTCCAGATTTAATTATTCTTCCATTTTTTAACACATGCACAAAGTCTGGTTTAATGTAATTTAGTAATCTTTGATAATGTGTAATTATTAAAAAAGATTTACTCTCATCCCTCAAAGAATTTACTCCATCTGATACAATTTTAAGTGCGTCTATATCCAATCCAGAGTCTGTTTCGTCTAAAATTGACAATTTAGGTTGTAAAATTGACATTTGAAGTATCTCATTTTTCTTTTTTTCTCCTCCAGAAAAACCAACGTTAAGTTGTCTGTTTAAATTTTTTTCTTCAAATTTTAAATCCTTTGCCTTTTGTTTTATTATTTTTAAAAATTCAATCGCATCTAATTCTTTTTCACCTCTCGCTTTTCTTATAGCGTTTAATGAAGTTTTTAAAAAATTATTATTATTTACACCTGGTATTTCTAAAGGATACTGAAAAGCTAAAAACAGACCTTTATGAGCACGTTCTTCGATTTCCAAATCAAATAGGTTTTTATTTTCATAAAACACATCTCCGCTCGTTTCATATCCTTTTTTCCCAGATAAAATATTTGATAATGTACTCTTGCCAGAACCATTTGGTCCCATTAAGGCATGAACCTCTCCAGGTTTTATATGTAAATTAAGACCGTTTAATATTGATTTTTTTTCAACAGTTGCTTTTAAATTTCTAATTTCTAACATTAGCCAACACTTCCCTCTAAACTTATTCCAACTAATTTTTGAGCTTCAACAGCAAATTCCATAGGTAATTGTTGCAAAACTTCCTTACAAAAACCATTAACTATTAAACTAACAGCCTCCTCTGAGTTTAGGCCTCTTTGCTGGCAATAGAACAACTGATCTTCGCTAATTTTAGAAGTTGTCGCTTCATGAGCTATGTTGGAATCTGAATTTCTGTTTTTTATATAAGGTATAGTGTGAGCACCACATTTGTTACCCATTAACAATGAATCGCACTGAGTAAAGTTTTGTGCATTTTTTGCTTTTGGAAATATGTCAACTAATCCTCTATATGTATTGTCTGCGAAACCTGCTGAAATACCTTTGGAAATTATTTTGCTTTTTGTATTTTTTCCAATGTGAATCATTTTTGTGCCGGTGTCAGCTTTTTGATGATTATTAGTTATAGCTATAGAATAAAACTCTCCCACAGAATTGTCACCTTTTAGTATACAGCTTGGATATTTCCAAGTAATCGCCGAACCAGTTTCAACTTGTGTCCATGATATTTTCGAATGATCACCTTTGCATAAACCTCTTTTAGTTACAAAATTATATATACCTCCTTTTCCATTTTCGTCTCCTGGATACCAATTTTGAACAGTTGAGTATTTGATTTCCGCTCCTTCTAATGCAACTAATTCAACATTCGCAGCATGTAATTGATTTTCATCTCTCATTGGTGCTGTGCAACCCTCAAGGTAGCTTACATAACTATTTTTATCTGCAATAATTAAAGTTCTTTCAAATTGTCCTGTTTGTGAGGCATTTATTCTAAAATAAGTAGAAAGCTCCATCGGACACTTAACTCCCTCTGGCACATAAACAAAAGAACCATCTGTAAAAACTGCAGAATTTAATGTAGCAAAATAATGGTCTGTGATAGGTATAACAGAACCTATATATTTCCTTACTAATTCTGGGTGTTTTTGAATTGCTTCTGATATCGAGCAAAATATAACTCCTGCTTCGTTTAGTTTGTCCTTAAAGGTCGTAGCAACTGATACTGAATCGAATACAGCATCTACAGCGATACCATTTAATCTTTTTTGCTCATCTAGAGGTATACCAAGTTTTTTATATGTATCTAATATTTTTGGATCTAAATCCTCTAAGTTTTTTGGTTTAGATTGTGAACTTTTAGGAGCCGAGTAATAATATAAGTCTTGATAATTAATTTTTGGGTATTTTGGTTTTTGCCAGTTAGGTTCCTTTATTTGTTTTAATCTTTCATAAGCTTTTAATCTCCACTCTAACATCCACTCAGGTTCATTTTTAGCTTTAGAAATATATTTTATTGTATCGACAGATAACCCCTTGGGAGATTTAACATTTTCAATATCAGTGGTAAATCCATATTTATATTCTTTTAATTTATCTATTTCTTTTTCTCTCATTATATTCTATTTTCCCAATTTTTCTTTTGTAAGTCGCTTAAATATTTATTTTCAAAAAATTCATTAATATAATTCTCTAATTCATCCCAAAGTTGATGAGTATTACATTTAATTGATTTTCCATTACAACTTTTTTTTAAATATTTATTGCATTTGACAGTTTTAATTTCTTCATCAACTGCACTGAAAATATCAGATAGCTTTATCATCGTTGGTAGTTTGTTTAATCTATATCCTCCCTTAGTTCCTCTAGCACTCTTGATAATGTTATTTTTTTTTAGTTTTAAAAAAATTTGTTCGAGATAATTCAAAGAAATATTCTGCCTTAAAGAGATATCCCTTAGAGAAACAGGACCATTTTTATCAAATTTAGCCAGATCAGCTAAAGCCATTACTGCATATCTTCCTTTGCTAGATAGTTTCATATTTCTTTATAATTAGCGGTTTATTTATATATATCCGACTGATTTAGTCAACATTACTCATTTTTAAACTTGCATTTTGTCACTCTGTTTTGATAGAAAATTATAAATTTTTTTTGAGAGTGATAATCAGTTTCATTTATGGAAAGTAAAATATTAGAAGTTTTTATTCCTGGTCCAGCTGGGCGGCTAGAGGGAAAATATTTTAAAAGTAAGAAGAAAACCTCTCCGATAGCATTAATACTTCATCCACATCCCGAGTATGGTGGAACAATGAATAATAAAGTTGTTGTTGAAACATTTAATGTATTTAAAGATAATAACTTTTCTGTATGCAGAGTAAATTTTAGAGGAGTTGGAAGAAGCGATGGCAGATTTGATAATGGCCAAGGAGAATTAGCTGATGCAGCTGCAGCTCTAGATTGGATTGAAAGAGAGAATTTTGATAATTCACAGTGTTGGATAGCTGGATTTTCTTTTGGGTCACTCATAGCTATGCAACTACTTATGAGAAGACCGGAAATAAATAGATTTGTTGCAATATCTCCTCAGCCTAATGTTTATGATTTTTCTTTTTTATCTCCATGCCCAACATCTGGAACAATTATTTATGGTAAAAATGACGAATTAGTGTCTTTTGATAGTGTAAATGATTTGATGAAAAGATTAAATTCACAAAAAGGTATATCTATTGATTTTAATACTATAAATGATGCAAATCATTTTTTTTCCAAATCAGAAATTAATTTAGCAAAGACACTAAATAAATATATTAAAAAAGAAACTGCTTTATATTAATTTATTTAGAAATGACACCACCTGATGTTGGGAAATTACATCCTGTCGTATTTGGAAAAGATATAGGTAATTCTAGCAATGATCTTATAGCTAAATATGCAAAGGCTTTGGATTCAATATAATCTCCATCTATACCGTAATCATCTATCATCTGAATTAATTTAGATTTACCAATGATTATTTTATTTAAATTATTTTTAATTCTATTAATTAAATATTTATTTTTTCTTCCTCCACCACAAAATAATATAATAGGACTTATATTTTCTTTTTGATACTTTTTTAAAATATAAGAATAATAATTTGTAAAAATTTGAGCAGTGTATTCTGTAAGAGTTGCAGCCCCATCTTCTAAACTTAACCCTCTTACAAATGAAATATCAAAATCATCTACGCTGAAAGATTTTATATAATTTTTATTTAATTCTTTACTTTCAAAATGTAAAAAAGTATCTAATTCATAATCTAAGTTATTTCTTACTTTGCCTTTGCTGGCTATTGTTCCATTAATATCATACTTTTTTTTTAAATTTGTTCTAATCCATTTATCTATAAGACACATTCCAGGCCCAATATCAGTTGCAAAAAAATTATTATTATTTAAAATTAAAGTAACATTCGATATTCCTCCAATATTTAAAAATAAAGAATTTTTTATTCCTATTTTTTTACTTAATAAGCAATGAAATATTGGAGTTAACGGTGCGCCTTGACCACCGTTCAATAAATCATTTTTTCTAAAATTATAAACCACTTTGGTATTAGTTAGATTTGACAGTAAATCGCCATTTCCCAATTGTAAGGAAATTTTTTCTTTAGTATTATGGTATATCGTTTGTCCATGAAAACCAATTACATCAATTTTTTCATTAGTATTTTTTTGAATTTCTTTTATCGCTTTAGCGTTTTCTAATGTAAATAATCTTTCGAATTCATGAATTAAATTCATGTTATGCTTAATATCTGAGCTATTTTTGACTAAATCTTTAAGAATATGAAATTTTTCATATAATTCATCAGCAAATCTAAAATATTTGTTTACTATAAATTCACATTTTTCTGAGCCATCGCTTTTAATAAGTGAAATATCTATGCCATCTCCTGAAGTTCCACTCATTAATCCTAGTGATGTATATAACTTCTTCATTATTATTTTTTTTTAGTAAATATTGTATATTCTAGATCAATAAACATGAATAAGTTTTTAAAAGAATTTAAAGAAAGAGGTTATTTTTATCAATGTACAGATGAAAACGAATTGTCTGAGTTTATGAATAATAATGGGGTTAATGCATATATTGGTTTTGATAGTACGGCCCCAAGTCTACACGTAGGTAGTCTAATGCAAATAATGTGTTTAAGACTCTTACAAAAACATGGGCATAGACCGATAGTTTTATTAGGAGGTGGAACAACTAGAATTGGTGATCCATCTGGCAAAGAAGAAACAAGAAAAATTTTATCAGAGGAAGAAATTAAAAGTAATATTGAAAATATTAAAAAGGTTTTTGAAATATTTTTGAAATCTGATGACAAAAATCTAAAGCCAATATTTGTTAATAATAATGATTGGTTAGGAAAACTTAATTACATTAATTTTTTAAGAGATATAGGAAAACATTTTACAATTAATAAAATGCTTAGTTTTGATAGTGTTAAGATAAGATTAGAAAGAGAACAATCTTTAAGTTACATGGAATTTAATTACATGATTCTTCAAGCTTATGATTTTCTAGAATTAAATAAAAAAAATAATTGTAGTTTACAAATAGGAGGCTCAGATCAATGGGGCAATATAGTTAATGGAGTTGAATTAATTAAAAGATACTCAGGTAAAAAAACTTTTGGATTAACTACACCTCTTTTAACTACTTCCTCAGGAACAAAAATGGGAAAAACTGAAGATGGAGCAATTTGGTTAGATAAAAAAATGCTTAAAAGTTATGATTATTGGCAATTTTGGAGAAATACAGATGACAAAGATGTAATTAAATTTTTAAAAATGTTTACTGATATCGAGTTATCTGAAATAGAAAAAGTAAAAAATGAAAATATAAATGACTTAAAAATACTTCTTGCGGATCACACAACAACAATGCTTCATGGTAAAGATGCAGCAGATAAAGCTAAAGAAACAGCTATAAACATATTTAATAAGGGTATTATAGGTGACGAAATTCCTCATTTTAAAATTAAAGATATAGATTTAAATAAAAAATTAAATATTATCGAATTAATTTTAGTCACCAAATTATTTAAATCAAAAAGTGATGTAAGAAGAGCAATTAAAGATAAAGGTATTAAAGTGAATAATATGATTTTAAAAGATGACAAATTGATTGTTAACAAAGATTTATTCAAAGACCAAAAGTGTAAAATATCATTCGGCAAAAAAAAACATGCCATAATTGAAATAGATTAATTTTTAATTTTTTCCAATGTTCTTGTTATAAATCTTGGTGTTAAAGTTTTTATTGGATTGACAGTAGTTTTCAAATTATCTGGGTGACCCTTAATTTTAAAACTTACTCCAAATACTCCTTCACCTACTTTTTTACCAACTAAAATATCGCCAATTAATGGAATAGATGAAATTGTTCTGTTAATTGTAGTCGCCGGAACCAAAGTTCCCCTCAAACTTACAACTTGATCTTTCTCTATATAGCCTTCCATCATCAGTGATATTGCAGGACCTATTGCATATATCTCCTCAATTGTAATTAAATTATTTACTTTTGATGATTTCATCTCAAAATCAGTAAACCTTATACCTTCACCTGTTAATAAATCTGCAATACCTTGTAGGGATGCTAATGTTAATATTTTTGCTAGAACTGGTATTTTTTTTACTTTAAAGTTATCAATAACTAAAGTTGAATCAGAAATGTCATTTTGACTTATGGTTTGTAAATCTAATACACCCTCCTCGAAACCTTGAATAAATTTATACCTGCTAACAAGCGGTTTTGGGAAATTTGTGGTTAAAGTTGTAACTTTATTACCTGCAGAATTTAATTTAATATTGAAAATTAATGCCTCTTTATTTGGAAAATATGACAACAAATCTAAATCAAATATTTCTCCTTTTCTTAAAGTAATCTTACCATCTAGATCATCAACATAATCTTTTTTATTCAAATAAAGTTTTTTAATTTTTACAATTATTTTAGTATTTTTCCCTTTTAAAATATTTACTTTATCGTTATCTTCATTAAGAAATTTATTTATTATAGACGTTCCATCAAG
>CACNCN010000015.1 GCA_902618975.1 uncultured Pelagibacteraceae bacterium | reverse complement strand
TTATTGCACCATTGGGATTATAATTTTCGATACTTTCTCCTTCAGAATTGCAATATGTAAGTGCAATTTGATTATTTTCTTCAATAGTCTTAAGTTCCTCATCTGAACAAAAATAGTTGCCTTCATTATGTGCTATATGAAGTTCTAAAATTTCTTTTTTAATATTTTTGAAATACTTATTTTCTTTATCGTTAATCTTAACGTGGACATTTCTGCATATAAAATTTAAATATTTATTTTGCTGCAAAACCCCTGGTAATAGGCCTGTTTCAGTTAATATTTGAAAACCATTGCACACACCTAAAACCAATCCGCCTGAATTTGCGAAATCAATAACAGATTTAATAATTTTAGATTTTCCAGCAATACTTCCACATCTTAAATAATCTCCGTATGAAAAACCTCCTGGCAAAACCACCAAATCACATTTTGGTAGAGTTATATCATCGTGCCATATCATACTGTTTTTAAATCCGTATTTTTTAAGCGCAACATCCATGTCTCTATCGCAATTTGAGCCGGGAAAAATTATGACTGCAGATTTCATCTACTATAAAATTTTGTAATCCTCTATAACTAGATTAGCCAAAAGTTTCTTGCACATTTCATCAACTTTACTTTTAGCCTTTGTTTCATCTGTTTCATTTATATCGATATCAAAGTATTTGCCTTGTCTAACATCTTTTACTTCATTAAATCCCATTCCGTTTAAAGTTTGTTGTATTGCTTTACCTTGAGGGTCAAGTACTCCATTTTTAAGAGTAACTATAATTTTGATTTTCATTTATTTTTTTTTAATTTTCACTGCTTTAGGTTTAGGAAACTTTACAGTTCTTATATTTGATTCTTCATGTAAAATACCAAGTCTTCTAGCCACATCTTGATAAGCTTGCATCACATTACCTAAATTCTTTCTAAATCTGTCTTTATCAAGTTTTTTGTCTGATGATATATCCCACAATCTACAAGTGTCGGGACTAATCTCATCAGCTAATATAATTTCGGTTTTACCGTTATTTTTATATCTTCCAAATTCTACTTTAAAATCTACTAACTTAATCCCAATACCCCTAAACATCCCAATCATAAAATCATTCATTCTAAAAAGATACTTGTCAATTTTTTCAATTTCTTTTCTTGAAGCCCAATTAAAAGCGTAGATATGTTCTTTGGCAATCAATGGATCTCCTAATTCGTCTTTTTTATAACAATACTCAATCAAAGGGTTTTCTAAAACAGTTCCATCCTCAATATCTAATCTTTTGGTTAATGAGCCTGTTGCGATATTTCTTACAATAAATTCTATAGGTATAATTTCTACAAACTTTATTAATTGCTCTCGCATATTAATTCTTTTTACTAAGTGGTTTTTAATTCCAACTTGACCAAGGTAATTTAAAATATGTTCAGATATTCTGTTATTTAAAATTCCTTTTCCGTCAATTTTGGCTCTTTTTTTGTTATTAAACGCAGTAGCATCATCTTTGAAATGTTGAATTACTAAATTTTTCTCGTTTGAAGCATAAATAATCTTTGCTTTTCCCTCGTATAATTTTCTTCCTTTTTTCATTATTTAAAAACTCTTTTAAATATATAACCCACATTTTTAAAATGTTTATTATAATTAAAAATTTTCTCTATGTTTTTAACAGGCATTTTATTAGTGATATTTTTATCTTTTTTTAATAACTCGATTAAATTTACTTTGTTTACTAAACTTTTTTTTGCGTGGTTCTGAACTAGCTTATAAGCTTTTTCCCTAGACATTCCTGTTTTAGTTAATTCCAACATTACTTCTTGGGAAAACACTAATCCTCTAGTGAAGTTAAGATTTTCTGACATTTTTTTTGGGTATACAATCATTTTGTCTAAAAGATTTCCTAACCTTACCAATGCAAAATCTAAAGTTATATTAGCGTCCGGTCCAATACTTCTTTCAACACTTGAATGAGATATATCTCTTTCATGCCATAAAGCTACATTCTCTAACGCAGGAATTACATGCCCCCTAACTATTCTTGCAAGTCCAGTTAAATTTTCTGAAAGTATAGGATTTTTTTTATGTGGCATTGCCGATGAACCTTTCTGATCTTTTGAGAAATATTCTTGGATTTCGTAAACTTCTGATCTTTGAAGATGTCTTATTTCAGTTGCTACTCTCTCAACTGAACTGGCAATAATACCTAGTGTAGTAAAATATTGAGCATGTCTATCCCTTGGAATTATTTGGGAGGAAATTGTTTCTGGTTTTAATTTTAATTTTTTTGCAACATATATCTCGATCTTTGGATTTATATTTGCATAAGTACCAACCGCACCCGAAATTGCACAAGTAGAAATATTATCTATTGAATTTTTTAATCTTTCTTTATTTCTTTTAAATTCTGCATAGAATGATGCAAGTTTTAATCCAAAGGTTATTGGTTCTGCATGAATGCCATGGCTTCTTCCAATGCATGGTGTCATTTTGTATTTTTTAGCTTGTTTTTTCAGAACAGATAAAATTTTATCAATATCGTTTAATAAAATTTTGCCTGACTGTGCCAGTTGAATATTAAAAGTAGTATCTAATACATCAGATGATGTCATCCCTTGATGTAGGTATCTTGCTTTAATACCAGCCTGCTCAGTAATTGATGTTAAAAAAGCTATAACATCGTGCTTAACTTTTGCTTCTATATCATGAATTCTTTTTACTTTAATTTTCCCTTTTTTTTTAACAATCGAGGCAACTCCTTTTGGAATAATTCTATATTTTTCCATTGCCTCTGCCGCAGCAATTTCAACATCTAGCCAAATTTTATACTTATTATCTTCTGACCAAATATCTTTGAGTTCTTTTCTCGAGTATCTTTCAATCATTAATTATATGGAGGCTTTAAATAACCTTTAGCAGATTCTGTAAATATTTCATAACCATTATCTTTTATACCAACAGTATGTTCAAATTGTGCAGATAAAGACTTATCTTTTGAAACAGCAGTCCAACCGTCATCTAAAACTTTTACATCGAATTTACCAGAATTAATCATTGGTTCTATAGTAAAAGTCATTCCGGGTTTTAACTCAGCGCCTGTATTTTTTTTTCCGTAATGAAGAATATTAGGTGGTTGATGAAATTTATCACCAATGCCATGACCACAAAAATCTCTTACTACTGAAAACCCTTTTGCTTCAACATAAGTTTGAATTTCATTTCCTATATCTCCAAGTTTTATTCCAGGTTTTAAAATTTTAATAGATTTCATTAAAGACTCGTAGGTTGCATCAATTAAGTTTTGAGCTTTAACTGATATTTTTCCAATTGAATACATCCTGCTTGTATCACCATAAAAACCATCAACAACTGCAGTTACATCAACATTTAAAATGTCACCTTCCTCTAGAATTCTTTCACCAGGAATTCCATGACAAATCACATGATTTAAAGATGTGCATAAAGATTTTTCAAAACCTCTATAATATAGAGGTGCAGAGTATCCGCCATTATCTCTAATAAATTCAAAGCCAAGTTTATCTATTTTGTTCGTTGATATACCTTCTTTAATTTCACTAGTAAGCATATCTAGGGTTTTTGAAGCTAAACTTCCTGCTATCTTCATTCTCTCAAATTTTTCTTTAAAATCATTCATCAATAATTTTAACCTTTTTATCTATTTTAATTTCTTTTGATCCTATCTTACAATTATATGCGATAAAATTTACTCCTGCATTTTTAGCGTTTTTGTAATTTTCATAATATTCTTTATCTATATCTTTAGCTATTTTAAAATATTTACAATTACTGATTTGTACCAAAAACAATACATAACAATTATAACCTTTTTTCGATGCCTCTACTAAAGTTTTTATATGTTTGCTACCTCTGGTAGTTACAGCATCTGGAAATTCTGAATTCTTATTATCTCGAATTAGAGTAACATTTTTTACTTCAATAAAAGATTTTTGATTTTTTTTATTCACTAAAAAATCAAATCGTGTTTCTTTATTATAAAATACTTCGGATTGTATTTTTTCTAAATTTTTAAATTCTATAAAGCTATTATTTTGAAGTCCTTCCAAAACTAATTTATTTGCAAGATGAGTATTAACTCCAATAAGATTATTTCTAGATTTTAAAATTTCTAAAGTGAATTTTAATTTTCTTTTCGGATCATCATTTTTAGAAACCCATGCGTCGTTATTTTCATCCAATAACCCCATCATTGATCCTGTATTAGGACAATGGGCAGTAATGATGCTTTTATTTACTTTAACATCTGTAAAAAACCTTTTATACCTTCTAACAAATTTGCCTTTAATTAAAGCTTTGGTAAATTTCATGAATAAAAATATATATATATAAAATGATTGAAAATACAAAATTTAATGCTGCAATTTTGATAATTGGTAATGAAATTTTATCAGGAAGAACCCAAGATACTAATACAAGTACGCTAGCTACTTGGTTAAATTCTCTTGGTGTTAAAGTAGGAGAGGTAAGAGTAATACCAGATGTAGAGGAGACAATAGTTAGTTCAGTAAACTTATTGAGAAAAAATTATAATTATGTTTTTACCTCAGGTGGTATAGGACCTACTCATGATGATATCACTTCAGAATCAGTATCGAAAGCTTTCAACTTGCCTTATGAAAAGCACGAAGAAGGTTACAAAATTTTAGAGGCTTATTATAAATCAGGAGAGTTTAATGATGGTAGACAAAAAATGATTTGGATGCCAAGAGGTGCCAATTTAATTCTTAATCCTACCAGCGGTGCTCCGGGTTTCTATGTTGAAAATGTTTTTGTTTTACCTGGCGTTCCTTCAATTTTAAAATCAATGTTAGGAGGAATTAAAAACAAAATTGTAGGCGGCAACCCTATCATCAGTCATACAATTAGTCTTAGAACTTTTGAGAGTCATATTGCCGACTCTCTTACCGACGTACAAAACAAGTATCAGGACGTTGAAATTGGAAGTTATCCATTTTTTCAAGCTGGAAAACTTGGTGTTTCAATTGTTATGAGATCTGATGATCAGAACTTAATAAACAAATGTAGTTCAGATGTAATGAGTTTTGTGAATGATAAAAAAATTGAGGTAGTCGAGAGAGATTAATGCTTTACTTTGCATACGGAAGTAATCTTAATCATTTTCAGATGAAGAAAAGATGCAAGGATAGTAAATTTATTAAAAAATTCGATTTAAAGGAATTTCGATTAACTTTCAGAAGTGTATACCGAGCAGCTGATATAGAGCCTAAAAAAAATTCACTTGTTCCAGGTGCTTTATTTGAAATATCTAAAAGTGACGAAAAAAAATTAGACCTATACGAAGACTTTCCAATTTTATATAAAAAAATTTATTTCACATACAACGACAGAAGGGTAATGACTTACTATATGGTTAAAAAAACTCCATTTATGTATCCAAACGAGCGTTATTTAAATTCCATAAAACAAGGATACAAAGATTGTAAGTTAGATGCTATCTATTTAAAAAAAGCTTTAAAAAACCAAATTTATTTATGAGGAAAATATACTTTGTAATATTTTTAAGTATCGCAATAATATCAGAGTCTTTCGCAGTTCCAAATTTCAAACAACAATTTAGTTTATCCTCCGATACAGATGCAGTAAGGGGAATTAATTTTAAACCAGATGGAAAGATAATGTATATAACAAGAAGAATTACTCCTGGCAATAATGATGATCCCGGTAGAAGGGGTTTTATTAACCAATATAGTTTAAGTACTGCCTTCGACATTAGTACTGCAAATTTAATATCAACTACACAATTAACAGAGCCAGGTGAAACTGACGGCACATTTGCATTTTTACCTCATGCGATTGAGTTTAAACCTGATGGCACACGTATGTTCGTTATAAAAAATACAGGTACACAAGTTTATCAGTATGACCTTTCAACACCTTGGAACGTTTCAACAATCAGCTTTAGTGCAAAATATAATGTTTCTGGTGAGGAACAATTAAGAAGTTTAAATTTTAAGCCAGACGGTTCTAGAATGTATGTAACTGGATCTGAATTTGAAAAAATAAAAGAATATTCTCTGTCAACACCATGGGATGTAACAACATCAAATGTTACACATGTTAGAGATTCTGCAGCATTAACATCTACTGATAACAATCCAAGAAACATCCAATTTAGTGAAAGGGGTACAGAGTTATACTATGCTGGTAATGGTAGTAATGATATGCACAAATTTACTTTAAGTACAGCTTGGGACGTTAGTACATTGTCGTCCTCTGCAACCGCATTTGATTTAGGTACTAGAATAACTGATATGCGAGGTTTTATTTTTACATCATCCTTCTCAAGACTTTATGTAACAAATGACGGTGGTGATGCAGCTGATAATATAATATTTGAGTATTTTCATTCATGTGCAACTACAATAAGTTGCGAAGATGCAAGCAAGGATGCAAATGTAGTAGCTTTGATCGAATCTCAAGTCGAACTTTCAAAACGAGCCATTAAACACAACACTTTACCGATAATGCGTCGTGTAAAATGGTTAAGGCGACATAAAAATTATGATGATTTAAATAATTTACAAGCGGAAATTAGTTTTTCGGATCAAAGATTAGCTAAACTAGTGGAGACAATTAAGCCTAATCTAAAACGTGAAAAAAGAAAAAAAAATGATGAATGGTTTCAATGGAATGAAGGGAAAATTGGAATTGGAAGGACTAATGCAAAATCAGGTTCATTATCTCGAAGAGTACATACAACAGGGTTTACTATTGGTGCAGATAAAAAGAAGAATGAAGATTTGATGCACGGTTATGCATTTCAATTTGGAACGGAAAATATTGATGTAATCAATTCATTATCAGGTATATTTGCCAAAACATATGCTTTATCTTTTTATAGAACGAAGTTAATTGAATCCCATTTTTTTACTAATTCTATAATTGGAATAAGTCATATAGATCTTGATACCAAGAGGGAAGAAAACAATACTACGCTCGAAGGTAATAGAAATGGAAACCAAATTTATGGAACTATTAATTTGGGTAAAAGAATAAATCTAGAAAATTATAATTTAAGCCCAAATATTAAATTAGATTTAGGTTATACAATGTTGGATGAGTTTAAAGAGGCAAATAAATTTAACACATCAACCGATGTTTTATTATTTAAAAAACATGAAATTCTTACTGGTTTAGGTACTGTAGGTTTGCTTTTAGATAAATCAATTCGGTATTATGAAGATAGAATAATTAATCATACTGGTAGATTTGAATATATAATTGATTTTAGTCCTTCATCTGATGCAGACTTTTACTATCTAAATGATCCAAGCACTAAGTTTTCAATTAACATTGATGAAGAGACATACCAAAATTTTAGAATAGGCTATGGTTTTGATGTAACTTATGAAACTGGATGGTCCGTAATTGCAAATTTTGAAAGATTACATGCTATCAGCAGTGGATATATAAATGAAGTTTACTTGTCTGTAGGTTATGTGCCAACTGAGGATATTAAATTCGCTTTAGCCCTAGAAAATGAGAAAGCATCATTAAATTATAATAAACATTTTAACGGTTTTGAAATTAAATTAGGCTCAAATTATGGTCTATTAAGTGAAATGCCTGAGTATAGCTTAACAATAGACGCTGTAACTAAATTTTAATAAGGTCTATTACGATGATTAATAAATCACCTTTTATGTATCCTAATGGAAGATATCTAAATACAATCAAACAAGGATACAAAGACTACAAAATAGATGTAAAGCATCTTAAAAATGCACTTAAAATTTAAAATAGTAATTTGATTAAAAACAACTAAGTTCTAAGTTTATGAAAAAAATTATAAGTTTAATTGTATTATTTTTATATTTTTTATTTTCATTTAATTTTTTTTCGGCAAACGCCGAAATAGTTAAGCCTGTTTATAAGCAATTAAAAGATTCAAATGTAGATGGAGTAGATAATTTTCCATCACCAACTGGAGTCAATATGACACCTGATGGAAAAAAAATGTTTATTATGAGTCACTTTGATAACAAGGTTTATATTTATGATTTAACAACACCTTTTGATATAAGCACTATGGATGTTGGTAATAGAACAATTGTAAATACAGACGGTCTTGGAGATAATTTGTCTACTGCTGCTGAAAATGATAAAATTAAATTTAATAATGATGGAACAAAGGTTTTCTTTTTTAGTGCCACAGGCCATGCTCAATTCCATAATTTAGCAACTCCATACGATGTAGCTTCAATTTCTGCTTCAACAATAATTGCTAATGATGGTATTAATTATAGAACAGCATACTCATCTACTATATCCAGCATGAAAGGTTTTGCATTTAATAACGATGGAACAAAAATGTACCTCAGCGACGGAAACAATAATACTAATAATATTGTTCAAGTTCAACTTTCCACACCTTATGATCCAAGTTCTGGTACTTTCGAACATAATCTTGATACAAATTCAGTAGTAACAGCAAATCCAGATAAATTTACAGGGGACATAGCTTTTGATGATGATGGTACCAGACTTTATCTGACTAAAATTAATAATAACAACACTACCGAAGCTACATTTATTTATGTTTGGAAATTATATAAGCCATTTGAATTAAGTTCTGCAAATTATGTTGATAAATACCAAATAAGTGGAAATGGAAATATTCTTTCAAATTATGGATGGACTTTTGGAAAAGACGGTATGAAACTTTATCTTTCGACTGAAGACCTTAATAATGACGGAGATGATAGAATTTATGAATATGATTTAATCTGTCCTTATGGAATTGTTATTTGCGAAAATGATAATGATGCAATTGTTAGTAGTCAAATAGATACAGCAAAAAGTATAATATCAATTAATACTTCATATATTTTTAAAAGATTTGATTGGATTAAAAGAAATGATAATAACGAAAATTTAAATAGTAAAAATATTAATATAAAAGTTCATAATCCTATTCTAGCATCGTTGAAAAATAAACTTCAGTCTTCATTAAAAAATAACAAAAAAAATAATACAAGTGATTGGTCTCTTTGGACACACGGAGATATTTCTATTGGAAGGGTGGGGGATAAAAATTCCTCAACACCTAAGGAAGTCGAGGTTTATGGTATAATGATTGGTGCAGACAAAAAATTAAAAAATAATAAAATTATGGGAGCAGCATTAAGGTATGGGAATGATAAAATAGATCTTGAAACAAATCCTGTTGATGAAATTAATACCGATTCTCTATCTTTGAACTTATATGGAACTTTAATTTCAAACGAAAAAATAAATTTTAATATGGTATTAGGTATAAGTGCACTAAGAATTGACCAACTATCATCAGGAAATATAACAGGAGAAAGGAACGGAAAACAAATTTTCACCGGATTAAATCTTTTATCAAACAAAAGTACCGGTAATTCAAAATTGACACCTACTGCTAAGTTTGAATTTGGTATCACAGAACTTTCTGAATATACTGATTTTGGATTTGTAGGAAACCCTGGCGATATTATATACGATAAACTTACATTCGAAACTGGCAATGTATCTATGGGAGTTAAATATAACGATCTAGAAAATTACTCAAATAATAATATCAATTTTAATGGTAGCTTAGAGTACATTAATGATTTTACTTCAGACATCGATTACAAGATGAGAAATACAGTTGATAATATTTCTGTTATTCATACTTTACAAAGGCACTCAACACATAATCTTAAAGCAAATTTTGGTTTTGAGAGACTTTTCGATAACAATAAGACTTTTTCAGTTAACTATGAAAGATTACAAGGACTAAGCGAGAGCAGTTATCAAGATAGCTTATTCATTAAATTAAGTACGGCTAGAGAAAATGACGAGGAATTTTCATTTAATTTAAACCCGCTAGAGGAGGGTTTAGCAATGCTAGAATATAAAAAAGCAATGGATCTTTTTGATTTAAAGGTTAATTCTGACTACAAATTAAATGGCAAAATACCTTACTATAATCTAAATTTATTGATATCTAACTCGTTTTGATCAATAATTTGTAGATGCGGTTGTTATTAATAACAATATTTTTTAATTTTTCGTTTTTTTCAAAAGCTATAGCGAAGCCAACCTTTGTGCAAAGCAAATCAATCGACACAGCCACTTATTATGGACTTACATTTAATAATGATGGAACAAAAATGTATACTTTAAGAAGTGGAGGAACAACGGATGCAGTTATTGAACATATATTAACTACCGCATATGACATTTCAACGGCAACCGTAAATAATACTAAAGTAGTACATGTAAGTGGAGGTGATAACTCTCATGTACCAACACAAGTAGTGTTCAATAACGATGGAACAAAAATGTTTATTGTTAACCATGCTGGTAGAAAGACAGTAGATTACTGGTCACTAAGTACTGCATTTGATGTTTCAACTGCTACATTTGATGGCGCATATAGTCTCATTGGTAAAGAACAAAGAGCTAATTCAATTGCATTTAATAATGATGGTACCAGAATGTTTATTGCTGGTGTAGGAAATGATTCACAAGTACGTATTCATGAATTTTCACTAGATACAGCATTTGATCTTATCTCAGGAGTTACTCAACTTAATACTGAAGACCTAATTTCTTTTCACAATCACATAGATGGAGTTACTTTTAATTACGATGGTACTAAAATGTATACCATTAATGGTGCAGAAGATTTGATGTCTCAGTTTAAATTAACCACACCTTATGATGTTTCTACTTTATCCCTTGAGGGCACCTATAATGTAAGTTCTCTTACTAATAATTCAAGAGAAGTTGTGTTTAGTAATGATGGAAGTAAAATGTTTATCCTTGATGATCTCGATAATAAAATCCATGAATTCAACCTAAGCTGTAATTGGAGTGTAGTTGATGGTGCTTGTGATGACCCAGTCAATACTAACGATGAGGGAAAAGACATTTTAGGTTCAATTGAATCCCAAACGACGACAGCTAAAAATATTGTAATACACACAACAACTCCAGTGCTTAATCGTATGTATTGGTTAAGAAGACATCGAACTAGTGATAAGTTAAGTCATCAGAACATTAAATTCAACTTCTCAAATTCTATGATGTCATCTCTTGCTAAAGTTATTCCTGCATCAAGTAAAACTAATGAAGCTTTAGATAAACTATCAAGTCAGTGGTCATTTTGGAGCGAGGGAAGCATAAGTGTTGGTAGCGCGGGTGATACATTTTTTTCTTCATCAAAAGAAATAAATAGTAACGGCGTTACAATTGGAATGGATAAAAAAATTAGCGAAAATAAATTGTATGGATATGCTTTTCGTTATGGAAACGATAAAGTTGATGTTGGTACATCTGGTACAAACCTAGATACAGATGCATACAGCTTATCTATTTATGGAACTTTTCCGCATGATGACAAAAGGTTTGTCGAAGGTATATTTGGAGCAAGTAAATTATATACTTATAACGAGAGGAAAACAGCTTTAAACACTTATACTGGAGAAAGAGGTGGTGTTCAGGCATTTGGTTCAATTAATTATCTTACAACTTACTCAAAAGATAATTTTAATATTACACAAAATGCAAGAATTGATTTAAGTTTGACGGAATTACAAACTTATGAAGAGTCAGGTGCAGCCTCTTTAGTTTATAACAAACAATTAATTGAGACAGGGATGGTATCAACTGGATTTAGTATTAGTGATATTATTGATTATGATACTTTCACATTTAAACCCAATGGAGGCCTTGAACTAGGATTAGACTTTAGTCCATCCTCGGATGCTACTTATCGTTATCGTAGCGAAACCAAAGAATATACAAAATCAATAGGACAAGACACAATAAACTTGAGAGGAAACATAGGATTTGATTTAATAACTGAGAATGGTTTCTCATTAATGACTATTTATGAGAGAAATCAGTTTAGTGGGAATACACGATTATTTGGGAATAAGGGAAGTTCTAAGCTAAGTAGCAGCAGTGGTTACAGCGATACATTATATTTAGGAATTGGTTATACGCCTTTCTCCAACACCAAATACGCTATGGCTTTAGAGAATGATAGGGTGGTCTTAGATTATACAAAAAGTATAAATAATTTAGATCTCAATATGAATACAAATTACAACTTGATGAGTGAAATGCCTGAATACGATATATTTTTAGAATTGATCAGTACTTTTTAGTAAGTGGTTTCTTTAGGGTTTTAATCGTAAATTATTAATTTTGAACATTTTTTTTACAAATAGTTCAAAATTAATAATGCAAATGTATATCTTAATAAGCTATTCATATTTCAAAAGTTATAGTTTAACAAATTATAATTTTTTTAATAAACTTAAACCTAAATCAAACAGCTTTATTTGTCGTTATTTAGCTATTGTGCTATAAATATATTTATATTTATGAAAAAATATGCAATTCTTATAATCATTTCTCTACTGCTTTTTACAAATGCTAATGCAAAATGGAAATACAAACCAGGAGATATAGTTCAGGGCGAAGTTGTTTTTAGCAAGAAAGACTCTTTCAAATTACCTCCAGGAGAATTTATTGTTGCACTAAATACTAGAGAAAAAGAATTTAAAGATTTAATGCTTTATCAGATTGATGACAAAAGTGGATATACTAGATGGGCCATACATTTTTTTGCAACTGGTAAAACCAAATGGGAGTGGTGGAATCCTCCAGAATTTTGTGAAAGAACAAATGTTTATTTTATACAAAAAAAAATAGCCAATAAGAGATACGCTTGCTGGATGGTTAACCATTCTAGATCTGACATTGCAGCTAATAAAGGTTTTTGGGCAAAAGTTAGAGAATATGAAATTGCAAATAAAATAAAAACACCAGATATCTTTGTTTATAGTCAATATGAGTATTCAAGAGGACCAAAAGTGTGGGGAGCAAGCTATTATTATAATCCTGAATTAGATGGAGTCCCAAAACCAAAAAGTTTAGAATGGGACACAAATGAATTTCATAAGCAAAGAGTGATGAATTACCCAAAACACGAAGAATTTTTAAAAAAATACATAAGTATAAGTGCAAACTTTGTTGATGCTTTTAATGAAACACATAAAATAAAAGACACAAGTAAAACATCCCTAGATGCCAAGAATTATCTTTCTAATGTCTCAATTAATGTCGGTAGTGGTAGTACTACTAACAAAAATTTAAAAGAATCAGTAGTAGAACAATTGCAATCATTAAAAGACTTACTGGACTCTGGAGTAATAACAAAAGAAGAATTTGAGAAAGCAAAAAAAAAGATTCTTAATTAAATCATCTAGGATTTGTAGAATAACTTGCACCAGACTAGAAACTAGGGAGATAAAATAAAAAAATTTTACTTATTCCTCTTGTTCAATTATAAATATTAGCATAAATACTCATGAAAATAACTCATGCCCTCGTGGTGAAATTGGTAGACACAAAGGACTTAAAATCCTTGCCCTTTTGGGAGTGCCAGTTCGAGTCTGGCCGAGGGCACCACTAAATGAGAAATATAAATATTATCGCTGATAATAATTTAAAATCAAAAAAAATAAAAAATAAAATTCAAAAAAAAATAAAAAATATTAAAATTAACAAAGAAAATGTCACCATAGTTGTTGGCGGAGATGGTTTTATGCTTAAGACATTAAAAAATAATAAAAATAAATCTAAGTTATTTTACGGAATAAACTCAGGAAATTATGGGTTTCTTATGAATAAGTTTTCTGAAAAAAACATAGCTAAAAATTTAAATAAATCAAAACTGATATCAATTTCACCTTTAGAAATGAAAGTTAAAACAAGAAATAATAAAATAAAAAGCTCAATTGCTATAAATGAGGTTTCAATTTTGAGACAAAGTAGACAAGCTGCATCTTTAAGTATCAAGGTTGGAAAAAAAATAATTATAAAAAATTTAATGTCTGATGGTGTACTAGTTTCAACACCAGCTGGAAGTACAGCTTATAATTTATCAGTTCATGGTCCAATACTAGGCTTAAATTCTAAGAGGTTATCTATTTCACCCATAAGTGCTTTCAGACCTAGAGGTTGGAAGGGAAAGATAGTAAACGATAAATCTTTAATAGAAATAAAAAATTTAAATTCAAAGAAAAGACCAATTAGTTCAGTTGCGGATAATATTGAATGTAGAAATGCTAGAATTATAAAAATTAAAACTAATAAAAAAATTAAGTTTAATTTATTGTATGATTCTAATAGAAGTTTACAAAAAAAAATTAAACTTGAGCAATTAAGGAGAGAAACAAATTAGTTGTGCCCCCGCACGGATTCGAACCTCGGACCTATTGATTACAAATCAATTCTAAAAATTTAAATAAACATTTGTTTGCAACAATAATCTTAAAATATATTTAGATTGGCAACAATCTGGCAACAGTGATAGAGTTTTTGTATGAAAAACAAAGGCTTCACCTTAATAGAACTCTTGGTCGTAGTAGCTATCATTGGTATTCTTGCAGCAGTTGGAGTGGTTGCTTATAATGGGTATACAACTAACGCAAAAGCAAATTCTTCAAGAGAAAATATGACAGTAGTTTATAAAACCTGGTTAAATGAAAAATATTTATGTGAAACAAAAGATGGAAGAGATCCAGCACTATGGGGAAAAACTACTTGCCAAGTTTTATTAAGCTCAACTACTAGTGATGTGAGTAGAGCTTTAGGTATAATACAGACTTATTTTGGTCATCTTAATAATTATGGTTTTGGTCAACCGATACTTAACACACACAGACCTCAAAAAAGTTTCTTTACAGATAATTGTTGGGTTAAAGTTGATCAAGATGCAAATATAGGAGAGTTAGTTGCTTGCTTTGATAACAGCACTAAAGTAATTAATTTTAGAGGTTGTTTTAAAAGCCCTTGTTCAGATGCAAGCAATCGACTTGATAA
>CACNCN010000014.1 GCA_902618975.1 uncultured Pelagibacteraceae bacterium | reverse complement strand
AATGAAGATGTTAAGTCTATTATTAAAGAAATTGAAGGTCCATCATGGAATAGAAAAAATCTAGATGAAAATACTAGAGTCGATAATTCAAGTACATTGGAGAAACAAAAAATTGATTCTATAAAAGCAATAGCATTAATTAGATCTTATAGAATTAGAGGACATTTAATTGCCAATCTTGACCCACTTGGAATGATGAAGCGAGAATATTTACATGAATTACATCCATCTGATCATGGTTTTAAAAAAGAAGACTACGAAAGAAAAATCTATTTAAGTTCTTACTTGGATACCAGTTATTCAACCATCAAAGATATAATGTTTAAGCTTCGTAGAGTTTATTGTGCAACTATTGGAGCTGAGTATATGCATATATCTGATCCTGTTGAAAAAATATGGTTCAGAGAGAGAATGGAAAAAAATGAAAACCAAATAAATTTTACCAACAAAGGAAAAAAAGCAATTTTAAAAACAATAATAAAAGCGGAAGGCTTTGAAAAATATTTAGCAAAAAAATTTATCGGAACAAAACGATTTGGACTTGATGGTGGAGAAGCTCTAATTCCGGCTTTGGAGCAAATAATAAAAAGGGGTGGGCAACTTGGAGCTAAGGAGATTAAGATAGGAATGCCACATAGGGGACGGCTTAATGTTTTAGCAAATGTTTTGCAGAAATCTTATAAAAAAATATTTAATGAATTTGTAGGAGAATTAGATGCTAAAAGTGAGGAGTCAGCAGGTGATGTCAAATATCATTTGGGTGCATCTTCAAATAGAGAATTTGATGGTAATTCAGTGCATGTTAGTCTTACAGATAACCCGTCACATCTGGAGGCTGTAAATCCTGTGGTTTTGGGACAAGTCAGAGCAAAACAATTTTTTCATAAAGATAAAGAGAGAAAAGAGGTAATACCGATATTGATACATGGAGATGCAGCTTTTGCAGGTCAAGGAGTTGTAGCAGAGTGTTTTGCTATGTCTGGTTTGAAAGGTCACAATACTGGAGGAACCATTCATATAATAGTAAATAATCAAATTGGTTTTACCACAAGTCCTAGGTTTGCAAGATCAAGCCCATATCCATCTGATCTTGGCAAAATAGTTGAAGCTCCGATTTTACATTGTAATGGAGATGATCCAGAGGCAGTAGTTCATTGCGCAAAAATTGCAATAGAATTTAGACAAAGATTTAAAAAAGATGTTGTTATAGATTTAATATGCTACAGAAGATTTGGTCATAATGAGGGTGACGAGCCAACATTTACTCAACCATTAATGTATAAAAAAATTAAATCTCATCCAACCACATTAAATATTTATTCAAAAAAACTTATTAAAGAAAACTCTATAACTGAAGAAGAATTTAAGTCTGAAAAAAAAGAGTTTAATGATCTTTTAGAGAATCAATTTAAATCTGCAAAAGATCACCACCCAAAAATTGATTGGTTTGAGGGAACTTGGTCAAGGTATAGACCTCAAAAAGGAAAAGATAAAATAGGCAACACGGGAGTTCAAAAGAATGAATTAATTGAAATTTCAAAAAAAATTCATTCTTTAAAAGAGGATTTGAAAATTCATAAGACAATTAAGAGAATATTTGAAAATAGACATAAATCAATTTTAGAAGAAAAGAATATTGACTGGTCAACAGCAGAAGCGCTAGCATTTGGAACTTTATTAAAAGAGGGTTTTCCAGTTCGACTAGTTGGACAAGATTCAGGTAGAGGCACATTTAGTCAACGGCACTCAGTATTAAGAAATCAGGAAGATAATTCTAGATACATTCCACTAAACAATATCTCAAATAAACAGCAAAACTTTGAAATAGTCGATAGTTTTTTGTCAGAGTTGGCTGTTTTAGGTTTTGAGTATGGATATAGTTTAGTTGAGCCAGAAACTTTAACAATTTGGGAGGCTCAATTTGGAGATTTTGCAAATGGTGCTCAGGTAGTTATTGATCAATTTATTGCGTCTGGTGAAAGGAAATGGAATAGAGCATCTGGTTTAGTTATGTTGTTACCTCATGGCTATGAAGGTCAGGGCCCAGAACATTCATCAGCAAGACTTGAAAGATTTCTTCAGTTAAGTGGACAAGAAAATTTACAAATTGTTAATTGTACGACTCCGGCAAATTACTTTCATGTGTTGAGAAGACAAATACATAGAGATTTTCGAAAACCTCTAATAATAATGACACCGAAGTCACTATTAAGAAATAAATTGTGTATTTCTAATTTGGAAGATTTTAGTAAAAATAAATCTTTCCACAGAGTGCTTAAAGATCATTCATATTTTGATAATGACAAATTTATTAGCTTAAAAAAAGACTCAGATATAAAAAAAGTGATTATATGTTCGGGTAAAATTTACTTTGACCTACTTAAAGCAAGAGAAACTATACGAAGAAATGATATAGTTTTAATAAGAGTAGAGCAACTTTATCCTTTTCCAGTTAAATCTTTGGTCAAGGAGATTAAAAACTACCGCAAAAATGCATCCTTTTTTTGGTGTCAGGAAGAACCAAAAAATATGGGAGCTTGGAGTTCAGTAAGAGATTATATACAATGGACTTTAGATTATATTGAAGCTAATAATAATAAAATTTCTTATATTGGAAGAGACCCAGCTGCTTCACCTGCAACAGGGTATGCGAAAAGACATATAAGCCAACAAGAAGAAATTATTAGAAAAGTATTTGAATAAATGAGTGATGATATATTAGTACCGGTTCTTGGAGAAAGTGTTACTGAAGCTACAGTTGCGCGTTGGTTAAAGAAAGAGGGTGAAGAAGTTGCAGCAGATGAACCAGTTGTTGAGTTAGAGACTGACAAAGTTAACTTGGAGGTACCTTCTCCTGTAAGCGGTATAATTTCAAAAATTAACTCTAAAGATGGTGAAAATGTAGAGGTCGGATCTGTACTAGGCGTTGTGTCGAGTGGTCAAACCAAACCTGTTATAAAAGATAATATAAATGAAAAAGTTCCTCCAATTACAGAAAAAATAATCAATGAAGCAGAAAAAACTTTAAATGAAAAAACAAAAAATGAAAATGTAGTAGAATTAATTGATAAAGATAATAACGGAGAAAACAAAATTTTCGACGAGGAGAAAAATAAAGAGGAACCACTTATTTTAAAAAATGAAGTCTCAAATGGTAAAGCAAATCTAACTAATAATAATCTCTCACCAGCTGTTAGAAAAATAGTTACAGAAAAAAATCTTAAACTTGAGGGAATAAAAGGATCAGGAAAACATGGAGCAATTTTAAAAGGTGATCTGTTGAATTTGATGAACAAAACCCCCCAGCCAAATCATAGAAAAATAAAATATGGACCTGAGGAGAGAATTCAAATGTCTAGATTGAGACAAACTATTGCTAAACGACTTAAATCTGCTCAAGAGACAGCAGCTATGCTAACAACTTTTAATGAGGTTGACATGTCAAAGGTTATTAATTTTAGAAAAGAAAACCAAGATGAGTTTAAGAATAAATTTAATATTAAGTTAGGATTTATGTCCTTTTTCGTAAAAGCATCAATAAAAAGTTTAAAATTGTATCCAGCAATAAATGCCGAGGTTGAGAACAATGACATAATTTATAAAAATTATTATAATATTAGTTTTGCTGTTGGAACAGACAAAGGATTAGTTGTTCCTGTATTGAAAAATGCAGATGAAATGTCATTTGCTGATATAGAAAAAAATATTAAAATCTTGTCAGATAAGGCAGATAAAGGAAGTTTATCAATAGGAGATTTACAAGGCGGGACTTTTACAATAAGTAATGGAGGTGTTTATGGTTCAATGTTATCAACTCCTATTATAAACCCACCGCAATCGGGTGTGTTAGGTATGCACAATATTGTAGAGAGAGCAATTGTATTGAATGGAGAAGTTAAAATTAGACCAGTTATGTATTTAGCTTTATCATATGACCACAGAATTATCGATGGTAAAGAAGCGGTGTCGTTTTTAAAAGAAATTAAGGAAAATTTAGAGGAACCAGAGAAACTATTTTTAGATAATTAAATGTCAGAAAAGTTTGATGTAATTGTGATTGGTGGTGGACCTGCTGGATATGTATGTGCCATAAGAGCCTCACAGCTTGGATTGAAAACTGCATGTATAGAGTCAAGAGAAACCCTTGGCGGAACTTGTTTAAATATTGGGTGTATACCCTCAAAAAGTTTATTAAATTTATCTGAATCTTTTCATAAAGCCCAAAATTTCTCAAAAATTGGAATTGAAACCGGAGATATAAAGTTAAATCTTCCAAAAATGATGAAAAATAAAGACAAAGCAGTTACCATTTTAACAAAAGGAGTAGAGTTTTTGCTTAAAAAAAATAAAGTAAACTATATCAAAGGTAAAGGAAGTCTATTAGGAGACAACAAAGTCTCAATCAGAACCAAAGATAATCAAACAAAAACTATTGAGAGTAAAAATATTATAATTAGCACTGGATCTGAAGCTGCAGAATTACCTGGAGTAAAGTTTGATGAAAAAAAAATTTTATCTTCAACCGGAGCATTAAGCATGTCTAAAGTACCAAAAAAAATGATAATAATTGGAGGTGGTTATATTGGACTAGAGATGGGATCAGTTTGGTCAAGACTTGGATCAGAAGTACATGTAATTGAATATCTTGATCATATAACACCAGGGTTAGATAAAGAAATATCGAATGAATTTATGAAGATTTTAAAAAAGCAGAAAATAAATTTTCATTTAAATACAGAGGTTAAAAAAGTATTAAAAACAGAAAACGGTGTGACTATAGAGACAAATGATACTCAAAATAATAAGAACGTATTCAATGGTGATGTGGTACTAGTATCAGTAGGTCGAAAACCATATACTGAGAGTCTAAATTTAGAAAAAGTTAGGATTGCTTGCGATGAAAAAGGTAGAATAAAAGTAAACAATAAATTTCAAACAAATGTAAAAAATATTTATGCTATTGGTGACGTTATAAAT
The DNA here is from genome assembly GCA_902618975.1 of uncultured Pelagibacteraceae bacterium. GTDB lineage: Bacteria > Pseudomonadota > Alphaproteobacteria > Pelagibacterales > Pelagibacteraceae > Pelagibacter. The sequence continues at coordinate 11,924 of CACNCN010000014.1, read as the reverse complement.
GGTCCAATGTTAGCACATAAAGCTGAGGAGGAAGGGATTGCAGTTGCCGAATTAATTGCAGGACAAGCAGGACATGTAAATTATGATTTGATACCAGGGGTAATTTATACATCGCCAGAAGTAGCTTATGTTGGAAAAAATGAGGAAGAATTAAAAAAAAATAACATTAATTACAAAGTTGGAAAATTTCCTTTTATGGCCAATTCAAGAGCGAAGGCTATAGACCAACCAGAAGGTTTCGTAAAAATTCTGGCAGATTATAAAACAGATAAAGTTTTGGGTGTTCATATCATAGGACCACATGCTGGAGAAATGATAGCTGAAATGTCAGTAGCTATGGAATTTGGTGCTAGCTCAGAAGATATTGCAAGAACTTGCCATGCTCATCCAACTTTTTCAGAGGCTATAAAAGAGGCAGCATTATCGGTAGATAAAAGACAGATTCATTCGTAATATATTTAGATAATATATTATGAAATACTCTGTTCTACTTCCAAATATTTTTAATCATCCATTTACTTATAAAAGTGATGAAAAATTAAAGGTCGGTCAATACGTACACGTTCCCTTTGGAAACTCAATAATGACAGGTCTAGTTTGGCATAAATCTCAAGAAAACGTAAAAAAAAATTTTAAGTTAAAATATATTAAAAATATTATAAATACACCTGCTTTAAATATTAAAACCATAAAGTTTATTGAGTGGTTTTCAGAATATAACTTGGTTCCGCTAGGCATGTCATTGAAATTACACTTATTAAGCAGCGAAGCTGTAGAAGAATTTGAACAAATAAACTATGGGTATTTCAATAAAAAATTTAATCAAAGTATTTTTAAATTTTCTGATGAGCAAAATAATGCTCTTAAAAACATGCAAAAAAATAATCAGAATTTTAGAGTTCATCTTTTACAAGGAGTAACAGGCTCAGGTAAAACATTGGTTTATTTCAAATCAGTTCTAGATAAAATAAACAAAGGTTATCAGGCTTTAATTTTACTGCCCGAAATTGGATTAACTTTTGAATTTGAAAAAAAATTTAAAGAATTTTTTGGATTTAATCCAGCTATTTGGCATTCAGCAGTCTCAAAAAAAAATAAAAAAATAATTTGGAGTGGAGTTGCAAATGGAAAAATAAAAGTTGTAATTGGAGCTCGATCTTCTCTATTTCTCCCATTTAAAAATTTTGGAGAAATTATTGTAGATGAAGAACATGATCAGTCTTTTAAGCAAGATGAGGGAGTTATTTATAATGCAAGAGATATGGCAATAGCCAGGGCTAAATTTGAAAATATCCCAATTAATCTGGTAAGTGCTGTTCCATCTGTCGAAACATATCAAAATATAAAAAATAATAAATATTCTTGCACAAGATTACTAAAAAGGTATAGAGATGCCAATCTACCAAAACATGAAGTGATTGATTTAAATAAATTTAAACTCCCAAAAAAATCTTTTATAAGTCCACTTACAAAAAAAAAAGTAGAAGAACATCTTCAAAATGGTGATCAAATCTTATTTTTCATAAATAGAAGAGGATATTCTCCGCATGCAATGTGTAAAAATTGCTTAAAAGTTTATGTGTGTCCGAATTGTTCAATTAATTTAGTCTACCACAAAATGAAAAATAAATTTATTTGTCATTACTGTGGTCTTAACTTAGATTCAGAGCGAAAATGCATAGAAAAAAATTCGTGTGAATTTGTATTTAGTGGTCCAGGTGTAGAAAAAATAAACGAAGAGGTAAAAAATTTATTTCCCCATCATAAGACTCAGATATTCTCAAGCGATACCATGAAAAAAAAATCATCTAAAGAGATTTTAAAAAATATTATCAATAATAAAATCAACATTCTTATAGGTACACAGCTTATTTCAAAAGGTTTTCATTTTCCAAATTTGAACTGTATAGTTGTATTAGATATAGATTTATCTACATTTGGTTATGATTTGAGAGCTTCTGAAAAAAATTTACAACTTTATCATCAATTATCTGGAAGAGCTGGAAGAGCTGGAAAACCTGCTAAAGTATATTTTCAAACTTATGATTTAAATTCAAAAACGATTTTTAATATAACCAATGAGGATCCTTTTGTTTTTTTAGAAAACGAAATTAAAATCAGAAAAAAATATAGCTTGCCTCCATTTGAGAGGTTTATTAGTTTAATAATGTCTTCAAATGATGTTAAAAATTTATATGAACAATCGTTAAAAGTTAGGAATTTTATTGAACAAAATATGCAAATCAAAGTTTTAGGTCCTGTAGAGGCTCCAATTTTCAGAGTTAACAAGAATTATAGGTATAGAATACTTTTAAGATCTCAGAAAAAAGACAACGTGCAAAAAAAATTATCAAACATACTTAATAATTTCAGGATACAACCTGGAGTAAAACTAACCATAGATGTTGATCCAATAAGCTTTAATTAATGTATATTTATTTACATTTTGACAAATCTGTCGCTTGAAGCCTATTTACACATGTGTTATCTAAAGCCAAATTTTGCATATTTTAAGGAAAATTTAAGTTGACTAAAAATAACCTCTCAATTTCAGCAAATAATAGCTATTCACAGGCCTTATATGAGCTTGTTGAGGAAGAAAAAGCAATTGAAAGGGTTGAAAAGGAAGTTTTATCAATATTAAAACTAATTTCTAATAACCAAGAATTCATAAATTTGATTAAGGATCCAAGAAATACTCAAAAAGAGCAGACTGACTCTATAAATGCAATTTGTGAAAGCTTTAAACTGAATAATACATTATCCAAGTTTCTAATATTCTTAATTACAAAAAGACGATTATTTTTTCTAGAAAAAATTTTAAAAGATTTTTTGATTATTTGTTCAAATAACAGAGGTGAAATAATTGCAAAACTAAAAGCAGCTAAAGAATTATCTGTTTCAGAACTAGAGAATATAAAAAATAACCTGAAAGAAAATTTTGGATCAAATTTGAAATTAAGTTTTGAATATGATCCAACTATTCTCGGTGGACTAATAGTTCAAGTAGGAAGTATTATGATAGATACTTCAATTAAAAGCAAATTACAACAAATCGAAAATAATATGATAGAGGCATAAATGGAAATCAACCCTTCAGAAGTAACAAAAATTTTAAAAGAACAAATAAAGAAAGCTGGTGATAAAGCAGAGGTTTCAGAGGTTGGTCAAGTTTTGTCAGTGGGTGACGGAATTGCTAGAATTTATGGTTTAGACAATGTACAGGCTGGAGAAATGGTTGAATTTTCTGATGGTTCAAAAGGTATGGCTCTTAATTTAGAAAATGATAATGTTGGTGTAGTAATATTTGGTGATGATAAAGCAGTAAAAGAGGGTGATACAGTAAAAAGAACTGGAGCAATTGTAGATACACCAGTAGGCAAAGAGTTACTTGGTAGAGTAGTTGATGGTTTAGGCAATCCAATTGATGGCAAAGGTGCTTTAGATAAAGGTATTAAAAGAAGCAGAGTGGAAGTAAAAGCTCCTGGAATTATTCCTAGAAAATCTGTAAGTGAACCGATGCAAACTGGCTTAAAGTCTATAGACAGCCTTGTTCCAATTGGTAGAGGACAAAGAGAGTTAATAATAGGTGACAGACAAACTGGTAAAACTGCAGTTGCAATAGATGCTATTATTAACCAAAAAAAAATAAATGAATCAAATAACGAAAAACAGAAACTATACTGTGTTTATGTGGCGATTGGTCAAAAAAGATCAACAGTAAGACAAATCGAGAAAACTTTAGAAGAAGCTGGGGCAATGGAATACACTACTATAGTTGCTGCTACAGCATCTGATGCCGCTCCCCTTCAGTTCCTAGCTCCTTATACTGGTTGTGCTATGGGAGAATATTTTAGAGATAATGGAATGCATGCATTAATAATTTATGACGATTTATCTAAACAAGCAGTAGCTTACAGACAAATGTCTTTATTGCTAAGAAGGCCACCGGGACGAGAAGCTTATCCAGGTGATGTATTTTATCTACATAGTAGATTGCTAGAAAGAGCCGCAAAACTCAGTGAAGACCACGGAGGTGGATCTTTAACTGCGTTGCCTATTATTGAGACCCAGGGAGGCGACGTTTCTGCTTTTATACCTACAAATGTTATTTCAATTACGGATGGACAAATATTTTTAGAAACTGAATTATTTAACCAAGGTATTAGGCCAGCAATAAACGTTGGTCTATCAGTTTCGCGAGTAGGTTCCTCAGCTCAAACTAAAGCAATGAAGAAAGTTTCAGGCTCTATGAAATTAGAACTTGCCCAGTATAGAGAAATGGCAGCTTTTGCTCAGTTTGGTTCAGACCTAGATGCTTCCACCCAAAAGCTTCTTAATAGAGGATCGAAGCTAACAGAACTTCTAAAACAAAAACAGTATTCTCCGTTAACTGTTGCAGAACAAGTAATATCTGTATTTTCAGGTGTAAGAGGTTACTTGGATGATGTTGACCAGAAAAATATCGCAGAATTCGAGAAAAAAATAATCGAGAAATGTAAGAACGAAAAGCCCGAGATTATAAACTCCATATCTTCTTCAGGCAAATTAGAGGAAAATGAAGAAAAAGAATTAACCCAATTAATACAGGACTTAAAAAAAAATTTTAATTAAGAAATCATGGCAAGTTTAGACGATTTAAAAAAAAGGATATCCAGCGTTAAATCTACACAAAAAATAACTAAGGCGATGAAAATGGTTGCAGCGGCTAAACTAAGACGAGCTCAAGAAGGAGCAGAGAGAGGAAGACCATACTCAGAAAAAATGAACAATATAATATTAAATTTGTCAAAAAATATTGTTGATGTTGAAAACTCTCCTAAATTATTATCGGGTACAGGTCAGGACAATGTTCATCTTTGTGTTGTAATGACCTCTGACAGAGGATTATGTGGAGGCTTTAACACAAATATAATCAAAAAAGCCAAAAACTACTTTAAAAAAATAATTGATAATGGAAAAACTTTAAAAATACTAACTGTTGGTAGTAAAGGCTATGACCAATTAAAACGATTATACGGAGATAAAATCATAGAAAAAATCTCATTTAAAGAAACCAAAAATGCTAATTATTTTGATGCAGATAAGGTTGGTAAAATTATCATTGAAAGATTTTACAAAAAAGAATTTGATGTGTGTACAATTTTTTATAATCAATTTAAAAATGTAATTACTCAAATTCCGCAAGAACAACAAATTATTCCTTTAAAAACTTCTGATGTTCAAGATGATAATGATAACGATAATTATGAGTTTGAACCAGAGGAGGATGAGATATTGAATAACTTATTACCTAAAAATATTTCTACACAAATATTTAAGGCAATGCTTGAAAACTCCGCAAGTGAGCAAGGTTCTAGAATGAGTGCAATGGACAATGCTACAAGAAATGCTGGAGAAATGGTTGACAAACTCACAATAGAGTATAATAGAAGTCGTCAGGCCGCTATTACTAAAGAATTAATAGAAATAATTTCAGGAGCAGAAAGTTTATAAAATGAGAAAAGGAAAAATAACACAAGTTATTGGAGCAGTGGTTGACGTAAAATTTGAAGGAGAACTTCCTGAGATCTTAACAGCTTTGGAATGTACAAATGATGGTAGTAGACTAGTTCTAGAGGTTGCTCAACATTTAGGAGAGTCGAGTGTTAGAACAATTGCAATGGATGCAACAGAAGGATTAAAAAGAGGCGACGAAGTCATTGATACAGGTGCTCCAATAAAAGTTCCAGTAGGTCCGGAAACGCTCGGAAGAATTACAAATGTTGTTGGCGAACCTATCGATGAGAAGGGTGAAGTAAAAACTAAGGAAAATTGGCCAATACATAGAGCTGCTCCAGAGTTTAATGATCAGTCAACAGAAACTGAAATACTAGTCACTGGTATTAAGGTAGTCGATTTACTTGCTCCATACGCGAAAGGTGGAAAGATAGGATTATTCGGAGGTGCTGGAGTTGGAAAAACCGTATTAATCATGGAATTAATAAACAATGTTGCAAAAGCTCATGGTGGCTTTTCTGTATTTGCAGGTGTAGGTGAAAGAACAAGAGAAGGAAACGATTTGTATCACGAAATGATAGAGTCTGGTGTAATAAAACCTGATGGTCCTGGATCTAAAGCAGCATTAGTTTATGGACAAATGAACGAACCTCCAGGAGCTAGAGCAAGAGTAGCATTATCAGGACTGACAGTAGCTGAATATTTTAGAGATCAAGAAGGTCAAGATGTATTATTTTTTGTTGATAATATTTTTAGATTTACACAAGCAGGATCAGAGGTATCCGCGCTACTTGGAAGAATTCCGTCAGCAGTTGGATATCAGCCAACATTAGCAACGGATATGGGAAATTTACAGGAAAGAATTACAACAACTAATAAAGGTTCAATAACTTCAGTACAAGCAATTTACGTACCTGCCGATGATTTGACTGATCCAGCACCCGCTACATCATTTTCACATCTTGATGCTACTACAGTACTATCAAGACAAATAGCTGAAATAGGAATTTATCCAGCAGTAGATCCTTTAGATTCTACCTCTAGAATTTTGGATCCAAGAATAGTTGGTGAAGAACATTATAGAGTTGCAAGAGAAGTTCAAAAAGTTCTTCAAACTTATAAATCTTTGCAAGACATAATTGCTATTCTAGGTATGGATGAACTGTCAGAAGAAGACAAATTAATAGTTGCTAGAGCGCGTAAAATTCAAAGATTTTTATCTCAACCTTTTTTCGTAGCAGAGGTTTTTACTGGATCACCTGGAAAATTAGTAGAATTAGAATCTACTATAAAAGGTTTTGATGCTATTTGTAAAGGTGAATACGATCATTTGCCAGAAGCAGCATTCTATATGGTAGGAACAATAGAAGAGGCAATTGAAAAAGCTGAGAAAATGGCCAAGGATGCTGCAGCGTAATGAGTGAGGATTTTAAAGTAGATATAGTTAATCCTGATAGATCATTTTTTTCAAACGATAAAGTAAAAGAAATTGTTGTGCCTGCTGTTGAAGGAGACATGGGAATATTAAAAGATCATATACCAATTATCTCTTTTTTAAAACCAGGCATTATATTTTTATCAACTAACGAAGGTTTACAAAAATTTTATGTTGAAGACGGTATTATAGAATTTAGAGACAATACATTGTCAATTCTAACAAGTACAATAATGGATTTAAAAAATATCGACAAATCATTTATAGACAATAATATTAAAGATGCTGAAAAACAGCTTGAAAATTCTGATTTGAATGACCAAGCGAGATTTCTAATGTCGCAAAAAATTAATGTTTTAAGAACAATTAATTAGCAAAAATAAAATCTTTTATTTCATTTTGAATTTTTTTATATACATCAAGTTTGAAATGAACAACTACCTTAGTTAGATCATTAACATTAATCCATTTCCATTCAAAAAATTCTGGCTTTTTTGTATTAATATTTATCTCTTTATCTATTCCTTCAAACCTAACAATATACCATTTTTGATTTTGACCTTTGTATTTTCCTTTCCAAATAATGCCAAGCAAATAATCTGGTAAATTATATGAAATGTATCCCTCTATTTCTTTAATCAATGTTACATTTTTAATACTTGTTTCTTCCTCTAATTCTCTTAGTGCAGCATCATAAAAATTCTCTCCTTCATTAACGCCACCTTGCGGCATTTGCCAATAGTTCTTTGGATTGTCTATTCTCTTTGCTACGAACACTTCATTATCTTTATTTAATACCACAATACCCACACCTAATCTTAGAGGTAAATTTGCAAATTTTTCAAACCTACTCATTTAATAATTTTAATGCAAACTTAAGCTGATTGTCAGTCTCCGTGTTTATTCTAAAATCGTCACCTTCTTCTTCAAGTTCAAAATCAGGAATAACACCAACTTCAGAAATAGAGCTTCCAGAGGGCAAATAATACTTTGATACTGTTAATCTAATTGCTCCATTATTATCTAAAGGAATAATTGATTGGACGGAACCTTTTCCATATGATCTTTCTCCAATTAATATTGCTCTTTTATGATCCTTTAGAGATCCTGCTACAATTTCTGAGGCAGAAGCTGAACCGTAATTAATTAAAACAATAATTGTTCCGCCATTTAAAACATCTCCTTTTTTTGCAAACCATTTTCTATTTTCTGAACTTTTTCTACTTTTAGTGGATACAATTTCACCACTATCTAGAAAAAGGTCTGAAATTTTGATTGCCTGAGATAGCAGGCCACCAGGATTATTTCTTAAATCTAGAATATAATGTTTAATATTTTTATTATTTCTAAACTCTTTTATTTTTTTTTTTACTTGATCACTACTATTATCATTAAAAGACGTCAATCTTACATATCCAATATTATTATTTTTAACTTCAGATTTGACTGATCTTACCTCAATTATTTCACGAGTAATTTTATATTTAATAGATTTTTTAAAACCCACTCTTCTTATTGTTATCTCAATATCTGATCCAACAGGGCCTCTCATTAATTCAACAGCCTCTGATAAAGACTTACCCTGAACCTGTATTTCATTAATTTTTATAATATAGTCACCAGCTTTGATCCCTATTTTTGAAGCGGGAGAATTATCTATTGGGGATATTACTTTTACAACACCTGCCTCCATGCCTACCTCAATACCTAGCCCCCCAAACTCTCCACTCGTTTCTGTTGCCATATTTTTAAACATCTCTGGTGTCATATATGCAGAATAAGGATCCAATGACTGTAAAACACCATTTATTGCCGCGTCCATTGCTTCACTTTGGTCAACCTCATCTACATATTCTTTATTAATTTTATCTAAAACCTCTCCAAATAAGTCTATCTTATCATAAATGTTATCTTGAGTTTTAGCATCAGATGAAATTATAACAAAAATTAAAACAAAAAAATTCAATCCAATTTTTTTAACTAAGCTCATATAATTACTTTTTCTTTAGGTATTATTTCCGACCAAATCTTTTCAATTTCATAAAATTTTCGTTTCTCAGGGTTAAAAATGTGTACAACAACATCTATACCATCTACTAATTTCCAATCTTTACTGTCGATACCTTCTATTTTAGAATCATAAACACCACTATTTTTAAATTCTTCTAAAACCCGCTCCGACAAAGATTGAATGTGTCTTGAGGAAGTTCCGCTTGCAATTATCATATAATCTGCAATCGAAGATTTCCCCTCTAAATTTATAGTGACAATATCTGATGCTTTATTGATATCTAGGGTAGAGACTATTAAATTTTTTAGATCTGTAAGTTCTTGCATTAAAATAATTACATTATCAAATTTTTCTTAATTTTGAAGATGAAATATTGACCTTGTTAAAATTGATAAATTTTAAACGATATTTACTTAATCTCTTAAATGATAACGATTTTAAAGATTTTAACTTATATCCATGCCTATCAAATACAAGTATTTTACACATTGATGAAATTTCTCTCCATTTATACCATCTGTGAAAATTTATTAAATTATCTGCACCCATTAGGAAAAATATTTCCTCTCTCTTATATTTTTTTTTCAAAAATTTTATCAAATGATAAGTTTTATTAGATTTAATTTTATCTTCATAAAATCTAATTTTAATAAAAGATTTCCCTTTTATTACTTTGTTGGCTAATTTTATTCTTTTATTTAAATTATTAGAACCTTTTTTTTTAAATGGATTTTTTTTTGTGATAGCCCAAATTATATCATTTAATTTAAATTTTTTTTTAGCTAAAGTTGAGATTTTTAAATGACCAATATGAGCAGGATCGAAAGTTCCACCCAATATTCCAATTTTTTTTAATTTTTTTTTCAAATTATTTTCTTATTTGACCTTTGCCATTAATTTCATATTTATATGTAACTAATTTTTCTAAACCCACAGGTCCCCTAGGAGGTAGATTATTTGTTGATATACCTACCTCACCTCCAAAACCAAATTCCCCTCCATCTGCAAATTGTGTAGAGGAATTATGAATTGCAATTGAACTTTTTACGTTTTTTAAAAATATTTTAGCGACTTTTTTATCATTGGTAATTATTGCATCAGTATGCATTGTTCCATACTTATTTACATGGTCTATTGCTTCATAAACATCTTTTACAGATTTTACAGCAATAATTGGTCCCAAATATTCTTTGCCCCAATTTTTTTTATTTGCTAATGTACAATTACCTTTATATATTTTTTTAATTAATTTATCGGCATAAATTTTACAATTATTATTTTCTAAATGTGCAAGAATTGGATTAACAAATTTTTTTAATATATTTTTGTTTATTAGTAAGGTTTCTGTAGCACCACAAATACTCGTGTTTCTCATTTTGGCATTATAAATAATTTTTTTTGACATACTCAAATCTGCTAATTTATCTATGTAAGTGTGGCATACACCCTCTAAATGTCCAATAACAGGAATATTTGAAAATCTTTGTACAGTTGCAACAAGATTTTTTCCTCCCCTCGGTATTATAACGTCAATATAATTTTTCATTTTTGATAAAATGAATTTTACAACTTTTCTATCTTTCTTTTTTATAAATTGAACAAAATTTTTATTTATTTTATTTTTTATTAATGCTTTACGAAATAAATTAGATATTATTAAATTACTGTAAAAGGCTTCAGATCCACCTTTTAAAATTACACTATTACCAGACTTAAAACATAAACAAGAAACATCAGAGGTAACGTTAGGTCTACTTTCGTAAATTACACCAATAACTCCTATAGGGACCGTAACCCTTTTTATCTTCAATCCACTTTTCACGCTCCAATTTGCAAGAGTATTATCCACAGGATCTTTTATTTTAATTATATTTTTTATAGAAGTTAATATTTCATTCAATTTTTTTTCATTTAATTCCAATCTTTTAATAAGATTTTGTTTAAGATTATTTTTTCTTGCTAAGCGAATATCTTTATAATTTTGTTTAATAATTTTTTTTTTATTCTTTTCTATTAAATTTGCAAAATCCAAGAGCACCTTATTTTTTTTTATATTATTAATTTTTTCTTTAGAGGCTAGTTTTGCTCTATTTCCAATTTTAAGAATTTCGTTTTTCATTATACTGGCACCATGTCATCTTTGTGTATCACTTCTGATTTTGATATATATCCTAACAAATCTTGAATTTTATTAGAGTGTTTTCCTTGTATTTTTTTAATTTCATCTGAGCTAAATGAGCTCAAACCTCTTGCAAATTCCTTAGAATTTTTATCCATAATTTTTATATGATCACCTTTACTAAAATTACCATTCACTTTTTTAATTCCAGCTGCTAATAAGCTTTTTCCTTGTTTAAGAGCAGCAAGGGCACCATCATCTATAACTATATTACCTTTTGGTGAAACTGAACTAATAATCCACTTTTTCCTAGCATCTAACTTTGAAATTTTTGGAAGAAACCAAGTACACTTATTATAAAGATTGATATTATGGATTGGTCTTTTTTTTAACCCATTAGCTATAGCCATTTTACATCCAGAATTTTGACAAATTTTTGCAGCTTCTATCTTAGTTTTCATACCCCCTGTTCCGTGTATGCCACTGCTTTCCGTTGCAATTTTTTCAATATCATGACTTATATTTTTTATTTCGCTGATTAAAGATGAGTTTTTAAATATTTTTGGATTTTTAGAGTATAAACCGTCAACATCCGATAACAATATTAAACAATCCGCGCTTGAGATTTGAGCAACCCTGGAGGCAAGTCGATCATTATCGCCATATTTAATTTCTGTTGTTGCTATGCTATCATTTTCATTCACAACTGGCACATAGCCTAAATTAAAAAGATTTTCAAAGGTTCTTTTGGCATTGATTGCTCTAGCTCTTACTTCAGTATCCTCAAGAGTTAACAGTATTTGTGAAAGATTTATCTTTTCTTTACTAAAAGTATTGTTAAATAAATTCATTAATTCAAT
>CACNCN010000013.1 GCA_902618975.1 uncultured Pelagibacteraceae bacterium | reverse complement strand
GAACATGATATGGGAGTAGTAATGGATATATCAGACAGAGTTGTAGTATTAGATTACGGTAAAGTTATTGGTGACGGAACACCTGATGAAGTAAGAGCTAATCAAAGAGTTATTGATGCGTATTTAGGGGTAGAACACTAGTTATGGCGGATCAAATATTATTTTTTATTGAAGTTGTAGTTGGAGGCTTGCTTGCAGGCACGATGTATTCTCTTGTGGCTTTAGGGTTTGTTTTAATTTACAAAGCTTCAGCTACATTTAACTTTTCTCAAGGGGCTATGGTATTCTTTGCAGTTCTTGCATTCGTTGGTTTTATGCAAGACTTTAATGTACCATTTGTTTTAGCGTTCTTTTTAGCGGTATTCTTAATGATTATCGTAGGTTTATGTACTGAAAGACTAGTTTTAAGACCTTTAATGAACCAGAGCGAAGATACTTTGCTTATGGCGACTATAGGACTAGGTTATGTTTTAGAAGGTCTTGCTCAAGCAATGTGGGGCGTAGAAGTAAGAAGACTAGACTTAGGGATTAAAGATTTTCCAATCCCATGGATTGCTGATAACTTGAAATTATTTATTAGTGCGATTGACCTAACTGCTGGAATAGTTGCGTTTGGTATGATTATAGGTCTAACTCTATTATTTAAATATACCAAAATGGGACTTGGTCTAAGAGCAGTGGCAGACGATGCTGGTGCAGCAAGTTCTATAGGAATTCCCTTAAAACATATAATGCTTCTTGTATGGTCAGCAGCTGGTGTAGTTGCTTTAGTAGCTGGAATGATGTGGGGTGCAAGAGCAGGGGTACAATTTGCATTAGTTGATCTAGCATTAAAAGCCCTTCCTGTTCTTATCATTGGTGGATTTTCTTCAATTCCTGGAGCCATAATTGGTGGTTTACTAATTGGGGCTGTTGAAAAAGTTCTAGAGGTATATATTGGACCATTTTTTGGAGGTGCCATTGAAGGATGGGCACCTTATGTATTAGCAATTTTCTTTTTGTTATATAGACCCGAAGGTTTATTTGGAGAAAAAATTATTAGGAGAGTTTAAATATGAAGCCAATTTTTATGACATATACAAGAGGTGATTTAATAAATCTTGCCATTTTATTAATTGTCGGTGTTGTTGTTATTCCTATGACCGTATCATCAGGATACTGGTATACTTCAATATTAATTCCATGGTTATGTCTAGCTTTAGCTACAATTGGACAACAAATTATTATGGGATACACAGGTCAACTGGCTCTCGGTGCTGCAGGATTTATGGCAGCTGGTGCATTTGCATGTTTTAATTTAATATTAAGAGTTCCGGGCATTCCTTTTGTAGGTGCATTATTGATATCAGGATTAATTGCTGCAGCATTTGGTATACTATTTGGGCTACCAAGTTTAAGAGTACGGGGAATTTATTTAATGGTTGCAACACTTGCATCACAATTTTTTATTATATGGATGATAGATAAATTTGGTTGGTTCAAAAATTACGACTCTTCAGGAATTATTACTGCCCAAGATATAGTAATTATGGGAAAACCATTTACTTCGCCTATTGAAATGTACCTAGTTATTGTTGCTGTGGTAACGCCGATGACACTAATAGCAATGAATATGGCAAGAGGAAGTACTGGAAGAAATTGGATGTCAGTAAGAGACATGGATATAGCCGCTGAGTCAATGGGGGTATCATTGCTTAAAACAAAATTACAAGCTTTTGCAATAAGTTCATTTTATTGTGGTGTTGCTGGAGCTCTTTTTGCATTTACATATTTGAAATCATTAGAACCAGTAGCATTTGACATTAAATTATCCTTTAAGGTTCTATTTATGGTTATATTAGGTGGTCTAGGAACAATAAATGGTGCATTTATTGGAGCTGGATTTATCTTATTATTCCCAGTGTTACTTAATTATATAGGAAATAATGTATTTCACGGAGCTATAGATGCCACAATTATATCAGCAATCGAACAAGTTGTTTTTGGTGTTTTAATGATAATATTTATGATTTATGAGCCTCTCGGAATGGCAAAGTTATGGGAAACTATAAAGATGAAAATTACTGGGTTGTTTTCAAAAAAATAAATGAATAGAAGAACAAGACTTATTTTAGCGCTCATACTAGGTATTGGTATTGGTCTTATGGTAAAAAATAATTTTGTTATAGGATAGATTTAATTTTTTATCTTCAAAGCTTTATAAATTGCTTTTACAGGTAAATAAATACATTCTTTTCTTTTATAATTTTTTTTATTAAATACTTTTATTAAATTTCCTTTTATAATAATTTCTCGATTATTATAAAAATCGTCAATATTTTTTATGGTCTTTCCAATACTTAATAAATCTTTGTTAAGTATATATTTTGATAATAAGCTTGCGGATGCCTGACAATAAATGCAAGATTTGCTCTCATATCCTACATCCTTCACAAAATTTTTTTTTAGATTTATTTTGAAGGTTATGTTGTCACCACACATGGGATTTCTTGTCTTTGCACTATGAGTAAAATAATTGAGTTTTTTCATATTTGAGGTATCTGAGGCGATTTTTAAAATATTTAATTCCATACTTTTATATTTTACAATGAAAATTTTAATATTTTAATATTTATTTTCTTGTTTTGAAAAAATATAAGTATTAAGAAATTGTCTAAATATGGATTTAAAAAATCAAAAAGCTGCAGTTCCTATAGTATTATTAGCAGGTCTGTTTTGGTCATTTGGACCATATGTTGTAAGAAACATAGATGCTGCTCATACTGTTCCATGGCAGTATTTATTTACGAGAGGATTAGTTATTTTTATTTTATTAAATATTTTTTTGTATTTAGAAGAGGGATTAGATTTTTATAAAAATTACTTTAAAGTTGGTGTTTCAGGCCTGATTGGGGGGTCTGGTCTGGCTTTAGCAATGATTTCATTTATTTGGTCTATAACTAACACATCTGCTTCTGTAACCCTTTTATGTTTAGCGGCTATGCCTTTTATAACTGCATTGCTTGGTTTTTTATTCTTAAAAGAAAAAATATCAATTAGTGTTTGGATCTCAATAATAGTTGCCGCGTCTGGAATAATTATAATTGCACTTGGAAATAAAAACCCAGGCTCTTTAGGTGGATTATTGTTTGGATTAATGTCCGCATTAGGATTTTCAATATTTTCAGTTTCTTTGAGATGGCAAAAAAAAACACCAAAGTTTACCACTGTATCTTTAGCAGGCTTAATATGTTTTATTATCTCTGCCTTATTTATAATAAATAAAGATTTAAGTTTTTTATCAACTAGCAAAAATCAAGGATTATTTGCCACTCATGGAGCATTGGTTTGTATTGGATTAATTCTTTATTCATTAGGTTCAAAAAATATTCCTGCTGCTGAGCTAACGCTTTTATCATTAACTGAAATAATTGGAGGTATATTTTGGGTTTGGTTACCTTGGCTAGGAATTAACGAAATACCTTCAAATAACACTATTATTGGAGGTTTTTTAATATTTATATCTATATTTTACTATAGCTTCACCATTCAAACTAACAAGAGGTATATTGGGTTGAATTAGATGAATAAAAAAATTGTTAATAGCTGGAACGAATGGGATCCATTAAAACATGTTATATTAGGTAGGGCTGATGGTTGTTGCATACCGGCACCTGAACCTGCACTAGACGCAAAAGTGCCAGAGGACTCAGATATGAAAGGAAATTACGGTCCAAGAACCCAAGATACAATTGATAGAGCAAATGAACTTTTAGATAATTTTGCAAATATTTTAGTTAAGAGAGGAGTCAAAGTAGACAGACCACAACCAATTAATCATAATCAAAAAGTGTCCACACCTGATTGGCAAGTAGAAACAATGTTTGGCTGTATGCCAGCTAGAGATATTATTTTAACAGTTGGAAATGAAATGCTTGAAGCCACAATGAGTTATAGATGTAGATGGTTTGAGTACTTAAATTACAGACCTCTATTGCAAAAATATTTTAATGAGGACCCAAATATGAAACACGAAACAGCGCCTAAACCCAGGCTTACGGATTTAGATTATAGAAAAGATTATCTATCCGAAAAAATAGGAGTACAAAAGAGGTTAGAGTGGACAAAAGATAAATTTTTTGTGACCACTGAAGAAGAGCCCTTGTTTGATGCAGCAGATATTTTAAGATTTGGAAAAGACTTAATTGTACAACATGGCTTTACAACAAATCTTAAAGGTATTGATTGGCTAAGAAGGCATTTTAAAGATCACAGGGTCCATACAGTTAACTTTCCTGGGGATCCATATCCAATTCATATTGATGCTACGTTTTCACCAATAACAGAAGGTATAATTATTAACAATCCTCAAAGGAGAATTCCAGAAGAACAGAGAAAACTTTTTGAAAATAATGGATGGAAAATTTTAGATGCAGCACAACCAGCCCATAATTCTCCACCACCGTTATGCTATTCTTCAGTTTGGTTGTCAATGAATGTACTAGTTTTGGATCCAAAAACTGTATGTGTTGAAAAAAGTGAAGTTTACCAAGCTGAACAAATAGATAAACTAGGATTGGAAGTAATTCCTGTAGAGCTAAGAGATGCTTATGCTTTTGGAGGAGGATTACACTGCAGTACTGCAGACGTTTATAGAGAAGGTGATCTTAAAGATTATTTTCCTAAACAGTAATAATATGACAATATTTGCCTCTGATAATGTTACCCCTGCATGCCCGGAAGTTATACGAGCTATAAATGAAGCTAACAATGGTGAAATAGACTCCTATGGAAACGATCAATGGTCAAAAAATCTTAATAAAAAATTTTCAATTTTATTTGAGAAAGAAGTAAAAGTATTTACAGCTATTACAGGTACAGCTGCGAATTCATTAGCTTTATCTGCATTAACTCCTGGCTATGGAAATATATACTGTCATAAAATATCTCATATAAACGTTGATGAATGCGGAGCTCCTGAATTCTTTACAGGAGGAGCTAAATTAATACCACTAGATGGAAACAATGGTAAATTCACTGCTGAAACACTTAAGACAAATATTAGGGGTTCTGGAATTGTACATAATACCCAGCCCTCGGTGGTTAGTATTACTCAATCATGTGAGACAGGTGTACTTTATCAAATCAATGAGGTTTTAGAAATATCAGAAGTCGCTCATAAAAATGGTATGAAAGTACATATGGATGGTGCACGTTTCTCAAATGCTGTTGCGTCATTAAAAAAAACACCAGCTGAAATGACGTGGAAGTTAGGTATCGATGTTTTAACATTCGGTGGAACCAAAAATGGATGTTTAGATGCTGAAGCTATTATATTTTTTAATCCTGAGGATGTAGGAAATTTTAAATACTTACAAAAAAGGTCAGGACAATTGTTATCAAAAATGAGATTCCTTTCATCGCAATTAAATGCTTATATTACTAAAAATGTATGGATAAGTAATGCAACACATTCTAATAAGATGGCTAAAATCTTAAGTGAAAAACTTCAAAAAATAAACAGTATTGAATTAGCTTATCCAACCGAATCAAACGAAATATTTGTAAAATTACCACAAGAGATAAAAGACCATTTAAATAAAAGGGGATATTCCGCAATAGAAGACGAAATGTTTAATGGATCTGTAAGGTTTGTTACAGCTTGGAATACTAAACAAGAGGATATTGAAATATTAATTAAAACTATAAAAGAAAAGCTTTAATTGTTTAGAAAGTTTATTTATTATTCAATAATGTTTTAGGAGTGTCAGGATCAAGCTCTAGACCTGCAGGAGTTATAGTTGCAGGAACAGGTGTAAATGAGGAATTAGGATTAATTGTTACATCTCTTACTTTCATCCTATAAAATCCAAAAATTCCAATAATTAAATGAAAAACAATTAAAAATACAAAAAAACCATTTAAATCCAAAAATTCCATAAAAATTGAACATAATATTGGACCTGATATTGCTCCAAATCCAAATATTAACTGTAAACCTCCACCCGCAGCTACAAACTTATCTTTAGCAACAAAGTCATTTGTGTGTGCTAAATTTAAAGAAAAAAGAGGTAAACAAAAACTTGTATACATTCCAACAAAAATAAAAAATAAAATTTTCTTATAATGCATTTCAGACAACCAATAGATATTTTCTATTGGTTCATTAGATGTTAATATAGACAAAAAGGCTAGAAGAGAAGCTGAAAAAGTTGTAATCACGATTATTGTCCTCCTATCATATTTATCTGATAGATATCCAATTGGCCATTGACCAAGAACACCAGAAATTGTTGAAATAAAAAGTAGTATTGAGGTTTCAAATAAATTTAAATTAGCTTTAGTTGCATAAAAAGCTATTAATGAAAAAAAACCACCATGTATAATTCCGGTACAAAAAGAACTAACAGATCCCAATGGAGAAATATTATACAACTCTCTTGT
This sequence comes from uncultured Pelagibacteraceae bacterium, assembly GCA_902618975.1. Lineage (GTDB taxonomy): Bacteria > Pseudomonadota > Alphaproteobacteria > Pelagibacterales > Pelagibacteraceae > Pelagibacter. The sequence goes on along the minus strand of CACNCN010000013.1, from coordinate 15,873 downwards.
ACTCATGGTCCCTATTTTTTTAAATTTTGGGGCAGATCTTTTTGTTAATAAAATAGGAACTAATGCCAATGAGAGCAAAACTGATACTAAAATAAAAGGCTCGTAGTTGATTGGATCACTTACATTTAAAAGTAACATCCCGATAGAAAGACCTAGATAAATTACTATCATATATGCAGATAATAATTGGCCCCTGTTTTTGTTTGTTGCTCTATCGTTTAACCAACTTTCACTTACAATATAACAGCTGACTAGACTAATTCCTGTTATAAACCTGCTTAATGTCCACATTAAAGGGTTTACATAAACTACTGCCAGAAGAGCACTCAAAGAAGCCAAAGAGGCAAATGCAGCAAAAACTCTTATATGTCCTACTTTAGATACTAATTTTGGAGTAGTTTTTGATCCAACAAAATATCCAATATAGTAACCAGACATAAAAATTCCAGTAACTATTACACTAAAATTCTCAATAACAGATCTAATACCCATTACTTGTAATTGAAGTCCATGTGCAATCATCATAGTTCCTATACCAATAAATAGTGCCCAGGACCGAGTTACTTCTTTTTGCATGTGTATTTAACTTATTGTTTGAGGCTAGTTAGATTTGATTTGTGTTTTTTTTAAGGCTAAAAAAGAATGTAATGATATTGTTATAATTATTATAATTCCTCCAATAATAGTTTGCAAACTTGGCTGTTCTTTAATAACAAGCCAAACCCAAATAGGTCCTAAAATAACCTCAAGTAGAAAAAATAGGTTTACCTCTGGAGCTGAAATAAATCTTGGCGCAATAGTTACTAAAACAAAAGGTATAGCAACACACATAATACACATAAGTGGAACTATGAATAAATCCATACCTGATAAGTAAAAATTATCTACAAAGAAAAATGCAAAAATAGCTACGACTAACTTTCCAATAACGGCAGATGGAACTAAATCAATCTCTTTTGCATATCTTGCTAGATTTGCATTTATTGCTAACCCTAAAGCAGTTATAAATCCGTAAATATCTCCTTTTATATTACCCAGCTGTATTGAATCGTAAAAAATAAAAGTTACTGAGAAAAATGTGACAAATATTGCAGCCCAGGTGTTTTTATTTGTAGGCTCTTTTAAGAATATTGTAGCCAGAACTGCTGATAACATCGGAGCTAACGCTACCATAATTAAAGTATTAGCCACGTTGGTATTCTGAATAGATATTATAAATGTAATATTACAAGCTGAGAAACTAATTATATAAAAAATTCCAACATATCCAATTTTAAGTAGTGCATTTAAAAAGTTTTTTTTATAAAAAAGCAACAAACCAATTAATACAAAAAAAAATGGTATTGCACCTCGATAAAATAAAAGTTCCCAAGTTCCAATTTTTGACAATCTTATGAACAATGAATCAGGAGTAATAAACATTACACCAACAAATGCTAAAAGTGAGCCTTTTTGTTGGTTAGAAAGATTTCTAAACATTATTAATATTTTTTAAATAATTTTCAATTTCTTCAAGATTATTTAATTTTTTTGAGCATGTTTGATCTTTACATATTACAACAAAAAAATCCTTACTGTTTGCTTTATGTAAAATTGTCGAACTACTAAGATAGTTTATATTAATATTTTGTAGTATTTTTCTATATTTTTTAAAATCGCCGTTAAAAGTAATGGTTATATTCTTTTCACAAATTTCGAGTATTTTTATAAAACTAAACATCTGAGAAAAATTAAAATTAATATAAGAGTGGAAAGTTTTACTAAGTATATTGATCCTTTTTTGCCACGTATTTTCTAATGTAATATTTTTTAATTTATTACAAACCAATAAATATATACTATTTCCATTAGGCAAATTGTTATCTGAAATATCTATTGGTTGTACAAATAAGTCATTATTACGATAATTATTTTTTTGTAGAAGATTATATTTATCGTTGTAAAAATTTTCCCAGGCTTTCATCATAACTTCTTTACAAATATTCAGATATTTTTCATTATTTTCTAATTCAAACATGGTTATTAACAACAAAGAAAAATAAACGTAATCGTCTAAAAAAACATCAATTTCATTTTCAGTACTTTCATAGCAATGAAAAATTTTGTTTTTTAATTTATCAATTAATTCATTAATTGATTTAATAGTATCTTCAAAAAGATTTTCATCTTTTAAAACTAAAGATGAATAAAGGTTAGCATAAAGCCAAAAACAATTTAAATCTGTTTGAACTTTGTTATCAAAAAAAGGCTTTACTCTTTTATCTCTTTCTTTTTCTAAAATTTTTTTCGTTTTTTCAAGAATTTGACTTTCTTCATTGTTAAGTTTTATATTATCTTTTTCTGTTAATATAATTAGACCTTCAAAATTTCCTTCCTCTTGAATTTCATATTTTTTCTGAAGAATATTAAAATTATCCCCTGATAATTTTTTTAATTCATCGTACTTCCAGGTATAGTATTTTCCCTCAACTCCTTCACTATCAGCATCAATTGCTGATCCTAATAAATTATCTTTAGATTTAAATTCATTTTTAATAAAATAAATAGTTTGTTTAAGTTTATTTTCTAAGTTATTAGATTTAAAATTGCTAAGGTAGTGACTTAATAATAATACATATTGTATATTATCATAAAGCATTTTTTCAAAATGAGGTATTATCCATTTTTCATCGACAGTATATCTTGAAATACCTCCTTTCAAATGATCGTAAATACCTTTAGATGATATTTTTGTGAGTAATAGTTCTACTGGTTTTAAAAATTTTGAATTTTTATTTAAATTGAAAAAATAAAGTAAAGTTTGAAATATATAAAATTGTGGAAATTTTGGTGCTCCTTTAAATCCACCATTTTCATCATCTAAGTATTGTATAATTTTTTCAGCATAAGGTTCTAAATCTTGTTTTAAAACTGCATTTTTTCGATTTAGGTCATTAAACACAGATTGCAACTGGGAAACTTGAGCAATTATTTTTTCTCTATTCTCGCTGTAAACTTTTGATACATTTAAAATGATTTGATTAAAACTGGGTCTTCCATACATTTCTTTTGGAGGAAAATAAGTTCCACCTGTGAATGGCACACCGTTTTCGTCCAAAAACATGGATAGTGGCCAGCCTCCTTGTGCACCAGTTAGTATACTGAGGCTTTTTTGGAAAATTGAGTCTATGTCAGGTCTTTCCTCACGATCAACTTTAATATTAATAAATTTTTCATTGAGTATTTTTGCTGTTTCTATATTTTCAAAACTTTCGTGAGCCATTACATGGCACCAATGGCAACTTGCGTAACCAACACTTAAAAATATAGGTTTTTTCTGTTTTTTCGCGATATCTAATGAAATTTTACTCCAAGGATACCATTCAACTGGATTATCTTCGTGTTGTTTTAAATATGGACTTCTTTCATTTTTAAGTTGATTAGGCACATTAAAAATGACTGTATGGTTTTCTAGAAAATATTTTTTTTACCATTGGAGAAAAGTGATCTAGCGATAAACTTTTATAATTTGGATCAAATGACGCTTGATCATACTTTTCACAAAAATCTAAAGTTGCTTGATAATATTTATGATTTTTGTATTTATCTCTCAAGTTTCTATTTTTTCCTAAATGATGAGCATAATAATACGCTTGAAATTCACCATGTTTCTCAATTATCCAATGTGTTTTTTTAGACACATAAGGTTTAAGTATTGTAGCAGCATATTCTGAGTGATTCATAGGTGCTAATTCATCTCCTATATCATGTAAAAGTGCTGCCACGACCATCTCTTCACTTTCTCCGGCTTTAAATGCTCTGCTTGCGGCTTGTAGTGAGTGTTCAAGCCGACTAACTTGATATCCCTCAAGTGTTTCAGTCAAACCAGACATAAACTTTAAAATTCTTTCTGCAGTTTTACCAACATACTTTTGCTCATGTTTATCTAAAAATAAGTAATCTTCCTTGGTACCTTTTTTCATTTCAGTAAAACTAACTTTCTTCATATTAATTATTAGATCCTGTACTTAGTAATGATAATTGAGTTATTTTTTCTTCTCCTAATTCATCAATTATCTTTATTGGATAGTCACCTGTAAAGTAATGGTCTGTTAATTGTGGGTAATCATTGTATCTTTTTTCAAAACCAATTGCTCTATACAAACCTTCAATGGATAAAAATTTCAATGATTTTGCACTAACATGATTACAAATTTCATCTACTGACATATTTGCTGCTAACAATTCTTTTTTTGACGGCATATCGATACCATAAAAATCTGGATATTTAATTTCAGGAGATGCTATTCGTAAATGCACTTCTTTTGCTCCAGCATCGTACAACATATTAACAATTTTGTGTGAGGTAGTACCTCGTACAAGTGAGTCATCAACAAGAATAACTTTTTTATTTTTTATTGATGATCTATTTGCATTTAATTTTAATTTAACACCCAAACTTCTTATTTTTTGCGCTGGCTCTATAAAAGTTCTTCCAACATAATGATTCCTAATTAAACCAAGATCGAATTTTAATTTTTTTTTTTGGCTATAACCTAAAGCAGCTGCATTCCCAGAATCTGGTACAGGTACTACCAAATCAGCATCAATATTATCTTCCTTAGATAATTCTGCACCTAATTTTTTTCTATATTCATAGGCCGAAATTCCATCAATAAGACTATCAGGTCTAGAAAAATAAATATACTCAAATACGCAAGGACGTTTTTTTCTCATCGGAAATGGTTTTAAACTTTTTAGTTCATCATTTTCAATATATACAATTTCCCCGTTTTCAACTTCTCTTAAAAATTTAGCTCCAATTATATCTAAAGCACATGTTTCCGAAGTAAATACATACGAATTTTTTAATTTTCCAATTACTAATGGACGTATACCAAATGGATCTCTAACGCCTATTAGGGTATTTTGAGCAATCATAACTAAAGAATATCCACCTTGGATTTGGAATAAAGTGTCTACTATCTTATCAATGGTATTTGATCTCTTAGATTTTGCTATAAGCTTTACAATTGTCTCTGTATCAGATGTAGTATAAAAGATTGAACCATTTTCAACCATTTTGGTTCTTAATGTAATAGCATTTGTTAGGTTTCCATTGTGAGAAACAGCTATCCCACCAGCATTAGTATCTGCATAAAACGGTTGCACATTTCTTAACGTTGTTCCTCCAGTTGTGCTATATCGATTATGACCAATTGCATAATTACCAGGTAATTTTTTTAAAACATCTTCATTATTAAAATTATCGCCTACTAATCCAAATCTTTTTTCAGAATGATATTTATCTCCATCAAATGAAACTATGCCACAACCTTCTTGTCCACGGTGTTGCAAAGCATGAAGACCCAATGCCGTCAATGTTGAAGCGTCCTTTGTATTACTTATACCAAATACTCCACATTCTTCTTTTAATTTTGGATTATATATCTTCAATTTTTTGTTTTGCATTTTCATATTCTTTTTGATCTGGAAATTCTTTTATAAGATAGTTACTACCTTTTTCAACCCATTGAAAGCTAATAGATTTCTCAATATTAATCGGCCACCTGTCATAGTTGTATACTATATTTATGGTTGTAAAAATACAGACAGCTAATATGTAGCTTTTAACAAAACCAAAAAAAAATCCAAAAGTTTTGTCTAGCGAACCTAATCCAGTATATATTACTGCTTTTTTCAAACCTCTATTTATTAATAAAATAATAAATATGACTATTACAAACAATCCTATACCTAATATAATATCCAAAATATATTCGTTATCTATTACATCAATAACATAAGGTCTTGCTTTAGGAAAAAGAAACAGTGTTAGAACATAAGCGAGCAACCATTTACTAGCAGATAAAATACTCAGAACAAAACCATTTTTAGAACATTTATATAGAGAATAAATAGTTATCACTAAATAGATAAGATCAAATATAGTGATTAAATCCAATAATTCTCTCACTAACTCCATTTATTTTTTAAGTTCAAAAGGTCTAAATTTTATAATTAAACTTGGTAGCAATGTTAATACAAGTATCATAGCTATTAGCATTGCTAAACCAGTAAAAATCCCGAAGTAAATTGTTGGTATAAAGTTTGACAAAATTAAAATTGAAAAGCCAAATACTATTGTTATAGACGTATTCAAAATTGCTACACCAACAGTTGAATGACACAATTTCAGAGTTTTATTGTAATCTTTTATTTTAAAATATTCTTCTTTAAATCTATAGATATAATGAATACTATTATCTACTGCTATACCTATAGTTATTGCAGCAATTGTAATAGTCATCATATCTAAAGGAATTCCGAAAATTCCTATTATTCCTAAAATAAAGAATGCAGCGATAAAATTTGGCACAACACCTATTATAGATAATTTAATATTTTTAAACAAAATCACAAACATCAAAAATATTCCAATCATTACAAAACCTAAAGTTAGTATTTGAGATTTAAACAGACTTTGTAGCAAATTATTAAAAATTATTAATACTCCTGCTAATCTAAATTCATCCTCTTTTAGATTAAGCTTATCCTGAAGATCAATTTTAATCTTATTTATTAGATCATTACGCCTCAAATTTTCATCAGAATCTTTTATCCTCAAACTAATTCTAGCTTCTGAATTTTCTATAGAAATATAAGGATTTACAATCTCTTTTTTAATATTGTCTGGTAATTTTGTGTAAAGCACACCCATTTCAAGACTACCCAAAGGATTGTTATTATTTAATTTTTCGGCAACTTTTAAGACAGATGAAAAAGATAAGACCTTTCCGACATGTTCAACATTTTCTAAATAATTATGAACATTATTTATTTTATCAATTTTATCCTTTGTAAACCAGTATTTTTCATTATCTTCAATTTCACCATCTCCCCAATCATCTTCCTCGCTATCTATATCTTCATCCTGCTTAGGAAACTTTAGTATGATTTCCAATGGTGTAGTTCCTCCAAGCTGGTCATCAATTAATTTCATACCTTTATATATCTCGGTATTCTTACTAAAATAATTTATAAAACTATTTTCTACTCTTAATTTCGAAATACCGAAAATACTTAAAATAATAATTACAATAGTTATAGAAAAAATTAATTTTTTATAATTTAAAGCTAAATTGGATAATATCTTTGTAATTTTAGAATCTTTATTAGATTTTAGATTAAATACATTTGTATCACTTAATATAGACAACATTGCTGGAAGCAATGTAAATGTTGTCAATAATGATGTAATTAATCCTAACGTCATCATCCAGCCAAAATCTATAACAGGTTTAATTCCACTAAAAATTAATGATAAAAATGCACAAATCGTTGTTAAAGCAGTGTACATAATTGGTAAAAACATTTTTTGTGTAGTTTTTTCTAAAATTTTAATCTTTTTTTCATTAGAAAATTCGGTTTTAATTTGTAAAAATCTAGTACTCATATGAATATTCATTGCCATGGTCAGTATCAACATGAGAGCAATAAAATTTGAAGATATTACTGTTACTTTCCAACCAATTAATCCAAGCATTCCAGTCATTATGATTACTGAAAATATACAACTAGATAGAGGGATAATTACCCAAACTATCTTTTTAAAAATAAACCATAAAGTTATAATAATAAAAACTAATACCCCAACACCAAAAATAATTATGTCATTTTTTATGTATGACATCATATCATCAGCAATCATTGGTATTCCACCTAAATGAATTTTTGCGACTTTATTATAATCATTAATAACATTTCGTATTTCTAAAATATTTCTGTGATTCTCTTCCTTTTTATTATTTTTATAATCTTCTAATTTTTTTTTATCTTTTATTGTATTAATTATATTGTCTTCTTTTATATAAACGATTATACCTGAAGTTTGACCATTTTCACTTATAACAAAGTTTTTAAATACTGGACTTTCTAAAATTTCTTTAAATCCACGATCCTTATCTATACCATCACTTTTAAGTGTGCTAAAATTTTTTAGTTTATCTGACAAAGTATCATCTGTACTATTCAATAATGGAACATCTAATAAAGTTATGACACTATGAACCCACGCAAGACTTTGAAGTTTGTATTTTAGACTTAGAAGATTATTGATTGATTGATCTGAAATCATTTTTTCATTTGGAGTATATGTCAATACTAAAAATTCTCTTGAATTATATCTCTCGTTAATTTCTTTTAAATATTTTAAATCTGGATCACCTTCCAAAAGCAATGTTTCTGAAGATGCATCTAATTTGAAATTTTTTGAGTAATTTAATCCAGTAATCAAAAATAAAAACAATAGAATAAGTAAGAGCTTAGGATTTTTAAGTATTATATTTTGGTAATATTTAGCTAACATCTAATTAGCTTATATAATTAAACCTGACTGTTTTGAATATCTTTAAATTTAGTAAACATAGCTTCAAATTCAAGAAATACGTTGCCAGTTGGACCATGTCTTTGTTTTCCAACTATAATTTCTGCTACATTTGATACCTCACTCATTTTTGCCTGCCATTCAGCGTGTTCTACAGTTGCTGGTCTAGGTTCTTTTCTCTCAAGGTAATAAGCTTCTCTGTAAACAAACATAACCACATCTGCGTCTTGTTCTATAGACCCAGACTCTCTTAAATCTGCTAATTGAGGTTTGTTGTTATCTCTTTGCTCTACCGCTCTGGAAAGTTGTGACAATGCTAATACTGGGATCGATAATTCTTTTGCTAAAGCTTTTAGACCTTGGGTAATTTCAGAAATCTCTTGAACTCTTCCATCTTTTCTTGAATTTGATGCAGTCATTAATTGAATATAATCGACAACAACCATATCTAATCCATGAATTCTCTTTATCCTTCTTGCTCTGTTACTTAATGCTGCAATACTAATAGCTGGAGTTTCATCAATGAATAAAGGTAATTCAGAAATATTTTTTGAAGTCTCAATAAATTTGTCAAATTCTTCTTCAGATATTCTTCCTCTTCTTATATCATTTGACTTAATCCTAGATTGTTCCGCTAAAATTCTAGTTGACAGTTGTTCAGAAGACATTTCAAGTGAAAAAAAAGCAATACAAGATTTTTTACCATCATCTTGTAATTTCTTTGCAGCATTAAAAGCAATATTTGTTGCCAAAGCTGTTTTACCCATAGATGGTCTACCTGCAATAATTACTAAATCAGAATTATGCAACCCCCCTAGTTTATCATCTAAATCTCTTAATCCGGTAGGCACTCCGACGATTCCCTCATCATTTTTATAAGCGCTAGATGCCATTTCAATAGTCATTTTTAATGCACTATCAAATTTAACTAGGGATGAACTGAATGAACCTCTTTCTGCTAAATCAAAAAGAGCTCTCTCTGACGTTTCTATTATTTTTTGTCCATTATTATCTAAGTCATTTAATTTAGCGGTATCAATGATATTTTCAGATATCTTAATTAATTCTCTTTTTACATATAAGTCATAGATTAATTTAGCATATTCTATAGCTTGTCTTGTGGATGATGAAAACTTGGTTATCTTTACTAAATATTCAGGTATATTAATTTTATCTTCATCACTATCAAAATAGTTTTTTAAAGTTATTGGATTAGCTAGCATTCCGCTATAAATTAGTTTTTCAATCGCATCAAAAACTCTCATGTGCATAGGATCATAAAAGTTGTTTGATTTTATAATAGTATTTATATCATCAAAAATTTCATTAGATATTAAAATTGATCCAATTACAGATTGTTCAGCTTCTATATTATTTGGAAGTTCATTAAAACTATTTTTAACTAAATCTAATTTTTCCACAACTTAATTTAAAAAAATATACTAATTAAAACAAGTTAAAATAAACACTGGGGAAAATTGTGTATAATTTATTTTGTTATTTCTTCGGAAATAACGTTAATATTTATATTTGTCTGAACCTCGGGGTGTAAATTTATTGATACTTTAAATTTACCCAAAGTTTTTATTTCTTTAATAGGTTGAATAACTGACGAATTTATTTGAACATTTTCTGAAGTCTCTAAAATTTTAGATATTTCTGTCGGTTTCACTGACCCATACAACTCTTTATTTTCTGTGCTCAATTTTTTTACTTCGTATGTCTTATTTTGAATTTTATCTGCAATATCTTTTGCTTCTTTTTTTCTTTCAATGTCTTTTTTACTTAATTCTTTTTTTATCTTTTCAACATCCAAAACGTTTTTCTTAGAAGCAAATAACGCTTTTTTTTTCGATATAAGATAATTTCTTGCAAACCCTCTTTTAACATCAATGATGTCTCCAATTGAACCTATTTTGCTTATATTTTCTAAAAGAATAACTTTCATTATAATAAAGCCAAATTTCTTGCTCTTTTTATTGATAAAGATAATTCTCTTTGTTTTTTTTGAGATACCGAAGTAATTCTTGAGGGCAAAATTTTACCGTTCTCTGAAATATATTTCTTTAGAAGCTTAATATTTTTATAATCTACCTCTGGAGCACCTTTACCAGAAAGCGGACACTTCTTTCGAAACTTAAATTTATTCGGTTGAAAGATGCTAAGTTTTGAAAAATTGCTTTGGGTTAATTTTTTTTTATTTTTCTTCATTTAATTTTTTTGTATCTCCGTCATTTTTTGAAAAATAATTTTTATTTAAATCAAATTTTTTCACTTTAACAGTTAAATATCTTAATAAATTTTTATCTATTTTTTCATTTTTTTCTAATTCAAATATTACTTTTGGTTCAGCGTCAATTTTAAAATGAATATAGTTTCCCTTTTTATTTTTTTTAATTAAATAAGATAGATTTAATAAACCCCAATTCTCAGTTTTAACTATTTTTCCATCAAACTTTTCAACAATTTTCGAGTACTTTTCTCTTAATTGATGAAGCTGACTATCAGTTGTATCTTGTCTAGCAACAATTGTATGCTCGTATAAACTCATAATTTTATTTTAAAAAAAGAAGGATATACTATTATAGAAATTTAAATACAACACAAAAATATAAATGGAATCGCTATGTTTTCTGTAATATTCCCCGGGCAAGGGTCGCAATCTGTAGGGATGTGTAAAGAATTTTATGAAAAACATAATTTAGTTAAGCAAATTTATAAAAATGCCGACGATATTTTAAAAATTAATCTTTCAAAGTTAATTCTTGAGGGACCTAGCAACGAACTAAATAAAACAGAAAATACACAACCAGCAATATTTTTAGTGAGTTACGCAATTTTTGAATTATGTCAGAAAGAATTTGGTTTCAATCTAAATAAAATTAATTTTTTCGCTGGACATTCCCTTGGTGAGTATACTGCTATTACTTGCTCTGGTGCCTTAAAATTTGAAGATACATTAAAGCTACTAAAGGTGAGGGGTCAATCAATGCAAAACGCAGTGCCGGAAGGACAAGGTGGTATGCTTGCTATTTTGGGATCAAATTATCAAACAATTAAATCAATTTTAGAGGAAAAGGAAAAAGAATTTAATTGCTTTATCGCAAATGATAACTCTGATATGCAAATTGTAGTAAGTGGCTATAACTCAGACTTAAATAAATTAAATATTTATTTAAATTCACAAAAAATTAAAAATATAAAGCTTCAAGTGAGTGCACCATTTCATTGTAAACTAATGCAAAAAGCAACTTTAGTTATGAAAAATGAAATAGAAAAAGTTAAATTTGAAAATTTAAAAGTTCCATTTATTTCAAATGTTACAGCAAATATTGTCAATGACAAAAATTTAATACCCAATCTTTTAATTAAACAAATAGAAAGCCCTGTTCTTTGGAGGGATAGTATTAAATTCATTTTAAATAATAATATTTCAAAATTTATTGAAATCGGTCCTGGAAAAGTATTAAGTAATTTAATAAAAAGAATAGATAGAAATATAAAAGTTAGTGCAATTAATAATGAAGAAGATATAAATAATTTAAATTTAAATGATTAGTTTTAAACAAAAAAAAATTTTAATAACAGGAGCGACAGGTGGTATTGGATATTCTCTAGTAAAAAAATTTAATGAATTAGAGGGGACTGTTTTAGCTACAGGTACTAATAATGAAAAACTAGATAAACTAAAAAAAGAATTTCCAAATATTAATGTTTTGAAATTTGATATCTCCCAACATGATAAAATTGAAGAATTTATAGAAAATGTAAATTCACAATTAGTTGGTATAGATGTGTTAATCAATAATGCAGGAATAAATTTAGATAATTTGTCACTAAGAATGAAAGAGGATGAGTGGAAAAAAGTTATTGATATTAATCTGACCTCTACTTTTTATCTTTGCAAGTATTCATTAAAAAAAATGTTGAAAAATAAATATGGAAGAATAGTAAATATTACTTCAATTGTTGGACATACTGGAAATCTAGGTCAAGCTAATTACTCTGCATCAAAAGGTGCAATCATTTCAATGTCTAAAAGTTTAGCAATAGAATATGCTAAGAAAAATATCACAGTTAATTGTGTTTCTCCCGGTTTCATCCAATCAAAAATGACCGATAATATTGTTGAAAGTATAAAAGCTGTTTTAACCTCAAAAATTCCTATGAGCAGACTAGGTACTGGCGAAGATGTTTCTAATAGTGTTGCTTTTTTATGTTCAGATTATGCGTCTTATATTACAGGTGAAACAATACACGTTAATGGCGGTATGTATATGGCTTGACAAAGTCTATTAATAATCTATTAACAAATTTATAATTATGTCTAGTGAAATTTCTGGAAAAGTAAAAAAAATCGTAGCTGACCATTTAGGTATCGATGAGGCGAAAGTAACTGAAGAATCTAGTTTCATTGATGATTTAGGAGCAGACAGTTTAGATACAGTTGAGCTCGTTATGGCGTTTGAGGAAGAATTTGGCTCTGAGATTTCTGATAGTGAGGCTGAGAAAATACTTACTGTTGGAGATGCAATCAAATTTATTGAGAGTAAAGCTAATTAGATTTTTATAAATGTCTTTGATTGAAGACGGAATAGTAATTGTATTATCTTCTCCGTCTGGAGCTGGAAAAACAACATTAGTTAAAAAAATTTCAAAGAAAAAAAAATTTCAAATTTCTATATCTTATACAACAAGAATACCCAGAGACAATGAGGTTAACGGATCTGATTATTACTTTATTAAGAAATCTGAATTTAAAGAGCTTATAGATCAAGATGAGTTACTGGAATATGCCGAGGTATTCGATAATTTTTATGGTTCATCTAAATCAAAAGTTCAAAATTTTATTAAAAATAAAAAAAACGTATTATTTGATATAGATTGGCAAGGTACTCAACAAATTAGAAAAAAAATAGATAAAAAAAATTTAATAACTTTTTTTATATTACCACCATCAAAAAAAACACTTATAAATAGATTATCCGAAAGAGAAAATAATAACAAAAATATAGTAAAACAAAGAATGGCTAAATTTGAAAGCGATGTAACTAATTGGATAGACTATGATTATGTAGTGATTAACGATAATTTAGAAATTTGTTTAGAGGAAATACTAAATGTAATTGATTTAAAAATTAATAATAAAGAAATAATTTTTGATAAAGTGAAAATTGAAAAACATATACAAAGTTTAATTAATTGATCTTTCATATTCCCTACAAATCTCATAAAATTTTAAGGGGCTTAGTTTTTGTGGTCTATCATTAATATTAAGATTTAATTTTTTTGAAACCAAATCATAGTTACCAAATAATATTGATAAGGGTTTTTTTATCATTTTTCTTCTGAGACTAAAGAAAATATTTGTAACATGTTCTAAGTTTTTTGAATTTTTAATCTTAAAAAAATTATTTTTCGGCTTAAAAATTAATATTGTACTTTTTACTTTTGGCTTAGGTCTAAAACAATTCTCATTAATATCTTTTAATTTTTCTATATCAAGTTTCCATTGAGAAATTATTGACAATCTACCATAATTATTAGTGTTTGGTTTTGCAATTATTCTATCTGCGACTTCTTTTTGAAACATTAGTATTAGTTTTAAAAAATTATTATTCGTTTTATTTAAATTTATTAGCTTTGTTAAAATTTGCGTTGATACATTATAAGGCAAGTTACCAAAGATAATTGTATTATTAAAATTTAGATGATTTTTTAATTCTAAAAAATCTGAGTTTATTATTTTGGCCTTATCACTAAATTGTGAATTTAATTTATCAATTAAAAACCTATCTTTTTCGATTAAAATAAGATCTTTTGGATTTTTCTTTACTATTTCCTTAGTTAGATTTCCTGTCCCTGGCCCAATTTCAATTACTTGACTTTTGCTATCTATATTTCCCAGGTTTACAATTTCTTTTAAAATATTTTCATCAATTAAAAAGTTTTGCCCTAAACTTTTTTTAGCTCTGACTAACATTTTTTTTACTCAAAAATTTAAGAGCTTTAATTAAAGATAAAGGGCTAGATTTTCCTTTTGATACCATTTTTTCGTTTGGTCCATGATCAGGAGATATTCTTATAAATGGTAAACCTACAGTTATATTTATTGCATTAAATTCAAATAGAGTTTTAATTGGGGTCAATACTTGATCGTGATACATCCCTATAACCAGATCATACTTTAAGTAATTAGACTTTAGGAAAAAGGTATCTGTAGGGAATGGACCATAAATACGAATTTTATTTGATTTTAAAGCGTTTATTGCTGGAACTAAAATTCTTTCTTCTTCGCTAAATTTATATGTCGTCTCACAATGAGGATTAAGTCCCAACACAGCAATTTTGGGCTTTAACGATAATCTTTCATTATAAAATCTGTTTAATAATTTTATCTTTTTAATTATTAACTTCTTGTTTATTTTTTTAACAACAGATTTCAGTGGTATATGTGTTGTTAAAGGAGAAACAGAGAGCTTCTCATTATAAATTAGCATTGAGGTGTTTTTAGATTTAGTTAAGTAGGTAAGGTATTCTGTTATTCCCTGATATTTTTTTTTAAGAAATTTTTTTTTTGAGATTGGACCATTTATCAGACCTGTAACTTTATATTTTTTTATAATTTGAATTGATTTAATAAAAGTTTTATTAATATAATTATTAGAATAACTAGATTTCTTTTCAAATATTTTTTTAAATTTATAAGGTACATCTATAATATTAATTGTTTTATTATCTTTTACAGATGCTATTTCATCTTCTTTAAGAAGATTAATTTTATATTTGTAACCAAAAAATTTCATTTGACTTTTTAATAACTTAAAAGAACCAACTAATACGATTGGTATTTTATATCTTTTTAAAATAAAATTTTTATAACTCTTAAAAAAAATTTCTATAAAAACACTATACGGTTCACCTAAAATAATAATAATTGGTTTATAATTCATTAATAAATATCCCTTTTTTGACTTTGTTAAAATAAATAAGAGAGTATTGGTTAAGTTGTCTATCTGTTTCCTGTTGTTTGAGCTTATTTAGTTCTGCTTCCAAGTTTATATTTTCTTTAATTATTTTTTTTTCTCTAATTTTAAGTACTATATAATTATTACCAATTTGAATTGGCTTTGACACTTTATTAATTTCTAAACCAGATAATTTCTCTAAAACATTGTTAGATAATTGTGTTGTCTTAATCCAGCCCACTTCACCACCAAACTTGGCTGTACCTGAAACACTAAATATATTTGCAGCATTTTCAAAACCTTTTTCATTAATAGTTTTTAAAATCTCATTATATTTATCATTTGCATTTTCGTTGTTCTTTAAATCAAAAACTATCTCCATCAAATTTAATTCTTCTATACCTGCCTTATTTTGAATTATATTCTTAATCTTATTTTCCAATTCCTTCTCGTTAAGTGAAACTTTTGAAATATATTTTTCATAAATTAATTTATTCCAAAGAAACTCGGTATATAATTTTTTAATTATATAATCATACT
>CACNCN010000012.1 GCA_902618975.1 uncultured Pelagibacteraceae bacterium | reverse complement strand
TTCATTTTCAATTTTTAATTTTATTTTCAATTCCTCAGCACTAGTAAAACTAATTGTAATAGATAATACAAAAACAAAATATAAAAGTATTTTACTTTTCATATTTTAGTTTACATTTGGTGAGTTTACGCTACCAAAAGGTATTAGTTTAATAGAGAAGAATAAACTTTCATCTGGAGAAATACCAACATCTTTATAAAAAGATTTTCTATATTCAATAGATGCAGCAAGACAATCATTGGAATATTCATAAATCAAATCATAATATTCAGTGAGATTTTTGTCTAAATTTTTGTTGGTCGAAAAACTTACAGAATTTCTATCTGAAAAATTAAATTTTGTTTCATTAGAAATGTAACTGTTATCTCCCAAGCTATTTTTTGAATTTAAAAATTTGAATGAAGTAAAAAAATTATTAACGGAAAAATTTGTTTCAACAAAGTCATAATTAGTATCGTTTAAATTATTATCTACTGAAAAAGAGTAATTTATATTAAAATTATTATTTGGAGAGTATTTTAAATTACCTATTAAATCCGATACTTCATTACCAATTGAGCTGTCAGCTGGTAAATCATCATTGCTATTAGCCCTGAATACTTGACCACCAGACAAATTGAGAATTTCTCTATTTTCTTCAGATTTAATAATATAATTTGCACCAATAGTTACTGACTCGCCTCCTTCAACTACATCATCTTTATTCAGCCTATCTAAATCAAACAAGCTTATATAGCTTAGTCTTTCAACGTCGTCGCTTATGTCCTTTGTTTCAGTTGGACTTATTCGTGCTGATATTATTGGTGTAAAAAACTTATCGCCATTTTTACCCTCTTTGTATAACGGGTATTCATAATTATAAAGAAATGCAGTTAATAATTTATTATCTTTATTATTCTTAAAGTTTTCAGAATTTTTTCCATCACTGTTTATATTTTTTACCATCACACTATATTTGCTTCTAAAACCTTTAGAATTTAAGTTTTGTTTTGAATCGTATATTAAATCATTTATCATTACGGCATCAAATTTGTTAGTATCGTATTTTTTTTGGTATCCTGTAGAATAAAAGTTTAATTCACCATCTATATTTAATTCTAAATCTTTTCTAAATACATAATTTGGATATATAAATTCATAACTGTCACTGTCTGGTTTGGTTAAGTCCTCAAAAGTCTCAATAGAAGAGTAAAAATAGCTATTTTTAAAATTTTTTTCAAAGCTAAATAAACTATTTAATGTTGAATAATTATCGATTAAAGGAGACTCTATTTCATATTTTTTTAAATATTTTTTATTTGATGTTGTTTGTAAGTTAAATTTGATTTTATTTTCATTAAAATTAGATGAGTATTCTGCAAACAAATGGCTATTGGAGCCATGGTTTGAAGTATTTATGCTCTGATCTACCTTAAAATTTGATGCACTATTTACTTGCCTGTATTCACTTTGCACTAAAAACTTGTCATTAAAAAAAAACCTTGGAGAAATTGTAAAATCTTTATTGTCAGATAGAACATTATAATATGGTATCTGTAAAGAACTGCCTAAAGATTTCGAATTATTAATAACTGGCATCAAAAGTCCGGATTGTCTTTTAACAGTTGGGTCAGGGTGAAAGAAAAATGGAAAGTAGACTACTGGCTTATCATATAAGCTTAACCATGCATTTTTATATTCTATAGTTTTTTTATTTTTGTTATGCCTTACTTGGTCTGCTTTAATTGTCCACGGTGGACAATCATCATTATCTCTATATTTACATGTTGTAAATATCCCTTTGTAAACTAAAGTTTCTTCACTATTATCACTTAATGACCTTCCAAAAAGTCTTGGATCATTTTCATTATTACCAAATGTATTTTTATCAAAATATAACTTAGCGTCTTTACCAATAATTTCTTTGTTATTAATATTAATTAACGCTTCATCCAAATTAAAAGTATTTTTATTTACATCTACTAAATTAAATTTTATAACCTTCAAGATTTTTTCATTTACGTCAAAAGTAAATTTTTTAAATTTAAGAACCAAATCATTCTCATCTTTAAGAGTTGACGGTTTGTCAGAATAAATTATTTTGCCTTGTCGATTAAAATAAAGATTTTCTGTTTCGAAAATATAATTATTTTCTAATTCAGCTTTAGATTTTCCATTAAAATATAATAAATCTTTATTTTTTTCGTAAATAGTTTCTTCTGAAAATATTTTTATATTTTTACTATAATCAAAAAAAACTATATTTCCATAGGCTTTTAAAATAGAATTTTTTTTATCAATTATAATTTTATCGCCAGTTATCTTTAAGTTATTATCTGTTATTACTTCAACTGAACCTAAGGCCTCAACCTCTTCATTTACACCTGAAATATTTATTTTTTCTGATTTAATATTAAATTCTTCTGCATAAGCAGTGGACAAAATTCCAACTATGAATATTTTTATAATTAATAATAATATTTTATTTATCATTAACTTTAATAAGTCCCATGGTTGAAATTAATATTAAAATAAATAAAGGAAACCAAATAGATAATATAACAGGAATTCTCTCATTTAACCCCATTACGTTAAAAAAATAATTTATGTAATAAATCATAACTGAAAACAAAATACCAGAAACAACATTAAAAATTTTCGATTTATTGTGTTTTGCATTAAACATTATCATAGATCCTATTAATATCATTATTATTAAGTAAACTGGTAAAGCTATCAATTTATGCATTTGACTCTCTAACTCAAGTGTTGAATAGCCTAATCTTTTATAATCATCATATTGAGACTTTAGTTGAAAAAGATTTAAAGATGCTAGATTTGAAAATAGATTATTAATTTTTTTTATATCAAAGTTACTATTTAATCTTAAAATATCAATTTCCTCTCTATTTTCCCCGATACTATATATTTTTGGTTTTTCTATTACCCACATATTATTTCGTATATTTGCATTTTCGGCAATAATTGTTTCAATTAGCTGGAAATCTTTATTAAGTATACTTATAGATACATTGACTAAAAAATTACTTTCTATTTTCTTGGCGTTAGTAATTATAATAGAGTCATCTATTTCATCTTTTATCCATAAGCCATTTTCATTTATCACTGCTAGATATTTATTATCGTCAGTAAAATTATTTTTAAAGCTTAGATAATTATATTTTAAACTCGACGAAAACATATGAAAACCAAATATTAAAAAAAAACCAAATATTAAGGTAATTATTGAAACAATTTTTATTATATCAGTATTTTTTATACCATAATTTTTAAATATATTTATCTCATCTCTATTGTAAAGATGCATAAAAAACATTTGTGTTGATATTAAGATTATAAATGGAAAAATTTCAAATAAAATAGATGGCAGGTTTAAAGCTGTGAATATTATAGGATAGTAAAATC
Organism: uncultured Pelagibacteraceae bacterium; assembly: GCA_902618975.1. Lineage (GTDB taxonomy): Bacteria > Pseudomonadota > Alphaproteobacteria > Pelagibacterales > Pelagibacteraceae > Pelagibacter. The sequence goes on along the minus strand of CACNCN010000012.1, from coordinate 19,432 downwards.
CCAATTGAAATTCTTTAAAAAATTTAACTTCTTCTAAAATATTTAGAATGAAAGATAAACTTGCAAAAATTAAAGTTACTATAATTAAATTTTTTAAAAAAAGATTAATTAGATATTCTTGATAAGGTTTAATAAATTTCATTTATTCTTTTAGTTTAAATTGTAAGACTGTATAAAACAAGGATGCCAGTAAAAAGGGTGATATTATAAAAGAAAAATTTTTTAAACTTGGATCACTTGAATATTGGGAAAGAACTTGTGATAAAATAATAAATATTATTCCAACGAAAAAAATATATTTTTTTTTACTTGTATATGAATTTTCATTTCCAGAATTAATAATCAATGATGATCCTACAATCGAGACTATAATAATATAGAAAGGAACAATCAATCTTTTGTACATTTCTTCAACAATCATATAAGCAGATTGCTTATTGCAAGTTAAATTGCTTACTTTAAATGGCTCGTTAAATTTAAAAACTTTAATTAGACATTTAATCAACAAATTTGTATTTAACTCTTGGATTTTAGGATATGTAGTAGTTTTAGTGGTATAGTTAGAAAGATTTATCCGTGTTTTATCGTAAGAAATTATATTAATATTATCTTCATTCTTATCAATTATATTACCTTGAAACAAAGTCAAAAAATATTCATTATTAATTTTTTTTAATGAACCCTTTTTTGCGGAGATAATTTGAGAACTATTATTTAATTTACTTTCTTTTAAAAATATATTTTCAAAGTCTCCATCATCGTTTTTTTTATCTATAAATAAAGTTAAATCCTCAACAACACTAATAAATTTTTTAGATTTCATTAAAGATGGAAAATAATCAACATTGGAGGCTCGTATAAAAGATCTTGCTAAGTCCTGTGTTTTAGGGACTAAAAACAAATTCAATAATAACTGAACAATTACAAGAAAATAAGAGAATTTAATAATTAGGTTAATGAATTCTTTTTTCTTAATCCCGTTAGTCCAAAAGATTGTTAATTCGTTATTTTCTTCATATTTATTAACTGTGTAAAATATTGTTATAAAAATCATAAAAATAAATAATTTTGAAAAAATTTTAGGAAAATTTAGCAATGTGTATAAAAAATAAACCTTAAAACTGTGGCCATCCTCAGAAACAAAATCTAAATAATTTACTGCCTGAATTACCCAAACAATAAGACTTAAACTTAAAGTTCCAATAATAAGAAAAATTATTGTATCTATAAAAAATTTTTTAAAAATTAATTTTTCCATTGAAATAAACTAATTTAAACATATATACTTTAAATCTTAATTATATATTTTAAAAATTATGACTGTTCAAGTTATCTATAAAAATAGAGCTAATTTACCCAATAAAGGTGTATTTGCAATTTTCACTGACGAAAATTTTAAAATTATTAAAAATAATAAACTACTTCCTAAGAACGAGATAGTATTTTTAACAAATATTTTAAAGTCAAAATCTAAGAAAAAAAAAATTATTTCTTTAGATTTAAGTTCTGGAAAAACATTAGTTTTAATTTCTGTGAAAAAAAATAATTCACTCAATGATTTTGAGAACTTGGGGTCGTCTTTCTATGATTTTATAATTTCAAATGGTTTCAAATCTTTAAATATTCTGACCGACTCTTTAAACAATAATGTGACTGAAATATCTAGTCGATTTGTTCACGGACTAAAATTAAAATCATATGAGTTTGTAAAATATAAATCAAAAAAAGATAAAAAATATATTACAATCAATTTAGTAGGAAATTTTAGCAAACCTAAAGCTATTGATTTATTAAAATTAAAAGCTTTAGAAGAAGGTACTTTCTATACAAGAGACTTAGTTTCAGAACCAGGAAATATTTTACACCCGGATGAATACGCGAAAAGAATAAAATCTCTTAAAAAATATGGTCTAAAAATAAATATATATGACAAAAATAAACTTAAAAAATTAGGCATGAATGCTTTACTTGGGGTAGGACAGGGTAGTATTAGAGGTTCATTTCTTGTTACAATTGAATGGAAAGGTTTAAAAAACAATTCAAAACCTTTAGCATTTGTTGGTAAGGGGGTATGTTTCGATACTGGAGGTTATTCACTTAAACCTGCCAAATTTATGGAGGACATGACGTATGATATGGCAGGATCTGCAGTTGTTGTAGGTTTAATGAAAAATCTCGCAATAAGAAAAGCCAAAGTCAATGTTGTTGGAGTTGTAGGACTTGTAGAAAATATGGTCAGTGGAAACGCTCAAAGACCTGGTGATATTGTAAAGTCATATAGTGGAAAAACAATAGAGGTATTAAATACAGATGCTGAAGGTAGATTGGTTTTAGCTGATGCTTTAACATTTACAGAAAAAAAATTCAAACCTAAATTTATAATAGATTTAGCTACTTTAACAGGCGCAATTATTGTTTCTCTTGGATCTGAATATGCTGGGCTTTTTTCAAACAATGACAAGTTATCAAAACAATTAATTCAGGTAGGTGAAAAGGTGGAGGAGAAACTTTGGAGAATGCCATTGCATAAAAATTTTGATAAATTAATTAATTCAAAAAATGCAGATATGCAAAATATAAATTATGTTGGGGGAGCAGGCTCAACAACAGCTGCTCAATTTTTGCAAAGATTTATTTTAAATAAAACTCCTTGGGCACATTTAGATATAGCTGGAATGGCATTTTCAAAATATGGAGGTGCATTGAACTCTGGTGGTGCAACAGGATATGGTGTTAGATTGTTAAATAAATTAATTGAAGATTGTTATGAGTAATTTAGAAAAAACTTTATCTATAATTAAACCTGATGCGGTTGAAAGAAACTTAACTGAACAAATTAAGTCAATTTTTTTGTCAAATGGTTTTAAAATTCTTAACGAAAAAAAATTGCAAATTAGTAAAAATGAGGCTGAGCAATTTTATTTAGTACATCAAAGCAAGCCATTTTATAACGATTTATGCTCATATTTATCATCAGGACCTATAGTGGTAATGATACTAGAAAAAGAGAATGCGATAAAACACAATAGAGATTTAATGGGAGCAACAAACCCAAAGGATGCAAAATTAGGAACAATTCGTAAACAGTTTGGTCTCTCAATTGATAAAAATTCCGTACATGGATCTGATAGCCTTGAAAATGCAACTTTAGAAATAGAGTTTTTTTTTAAAGATTAATTGAATAGCTTTAAAATAGCTTTTGGATAAATTTTATGTTCTTGTTTCAAAACTTTTTTTGCTAAAGATTTTGGATCGTCTCGTTTGCTGATCTTTACTCTTTTTTGAATAATTATTTTACCTGAGTCTAGTTTAAAATTCACATAATGTACTGTACAGCCAGTATATTTTTCTTTATTTTTTATAACTCTCGCATGAGTATCTAAACCTTTATACTTTGGAAGTAAGGATGGATGAATATTTAAAATTTTTCCTTTGAAATTTTTAATAAATTCTTTAGGTAAAATTTTCATAAAACCAGCGAGTAAAACTAATGAAATGTTATTTTTAGATAAAATTGTTAAAAGTAATTCAATACTAGATTTATGTCTAAATGTTATTATTTTTTTTTTAATATTATATATTTTGCTATATTTTAAACCTTTAGCTGATTTGTTATTAGAAATAATTAATTTTACTGAAATTGGTGATTTTTTTGTTAATGAAAATTTTATAATGTTTAATAAATTACTTCCATTACCTGAAATAAATACTGCTACTTTTTTTTTATTATCACCAAGATATTTTTTCATTTAAGACGACCTTATCTTTACCATTCTTAATCTTACCAATAATATAAGGTTTGAATTTTTTAGGAAAAATTTTCTGTATTTTTTTAATTTTATTTTTTTTAACAATCAAACAAAATCCTATTCCACAATTAAACGTTTTCAACATTTCCTGTTCACTGACACCTGATTTTTTTAGCCATTTAAATATTTTAAAAGTCTTAATATTTTTTAAGTTTATCTCAGCAGTTTTCCCATGCGGTATTATTCTACTTAAATTATCTCGAAGACCTCCGCCAGTGATATTCGCACAACTTATGAGTAATTTTTTATTTATAAGTTTTAAAACTTCATTTACATAAATTTTTGTTGGTCTTAATAATTCCTCTTTTAAAAATTTGTTTTTTGACAAGATTATTTTTTTTCTCTTTAAAATATTTCTTATCAAAGAAAATCCATTTGAGTGAAGTCCACTTGATGGAACACCTAAAACAATATTTCCATTTTTAATCTTTTCCTTTTTTAAAATATTTTTTTTCTCAACTAAACCAACCGCAAAACCAGCTAGATCAAATTTACCTTGAGTATAAGTACCTGGCATTTCCGCTGTTTCACCTCCTGCAAGTTCGCAATCAGCAATCATACATCCTTTAATTATTCCATTTAAAATAGATTGAAGTTTTTTTAGATCTATTTTGCTAATTGAAATGTAGTCTAAAAACAATAATGGCTTAGCCCCTTGTACAATCAAATCGTTAACTGACATAGCAACAAGATCAATTCCAATTGTATCAAATTTCTTTAAATTATTTGCTATTTCTAATTTAGTTCCCACACCATCTGTGCTGGTTACTAAATAAGGATTTTTTAAATTATTTGGAATTTTTGATATTGCCCCAAAACCGCCTATGTTCTTAGATTTAACATTTTTTTTTATTTTGCTTGTTCTAGATGAAATATATTTTACAAATTTGTCAGCTGCTTTTATGTTAACACCGCTTTTTGCATATGATAGATTTATTTTTTTCATGAATTATTTATTTAGATTTAATAAAGCTTATATTACAAAAATTAGTCTAATTTTTATATTTTTTTTTAATATTTTAATATTTTTTTCAACAGAGAACGCATTATCGAGAACATATATAATAAAAAATATTGATATAATTGAACCCTATGATCTAAACTTTAAAAAAGATAAAGTAGTAGACAGAGCATTTATAGAAGCGTTTAAAATAATTATTTCAAAAGTATTGATATCAGAAAATTTGAAAAAAATTAACAATTATGATCTGGAAGCAATTAGAACAATGATAAAATCATTTTCAATAACCAATGAGGAATTTATTGATAATAAATATCATGCAAAGTTTAATGTTTTTTTCGAAAAAAAAAAATTAATTAATTATTTCCATAAATTAAATATAATTACATCGGCACCAATTGATAAAAATGTGTTCTTTTTGCCTATACTTATAAATTTAAATAATAATGAAATCAAAATGTTTAGTGAAAATAAATTCTATGCTGAATGGGAAAAAATTCAGGATAATTCGTATTTAATTAGATATATTTTATCTGATGAAGATTTAGATGATTACAATTATATTAAACAAAATTTTCAGGATATTGAGAGTTACGATTTTAAAGAAATTTTGAACAAATATGATAATGAAAACTATATTGTCTCTGTTTTTTTAATTAATGATAATAACTTAGATATCTTATCTAAGATAAGCTTCAATAATAATATTTCTATACATAAATCTAAATTTGAAAATATTGATTTTAAAATTCAAGAAAATTTCAATAAAATAATACTTGATCTTAAAAAAACCTATGAAGATAAATGGAAAGTAGAAAATCAAATAAATTTATCTATTAAACTACCTTTAAAAATCTCAATAATAACAAAGAACATTGATTTAATAAAAAATTTTGAAGATGATTTAAAATCTTCTGATTTGATTTATGATTATAATATTGAAAGCATGTCAAAAAATAAAACATTATTTAAAATTATTTATAATGGAAATCCAGATAGATTAATTAAAAATTTAAAAGGCAAGAATTATAATTTAGATTTTTCGGGTGAAACATGGATAATTAGATGAAAAAAAATAAACAACTGTTATTTAAATTTAATAATAAAAATAGTTTTAATTATAATGACTTTTATGTAACCAATAGTAATTTTTATGCGTTTACATTGGTTAACAATTGGCCGAAATGGGAAAAAAACGTAATCAACATTTTTGGTGAAAAATTTTCAGGAAAATCACATTTATCCGAAATTTTTAAGGATAAATACAAAGCAAAAATTTTTTCTGAAAAAGATATAAATGATAAATTTTTTAATAATATTAAAATTCATGAAAACTTAGTACTTGATAATTTTGAGAATAAAACAAATGAGAAGCTGATTTACACTTTATTTAATATCGTAGATCAAGATAATAAATACTTAATTATAAATTCAAGAATCCCAATGATTAAAATGAATTACAAATTAGAAGATTTAATCTCGAGAATAAAAAATTGTATTTTAGCTGAGATTTCAAAACCAGATGATGACTTAATCTATGCATTGATATTAAAATACTGCTCAGATAAACAAATTAAAATAGATAAAAAATTAATTGATTTTATTATCAAAAGAATTGATAGATCTTATGGCAAAATTTTTAATTTTATATATAAGCTTGATAATATGAGCCTAGTTAAAAAAAAACCAATTGACTTAAAAATTATTAAACAATTAATTTAAAAAATTGAACAAATATAGAACACATACTTGCGGAGAATTATCTAAAAAAGATAAAGACCAGAAAGTTTTTTTATCTGGATGGATAAATAAGAAAAGAGACCACGGTAATTTATTATTTTTAGATTTAAGAGATAATTATGGAATTACACAATGTGTAATAGATAAAAAAAATAAATATTTTATTTCTTTAGAAAAATTACAATTAGAATCTGTAATTAAAGTTGTCGGAGAAGTGTCTGAAAGATCAAAAGAAACTGTAAATCTAGAAATTTCAACAGGCGAGGTAGAAATAAAAATTGAAAGTTATGAGTTATTAAGCGATTGTAAAGAGTTGCCAATGCCGATATTTAGTGATCAAGAATATTCTGAGGAAATCAGACTAAAGTATCGTTTTTTAGATTTAAGAAGAAAAAAAATTCATGAAAATATTAAACTAAGATCAAAAGTAATTTCTTTTATAAGAGAGAAAATGCGTGATATAGGTTTTCTTGAGTACCAAACACCAATTTTAACATCATCAAGTCCAGAGGGTGCAAGAGATTTTCTTGTGCCTAGTAGATTAAATCCAGGAAAATTTTATGCACTGCCTCAAGCACCACAACAATTTAAACAATTAATAATGATATCAGGTTTCGATAAATATTTTCAAATTGCTCCATGTTTTAGAGATGAAGATGCAAGAGCAGACAGAAGCCCTGGTGAATTTTATCAATTAGATATTGAAATGTCATTTGTCGATCAAGAAGATGTCTTTCAAGTTGTTGAAAAATTAATGAATGATTTATTTAAAAAATTTTCTAATAAAAAAATTCTAAATGAACAATTCCCAAGAATTACTTTTCAAGAGACAATGTTGAAGTATGGCACCGATAAGCCTGATTTAAGAAATCCATTAATTATTTCGGAAGTTACAAGTATCTTTACTAGAGATGACGTAAATTTTGAAATATTTAAAAAATTAATTTCTAATGGTTCTTGCGCAAGATGTATTGTAACAAAAGATACCACTAATAGACCTAGAAGTTTTTTTGATAGCATGGATAAATGGTCAAAAAATGAGGGTTATTCTGGATTAGCATATTTAAATTTGGAAAATGAAAAAAAAATATCAGCAAAGGGACCTATAGCCAAATTTTTTTCTGATAAAGCTCTAAATGAATTAATGAAAATAACAAAAGCGGAAGCAGGGGATAGCATTTTCTTTGCCTGTGGTGAACTACAAAATGTTGAGAAGTTTTTGTCAATTACAAGGGATAAGTTAGCTGCAGAATTAAAATTAATAAATGAGAATGAATTTGCATTCTGTTGGATAATTGATTACCCCATGTTTGAAATTAATAGCGATACAAAAAAAATACAGTTTAGCCACAATCCTTTTTCTATGCCGCAAAACATTGACAATATTGATAGTCAAAATCCTTTAGATATGAAAGCCTATCAATATGATATAGTTTGCAATGGAGTTGAATTGTCATCTGGAGCTATTAGAAATCATAAACCTGATTTAATGTATAAATTATTTAAAATAGCTGGATATGATAAAGATTTTGTAGACAAAAAATTTAGTGGCATGATTAATGCTTTGAAATATGGTGCTCCTCCTCACGGGGGTATTGCCCCGGGTATTGATAGAATAGTTATGTTGTTAGCTAACGAAAAAAACATACGAGAAGTAACAATGTTTCCAATGAATCAAAACGCTCAAGATCTTATGATGAATGCCCCTTCATACGTTTCTGATGACCAGTTAAAAGAATTAAATATAAAATTGAATAAAAAAAATTAATTATTTTTTACCTTTAAGATTTATTCTTATGTCTGATAAATCTACTAATTTCTTTTTATAATTATTTCTAACAAAACCTTTACTAGTAATATCTTTGACAATATTAAGTAATTGTTTTTGATCTTCATTTTCTATCATTTCTTCATTGTTATCATTATTTTTATCCGATGATCCAATAGATGGAGTATGAGCGAGATCCTCTCTGCTTAAGTATGAAATCGCTAATTCTCTAAATATATAATCTAATATTGATGTTGCGCTTAATATTCGATCATTTCCATAAACTTTACCAGATGGTTCAAATTTAGTCTCAATAAAGGCATTAACAAACTCGTCTAAAGGTACACCATATTGTAGGCCCAGAGATATAGCTATTGCAAAGTTATTCATTAGCGCTTTTACTAATTCTCCCTCTTTACTTGTATCAATAAATATTTCACCTATTTTTCCATCTTCATATTCTCCAGTATGCAGATAAACTTTATGATCACCAATACTCGCTTTTTGTATATAACCTTTCCTTCTATCAGGCATTCCAAATCTTCTATTTGATGTATCTGATACTTTATTAATCAAATTGCCAGTATTTAAACTTATTTTATTTTTCGAACTATTATTTATTCCTTTAAAATTAACATCAGATTTTAAATTACCATTTTCTTTGCTATCGATATCTGCTGTTTTATCTAAGCTTTTAGTTTTTCTATTATCAAGTTTTATATCAATAACCTCAAGTTTTCCGTCATCTCTTTTCTCAAGATTTTCAAGTTCGTTTTGATCTAAACCATCAAGATAATTACTCACTTTAAATGTACATGTATAATATGTTTCAACCAGATACTTTGCCATATAAATCCTTATTTTTTATTTTGAATCGTTGTTGAAAATTTTATATACAATTCTATAAATTAGTCTAATTTTTTTTTTTCAATTTAAAATTGAAAATTTGTAAATAAATTATGTTGACATTTTTAAAAGAAATTTTTGTTTGGTGGAATCGACAGACACTCGGCACTAGATTGAACACACTCTTTTTTGGAAAATTTGTTGGGAAAGACTCTTATGGTAACAAATACTATAAAGATAAGAATGATAAAAGGTGGGTAATCTACAACGGAGAAGTAGAAGCAACTAAAATACCCCAAGAATGGTTTTCCTGGATTCATCATATGAAAAATAAAATTGAAAATAATAATGAATTAAAAAAATATAGTTGGCAAAAAAATCATTTATCAAACCAGACCGGGACTGAAAAAGCATATTTTCCAAATAGAAATAAAAATGTTTCAAAAAAAAAATACAAAACTTGGAAAAATTAAAATACTTCTGCTAATAAGCATGGTTATCTTTATTTTAAATAAAGATAGCTTTGCAGAGCAAGCTGAAAATGAAAAACTTGTTGAGCTCAAAATATTAGATAAAGTTAGTTCAAAAAATTCTACTATTTTACTTAAAATTGGCCAGGAAAAAAAAGTTAATAACCTAATGATTAAAGTGTTAAAGTGTCAAAATTCAAAATTTGATGATAATCCAGAGATTACTGCTTACATCCAAGTAAAAGATTTAAATATCAAGCAAAAAGATAAAGTTTTTATTTTCAATGATTGGACTTTTGCATCAAGTCCCTCTCTAAAACCATTTGATCACCCAGTTTATGATATTTGGTTAAATAAATGTATAGATTAAACTATTTTATCATTATCCAACCAATTAACATTAAAGTCTGAGTCGATAAATTTTTTATGATTTAAAAGTTTTTTATGCAAATCTATAGTTGTTATAATTCCTTCTATTACAAATTCGTCTAATGATCTTTTAGTTCTCTGAATTGCTTCATATCTATCTCTACCATGACATATCAATTTACAAATCATGCTATCATAATATGGCGTAACTTTGTATCCTTGATAAATAGAACTGTCTACTCTAGTTCTAAATCCCGAAGGTTGATGACACATTGAGATCAGACCAGGTGAGGGTTGAAAATTCTTACTTGCATCTTCAGCATTAATTCTACATTCAATTGCGTGTCCTCTTGGCTTAATGTCTTCTTGTTTTAGTGATGTATCACCATAAAATGATATTCTTATCTGTTCTTTAATTAAGTCTATACCTGTCACTACCTCAGTTACCGGATGTTCAACTTGTATTCTAGTATTCATTTCTAAAAAATAGTATTTTCCATCTTCATAAATATATTCAACTGTTCCCGCACCCTCATATCCTATTTTTTCTACCATTTTTACTGTTCTTTTAAGCAAATCTTCCCTAACAATTTCGCTTAATACAGGGCTAGGAGTTTCTTCAATTAATTTTTGATGTCTTCTTTGTACAGAACAATCTCTTTCATGCAAATGAACTGTCCTATTTTTACCTGATAAAATTTGAACTTCAATATGTCTCGGATTCTGAAAAAACTTTTCAATATAAACTTCATCATTTGCAAAATATTTCTTAGCTTCATTTTTAGCCAATTTAAAACTTTGCTCAAATTCTTTCTCCTCTCTAACTATTTTTATGCCTTTACCTCCTCCGCCTCCAGAAGCTTTGATTAATATTGGAAATCCAATTTTTTTACAAATTTTTTTAGCCTCTTCTATATCTGAAACTCCACCATCTGAACCTTCGATTACTGGCAACCCATATTTTTTTGCAATTTTTTTAGCCTCTATTTTATCACCCATCATTTTTATTAATTTTGCAGAGGGACCAATAAACTTTATTTTGTAATCTTCTAAAATTTTTACAAACTCATAATTTTCTGACAAAAAACCATATCCAGGATGAACAGCGTCTGAATTTGTTAATTCTATTGCAGATAAAATTGAAGGAATGTTTAAGTAACTATTAATTGGTTTGTGGGATCCGATACATACACTTTCGTCCGCAAGTTTTACATGCATGCTATCTCTATCAACGTCTGAGTGTACTGCGACAGTAGATATTCCCCATTCTTTACACGCCCTAATGACTCGAACGGCAATTTCTCCCCTGTTAGCTATTAAAATTTTTTTAAACATTATTCAAGAATTATAAGTTTTTGGCCAAATTCAACTGGCTCTCCATCTTTAACACATATTTTTTTTACAATACCATCTTGAGATGATGGAACATGATTCATAGTTTTCATCGCCTCAACAATCATCACTGTATCACCCTTCTTAATTTTCTGGCCGACTTTTACAAATGTTTTTGCATTAGGTTCTGGAGCTAAATAGGCTGTACCAACTATAGGACTCTTAACTTCAATACCATCTATTTCGTCATTTTCAGAGGCGCTTTTTTCAATTTTAATATCTTTTAAATCTTTTACTGATTTCTTTAATTCCTCTAGAGTTTCAATTAACTTTAAAATTATTTTGTTATTAATTTCCATTTTCTAAAATTTGTTTAATTGCTCTTAGTGCTAAATTATAACATTCCACTCCAACCCCGAATATACCTCCTGTAACGACAGAACTAATTAAAGATTTTTGTCTAAACTCTTCTCTTTTATAAATGTTAGATATATGAATTTCTATTGATGGAAACTTTAAGATACTTAAAGCATCTCTAATTGCAACTGATGTATGAGTAAATGCAGCAGCATTTATAATTATACCGTTGTAATGATTTCTTGAATTTTGAATTAATTCAACGAGTTCACCTTCTATATTTGATTGTTTAAAATCAATTTCCATGTTTAATTCGCTTGCAATTTTACGACAATTAGTCTCAACTTGTGACAAAGTTAAATCTCCATATAAGGATTGTTCTCTTTCTCCTAATAGATTAAGATTTGGACCATTAATAATTATAATTTTGTTATTCACTTTCAATTTATAATATATGAAAAATAAAAATAAAATAAAAATTAAAGCTAATGGTAAAAAAATTACCATTAAATCAAATTGTTCATTAAAGGAACTTCTAATTCAACTAAAAATACCCACTAAAATGGTAGCAATTGAACTTAACAGAAAAATTATTAATAAGTCAAAATTAGATAAAATTGCGTTAAAAGAAAATGATAATTTAGAAATAGTACATTTTATTGGGGGTGGATAATTGAGAAAGGACAAGCTTAAAATTGCAAATAAAAGTTATTCCTCAAGATTAATTGTTGGAACTGGAAAATACAGAAACTTTGAAGAATGTGCTAAAGCTATCAAAATTTCTGGTGCAGAAATTGTTACTGTTGCAGTACGGAGGGTAAACATTACTGATAACACTAAACCATTGCTTATGGATTATGTTGACCCAAAAAAAATTACTTATTTGCCAAATACAGCCGGATGTTTTACTTCATCTGAGGCTTTAAGAACATTAAGACTTGCAAGAGAAATTGGGGGATGGAAATTGGTAAAATTAGAGGTATTAGGGGACAAAAAAAATTTATTTCCAAATATGATGGAGACTATAAAATCTACAGAAATTTTAGCAAAAGAGGGTTTTAAAGTTATGGTTTACTGTAGTGATGATCCACTAATGGCAAAAAGATTAGAAAATATAGGTGCTGCAGCCATCATGCCTTTAGCATCACCTATTGGTTCTGGATTAGGTATTTTAAATAAAATTAATATTAAAATACTTAGAAAACAAACCAAAGTCCCTTTAATTATTGATGCAGGTATAGGAGATGCTGTAGATGCTACAGAAGCGATGCAATTAGGATGTGATGGTGTTTTAGTAAATACAGCAATTGCAAAAGCTAAAAAACCTCTAATGATGGCTGAGGCGATTAAATTGGCTGTAATTTCGGGAAGAAAATCATATCTCTCAGGACGAATAAATAAAATTTTTTATGGAAAAGCATCCTCACCAAAAACAGGAATTATTTAACTTTTCTTTTATAAAATTTTTTCTTAAAAAATTTCTTTTTCTTAAAGTTAATTATTTTATTGTCTTGATTAATATTACTTAGATTAATTTTCTTTAATTCTGAAATATTTTCAATTTTCTCTATAACTTTTCCAGTTTTATTTTTAAATTCTATAATGTACTCAGAAATATCTAAATTATTATCTATTTCTAAATTTATGTCTATTTTATTTTTTTTCTTAAAATAATTTAGATTATCTATAAAATTTTCTTCAAGAAATTTTTTTATATTATCATTAACTTTTAAAAAAATTACTTTTGATTTATTTTCTATTGATTTTAATTCTAATAGTTTTAAAGTTTTTAATGAAAAAGACTCTTTAGTTAATCTAATTTGCCATTTTACACTACTTTCTCTCAGTCTTTGTCTTGACATTTCAAGCAATCCAAAATTACTAATTCTACCTATTTGTATCCTAGCTCTATCTTTTCTGCATCTTTCTTTTAATTTTCGCTCAACAATTTTTTTATTGTTAAAACTCAGCATATCTATAAAGTCTATAATGATAAGACCGGATAAATCTCTTATTTTTAATTGTCTTGATATTTCCTCAGCTGCTTCTAAATTTGTATCTAGTGCAGTATTTTCAACATTTTTTTGTTTTATCGATTTACCAGAGTTAACATCAATTGAAATTAAGGCCTCTGTAGGATTTATAACTAGATAACCGCCTGATGACAGCTTAACCTCTGTTTTAAATATTTCGTAAAGTTTACTTTCAATTTTTTCTTTAAAAAACAGAGGGGTCTTATCTCTATATTTTTTTACCTTTTTTAAATGTTTTGGAAGCATAGATTTAACATAAGATTTGGTCTTTTGATAACCTTCATTGCCCTCAACAATAATACTCTGTGTTTCATCATCAAACATATCTCTTAAACTTCTCTTTATAATATCGCTTTCTTGATGAATTAAAGCTGGTGCAATAGAGTTTAAAGCATTATCTTTTATTTTCTCCCAAGAAATAATTAAATTTTTTAGATCATTGCTAATTTCATTTTTAGTTTTATTTGATCCAGCAGTTCTTACAATAATTCCCATTTCCTTTGGAATTTCAATTTCATTTAAAATTTTTCTAATTTTTTTTCTATCTAATGGATTAAAAATTTTACGTGATATACCGCCGCCTTTAGGGGTATTTGGCATTAAAACAATATATTTACCAGCGATTGAAATAAAAGTACTTAGAGCTGCGCCCTTCATGCCTCTTTCATCCTTTAAAACTTGAACTAATATAACTTGATTAGGCTTGATTACTTCTTGAATTTTATATCTTTTAGATGGAAAATTTTTTTCTTGCTTACTTTCATTGTTGTCTTTAGCGCTAGATTTATCTACGTCATCAACAGAGTTTAAAACTTCATCATTATTTTCAATAACAGAAGTTTCATTTATCTCACTTTGTTTAGATAATTCTTCCCTAGCTTTTTGTTCCTCTTGTTTAATTTTTTCTAAATCATCTTTAGGAAGTTGATAGTAGTCACTTTGAATATCATTAAATGACAAAAAACCGTGTCTCTCTCTTCCAAAATCAACAAAAGCCGCTTGAAGTGAAGGCTCTATACGACTTACTTTTCCTAGGTAAATATTATTTTTTATTAAAGTGTTATTTACACTTTCGTATTCATAATCTTCAATATTCTCTGTTGATTTAAGTACAACTCTAGTTTCATTAGGATGCGATGCATCAATATATAAATTTTTTGCCATAATATTTGATAATTTTTATTCATTTTTTTATAGTTTTCTGCCTTAACATTAACAAATTCATTGAATAATTAAAATAAAAATGAATAAGTTAATTAGAAAACTTTTAATAATTTCCACATTTTTTTTAATTTTATCATCAATATTCGTTATTTCTATACTGTGGATTTATTCAAATAAACTGCCAGATTATAAATTTTTAAAAAATTATAAACCTTCAGTATCTAGCAAATTGTACTCGGGAGACGGGCAATTAATTATAGACTTTTCATCAGAAAAGAGAATTTTTATACCGTACGACTCTATTCCTCAAAAGGTAATAAATTCATTTTTATCCTCAGAGGACAAAAATTTTTTTGACCATCCAGGGGTCGATGCTAAGGGGGTTATAAGGGCAATTTACAACAACATATTTAATCTATTATCCTCAAAAAGATTAGAGGGCGCATCAACAATTACTCAACAAGTTGCTAAAAACTTTCTATTAACAAATGAAGTTAGTCTAGATAGAAAAATAAAAGAGGCAATTCTAGCATTTAGAATTGAGAGAGCGTTATCTAAAACAAGAATTTTAGAGTTATACCTTAATCAAATATATTTGGGCGAAGGTAGTTATGGTGTAGCCTCAGCTAGTTTAAAATATTTTGATAAACCTATAAGTGATTTAGATTATACCGAAGCATCTTTGCTAGCAGCATTGCCAAAAGCTCCAAGTAAATACAACCCTTATAAAAATAAAGAGCTTGCTTTATTCAGAAGAAATCTAGTTCTAAATAATTTGTATGATAATGAATATATTAGTAAAAAAGATTTGGAATTCTTTTTAAACCAAGACATAAAATTAAATAAAAGAAAAAAAATTTATCTAGAAGACTCGAGGTATTTTGTAGAAGATGTAAGAAAATCAATAGTTGAGAAGTATGGATTTGATAAAGTTTATAAACAAGGATTTAATATTAAAACACCTTTAGATCTTAGACTACAAAAACATGCGACTGCATCTTTAAGATATGGTTTGGAGCAATATGATAAAAGAAGAGGCTGGAGAGGACCTTTGGATAATATAAATTATAAAACTAATTGGATTGAAAGTGTAAAAAAATTTAAATTAGAAAAGTCTATTGGTTGGGAATTAGCGATTGTAAAAAAAATAAATAAATTTAACGTTGAAATAGAAATTAATAACAAAAAAGAAGGCTTCATAAATTATAACGATGTATCGTGGACAAAAAAACAATTAAGTGAATTATTAAATATCGGTGATGTAATTTATGTAAAAAATATTTCAGAAAATTTATATAGTTTAAAACAAATGCCACTTGTAAATGGAGGCATAGTTGTTATGGATCCTTTTACTGGACGAGTGAAAGCTGTTTCTGGAGGCTTTAGTTTCAAACAAAGCGAATTTAATAGAGCTACTCAGGCCTTAAGACAACCTGGTTCGGCATTTAAACCCTTCATTTATGCTTTAGCTTTAGAAAACAACTTTAAGCCTAATTCGCTTATTCTTGATGCGCCCATAGTTCTTGAACAAGGAGAGGATTTAAAATTATGGAAACCTGAAAATTATGGAAAAAAGTTTTATGGATTATCAACATTAAGAACAGGTATTGAGAAGTCAAGAAATCTAATGACAGTCAGAATTGCTCAAGAACTTGGTTTAAAAAAAATAAATAAATTGACAAAAAAGCTAAATATATATGATAACCCAAAAGAATTACTTTCTATATCACTAGGATCAGCTGAAACTACTTTATTAAAATTAACAACTGCATACAGTTCATTTTTAAATGGTGGAAAACTAGTTAAACCTATTTTTATTGATAGAATACAGGATAGTGAGGGTAATACAATTTTTAATTCAGAAAAAAGATATTGTTTAAATTGTGATAGTATATCATTTACCAGCGAAGAATTACCAAAAATTAAAAGCAATTTTACACAAGTATTTTCCCCAGAAACTTCTTATCAAATAACTTCAATGCTAGAGGGAGTGATACATAGAGGAACTGGTAAAAAATTAAAGAAACTTAATATGGATCTCGCTGGAAAAACAGGCACAACAAATAATAATACTGATACTTGGTTTATAGGATTTACTTCAAATTTAGTTGTTGGTGTTTTCATAGGCTATGATGAACCTAAAAGTTTAGGTAAATTTGAAACAGGATCAAAAACTGCTATGCCAGTATTCAAAAATTTTATAAAAAAGGCAATTAATAAAAAAGATGCTCGTCCCTTTAAAGTAGCAAAAGGTATTGAAATGATGGTAATTGATGGAAAGACAGGTAAAAAAGTAGAATATAGATCAACAGAAACTATAATTGAAGCTTTTAAAATTAATAATGAAAATAACTATTTTGAAAAAAATCAAATTTTAAATTATAAACTATCAAAAAAAAATATATTTAATTTTTATTAATGAATGAAGATTTTTTAAAACAAATTACTAAAATTGAAAAAATTAACCAAAGAATACAGGAGTATCTTTGACAAAAAAGAGATACATAAAAAAATTGAGGAAATAAATAAAAAGATACTTTTACCTGATTTTTGGAACAATAAAGATAGCGCAGAAAAGATCATAAAAGAAAAAAAATTTTATGATGACCTAATTAATTCTCAAAGAAATTCTATAAATGAGAGTAATGATATTAAATTACTATATAAATTAGCCCTTGATGAAAATAATAGCTCTTTATTAAAAGAAATTTCAAAAAGCTTGAACAACCAAGAAAATATTGCAAAGAAAAATGAAATTAAGTGTTTTTTGTCAAATGAAAATGACAATTTAGATGTTTATGTAGAGATACATGCTGGAGCTGGTGGCACGGAAAGCCAAGATTGGGCCGAGATGCTAAGAAGAATGTATATGAAGTGGGCTCAAATTAAAAAATTTAAAATAAATTTAATTAGTGAGCATAAAGGTGATGAGGCAGGCATAAAATCATCAATATTAAAAATAGAAGGAGACTATCTTTACGGATTTTTAAAGTCAGAATCGGGAATCCATAGATTAGTTAGAGTATCTCCTTTTGACTCGGGAGCCAGAAGACACACAAGTTTTGCAAGTGTTTGGGTCTACCCTGTAATAAAGGACAACATAAATATTGAGATTAAAGATAAAGATTTACGAATAGATACATATCGATCAAGTGGAGCAGGAGGTCAACATGTTAATACCACAGATAGCGCGGTTAGAATAACACATTTACCAACAAAAATAGTTGTTCAATGTCAGAACGAGAGGTCACAACACAAAAATAAAGAAACTTGTATGCAAATGTTAAAAGCAAGATTATATGAAAACGAAATTCAAAAAAAGGAGAAGGAAAATGAAAATATGCAGAAATCAAAATCAGATATTGGTTGGGGCCATCAGATCAGATCTTATGTATTACATCCATACCGACTAGTTAAAGACAACAGAACAAATTTTGAAAGTTCAGACCCTGACAAAGTTTTAGATGGCTATATCGATAATTTTTTAGAAAAATCTCTATATAACTTAAATGCTAAAAATAATTAGTAAAGTTTTATTATTAATCTTAACTATTATAACAATACTAGTTTCCTATCTTACATTTATAGGAGTTAAAACAGAATCATTTAATTATCTAATATCTGACAATATAAAAAAAATAGATAAAAATTTAAACATAGAGTTAAATAAAGTTTTTTTAAAATTAAATCCATCAAATTTATCTATTTCAATAGTTACAGAAAATCCAAAATTATTTTCGGGAAAAATTAATTTAAAAATAAAAAAAATAAAAACTGAATTTTCAGTTTTATCATACATAAAAAATGAGCCACCTATTAAATCAATTAACTTAAACAGTGATAGTAATAATATTAAATCAATTCTTAAATATATAAGGCTTTTCAAAGATAATTTTAGGATGATGTTAGTAAGCAAGTTTGTTCAAGATGGAATAATCCAAACTAGTATGAACTTTAATTTTGACAAAAAGGGAAAAATAAAAAATGATTATTTAATAGAGGGGTACGTTCAAAACCTAAGAATAAAATATAGTGAAAATAATTTATTATCAAATTTTAAATTTACATTACTAAATGATCAATATTCTATAATTAATTCAAATACTAAATTTAATAATAATTTATTAGAGTCACAATTAATTAAAATTAAAAAAATAAATAAGAAAAATTATTTAGTTGAAGGTGATATAAAGAGCTTTGAAAGCAAAATACTAATTAAAGATCTGGGTAATTTATTTCCTCTTACAAGATATTTAAAAAATAAAGACTTAATAATAAGCACATCAAACAAATTTAAATTTAATATAAACGATAAATTAAAAATTAAAAGATTTAATCTTAGTAGCAATTTAATTATCCCGGATTTAGACCTTAATTTTGCAAATAGTAAATTAGATAAAACTTTATTGATAAAAAAGTTTATTAAACTTACTAACAATAATATAAATTTAAATTTAGATGGAAATCCTAAAAATATTAAAGAGGCAAAAATAAAACTTAGTGGTAATAGTAATATTATAATAGACGACAAAATTGATCAAATTAGTTACGAAATTTTTCAAGAGGATGGTATTAAAAAAATT
>CACNCN010000011.1 GCA_902618975.1 uncultured Pelagibacteraceae bacterium | reverse complement strand
ATGGCTTGTCGACTTGAGCGCAGATAGGACGCCTCATATCTCACAAGCACAATCTATAAACTTATTTTTACCTGCCGATGTACACAAAAAAGATCTTCACCAAATCCATTTCCAAGCTTGGAAAAAAGGATTAAAAAGTCTTTATTATTGTAGGTCAAAATCAATACAAAGAGCTGAAAATGTCAACAACGCTAATTCTACTGACATAACAGCGAATGTATACAAATCAAAAAATAAACAAACACAAGAAGAAGAAAATAAATATGAGGAGTGTCTATCATGTCAGTAACAGAGAAATCTAGTAAAGAAATTATTCAACCAAAAAAAATGGGTCTTTTAGTAGAAAACCCAGTTTACAAACCTTTTAGGTATCCATGGTGTTATGATGCATGGTTAACACAACAGAGAATACACTGGTTACCCGAGGAGGTTCCACTTGGTGACGATGTAAGGGATTGGCAAAAAAACTTATCACAACCAGAAAAAAATTTAGTAACTCAAATTTTCAGATTTTTTACTCAAGCAGATGTTGAAGTTAATAATTGTTATCTTAGACATTACACGAGTGTATTTAAACCAACCGAAGTTTTAATGATGATGACCGCTTTTGCTGCGATGGAGACAGTACACGTAGCTGCATACTCACATTTGCTAGATACAATTGGAATGCCAGAGTCAGAGTACTCTGCTTTTATGAAATATAAAGAAATGAAAGACAAATATGATTACATGCAAGGGTTCAATGTAAATTCAAAGGAAGATATTGCTAAAACCGTAGCTGTATTTAGTGCTTTTACTGAAGGACTACAACTTTTTGCTAGTTTTGCAATTCTTCTAAACTTTCCAAGACATAACAAGCTTAAAGGTATGGGGCAAATAGTTACTTGGTCTGTTAGAGACGAAACTCTTCATTGTAATTCGATGATCAGAATTTTTAAGGAGTTTATAAAAGAGAACCCAGAAATTTGGACGCCAAAACTAAAAAAAGAACTTTATGAAGCTTGCAGAACTATTGTTGAGCATGAAGATGCTTTCATTGATTTGGCATTTGAAATGGGTCCAATGAAAGGATTAACTGCGCAAGAAGTAAAGGACTATATTAGATTTATTGGAAATAGACGTTTAACTCAATTAGGTCTAGAGCCAATTTATGATGTTCAAAAAAATCCATTAACTTGGTTAGATACGATGTTAAATGCGGTTGAACATATGAACTTTTTTGAAGGTAGAGCAACGGAGTATTCAAAAGCATCCACACAAGGTTCTTGGACAGAAGCTTTTAGTTAGTATAAACTAAATGGATGACTAAGTTTGGTTTAGTTGTTCTAGGTGCACATATTGGCGTTCATATTAAAAATGAACTAGATAAATATACTAAAGAAAAAGTTTTATTAGTTGAGCCAGTTCCTCACAATGTTAGAGCTATCAAGGAAAATTTAAAAAATTATAATAATGTGATTATAGAACAGGTAACGATTAGCAACGATAAAGGTGAAAAAGACTTTTATTACGTTAAAGAAAGTTCGATTAGTAAACTAAAAAAACATTGGGCCAGCGGAATAGGTTCGTTCGATAAACAACACATATTAAATCATAAGTCCAAAAGATTTCAAATAGAGGAAGAGGACATAGAAAGTTTAAAAATACCATCATTGCAATTTCATGATTTAATAAAAAAATATCAAATAAATGAGATAGATAAGATGATTATAGATGTTGAAGGAAGCGAATATCTAATATTAAAAGATATGGACCTAAATAGTGCTAAAATAAATAGTATAGTATTTGAATTTAAGCATTTTGATGGACATTTTAAAACTGGCGAAAAATTAGAAGAAATAATTATGAAGTTTGAAAGACATAATTACAAAATTTCAAAAATTGATGAAGAAAATATGTTAGCTTTGAAGCACTAGCTATTATCTTTTATGAATACCTAAAACTTTTCTGTATTTATTTCCGTTGTAGGCAGCTAAAGGTCTTATAAGTTTATTAGTTGAGTATTGTTCAATTACATGAGCTGACCAACCAATTATCCTTGATATTACAAATATTGGCGTGAAGAAATCAGTATCAAAACCCATTAAATGGTATGTTGGGCCAGTAGGATAATCTACGTTAGGATGAATATTTTTTCTTTCGATCATTACTTCTTCAACAATATCGTAAATTTTCTCGAACTTTTTGTCATTAGTAATTTTTGCAACTTTGCCAAAATATTCTCTCATTGTTGGCACTCTTGAATCACCACTTTTATAAACTCTGTGACCAAAACCCATTACAACCTTCTTCTTATTCAATGCATTGTTAATCCATTTTCTAGCGTTTTCTGGTTTCTTTATTTCATTCATCATATGCATAACTTCTTCATTAGCACCTCCATGCAGGGGTCCTTTTAAACTTGCAATGGCTCCAGTTATAGCACCATGTATATCTGATAAACTGCTTGTAATAGTTCTCGCAGTGAATGTTGAAACATTAAAACTATGTTCAGCATATAATATTAATGATACGTCAAAAGCTTTTACTATATCTTCATTAGGAACTTTACCAAAACACATATGAAAAAAATTCTCAGCAAAAGATAAGTTTTTTTTTGGTTCAATAATTTTTTTTCCTTTTCTAAGTCTGTAAAATGCTGCTAATGCAACTGGAGTTTTTGCAAATATTCTCATAGTCTTTCTCATATTCGAACTTGGTGTATTATTCGAAGTCTCTTTATCTTCTAAACCCATGACACTCACAGCTGTTCTTGCTACATCCATTGGATGTGCTTTTTTAGGAATTTCTTTTAAAACTTTAATCAAGCTTTTAGATAATCTTCTATCCTTTCTCTCTTCTTTCTCAAAAGCTTTAAGTTGTCTTTTATTTGGTAAGTTTCCATTTAATATTAAATATGCAACTTCTTCAAATTTACATTTTGCACACAAATCTTGTGCTGCATAACCTCTATAAGTTAAAGAATTAATTTCTGGCATTACCTTAGAGATGGAAGTTTCGTCAACCGTAACACCCATTAAACCCTTTTTAATATCTTTACCCATTATTCGTGACCTTCAGTATTAAAATTGTATATTTTTTCGTCTAGAGAGTTGTATTTTTCGTATTCAACAAGCTCATACAATCTTTTTCTAGTTTGCATTTTATCAATCAAATTATTTTGATGTCCATCTACAAAAATAGCACGCAAGCCTTCCTCTACACTTTTCATCGCTAATCTTTGGGTGGTAACTGGATAAATCACAATATTAAAACCTATATTTTCAAGCACTTTGTAGTCCAAAAGTCTAGATTTCCCAAACTCAGTCATATTAGCCAACAAATATACGTCTAATGACTTTCTTACAATTTCAAATTCTTTTTCATTATGCAATGCTTCAGGGAATATTATTTCGGCTCCAGCATCAATATATGCTTTACATCGATCAATCATTTTATCTAATCCCTCTACTGACTTTGCATCTGATCTTGCAATAATTCTAAAATTATTATCTTTTTTTGACTCAACGCACTCTTTAATTTTTTTTACCATTTTTTCTTGGGGTATTAATTCTTTATTATCTAAATGTCCGCATCTTTTTTGATCTATTTGGTCTTCAATGTGAATTGCAGTAATTCCATTTTTTTCAAATGATTTAATGGTCTTAGAACAATTTTTAAATCCGGTATCTATATCTACAATTGTTGGTAAGTTTGTCACTCTTGCTATTTGTTTTGATCTGTTGCTCACATCCTCTAAAGTAGTCAGACCAATATCAGGATAACCTAGATCATTCGACATAACTCCACCAGAAACATAAACAGCATCATAACCAATTTCTTCGATCAATTTTGCTGTCAAAGGATTATAGGCACCCGGAACTCTTAAAATTTTTCCAGTTTTCAATTTATTTGTAAAATCTATTCTTTTATCTTTTGCTTTTTTGTCTACAAAATGCACTAAAAAATACCTCTTTTTAAATTCCTTTTTACTTTGGATGTATCAACTTCTAAGTTTAATTTTTTTAAATGACCTGATTTTAATTTTCTCAAGTTTTGTACATCTGTTAAAAATCTTTTACATTCTTTAATGGGCAAAATACCTTTTGTTAAAGTCATAAACTTATCAATATAATTTTTTCTTTTAAAAGGTCTACTTCCATAAGGATGAGCATCAGCTCTTTCTAATTCTTCAATATATTTTTTTCCACTATTCATTGTTACTATTACCTTTGCACCAAAACATTTCTTTTTTGGATCAGGATCGTGGTATCTTCTTGTCCATTTTTTATCTTCATGAGTTTTAATCGATCTCCATATCTTTATGGTACTTTTTTTATTTGATCTACTTTTTGAGTAAGACTTAACATGGTGCCAATCTGCATCTTCTAAAGCCACTGCAAAAATATACATTATTGAATGATCCAAAGTTTCTCTACTAGCTTTTGGATCCATTTTCTGGGGATCGTTTGCTCCGGTACCAATCACATTATGTGTATGATGACTGGTGAAGATATCAATCTTTCTAATATTTTTTAAATTATCGATTTTTTTATTTAATTTCTTTGCAATATCAATAATAGCTTGAGCTTGATATTCTGCTGAGTATTCTTTTGTATAAGTTTCCAATATCGCTTTTTTTGGTTCATTTAATCTAGGAAGTGGAACTTTATAAACTGCTTTTTTTCCGTCCAAAATTCTTGCAATAACGCTATCCTCTCCTTCGTAAATCGGACTTGGTGCTCCCTCACCACGCATTGCTCTATCGACAGCTTCAATTGCAAGTTTACCAGCATGAGCTGGTGCAAACGCTTTCCAACTAGAAATTTCACCTTTCCTTGACTGTCTGGTTGATATTGTAGTGTGTAATGATTGTTGAATAGATTGAAATATTATTTCAGTGTTTAATCTTAACATTGCCCCAATTCCTGCAGCAACACTTGGCCCTAAGTGAGCAATGTGATCTACTTTATGCTTATGTAAACATATTCCTTTTACAAGATTAACTTGAACTTCGTAAGCTGTAATAATTCCTCTTAGTAAATCCAAACCACTTCTTTTTTTTTGTTGAGCTACGGCTAAAAGAGCAGGGATGTTGTCACCTGGATGACTATAATCTGCAGCTAAAAATGTATCGTGAAAGTCAAGTTCTCTCACTGCAGTTCCGTTGGTCCAAGCTGCCCACTCGCAATCAAATAGATTCTTTGATTTTATACCAAAAATAGTAGCCCCATTTTTTCTTGGATGTCTTTGGGCCATTTCTCTGGATGCAACAACTGCTTTTCTATTAACAGACGCTATAGCAACCGATGCATTATCAATTATTCTATTTATCGCCATTTCTATTGAATTTTTGTCTAGTTTTGTTTTATCACTTGCTATTTCTGCAATCTTCCAAGCAAGCTGTTTCTTTTTGGGTAAATTAATTTTTGATGGATATACTTTTATAATATGGCTTTTCAATTTAACTCCTAAAAAATATTATAGTAATAGTTTATTATTAATCTAATACAATCAAAATGGCAGTTATTAATAATAAAAATGCTAAAAAATATTCAATTAAAACCTTTATTTTATTATTCTTAACTAAATTTTTAATAGCAGAACCAAAAGCTGCCCATGGAGAAATAGATATTGGACAAATAATTAAAGCAACAAAACCAATAAAAATTGTAGAAAAAATTAAATTACCATCTTTTGGCAAAAATCCAGATGCAGCCATAGAGGATATAGTCCATGCCTTTGGATTTACTATTTGAAAAAACGCTGCCTCATAAAATTTTAAAGGCCTAGAGTCATCTTGTTTTATTTTACTGAATGAACCAATAATTTTGTAACCTAAGTACAACAAATAGATTGCACATATAACTTTTAATATATCTTGCAAATTTGGAAATATTTGAAAAATTTTGCCTAAACCAAAACATACTAATACTAGCTGTGTTACATGTCCTATAGTGATACCAGTCATATGTGGAATAGTTTTTGAAAAGCCAAATTTTAAACCTGAAGTTAAAACCATCGCATTATTAGGCCCTGGCGTAACATACATTACAAAATAAAAACTTATTAAAGCGAATAAGATATTTAAATCAATCATCTAGGTAATTTAAAATAATTTTTTCAATTCCAATAAAATCTTTAATTAAATGATTATGATAAATTTGTTCAACTTTTTTTTCAGTGTATCCATCTTCTAATAAAATCATTGGTACACCTGCGGCTTTAGCAGCTTCAGCATCGTTTTCACTATCCCCAATCATAATAGTTTTTTTTATATTTCCACCAATTATTTCCAAAATACTTGTTATATGTCTTGGATCAGGTTTGCAGTAATCAAAAGTATTCCCTCCGGCCACATATTCAAAATAATCATAAATTTTTATTTTTTTTAAGAATTCAACAGCAAGGTTTTCCTGCTTATTTGTGCATACAGCCATTGAGATATTATTTTTTTTTGACCAATTTAAAAATTCGTAAACACCATTGATCAATTTAGAGTCTACGACTAAATTTTTTTTGTAATAATTTAGAAATTCTTTGGTCATATTTTGTTTAATCTCATTATCAGTAATTTTTGATATTTCCTTTCTAGCAGATTTCCATATCGATCTACCAATCATCACAGCGGCACCTCTGCCAGCTAAATTCCTAATTTCATCTATATTTCTTGATGAAAACCCGAATTTATTCATTACATGATTATGAGCTTTCATTAGGTCTGGGGCTGTATCCGCCAAAGTGCCGTCAAGATCAAACAATATAGTAAATTTTTGAGTCATATATAAAGTATTATTAAGAAATATTTTGTGACTTAATTTTGTAATTTACTTAACTATAAGAAAAATAGCAAATGAAACAAACAGAATTAAAAAAAATACAAAATAGACTAAGACAAAAGTTTTTAAAAAAAGGTGTAAAAATGGTTTCCCCAGAAACAATTTTTTTTTCAAAAGATACTAAAATTGGTAAAAGAGTTACAATAGAACCATACGTAGTCATTGGTGAAAAAGTTGTAATTAAAAATAATGTTAAGATAAATTCATTTTCTCATATTGAAAATGCAAAAATCGACAACAATGTTGTTATAGGTCCTTATGCAAGACTTAGACCAGGGACTGTTTTGAAATCTGGTTCTAAAATCGGAAATTTTGTGGAAGTAAAAAAAAGTACAGTTGGGTATAAGTCTAAAGTTAATCATCTTTCGTATATAGGGGATACAAATATTGGACAGAATTCAAATATAGGCGCAGGTACAATAACATGCAATTACGACGGTGCTAAAAAATATAAAACAAAAATTAAAAATAATGTTTTTGTTGGTTCAAATACAGCTTTAGTTGCTCCAATAACGTTAAACAATAATAGTATTATTGGAGCTGGATCTGTAATAACAAAAAATGTTAAATCTAAATCGCTTGCATTAACTAGATCAGATCAACAACAAATCAAAAATTATAAAAGAAAGAACAAAAAATAATGTGTGGAATTGTAGGTATCGTTAGCAATAAATCAGTTTCTTCTAGTATTATTAATGCTTTAAAAAAACTAGAGTATAGAGGATATGACTCTGCTGGCATATCAACATTAAATAATGGTATTATTGAAGAGAAAAAATGCTCTGGAAGAGTTGAAAATCTAGAAAAAATATTATTTGAAAATCCATCCTCAGGTGATTTGGGAATTGGACATGTTCGTTGGGCAACTCACGGCGTTCCAAATCAAATCAATGCTCACCCACATTCTACAGAAAAAGTTTCTGTTGTACATAACGGAATAATTGAAAATTCGGATAAATTAAAGATGGAGTATGAAAAAAAAGGATATAAATTTAAATCCCAAACAGACACAGAAGTCATTACAATTATTTTAAATGATTACTTAAAATCTGAGGATTTAATAAATAGTATTCATAAAACTTTAAACAAACTTGTTGGAAGTTTTGCTTTAGGTGTCATATTTAAAGATTTTAAAGACATCGTAGTTGGAGCTAGAAGAGGGAGTCCGTTAGCTGTTGGTTATGGTCATAATGAAAATTTTATTGGCTCAGACTCTTATGCTCTTAAGTCTATGACAAACAAAATTTCATATTTAGATGATGGAGATTTTTGTATTTTACACAAAGAAAAAGTTGAATTTTTTAACAGCAATAAACAAAAAATAAATAAAGAAATTTTTGAAGTTTCTAACGAAGATAATGTGGCTGACAAAGGAGATTTTAAGGATTTTATGTCAAAAGAGATTGATGAACAAAGTAACACCACAAAAAAATGTATTAATGAATATTTAGATAAGTCTAGAGATGAAATAAATATCTACAATATTCCAATTGATCCATTAAAAATTAAAAAAATAAGACTGATAGCTTGTGGAACCGCTTATCATTCATGTTTAATGGCAAAATATTGGATTGAAGAATTAACTTCAATTGATGTGGAGGCAGATATAGCTTCTGAATTTAGATATAGAAAAGTAAAATTAAACAAAGATGATTTATATATTTTTGTATCTCAGTCGGGTGAAACAGCGGACACTTATGCAGCATTAGAAAAATGCAAAAAAAATGGAGTAAAAACATGCGGGATAGTTAATGTTGTAGAGAGTTCTATAGCTAGATTATCTGATTTTGTATTACCAATTCATGCTGGTCCAGAAATAGGAGTTGCCTCAACAAAAGCATTTATTGGACAAATGTTAGTTTTATTTCTTTTAATTTTAAAAATATCTAAAGATAGAAATGATATAGATCAAAAAGAATTTAAAAAAATAATAGAAGATGTAAAAAAAATTCCTAATTTAATAAAATTAACTCTTACTAAACAAAATGAAATTCAAGAGATTGCCAGAGATTTTATTGATGCAAAAGGAACCATGTATCTTGGAAGAGGTTACTCTTACCCAATTGCAATGGAAGGTGCTTTGAAATTAAAAGAACTTTCTTATATTCATGCAGAAGGTTATGCAGCTGGTGAGATGAAACATGGTCCATTAGCATTAATTGAAGACGGTATGCCAATTGTTGTATTAGCACCAAAAGATAGATTTTTTGAAAAAACTATTTCAAATATGCAAGAGGTCATTGCCAGAGGTGGTAAGGTTCTAATGATTACTAATGATACATCAGAAACATTAAGTGAAAACATTAGATTTAAATTTCAAATTCCAGATGCGCATCCCAACATTAGTGCTTTTCTGCTTACGATACCTATTCAGTTTTTAGCGTATCATGTTGCTTTATTAAGGAATTGCGACATTGATAAACCAAGGAATTTAGCTAAATCTGTTACAGTTGAATAATAATTAAACTTTGATAGAACAATTAGCAGTTGAATATGAAAAATTGGAAAACAAATAGTTGGAAAAAATATCCAGTAAAACACATCCCAACATATGAGGATGAAAAAGAATTAGATATGGTTTTAAATAAATTAAAATCATCCCCACCATTAGTCTTTGCTGGAGAAACAAGACATTTAAAAGATCAACTTGCAAATGTTGTTGATGGAAAAGCGTTTTTATTACAAGGTGGAGATTGTGCAGAAAGTTTTGCAGAATTTCATCCAGACAATATAAGAGATACCTTTAAGTTAATACTTCAAATGTCACTTGTATTAACTTATTCTGCATCATTACCAGTTGTAAAACTTGGAAGAATAGCTGGACAATTTTCTAAGCCAAGAAGTGCACCAACTGAGAAACAAGGTGATAAAGAGTTACCTAGTTACTTAGGTGATAACATAAATGGAATTGAATTCAATGAGAGAGCAAGAAAGCCTGATCCAAAGAGAATGTTTAGAGCTTATTCACAGTCAGCATCAACTTTAAATTTATTAAGAGCTTTCTCGAATGGAGGATTTGCAGATTTGAAAAAAGTTCACCTATGGAACTTGGGATATATAAAATCTAGTCCACAAGCTAAGAAATTTAAAGAGTTAGAAGATAAAATTGCTGATGCCTTAGCATTTATGGAAGCATGCGGTATAACTCCTGAATTTAACAGAAGACTATACACGGTAAATTTCTGGACTTCACATGAGGCGTTGCATTTACCTTTTGAAGAAAGCATGACAAGAGTAGACTCTACAACTGGTGAATACCACGATACTTCTGCTCACTTTGTATGGATAGGAGATAGAACAAGACAAATTGACGGAGGACATGTTGAATTTTGTAGAGGAATTGAAAACCCAATAGGAATTAAGTGTGGACCAACATCTAAAGCAGATGAAATAGCTAAAATTTGTGAAAAAATTAATCCACAAAATGAAAAAGGTAAAATTACTCTAATATCTCGTTATGGACACGATAAAGTTGATAAATTTTTACCTAAACTTATTAGAGGTATAAAAAAAGAAGGCCTAAACGTAATTTGGTCATGTGATCCAATGCATGGAAATACTTTAGTCTCATCTACAGGTTTTAAAACTAGACCATTTAATAATGTTGTCAAAGAGGTAAAAAATGTATTTGAAGTTCATCAAAGTGAGGGATCATATGCTGGTGGATTACACATCGAAATGACAGGTCAAAACGTAACAGAATGCACAGGTGGAGCAAAGAATATTTCTGAACAAGATTTATCTAGCAGATATCATACACACTGTGACCCTAGGCTAAATGCAGACCAGGCATTAGAATTGGCATTTTTAATTTCTGATGAAATTAAGAAAAATTCAAATTACGCAAAAAATATTATTAAAGCGGCTTCTTAAGCCTAATTTAAACAATTAATTAGGTATGACTATTATTTCTATACAATATTAATGAAAAGTGAATATATCTTTAAATATGGACAAAAAACTTAAAATTGCTCTAGCACAGTTAAACCCGTTGGTGGGTGATGTATCTGGAAATATTAAAAAGTTAATTTCAATTAGGTCGAAATTAGACGAAGATATAGATATTTTAGTAGCACCAGAACTTTATGTATCTGGATATCCAATTGATGATTTGGTTTTAAGAGAAGATTTTTTAAATTTAGTTAAAGAGGAGATAAATAAACTTGTTAAAAGTACCGAGGATAATAAATCCGCAATTATTGTGGGCGCACCTAGAAAAGATAATGAGAGTATTAAAAATTCTGTATTTGTGATCGAAAATGGCAAAATTATATCAATTAAAGATAAATATGAACTTCCAAATACTGGTGTATTTGATGAGCAAAGAATATTTAAACAAGGACCATTAGAGGATTGTGTAGAAATTAAAGGTATTAAATTTGGATTACCAATTTGTGAAGATATATGGGAAAGCACAGTATTAAAAAAACTATGTAGTTCTGGTGCTGAAATTATAATAGCAATTAATGCTTCACCATTTACAACTTCAAAAAGTGACGAAAGAAGTTCAGTAACATCTTTACGAGTAGATGAAATAAAGTTACCAATTATCTATTTAAATAGAACTGGTGGTCAAGACGAATTAATTTTTGATGGTTCTTCATTTGCTCTTAATCACGATGGTAAAAAATTTTATAGTTCATCAGAGTTTAAAGAGGAGACCTCCGTTGTTGATTTTCAAAAACTAAATGGAAAATGGATTGGAACCGGCAAATTAAATAATAGCTCTTCATCTGAAGAAAGACTTTATAAAGCTTTAGTCCTTGGATTAAGAGATTACGTTAACAACAATAAATTTCCTGGAGTTGTTCTTGGACTATCAGGCGGAATAGACTCAGCATTAGTCGCTGCTGTTGCAACTGATGCTTTTGGGTCTGATCTTGTTCAAGCTATAATGTTACCAAGTCCATACACAGGTAAAGAAAGTCTAAGTGATGCAAAAGAGGTAGCTGAATTACTTAAAATTAAGTATTCAAATTTAAAAATAAGCGAGGCTATGAAAATTGTTGAAAATATCCTGGGTGATTTTAAAGGTCCAAAATATTCCCCAGGAATTACCGAGGAAAACATTCAATCTAGATTGAGAGGGTTATTGTTAATGGCATTATCTAATAGATATGGTTACATGGTTTTAGCTACTGGAAATAAATCAGAGTATGCTGTTGGATATTCTACTTTATATGGTGATATGTGTGGAGGATATGCACCTATAAAAGATGTTTGGAAAACAGATGTATTCAAACTTTGTGAGTGGAGGAATAAAAATTTTTCAGATATGTTTAAAGGACCCAAAGGTAAAGTAATACCAGAAAATATTATCAATAAAGCACCAACAGCTGAACTAAGAGAAAACCAAAAGGACACAGACAGTTTGCCAGAGTACGATGTTCTTGATGAAATTTTAAAAGATTTAGTTGAAAAAGAAATATCTGTAGAAAAAATTGTTTCCAAAGGTTTTGATAAGAGGGTAGTTGAAAGAACAGCTCAACTTTTAGCAAGATCAGAATATAAGAGATTTCAAGCAGCGCCAGGACCAAAAGTAACTTCAAAGGCGTTTGGAAGAGATAGAAGATTTCCACTTACAAGTGGATTTAGAAATTGGAATTAATGAACAAAGATATCTTTTTATCAAATAGTTTAGGAGGTGAAAAACAAAAGTTTATACCTATAAACGACAAAAATATTGGCATGTATGTTTGTGGACCAACAGTTTATGATGATCCACATATTGGTAATGCAAGACCAATAGTTATCTTTGATATCTTATTCAAAGTTCTCAAGTGTAAATATGGTAAAAATTCTGTAACCTATGTTCGAAATATTACAGATATAGATGATAAAATTATAAAATCATCAAAAGAGAAAAATATTTCAATATTAGACTTAACAAAAAATATTACTAAAGTTTTTCATGAGGACTGCGAATATTTAAAATGTGAAACACCATCCCATGAGCCTAAAGCTACTGATAATATTAAATTAATGATCGAAATGATTGAAAATCTTATTAAAAAAGGTTTTGCATACGAAAGCGATAAACATATTTATTTTAAAGTTAAAAAATTTAGTGATTATGGAAAACTTTCAAACAAAAAATTAGATGATTTAATTGCTGGATCTAGAGTTGATGTTTCGGAAAACAAAAATAATCCAGAGGATTTTGTTCTTTGGAAACCTTCTGAAACTAACGAACCATCATGGGACTCCCCATGGGGCAAAGGTAGACCGGGCTGGCATTTGGAGTGTTCTGTTATGTCAAAAAAATATCTAGGGAGCACTTTTGATATCCACGGTGGAGGTAGAGATTTAATTTTTCCACATCATGAAAATGAAATTGCCCAATCTGTATGCGCGAATGATACAAAAGCTTTTGCTAAATATTGGGTCCACAATGGATTTATTACTATCTCTAAGGAGAAAATGGCTAAATCTCAAGGTAACATTTTAAAAATATCTAATTTTAAAAAAAAATATAATGGTCAGGTTCTAAGACTTGCATTGATAAGTTCTCACTACAAACAACCTTTAGATTGGAACGATAAACTAATGGACGATTGTTATAAGACAATCGATAAATGGTACTCTTGCTACACAAAAATTAATAAAAAAGTTTTAATTGATGACGAAGATTTAATGCCTTTATACGATGATTTAAATACACCCAGTTACATATCAGTCTTACATAAATTATTTGAAAAGGCTAAAGATGGAAGCATAGATGATAAAGAAAAGTTTGTTGCTGCGTGTAACTTTATAGGCCTTTTAAACGAAACAAAAGATCAGTGGATGTCTTTCAAAAAAAGTAAAATAAAACTATCTGAGGCTGAAATTAATTCTATGATAGATCAAAGGAATAAAGCCAGAGACAATAAAAATTACGAATTAGCTGATAAAATTAGAAATGAACTAATGGACAAAGGTATTTTAATTGAAGACAAAGATGGTAAAACAACTTGGAAAATTAAATGAGCAAAGAGAGACTATATATATTTGATACAACACTAAGGGATGGTGCACAAACACAGGGTGTTCACTTTTCAATAGATGAAAAGACAAAAATAGCTCACGCATTAGACAATTTGGGTGTTGATTATATTGAGGGAGGATGGCCTGGAGCTAATCCATCAGACACCGAATTTTTTCAAAAAAAATTAAATTTAAAAAATTCAAATTTTACTGCCTTTGGAATGACAAAAAAAACAGGCAGAAGCGCAGAAAATGATCCAGGTTTATCTGCAATATTAAATTCAAATACTAAATCAGTTTGTTTAGTTGGAAAATCATGGGACTTTCATGTTGATGTAGCTTTAGGAATTTCAAACGAGGAAAACTTGGAGAATATAAGTGAAACTACAAAACACTTTGTAAAAAATAATAAGGAATTTATGTTTGATGCTGAACATTTCTTTGATGGGTACAAATCAAATCCTAAATATGCTTTAGCTTGTATAAAGGCTGCTTACGATAATGGTGCAACATGGATTGTATTATGTGATACAAATGGTGGAACACTCCCTCATGAAGTTAGTACAATAGTAAAAGAGGTGACAAAACACGTGCCTGGTAAAAACTTGGGAATTCATGCACACAACGATACAGGTAATGCAGTAGCAAATTCGATCGCAGCAGTACTATCAGGTGCAAGACAAGTTCAAGGAACCATCAATGGTCTTGGTGAAAGGTGTGGTAATGCAAACTTAATGTCTTTAATACCCACATTTCATCTGAAAAAAGAATTTTCTGATAAATTTGAAATTAATATTAAAGAGAAAAATATTAAACATATTACTCAATGCTCAAGGCTATTAGATGAAATACTAAATAGAAAACCTAATAAACATTTGCCTTATGTTGGAGCCGCTGCATTTTCACATAAGGGTGGATTACATGTTTCAGCTGTTCAAAAAGATCCAAAAACATATGAGCATATTAACCCAGAAGATGTTGGTAATAATAGGAATATTGTAGTTTCAGATCAGTCTGGAAAATCCAATATAATGTCTAGACTTAAAACTATTGGAATTGAAATAGAGGAAAGTGATCCAAAAATAAAAAAACTTTTAGAAGAAGTTAAAGACAGAGAATTTATCGGATATAGTTACGATGGAGCAGATGCATCTTTTGAACTTTTGGCAAGAAGAATTATAGCTAAAATACCAAGATACATTTCAATTAAAGAATACGATGTATCTGTAAGTAAAAACAATGAAGACAAAATAATTTCAAAAGCTAAAGCTAAATTGGAAGTAGACGGAGAAAAAATAATTTGTGAAGGTGAGGGGAACGGACCCGTTCATGCGTTAGACAATGCTATAAGAAATAATGTAGATAAATTAGAGAAGTATGCTGAATACTTAAAGGATTTAAAACTAGTTGATTATAAAGTAAGAATTTTAAATACAGGTACAGAGGCGGTTACAAGAGTTTCAATTGAAAGCACTGACTCTAAAGGCAAAAACTGGTTCACAATTGGTGTATCGCCGAATATCATAGAAGCATCATTTAGAGCGTTGGTAGATAGTTTGGACTACAAATTGTTTAAAGACAATGCACCTGCAAGTAATTAATGTCTTTTTCAAATATTTCTTTTATTCTAAATAAACCTCAGCTGTCAGAAAATATTGGCGCATGCGCTAGAGCGATGAAAAACTTTAATTTTTCTAATCTTGTGATAATAAATCCAAAACCAAGTTTTCCTAATGATAAGATTTATGCAACATCTGTAGGAGCAAAGGAAATAATAAAAAATGCAAAATTGTACAATAAATTTGAAGATAGTTTGGAGAATTTTGATTATTTAATTGCAACTTCATCTAGGTTTAGAAATAAAAATATCAAACATATTAATCTAAATGAATTAAAAAAAATTGATTTTAAAAAGCAAATAGGATTTATATTTGGATCTGAGGCCTCTGGATTGTCTAATTACGAAATTAGTTATGCAAATTGCACTATGAGCATCCCGTCAAATGAAAAATTTAAATCATTAAATTTATCACATAGTTTAATTTTGGTTTGCCAAAGCATTTTTAGTTTATTATACAAAAAAAAAATTAATTATAATAAATCGAATAAAATTAAAAAAGGATCTAAAAAACAGATACAAGTAATGATGGATCAATGTTTAAAAAATTTGGATAAAATTAATTTTTTCAACCCTAGAGAAAAAAAATCAATAATGCTCGAAAATTTAAGAAATATTTTTTATAGAATGGAACTTTCGGAAAAAGAAATACGTATATTATCTAGTGTATTTGCAAGTTTAGCAAAAAAAAAGGTTGATTGACAAAAATAGACTGAGGTTTATAAACCCAAATATTAAATGACAAAAAGATTAAACTCTAAACACAAAGTTGACAGAAGGTTAAAGGTTAACCTATGGGGAAGACCTAAAAGTCCGTTTAATACTAGAGCATACCCACCAGGTCAACATGGACAAAGCAAAAGTTCAAAACCATCCGACTTCGGTGTACAACTTCAAGCAAAACAAAAATTAAAATCTTACTATGGTAATATGAATGAGAGACAGTTTAGAAATGTATATAAAAAGGCAATAATGAAAAAAGGAGATACTGCTGAAAACTTAATAGGATTATTAGAGAGAAGATTAGATGCTGTAATTTATAGATCAAAACTTTCAAGCACAATATTTTCATCAAGGCAATTAATTAATCATGGACACGTAAAAGTTAACGGAAAAAAAGTTAATATATCTAGCTATCAAGTGAAAGAGGAAGATACTATTGAAATAAGAGATAAGTCTAAACAATTAGCAATAGTAGATATAGCTCTAGCAAGCAAAGAAAGAGAAACCCCAGAATATCTTCAAGTTGATGAAAAAAATAAAAAAGTTAAGTTTGTTAGAGTTCCAAAATTTGAGGAAGTTCCATATCCAGTTACAATGGAGCCTAATTTAGTTATTGAATATTACTCTAGATAATAATCATTTTATTAATATATTAATCATTTTACATGTGATTAGATGTTATTCTTTAGATACTTATACAAACGTTTTGATTTTAGATTAAAAGAAATAATTAAACTTTTTTTTTTAATTTCTATTTTTCTACCATCAAGTATTTTATATGCTGCAGATTTCTCATTAGAATTTGATGGCTCAGATGACAAAGTTGAGGTTCCACTTCACACCTCTTTAAATCCGTCCGGAAATTTTTCTGTCAATGCTTGGGTGAAAACACAACAAAATACTGATTGGCAATCCGCAATAACATCTAGAGGCTCCCACACAGGCTATAAATTATATCAACAACATCCAACTGGTGGCTCTGGTGGTACCGGTCGTGCTTTTGCTGTTTGGAGTGGCAATGGTTCAGCATGGAAACAACTTAATTCAAATGAGTTACCTAATTGGGGAACTTGGCAGATGCAAACGCTTACCTTTGATAACACCACAACAACTATGAGATTATATGTTGATGGAGTCGAAATTGACGAATTTAATAGTGGTTCTTTATCACCTAACACACAAAATGTTTTAAGAATAGGAGCTGGAGGTAGTGCAAATGCAAGATATTATTTTAAAGGACACATAGACGAGGTTGCTGTCTGGGCAGCTACCTTGTCGGCGGATGCTGTTGCTCAATTATATAATTCTGGCGAAACTTTATATGCTGGAGATGATTATGGAAACTATACTTCCTCTGCATCATTGAGAGAATACTGGACAATGGATTCTTTGGTCAGTAATGAAAATAATGGTTCAGGTTCGTCTACTTTATTTGGGGAAAAAAATAATAATGATGGAACAATCTATGGTGCTGTTTGGAGTAGTGATACACCTGGAACTGATCCAACTTTGTCATCGACCTCCCCAAGCGATGGTGCAACGTTTGTTGCTAAGGATGCAAATATTGTTTTAAATTTTAGTGAAATTATAAAAGTTGGTACTGGAAACATTGTTTTAAGAAAAACTAAAGATAATTCGATAGTTCAATCATTCGACGTTACTTCTGATGTAACTTTATCAACTAATACACAGATAACTATTAATCCCACAGCTGATTTAGAAGATAATACAAATTATGCACTTCAAATTGATGCTACAGCAATAGTAGATATTTCAAGAAATAATTTTGCTGGAATAGGCTCAAGCGATGTGACAACTTATAATTTTTCAACTGGATCAGGAAGTCCTTTGGATGACAAAGACGTAGTTGGTTTAATAGAGGCGCAAACAGAAGCTCCAAAAAAAATTGTTACACGTGTTACAACACCTATATTTAACAGACTCAATTGGATAAGAGGATATAGTTTGGATGACGAATTATTAGCTCAAAAAATTAACTTTAAATTTAATGACCCCAAATTAAATGAGCTTTCAGAATTAATTTCACAATCTATTGGCACCACTCAACCTGAAAAGAATATTACAGACAACTGGCTTTTTTGGAGTGAGGGAAGTGTTGGTATCGGGACTGTTGATGCTACAGACAAATCGTCTAAAAAAAATATAGATACTAATGCTGTTACGTTAGGAATGGATAAAAAAATAAATCAAACTACACTACATGGATTTACACTGACCTATACTCAAGAAAATGTCGATGTTGGTAATGCGGGAACTTCAAGCGATATAGACTCTTATAGCTTTTCGACATACAGAACAATTAATATGAATGACAATATTTATTTAGAGGGAATTTTAGGACTAAGCAAACTCGACATAAAGAATGTGAGAAGAAGTGGAGAAAGTACTTTAAGTGGATTTAGAAATGGCAAACAACTATTTGGTTCATTGCAGTATATAAATAGTTTTAAAAAAAATAACTCAGATATTTCACCAAACATCAGGTTAGACCTTAGTTACACAACATTAGATGAATATGATGAAACAGGAACTAGTCCGTTAAAATATGGACAGCAAAATATTGAAACAATGGGTTTATACACAGGCTTTACAGTTAATAATGAGATATCAAAGAATGATTATATTTTAAGACCTATAGCTGGTTTTGAAGTTGGGTTAGATTTAAGTCCTAATTCAGATGCATCCGTAAATTATGTTTCAGATCCAAATACAAAATATACAAAATCAATAGATCAAGCAGATGATAAAAGTTATAAAGGAAAAATAGGTTTTGATGTTCTTAAAAAAAATGGATGGTCGTTAATGACATTTTATGAGATCAATCAAACTGATAATTCGCAGAGTGATACGTTTTATTTTTTGACAGGTTATACTAGATCTAGCAATCAAGAATATGTAATGGGGATACGTGACGAAAATGCACTAATTTCTTACAAACGGAAAATTAAAGGTTTTGACGTTAATCTTGGATCAAATTACAATTTGTTAAGTAATATTCCTGATTATGGTATCAATTTCGAGGTTTCAAGTAAATTCTGATATGTCAAAACGTCATAAAAATTAACTAGATCAATTAAATAAAAAAGTTAAATTCTCCTTAGAACACATTATGAAAATTAATAAAAATTTTTTTTTTTTATATTTAATATTATTTTCATTTTTAAATAATTTTTCATTTGGAGCGATTCCTCAATCCAGCAATATTGTTGCTTACTATCCATTTTCTGGAGATGCAACTGATAGCAGTGGAAATGGATATGATGGCGAAATAACCGGAGATCCTCAATTAACAACAGATAGATTTGGAAATTCCAATTCCGCTTATATTTTTGATGGAGATGGAGATTGGATTTATTTCGGTACCCAAACACTTCCCACAAATAATGGAATGGGCATTAGAGATGCTTTTACCATTAGTGTCTGGGCAAAATCATCCTCAAGCACAACAATGGATTTATTTGCTTTTGGTGGAATGATATCTTGTGGATCTGGTGGATACGGTGCAGTCGTTAGACTGGCCAGCAATATTCAATTTAATAGTTGTAACAGAGGTTATAATGTTTCTACAGGTGGAAAAAATAGCGATGGTAATTGGCATCATTATGTAGTCACTTGGGATGGTAGCAATACCAGAAAAATATATATTGATGGTTCTGTAGTTGGCACAAAAACTTTATCTAATGTTTTTAGAATACAAGACTACGGTTTAGTTCTTGGCAGAAATTTTATGGATTGGACCGGGGGTAATAGACTAGATGCATCAGCTGATGAATTACGATTATGGAAAACAGACTTGAGTGCCTCAGAAGTTCAGACCCTATATAATACAGAGAACACTGCTCCACCAACATTAAGTTCGTCAGTGCCAGCTGATAATGCAACCAGTGTTGCAGTTGACTCAACAATTGTTCTAAACTTTAGCTCAAATGTTGATGCTGAAAGTGGAAATATTACCATTAAAAAAACATCTGACAATTCAACAGTTGAAACAATTAATGTAACTAGTGGACAAGTATCAGGCTCAGGATCTTCTCAAATAACGATCACTCCATCATCAAACTTTTCAGGAGGCGAGACATACTATGTGTTAGTTGACTCAACCGCTTTTGATGACAGCGTAAGTAACTCATATGAGGGAATATCTAGCACGACTGCTTTAAATTTTACTACCGTAGATAACACTGCGCCAACTTTAAGCTCATCTACTCCTGCAGATAATGCGACAGCAGTTGCTGTGGATGCAAATATAGTGCTTACTTTTAATGAGACTGTAGATACTGAAAGTGGAAATATCACAATCAAAAAAACATCGGATAATAGCACTGTTGAAACTATAAGTGTTACATCAAGCAACATATCTGGAAACGGATTTGTACCTATTGGTGGTGGCGCAAATGGAACAGAAATTACAATTAATCCGTCATCAAATTTGAGTGGTTCAACTGAATATTATGTATTAATAGATGCAAGTGCATTTGACGACAGTGCTGGAAATTCTTATGCAGGAATAAGTTCTACAACTGCTTTAAGTTTTACAACACTTGACTCAAGTAACCCAACATTAAGTTCATCAACGCCAGCTGATAACTCAGAAGATGTTTCTATAGATAGTGACATAGTCCTTAATTTTAGTGAGAGTGTTGATGTTGAAACCGGAAATATTACAATCAAAAAATCGAGTGATGATAGTACAGTTGAACAAATTGATGTCACAGGTTCTAATGTTACTGGAACTGGATCATCTGAAATAACTGTAAGTCCATCAAATGATTTTGATTATGGAACAGAATATTATGTATTAATAGATGCAACTGCATTTGATGATGCTTCAAGTAATTCTTATGCAGGAATTAGTTCAACAACTGCATTAAGTTTTACAACTACGTCTAAATCAAATCCAACAAAGGATAAAGTCGTAGTAGGCTCTATTAATGCCCAATCAGAATTAGCAAGCAATGACTTTACACAGTCTGTCAGTATGTTGTCGGAGAGGCTTGATTACTTAAGGTTCAATAGAAATTCTAACAACTTATCGCAAAATAATGTTAAAATAGATCTTGGTCACGCTTTATTAAATTCAGCAATAAAAGCAATACAAGCATCGAATAATACAATTAAAAATAATAATCCTTGGTCGATGTGGATGGATGCTTCTTTAAGCACTAGTCGTTCTGGAGCTTCGTCAAATTCTTCAGCTAAAAAAGCAGATACTTACTCTTTAGCTTTTGGTATGGATAAAAAAGTAAATGAAAATAAACTATACGGATATTCTCTCCAACTAAGTCAAAGTGAAGCTTTGATCGGGACGAATGGATCTGGAGTAAATAGTAAAAATTATAATTTATCAATTTATGGAACTTTTCCAAGGAATAATAATAACTTTATTGAAGGTTTAATTGGTGTTGGAACCATCAGAAGCGACATAACGAGAAGAGGATCAACAAATACATTTGAAAGTAATAGGGAGGGAGACCAATATTTTGCATCTCTTAATTATGGTAAAGTTTTAGAAAAAGGCAACCTAAACTTCATACCTACGGCGCAAATAGATATTGGATATACAGAATTGGATGCCTATTCAGAGGATGGCACTGATGCGTTGAATTATGAAAAACAAACAATTGAAAATGGTTTTGCTTCCATCGGGTTAGGATTTAATAACTTTATTAATTATAGAAATAGTACTTTTAAACCTTTTGGATCAATTAGGTATGGATTAGATTTTAGTAGTTCCACGGATGCAAAAATGAATTACGTATCAGATCCAAATACAACATATACTTTCACAGGAAATGTCCAATCTGAAGAAATTTATATTTATAATTTTGGTTTTAACCACGAAAACTCCAATGGAGTAAATATTACTTTTGGCTTTGAAAGAAGAGAAGGGGATCAAAATGAACAAACAAATAAATTTAATTTTGGTGCCCAGTTAAATCAAGATAATACAGGTTACACAATGAATATTAATGAGGAACTTGTGGCTGGAGTTAATTTTACTAAAGAGTTTGATTTATTAGACCTAAAACTAGATCTTAACCACTCTATACTAAACACAAATGACAGAAATATCTTTGCTGGCTTATCAAAAAATTTCTAGTTATTTTTTATAAGAAATTTGATTATCTTCAAAATGTTTTGCAAGTTCTCCACTTGCATACATTTCTTTAATAATATCACATCCACCTACAAATTCTTTTTTAACATATAGTTGTGGAATAGTTGGCCAATCACTAAATTCCTTAATGCCTTCTCTAAGATTTTGATTTTCAAGAACGTTTACACCTTTAAATTTTACATCCATTAATTTTAATATATTTGCAACAGCCATTGAGAAACCACATTGAGGTGCATCAGGAGTTCCTTTCATAAACAAACAAATTTCGTTTTCATTTATCTCGTTAGAAATTAAGTCTTTAGTTTGCTGATCCATTTTTCTCCTTAGTCTTAAGGGCTAGTGCGTGTAACTCATTACCCATTTTACCCTTTAACGAATTGTATACCATTTTATGTTGTTGAATTTTAGACTTTCCTTGGAATTGAGACGAAATGACCGTCGCCGAATAATGATTACCGTCTCCAGCTAAATCTTGTATTTCAACAGATGCGTCTGGAAATGCCTCTTTTATTAATTTCTCTATTTCTTTTAAATCCATTGCCATATCAATTAACCATATAACTTTCTAACCATGATTTATATTTTTTACCTAAATCATTTATACTAATATTTAAGTCA
Organism: uncultured Pelagibacteraceae bacterium; assembly: GCA_902618975.1. Lineage (GTDB taxonomy): Bacteria > Pseudomonadota > Alphaproteobacteria > Pelagibacterales > Pelagibacteraceae > Pelagibacter. The sequence continues at coordinate 2,056 of CACNCN010000011.1, read as the reverse complement.
TCTTTAAATTCTAAATTGTCTTTAGCTACAACTCCTAATTCGTCGAAATATACCGAGTTTTCTCCTAATATTTTTTTTACCTTGTCTAAACTCTCTTTTTGGATTTCAATAATGTATCTTCCCTGATCCTCTGCAAAAAAATAGTTGAATTTGTTTAGTAGTTTTAACTGTGAATTAATTTTTGCACCTTTGTTACCCTTTATGCACATCTTTGACAAAGCGGTTAAGATTCCTCCAATTGATATATCATGACAAGAAACTATTAGGTTTTCATTGGATAATTTGAGAACCGTTTCACCATTATTTTTTTCGTTAAATAAATTAACCTCAGGAGGAGGTCCTTTCTTTTCAAGCAATACAGTTCTTGAGAAAATACTTTGATCCAAATGACCTTCCGTTTTTCCAATTACAAGCAAAATGTTTCCCTCACTTTTAAGGTTCATGGTCATCATATTTTTATAATTACTTAATAAACCTATTCCACCAATAGAAGGTGTTGGTTTAATTCCTTTGTCCTTTGTTTCGTTGTAAAAAGAAACATTTCCAGAAACCACTGGAAAGTTAAGATATTTTGCAGCCTCAGATATTCCAGCAACACATTCTACAAATTCTCCCATATTTTTTTCCTTTTCTGGATTACCAAAATTTAGACAATTGGTTATTGCTATTGGACTTGCACCAACAGAAATTAAATTTCTCCAACTCTCACAAACTACTTGTTTTCCTCCAGTTAAAGGATGTGCAAAGCAATATGTGGCTGATGAGTCAACACATGCAGCAACTGCCTTTTCTGTTCCATGTACTCTTACAACGCCTGCATCTCCACCTGGTTTTTGAATTGTATCTCCCATAACAGTGTGATCATATTGTTCCCAGATCCATTTTTTATCACAAACATTTGGATTAGATAAAATTTTAGTCAAAGTACTCTCTAATTTAAGTGATTTAAAAATATCTTTTGGATAATTTATTTTTTGAGGTAACTTAGTTTTCTTCCATTTTCGATCATACATTGGAGCATTTTCAGCAAGATAGTCGATTGGAATTTCCGCAACTTTTTCTTTATTAAAAATAAGCTCTAAGTTTTTTGTATTTGTAGTTTTGCCAATAACAGCAAAATCTAAATTCCATTTATCAAAAATCTCTTTTGCTTTTTGCTCTTTTCCATTTTCTAAAATAATCAACATTCTTTCTTGACTTTCAGACAGCATTATTTCGTAAGGTGTCATTTTTTCTTCTCTACATGGAACCTTGCTAAGATCTAATTCAATCCCAAGTTTTCCTTTTGAAGCCATCTCTACACTTGATGATGTCAAACCTGCTGCACCCATATCTTGAATAGAAATAATTGAATCCTCCTTCATAAGTTCTAAACATGCCTCCAATAATAATTTTTCCGTAAAAGGATCACCTACTTGAACTGTAGGTTTTTTTTCCTCAATTTTGTCATCAAATATTGCAGAAGCCATACTTGCTCCATGAATTCCATCTCTTCCAGTTTTTGAACCTACATAAATTACAGGCTTATCTAAACCTGCAGCTTGGGAATAGAAAATTTTATTTTTATTAACTAAGCCAAGGGTCATTGCATTCACCAGAATATTTCCATTATAAGACTCATCAAAATTAGTTTGGCCAGCAATAGTAGGAACTCCAATACAGTTTCCATATCCACCAATACCTTTAACTACACCCCTTAATAAATTTTTAGTTTTTTTGTGTTGAGTTGATCCAAAATGAATTGAATTTAGATTAGCTATTGGTCTTGCACCCATGGTGAATACATCTCTCATTATTCCACCAACGCCAGTTGCCGCACCTTGATATGGTTCAATAAAAGACGGGTGATTATGGCTTTCAATTTTAAATACTATTGCATCATCGTCACCAATATCAACAACACCAGCATTTTCACCCGGACCCTGAATAACTTTTGATCCTTTTGTATGTAAATTCTTTAAATGTATTCTAGATGATTTATAAGAGCAGTGTTCATTCCACATTGCTGAAAATATAGCTAGTTCTGTAATATTAGGTTTTCTTTTAAGAAGATTAT
>CACNCN010000010.1 GCA_902618975.1 uncultured Pelagibacteraceae bacterium | reverse complement strand
TCAATTTTAAGAGACAATAATTTAAACGTTCCTGTTCAAAGAATAAATTTTATAAATTCCCTTAACAACCTATAATTTATTTGCTATTTGATCTGCAAAATATGTTACTATTGCCGTGGCACCAGCTCTTTTGAAAGATATTAATGTTTCCAAAATACTATTTTCATTAATGATTCCTTTTTTTATTCCGTTCATTATTAAACTATATTCACCGGAGACTTGATACGCTAATACTGGTAAATTAAACTCTTTTTTTATAAGACTTAATATATCAAGATAAGGTAGTCCAGGTTTTATCATAACCATGTCAGCTCCTTCTTTTATATCAAGAGCAACTTCTCTTATTGCTTCATTTTTATTTTTATAATCCATTTGATAAGTTTTTTTATCACCAACTAAAAGTTTTTTAGATCCAACTGCATTTCTAAAAGGACCATAAAAACTAGAAGCATATTTAACCGCATAAGATAAAATTTGAACATTATTTAAATTATTTCTATCAAGTGCTTTTCTTATAAGGCCTATTCTACCATCCATCATATCTGACGGAGCTAATACATCACAACCCATTTGTGCTTGAAGTATTGCTTGTTGTACTAAAATTTTATTTGTTTCATCATTTAGTATTATTTTGTTTTTTAATAATCCATCGTGACCATGAGACGTATAAGGGTCTAATGCCACATCGCACATAACTCCAATTTTATTTTTGTAATTTTTTTTTATATATCTTAATGCTCGACAAACTAAATTATCTTCATTAAGTGCCTCTTCTCCTGATGGACTCTTTTTATATTTTTCGGTATGAGGAAATAAAGCTATCATTGGAATTTTATTTTTTAATGTTCTATCAAGAATCGGTGATAAATTATCTATAGAATATCTGTAAACATTAGGCATGTTTACAATTTTTTCTTTTTTCTTTTTACCCTCTACTAAAAAAATTGGTAGAACAAGATCATTAACTGATAAATAATTCTCCTCAACAAGCCTTCTTATCCAATCATAACGCCTGTTTCTTCTCAATCGTAGATTTGGATATTTACCGGTGATAATCATTCTCAATTAATTTTTAATATGCGGCAATATTTATATGTATTATAATCATAAATAAAGTATTTATTAATAATGAGCAATGTAACATCTTTAAATCAAGTTAAAACTAAAAAAATACTAAGTGATTTTCAAAAGCAAGAATTAAAATTTGACATAAAAAAATTAAAAAATGCACTTAATGAAGTTTTAAAAATTAAAGGTTTTGATACAAGCCTTGGTATACCTCATTTTGCAGCAATTCCTTTAACACAAGTTCCAGGTGATCCAGAGTCAATAAAAGGCAATAAAGCACGAGGTGTTTATTGGACAAAACCTGACTCTACAGGAGTTGAAGTATCTAGAGATGTTATGATAGATGAGGGTCAATACACTGAATTTGTCAAAGAATTTGAACATACTTATTTTAAAGAAGTTTTTGATGAATTAAAAAAAAAATATAAACTAGGAAGAGTTAGATTACTTTTAAAAGAGCCCAGATCAACATTAAGTTGGCATAGAGATCCTGAACCTAGATTACACATACCAATTGAGACAAATCCAGGTTGTTTGATGGTAATAGATCAGTCGGCGCAGCATATGCCTGCTGACGGAGGTGTATGGGTTACAAATAATGTCAAATATCATAATGCCTTCAATGGCGGTGAACAAAATAGGGTGCACCTTGTAGCCTGTGTTTTAGACTATAATTTTAATTAATTTGAGAAAAATATTTATTTCTTCAGATCACGCCGGATATAATCTTAAAGAATACATTAAATCATACTTAAATAAAAAAAAAATTAAATTTATTGATCTTGGGCCAAACGATAATAAAAGCGTAGATTACCCTCTATATGCTCATAAATTATCTAAAAAAGTAAAAATGAGCAAAAAATACATTGGAATACTAGTGTGTGGATCTGGCACAGGCATGTGCATAACCGCCAACAAATACAAGAATATTAGGGCCGCTCAGTGTTTTAGCTTAAAATCTACAAAATTATCTAGATTGCATAATGATGCAAATGTTATTACACTAGGATCGAGGTTGATTAGTAAAAAAAAAGCTTGTACTTTTATTAATCTTTTTTTAAAAACTGAGTTTGAAGGTGGAAGACACCTTAGGAGAATTAGGAGAATTTAATATGTCGAGTGAAGGTAAATATTTAAACACTGAGTATCAAAATTTTTTTGAAAAAAAATTATCAGAAATAGATCCAGAAATTTCAAAAGCTATAGATGATGAGCTAATTAGACAACAGAACCATATTGAACTTATTGCATCTGAAAATATAGTTTCGCAAGCTGTACTGGAAGCTCAAGGATCAGTATTAACTAATAAATATGCAGAGGGTTATCCTGGCAAAAGATATTATAACGGCTGTGAACACGTTGATGTAGCTGAGAGCTTAGCAATAGATAGATTAAAAAAATTATTTAATTGTAAATTTGCAAATGCACAACCTCACTCGGGTGCACAAGCAAATGGTGCAGTTTTTTTAGCCCTTCTTAAACCTGGTGACACAATCATGGGATTAAGTTTGAATTCTGGCGGACACCTAACTCATGGATCAAAAGCTGCTGTTTCAGGAAAATGGTTTAATGCAATAGCTTACGAAGTTGATAAAAAAACAGAACTTTTAGATTATAATGAAATTGAAAAACTTGCAGTAGAACATCAGCCCAAAATGTTAATTGCAGGTGGAAGTGCATATTCAAGAATAATAGATTTCAAAAAATTTAGAGAAATTGCAGATAAAGTTGGGGCGTATTTTATGGTAGATATGGCTCACTTTTCTGGGCTAGTTGCAGGTAAAGGTTATCCAAATCCATGCGATTATGCAGATGTTGTTACTTCAACTACACATAAAGTTTTTAGAAGTGCAAGAGGTGGAATAATTTTAACTAATAAAGAAGATCTGGCAAAAAAATTTAATTCAGCAGTTTTTCCAGGATATCAAGGTGGACCATTAATGCATATAATTGCTGCCAAAGCCGTAGGTTTTTTAGAAGCTTTAAAACCAGAGTTTAGAGACTATATAAGTACAGTTTTAGCTAATGCTAAAATTCTTGCTGAAACTTTAAAAAATAATGGATTTAAAATTTATTCTGGTGGAACAGACACGCATTTAATGCTTGTTGATCTAAGACCGTTTGGAGTAAAAGGAAATCTTGCATCAGATAGCCTATCAAGAGCAAATATTACTTGTAATAAAAACGGTATACCATTTGATACGGAAAGCCCAATGGTAACCTCAGGTATAAGACTAGGTTCTCAGGCTGCAACGACAAGGGGATTCGGATTAAAGGAATTTGAGAAAATTGGTGAACTTATAACTAAGACCATAAATGGATTGTCTAAAAATCCAGAAGATAATAGTGTTGTAGAGAATGAAGTAAGAAAAGAAGTTGTTGAACTTTGCTCCAAATTCCCGATTTACAAACACTTAAGATAAATATAAATCATATTAATGATTTGTCCGTTTTGCAAAAAAGGTGAAACCTCAGTTGTTGACTCTAGACCAACTGAGGATGGAACCTCAATAAGAAGAAGACGCTTATGTATTTGTGGAGAAAGGTTTACAACCTTTGAAAGAGTTCAATTTAGAGAGTTAATAGTTGTAAAAAAAAATGGAAGAAAATCTCCATTTGATAGAGATAAACTTTCAAAATCAATTTACATAGCACTAAAAAAAAGACCAATCGACACTGATACTGTTGAAAAATTTATAACTAAAATTTCAAGATCTTTAGAAGAATTAGGACAAAGTGAAATTGCATCTAACACAATTGGAACAATTGTTATGGATGGTTTAAAAGAATTAGACCCAGTTGCATATGTTCGTTTTGCTTCAGTTTATAGGAATTTCAGAGAAGAAAAAGATTTTGTCCAATTTGTAGACAAAATAAATGTCATTAAAAATAAATAAATTTGATAAAAGATATATGCAGCTAGCATTATATCTAGCTAGCCAAAGAATAGGTTTAACTGGTGAAAATCCATCAGTTGGTTGTGTAATTGTTAAAAATAAAGAGATAATAGCTACTGGTCAAACAGGTTTAGGAGGAAGACCTCACGCTGAGATTTCAGCAATAAAAAACGCAGATAAAAAGAAAATAATTGGATCTTCTATGTATGTTACTCTAGAACCATGTAATCATTATGGTAAAACACCACCATGTACTAAATTTATTATTAAATCTAAAATAAAAAAAATTTATTTTGGTGTTGAGGATCCTGATAAAAGAACGTTTGGTAAATCTACATCAATCTTACGAAAAAAAAAAATAATGGTAAAAAAAAATGTATTAATTAATGAAGTTAAAAAATTATATGAATCATATTTTTTTTTGAAAAAAAAAGAGTATCCATATATTACAGGAAAAATTGCATGTACTAAAAATGGATATATAAAAACTAATAGTAAATACATATCAAACAATTATAGTAACGGTTTTTCTCATTTATTAAGGTATAAAAACCATGCAATTCTTGTTTCATCTAAAACAGTTAATGATGATAATCCAAGTTTAAATTGTAGACTAAATGGATTACAAAAATTTTCTCCATTCAGAATTATTTTAGATAAAAATTTAATTATAAAAAAAAATACAAAAATAATTAAATCTTCAAAAAAAATTAAAACCTATGTTTTTCATAACGTAAAAAATATCAAAAAAACTAAACTTAAGTATAAAGACATAAAATTTATTTATACTATAACCGACAAATATAATAAATTAGACTTATTTTATATTTTAAATAAATTAAAAAAAATGAATATTATGTATTTGTTAGTTGAAGGTGGCGTTAAACTAACAAAGAGTTTTTTAAATCAAAAACTGTTTAATCAATTTTATTTAATAAAAAGCAATATAAATGCAACAGATAAAGAAAAAAAAACAAAATACAGGATATCAAATAATTTCACTCAATTTTTTAGATATAAAGAAAATATAAAAACTTTTACTGAAAAAGATAAAATAACCAGGTTTTATAATGTTTAATGGTATAATTTATAATACAGGCAATGTAATTAAAATAAATAAAAGATCGAAAGGTATAAATATTTTTTTAAAATCAAAAATTAAACTTAGACATAAATCAATAGGCATGTCAATTGCGTGTGATGGTGTTTGTTTAACACTAATCTCTAAAAAAAAAAATTTATTGGAATTTTTTTTGTCATATGAAACACTAAAACGTTCAAAATTTAATTCTTTAAATATTGGAGACAAAATTAATCTTGAGAAACCATTGAGGAAAGGTCAAGATATTTCTGGTCATATATGTCAAGGTCACGTAGACACAACGGCCAAACTTGTAGATATCAAGAAAGTAGATCAAGCTTTAATTTTAAAATTTAAAATACCTAATAATTTTAAAAAGTTTTTAGTAAATAAAGCATCTATTTTAATTAATGGAGTATCATTAACAATTTCAGACTTAAATAATAATTTTTTCAGCATATGGATTATACCACACACTTTAAAACTCACTAATTTATCCTCATTAAACATCAATGATATCGTAAATATAGAAATTGATATTCTTTCAAAATATGTAAACAGATTTTTAAATGAAAAAAAAAAAATTTAGTAAAATAACTGATATAATTCATACAGCAAAAAAGGGTGGGATGTACATTTTAGTCGATGATGAAAATAGAGAGAATGAGGGAGATTTAGTATTTTGTGCATCTGATGTTTCACCAAAAAAAATTAATTTTATGGCAAAGTATGGTAGAGGATTAATTTGTTTGGCTTTGAATTCATTGCAGGCAAAAAAATTAAATTTAAATTATATGTCACCAATAAATAAATCAAGACACCAAACAGCATTCACCGTTTCTATTGAGTCGAGAAAAGGTATTACCACAGGAATATCTGCTAAAGATCGATCTAAAACAATAAAAGTTGCCACTAAATCAAATGTAAAAAGGAAAGAAATAGTTTCACCGGGACATGTTTTTCCAATTATTGCAAGAGATGGTGGTGTTCTGGTTAGAGCAGGACATACAGAAGCATCTGTTGATATATCAAAATTGGCTAAAAAAAAAAATTCTGCAGTTATATGTGAAATTATGAATGAAGATGGAAGCATGGCCAAAGGTCAAAGTTTATTTAACTTTGCTTCTAAACATAATTTAAAAATTGGTAAAATTGAAGATTTAATTGCCTATAGATTAAAAAAAGAAAAATTAATTAAATTAAAAAAAAATTCAGAAATTAAATTTAAAAATGAAAAATATAAAATTAAAGTTTATGAAAACATACTAGATGGATCCGAACATTTTGTGCTAGTAAAAGGTTTGTTGAAAAAAAGTATTGTTCCTCGCGTTAGAGTTATATCTTCAAATGTAATTAAAAATTATTTAATAAATCAAAAGCTTCCAAATTCGTTTAATAATACATTAAATTATTTCAAAAAATTTAATAACTGTGTATTAGTATTTATTAATAATACAAATTTAAAATCTGTTTCTCAAACGTTAAAAGATTATAAAGACAAAAATAATATTCAAAAAAATAAAGAAAATCTAATTAGAAACTATGGTATTGGGGCTCAAATAATTAAAGATTTGAAAATTAAAAAAATGATACTTATAACAAGTTCTTTAAAAAAAGTTATAGGTTTAGATGGGTATAACATAAAAATAATAAAGCAAGAGATAGTTAAATGAAAAAAAAATATTTAATAGTTGTGGCAAATTATTATAAGGACATATCAAATTTGCTTTTAAAAAGTGCTTTAAAAGAAATAAAATTAAAAAATACAGTAAAAATTTTTTATGTTCCAGGTGTTTTCGAAATACCAGTTGTTATATCTAAAAATTTAAACAAGTTTGATGGATTTATTGCTCTTGGTTGCGTTATAAAAGGTCAAACACCACATTTTGAATTTATTTCAAATGCGGTAACTAATAGTATATTAAAATTATCAATTGATAATAAGAAACCAATTGGCAATGGTATAATTACTTGTTTAAATAAATCTCAAGCAAAGAGAAGAGGATTTAAAGGTTCCGAAGCTGCAAATGCTATGTTGTCTGTTTTATCCAAATAAAATTTATGAAATATAATGCCAAAAATAATCCTAGGGTAATTATAATTCAAAAAATTTATAGTCATTTATTTAATAATGAAAAAATTATAATATTTCCGAAACATAGATTTAAAAAATTTATAAAAGATGTAGTAAATGGAACTTTAGAAAGAGATGAAATAATTAATCAAGAAATTTCAAATTATCTTAAAAACGATGTAGATATAAAAAGGTTAGATAAAGTTTTTGAAATTTTGTTGAAAAGTGCCATATTTGAAATCCTTTATAAACCGAATGTTTCAAAAAAAGTTATAATTCAGGAATATTTAAATGCTTCAAACTTTTTTGTAAGTAATGCTCAAACTAAATATTTAAATGCTCTTTTAGATAAAATATCAAAACAGCTTAGAAACTGATGGAAGAAAATAAACTTATTTTAAAATATATTCAAAAACTGTCAAAAAATAATCCATATGCGCTTAAATTAAATGACGATGTTTTTTTTGATAAAAAAAAAAAAATTGTATTATCTGTTGATACATATAATGAGGGTATTCATTTTTTTGATATTAAAAAACCTAACTTATTAATAAAAAAAATATTAAGATCCTCAATCTCTGATTTAATTTGCAAGGGTGTTAAACCTAAATATTATTTTATATCAGCAAGCCTAAAGAAAGATATTTTTAAAAAAAAACACTTTAATAAAATAATAAAATCCTTACAAGAAGAGCAAAATAAATACGATATTGTGATATCAGGAGGAGATACGTCAGTTGCGAAATTTTTTTCATTCACGATAGTTTCATTAGGATATTCTTCAAAAATTATAAAAAGAAATAATGTAAAACTAAATGATGATATTTACGTTACTGGTAATATCGGTGATAGCTATTTAGGTCTAAGTTTCATTAGAAAAAAAATAAAAAAATATAATTTAAAGCAAAGAAATTATTTCATAAATAAATATTATAAACCAGATTTACCTTATAATTTTTATAAATTTATTTTAAAATTTGCAAACTCCTCCATTGATATATCAGACGGATTGATTGAAGATCTTAAAAAATTAATTAATAATCAAAAAATAGGATTTAAAATTGATTTAAATTTGATACCCACATCAAAAATATTTGATACTATTTTATCAGATAATAATATGATTAAAGAAAATCAGTTATTTAATGGTGATGATTATCAGATTTTATTTACTGCTCCAAAAAAAAATAGGCGCTTAATATATAAATATGCAAATAAAATGAATCAAAAAATAACCATAATAGGTCAAATCTTAAGTAATTCGTCTGGTTGTCGTTTGTATAAGGGTAAAACTTCTCTTAAAATAGGGAATTATAGAGGTTATAGTCATAATTTTTAATAAGTTATTTATTGCCTTTTATCTTTTTTTTTGTAATGTCCGATTTTTATTAATAAAAAATTTTTTCTTATGGATACATTTAGTGAAACTATTTTAATATATACAATCCTAGCAGGCTTACTTTCAGTTGTTTATGGTTTTTTTACCGGTAAAGATATTTTAAATTCAAGTTCTGGTAATTCAAAAATGCAAGAAATTGCTTCTGCCATTCAAATTGGTGCTAAAGCTTATTTAAATAGGCAATATAAAACAATAGCAATAGTTGGTCTTGTTGTTTTAGTTATAATTAGTTTAGCTTTTAGTCCACTTGTAGGTTTAGGATACTTAATCGGTGCCACATTGTCTGGTATCGCTGGATACATCGGTATGCTCGTATCCGTTCAAGCGAATGTTAGAACAGCCGAAGCTTCTAGAAAAGGATTGACCGAAGGTCTAAATGTTGCATTTAAATCAGGCGCAGTGACAGGTATGCTTGTAGCTGGTTTGGCTTTATTATCTATAGCTGTATATTATTACGTTCTGTTAAAAATTGGGATAGATGAAAGAGAGATAGTAAACGCACTTGTGGCACTTGGATTTGGTGCATCATTAATTTCAATTTTTGCTAGACTTGGTGGTGGAATTTTTACTAAAGGTGCAGATGTAGGTGCTGACCTAGTAGGTAAAGTTGAAGCGGGAATACCTGAGGATGATCCTAGAAATCCAGCAGTAATTGCTGATAATGTTGGTGATAATGTTGGTGACTGTGCTGGCATGGCAGCAGATCTATTCGAAACATACGCGGTAACAATAGTTGCTACAATGGTTCTCTCATCAATATTTTTTATTAATAATATGAATATGATGTTATACCCACTTACAATAGGTGGTGCATGCATTGTAACATCTATACTTGGAACTTATTTTGTACGTCTTGGAAAAGGTAAAAATGTAATGGGCGCGTTATATAAAGGATTTATAGTTACTGCAATTTCATCATTAGTTATTTTATACCCCGTCACAGATTACGTTATAGGATTTGAAAATGTTTATTCTTTAGGTGAAAAAGATTTTACTGGTAAAAGTCTTTATTACTGTGGTGTTATAGGTTTAGTTATTACTGGATTGATAATTTGGATTACTGAGTATTATACTGGAACGAACTTTAGACCTGTAAAAAGTGTTGCTAGATCTTCAACGACAGGTCATGGAACTAACGTAATTCAAGGATTAGCGGTCTCAATGGAAGCAACAGCTATTCCTGCTTTAATTATTGTAGCTGGAATTTTAATGACAAATTCAATTGCGGGATTGTACGGAATTGCAATTGCCGTAACCACTATGTTAGCATTGGCAGGTATGGTCGTAGCTTTAGATGCTTATGGTCCTGTAACAGATAATGCAGGTGGCATAGCTGAAATGTCTAAATTACCTAATAATGTCAGAAAGACAACCGATGCTTTAGATGCTGTAGGTAATACGACCAAAGCTGTCACAAAAGGTTATGCAATAGGATCAGCAGGATTAGGAGCATTGGTTTTATTTGCTGCATATACTGAAGACATTAAGCATTTTTCTAAAATTGCAGGGTCTAAATTGGAAGGAGTAGTTGTTACTTTTGATTTATCTAACCCTTACGTGGTTGTAGGTTTGCTTATTGGAGGAATGTTACCATATTTATTTGGATCTATGGGTATGCAAGCCGTAGGAAGAGCTGGGGGTGCTGTAGTTATTGAAGTAAGACGCCAATTTAAAAAATTTCCTGGTATAATGAAAAGAAAGCAAAAACCTGATTATGCTAAATTAGTTGATTTATTAACAATAGCCGCAATTAAAGAAATGATAATACCTTCTCTATTACCAGTGTTATCACCAATAGTTTTATATTTTGTTATTTATTCAATTGGAGGTCAAGTAGCAGCATTAGCTTCGGTTGGCGCTATGCTTCTTGGAGTTATAATAACAGGTTTATTTGTTGCAGTATCTATGACTGCAGGTGGCGGAGCTTGGGATAATGCTAAAAAATTTATAGAAGATGGTAATTATGGGGGCAAAGGTTCCGATGCTCATAAGGCTGCTGTTACTGGTGACACAGTAGGTGACCCATATAAAGATACTGCAGGACCAGCAGTAAATCCGATGATTAAAATCACAAACATTGTTGCTTTGTTATTGCTAGCTGTAATTGCCGCATAAAATTTAATTAGCTGATTTTTTTCTTTTAATAGGACTATTTATTTTTTGTCGTAAACTGGTCAGAACACTATACACATATGAATTTTTCTCATAACCACTTTGAGTAAGATTTTTATCAAAATCTAGATCATTCATATTATTTAGGTCATAAAAGGTTTTTTTTTTTAATAATCCTTTTTTATCTAATTCAACAACCAAAACATTATTTTTCTTTAATTTTTTTTTTCCTAATTTAAAAATTGAGGTGCTTTCCTTCTTTCTTTCAATGTAAATCCATGTATTATTATCGAATGCACTTTTAATAGATGGTGGACCAAGTAATTCATAAATGTCATTTTTATTTGATTTGTCAATCAATAAGTCTTTAGATTTAACATCTATAAAACTAGTTCCATGATTATTGACAACCTTGTTAGAGGAACAACTTGATATAATTATTAATAATATTAATAATATTTTTATATGAAAAATCATATAAATATTTACAATAATTTAATTAAATTAACCAGAGATAAAAAATTATACTTAAATGCTGGTTCAACTGAAACTTTTTCATTAAGATTAATTTTTTTCTTAATACATTTTGCTCTTTTTTTAAGAAACTATAAAAAAGACAATTCAAAGAAAATTTTACAAGAAATTTATGATTATAATTTTAGACAATTAGAAATATCCATAAGAGAAATAGGTTATGGAGATGTTTCTATAAATAAAAAAATGAAAGATTATTTAAACCTATTTCATAAAATAATATCTGATGTTGATACATGGGATAAAATGGATACAAAAAAAAAATCAATATTTTTTGAAAATATTATAGGTAAAGATGCAAATCAGACTTTTTTTATTGATTATTTTGATAAATATGAAACTTTTTTAAAAAAAAATACTTTAAATTCTTTCACAAAAGATATATTAAAAATGAATAATTAATTATGGCTGTTCCTAAACGAAAAACCTCAAAATCTAGAGCTGGTAAAAGACGTTCACATTTGGGTGTTTCTCCAAAAAATATTATTGAGGATAAGAAATCTGGTGAATATAGATTGTCTCATCATATGGATCTAAAAACTGGATTTTATAAAGGTAGACAAGTTTTAGATCCCAAAGAGTAATCATTATGGCAGAACCTATAAAGATTGCAGTTGATGCAATGGGCGGTGACAATTCCCCAAAAAAAATAATTCAAGGTATTTCTCTTCATTCAAAAAATTCAGAAAATATAGATTACAAAATTTTTGGAGATGAAAATCAGATAAAATTACTTGTAGATAAACATCCTATAAAAAATAAATTCTCAATAATCCATGCACCTGAAAAAATCCTGAATGATGATAGTGCTCTTGCGGCAGCTAAAAGGGGGAAGAATACTAGTATGTGGATGTCTATTGATAGTGTTAAAAAAGAAGAGACAGATATAATTCTATCAGCTGGTAATACAGGAGCGTTATTTGTAATAGCAAAACTTAATTTACAAATGATTGATAATATAGACAAGCCTGCTTTATCAGCTTTATGGCCAAATAAGAATGGAATGAATGTTGTTTTAGATCTTGGTGCTAATATTGAATGTAACGAAAAAAATTTAACAGATTTTAGCCTTATGGGTGCATCCTTACATAAAGCATTATATCCTGATGAAGATGTAAAAGTTGCTTTATTAAATATTGGTTCTGAAGAAATTAAGGGAAATACTATTATAAAAAATACTTACAAAAATTTATCTAGTAATAATCATTCAAATTATAAATTCTGTGGATACATAGAGGGAAATCAATTAATGGATGGAAAAGTAAATGTTATTGTCACAGATGGTTTTACAGGTAATGTTGCGTTAAAAACTGCAGAAGGTACAGCAAACTTTATTACGTCAGAATTAAAAACAGCGCTAACAAATAATATATTTGGTAAAATATCATCATTTATAAATTTTAAAAATTTAAAAAAATTCAAAAAAAAATTAGATCCCAGATTATATAATGGTGCAATTCTACTAGGATTAAAATCACCAGTTATAAAAAGCCACGGTGGAACTGATTACATTGGATTTGCCAATTCTTTAAGTGTGTGTGAAAAAATAATTAAAGGTAAATTAATAAATAAAATTAAAGAAAATTTAAATTAAAATGAGAAATAATTTAACAAAAAAAGAAATTATAAATTCTATATATATGCAAATTGGATATTCAAAAAAGATAACAGAAAATTTACTTGAGGAATTTTTTGAACTTATTTTAAATAATTTAATCAAACATAAAAAAGTTAAAATTTCTAAATTTGGAACTTTTTCAATTAAAGAAAAAAAACCAAGAATTGGTAGAAACCCTAAAACGAAGAAAGAAGTTTTAATATCAGCTAGAAAAGTATTAATATTTAAATCATCGAAGGAATTGCAAAAACTAGTAAACTCAAATGGTAAGTAAAAAAAACAGCACATATAAATCAATCGGTGAAGTGGCTGAAATTCTAAATTTAATCGATAAGAATACGGGAAAGACAATGACACACACTATAAGATTTTGGGAAAAACAATTTAAACAAATTAGACCTAAAATATTTTCAGGTAAAAGAAGATATTATGATGATAATTCAATTGAGATGTTAAAAAAAATTAAATTCCTATTGAAAGAGAAAGGTATGACAATAAAAGGTGTTAAATCTGCCCTTAATAGTAGTGATACTGCTATTGACGAAACTAAGAATTTATCTATAAAAAAAAGAAATTTAAAATTAAAATTAGAGAAAATATCTGATTTAATCAAAAATTTAAAAAATTAATTATGGCAAAAAAAACACACATTAAAGTAAGATTGGTTCCAGAAAATAAACCAGATAGTCCTTTTTTTTATTACGTAAAAAAACCAGCTGGCGGTGAAAAAGCTAAGATAAAATTAAAAGCAAAAAAATATAATCCATCTACAAAAAAGCATGAAATTTTCGTAGAAAAAAAATTGCCGCCACACAGTAAGTAAGATTATTTTTTTTTAAAATTTCTTTTTTCAAAATCAATGTAAGCCTTAATCATATTTATCCATATTTTATTTGTAACTTTTGGATCAATATTTGACGCAATTGATTTTTTCCTTATATTTTTTAGAATTATATTTATTCTTTTTTTATCAACTATTTCTTTTTTAAAAGATTTAAGTTGAAGTACTTTTCTAACAATATCGCTTCTTTTTTTAATTATCTTTAATAAGGAATTATCTATTTTGTCTAATTTTTTTCTTAATTTTTTTAATTTCTTAAATTTTTCTGGCGACATTTATACAGTTGGATTAATAATAAATTATTATATTTATGTAATTATGTATACTGATAATATAAAAATTAACAGTCAAATTTCACTCTGGTTAGGATCTATGTTTTGGCTAATTTCCTTGATGATAGTAGTGGGTGGATTAACCAGGCTTACAGACTCAGGATTATCAATTACTGAATGGCAATTATTTTCAGGCGTTTTGCCACCGTTGAGTCAATCTGATTGGGTAAATTATTTTAATTTATATAAAGAAATACCAGAATTTAAACTTCAGAATTATGACATGTCATTAAGTGAATTTAAAATAATTTTCTGGTGGGAGTGGATACATAGATTTTTAGGTAGATTAATAGGCTTAGCATTTATAATTCCACTAATTTATTTTACATTTTTTATAAAATTTAAAAAATTGATTAATTTTTATTTTATTTTTATGCTTATCTGTTTTCAAGGTTTTATAGGTTGGTATATGGTATCAAGTGGTTTAGTTGATAGAGTAGATGTAAGTCATTATAGGTTATCAGTACATTTAATGGGGGCTTTTATAATTCTTTCTCTGATTTTATGGCAATATTTAATGGTTAAAAACATAAGTGTTTCAGAAAAAAAAATTAATATATTCATACCTTGTTTATTTTTATTTTTAATATTTTGTCAGATTTCTATTGGGGCTTTTGTATCAGGTATGGACGCAGGTACAATATACAATTCATGGCCTTTGATGGGTTCATCATATTTTCCTGATGATAACGAATTAATTAACTTATTTAATTTAAAAGCTTTTAACGATCCTTCTTTAGTTCAATTTATGCACAGAAATTTAGCCTATATAATAATGTTTTTTTATTTGTTTATTTATTTTTTAATTTTTAAGAAAAAATTAATAAACCTTTACCTAATTATTAATACAGTCGGCTTTTTGTTGATTGTACAAATTGTGCTTGGGGTTTTAACACTCTTATATGGTGCACAGATTAAATTTGCATCTATGCACCAAATTAGTTCAATTTTTTTAGTAAGTTCTTGTATCTATCTTATATATAAGAATAGAGATGTTAACTTACAGCTTTCAAACTAGGTTTGCCTGATGCATCTAAAGCTTGTTTTAAGTCAGCTATAATGTCATCTGGGTGCTCTATACCTATTGATAGTCTAACATATCCAGGTGTTACTCCAGCAGCCAGCAACTCTTCTTCAGTTAATTGACTATGTGTCGTTGTTGCTGGATGAATAGCAAGACTTCTTGCATCACCAATATTTGCAACATGGTAAAACATTTTTAAAGCCTCTATAAATTTTTTACCAGCTTCAACACCGCCTTTAACTTCTATGCCAACCAAAGCTCCGTTTCCACCTTTAAAATATTTTTTAGCTCTATCACCAACAGCTCCTTTATGAAGAGTAGGATAAATAACTCTATCGACATTTTTATGTTTAGTTAAAAACTCAACAACCTTTTCTGCATTAGAGCAATGCTGTTTCATTCGTAAAGGTGCTGTTTCTAAACCTTGTATTATTCCCCAAGCATTATCTGGAGCTAATGGTGCACCCAAATCTCTTAATAAACATACCCTTGCTCTAACTGCAAATGCTACATTTGCTCCGGTCAATTGTGGTACTACTTCACCCCAAACTGCTCCACCGTAACTAGCATCTGGTTCATTGTATAAAGGTTGTCTTTTTGGATCTGCAGTCCAGTCAAAATTACCTCCATCAACTAAGCATCCGCCTATCACTGTACCATGACCTCCAATAAATTTTGTCAATGAATGAACTACTACTGCTGCACCATGATCTAAAGGTTTACAAATTACTGGTGAAGCTGTGTTGTCCATAATCAATGGTATATTATGCTTTCTTCCTATGTCCGATACTTCTTTGATAGGAAATACTCTTAAGTATGGATTAGGAAGTGTTTCCGCATAGAAACATCTTGTTTTTTCGTCAACCAATTTTTCAAAATTTTTTGGATCTGATGGATCAGCATATCTACACTCTATTCCTAATTTTTTTAAAGTATGGGTAAATAAGTTTACAGTACCGCCATATAAGTCAGTTGAACTAATAAAGTTATCTCCTGATTGACATAAGTTCATTATTGCAAAAGTAGATGCAGCTTGACCTGATCCAACAGTTACGCACGCTAATCCATTTTCTAATGCAGCAACTCTTTTTTCCAAAACATCATTTGTTGGATTCATTATCCTTGTGTAAATGTTTCCAAATTCTTTTAATCCAAATAAGTTAGCAGCATGATCTGTACTATTGAATTGATAAGATGTTGTTCTATATATTGGCACAGCAACAGCAGTTGTTGATGGATCACTTCTGTACTCACCACCATGTAATGCTATTGTTTCTGGGTTCTTTGACTTTGACATAATTATTTCTCCTTAGATTATTAATATTTAATTCTATTATATACATTACACGAGTATCAAGATGAAATAACCATTGCCATTAGCCACATTTTTGGTAAATCCAATAATTGACTTTATTTTTATATAGAGTAATAAACCTCAATCTATGACAAACTTTTTAAAAAAAAGTGAATTACAAAATAATTGGTACGAAATTGATGCATCCAACGCAGTAGTTGGACGCTTAGCAACAATAATATCAAAAATACTTAGAGGAAAAAACAAAACAAATTTTACACCACATATGGATAACGGTGACTTCGTCATAGTAAAGAATATCGAAAATTTAAAATTTACAGGAAATAAATTTATTAAAAAAAAATATTTCAGACATACTGGACATCCAGGTGGTATAAAAGAAATAACGCCAGAGGGCTTATCAAAAAAAAATAAACCAGATGAAATATTAAAACTTGCAGTCAAACGAATGCTACCTGGTGGACCATTAGCAAAAAAACAATTAACTAAGTTAAAAATTTACCCTGGAGAAAATCATCCACATAAGGCTCAAAACCCGAAGGTTATTGATTTAAAAATTTTAAATAACAAAAATTTAGTAAGATAAAAAATGGAAAAAATTAAATATGCCACAGGAAAAAGAAAAACCTCAATAGCAAAAGTTTGGTTAACTAAAGGTAGCGGTAAGATTTCAGTTAATGGTAAAGATTTTAAAGATTACTTTAAAAGACCAAATCATCAAATGCAAATTACAAGACCATTTGAAATTATTAATCAGCCTACTGATTATGATGTTAAATGCAATGTAGCAGGTGGTGGTTTAACTGGACAAGCTGGTGCAATGGTACACGGAATATCCAAAGCAATTTTATTATTTGATTTAAATTTAAAATCTACATTAAAAAAAGAAAAATTAACGACCAGAGACTCTAGATCTGTTGAGAGAAAAAAATACGGTCATAGAAAAGCTAGAAGAAGTTTCCAATTTTCTAAAAGATAATTTATTTTTAAATATATTTGATATAAATAATCATGAAGAAAATTAATGTATTAGTTGCTGGATCAACAGGTTTTATTGGTCTGCAATTAATAAAATTACTTGTAAAACATAAATATACAAATATTAAATATTTATGTGGAAATTCAAGTGTTGGCCGTAATATAGCAACATATGACCAAGAGCTAAAAATTAAAACATTACCTAAAATTGTTAAATTTAAAAAAGAATTTTTAAAAAATGTGGATGTAGTTTTTTCTGCATTACCAAATGGGGATGCCCAAAGTATTTCAAAGTTATTAAAAAAAAACAATATTATGATTGATCTATCGGGTGATTTCAGATTAAGAAAATTATCTGATTACAAAAAATGGTATAAGTTAAAACATAAAGCAAGACAAAATATAAATAAAAGTATTTATGTTCTTCCCGAGATTACAAAAGAAAAAATTCAAAATTATAAAATAATTTCTTGTCCGGGATGTTACCCAACAAGTATTTTATTAGCTTTAGCACCTTTAATTAAAAAAAATTTAATTAAAAAAAATAATATAATTATTGACTCAAAGTCAGGTTACTCTGGAGCAGGCAGGGGAATATATAAACGCAATAAAAATAAAAATCTTTTTGAATCACTTAGTGTTTATGGAATTTCAGATCATAAACATAATCCAGAAATCAATCAAGAATTAAAAAAAATTACAAATTCAAAAATTATTTTTTCCTTTACACCACATTTAATTCCAATGTTTAAAGGTATCTTGACAAATATTTATGTGGATTTAAACAAGAAAATCTCTATTGATGACGTTATAAAACAACTAAAAAATTTTTATAAAAATTCAGATTTTATTAAAATTATGAAAAAAAATTCACTTATATCTACAAATGATGTAATAAACACTAATTACTGCAAAATTTCTGTTTGTAGAACTAATAATAAAAATAAAATAATAATTTTAAGTACTATAGATAATTTAATTAAAGGTGGCGCTGGTCAAGCTATACAAAATTACAATAATTACTTTAATTTTAATATTTCTGAGGGTTTAAAATGAAAACTATAATTTATTTTTTCTTAGTAATTTTATTATATGGATGTTCATTTAATAATTCTTCAGATTTTTGGAGGAATGAAAATGAAAAAAAATTATCAAAAGCAAATAATGACGACAATTTAATACAAAGCAATATACTTTTTAATCAATACAAAAAAAATGTTATAGAGTATTCAGAAAAATCTAATTTTCCTGATATTAAAAAATAATAATGAAAAAAAATATAAACATAGCAATTGTCGGACTTGGTCAAATAGGCGGTTATCTTTATTCAGAAATAAATAAAAAGAAAAAAGATATAGAAGTCAAAACTGGTAAAAGAATAAATATTGTAGCCTTATCTGCAAAGAACATAAATAAAACAAGAAAGTTTAAATTAAATAAAAAAATATTCTTTAAAAATCCTCTAGATATAATTTACAAATGTAAAGTTGATATTTTATTTGAAGTTATTGGTTTGGCTGATGGTATATCTAAAAAAGTAGTTGAGCACGCTTTAAAGAATAAAGTTCACGTTATTACACCTAATAAAGCTTTAATATCGAAACATGGTGATAATTTATCAAAATTAGCTGAAAAAAACCAAGTTAACCTAGAATTCGAAGCATCAGTTGCTGGAGGTATACCAATTATAAGAACAATTAAAGAAGGTCTAGCTACAAATAAGATAACTAAGATTTATGGAATATTAAATGGTACTTGCAATTATATTTTATCATCAATGGAAAAAGATAATGCCTCTTTTAAAAACTCGTTAAAAAGAGCTCAAATTTTAGGTTACGCGGAACCAAAAAACCCCAAGCTAGACTTAAATGGGCATGACGCATTTGCAAAAATTCGTATACTTTCAGCACTATCTTTTAATAATAAAATTTCTAAAAAAAATTGTCTGCTAGAAGGAATCGAAAAAATCGATTTAAAAGATATTAAAATTTCAGATCAATTAGGTTTTAGAATAAAGCTTTTAGGTATTTCTGAAATTAAAGACGGGAAATTGTTTGAAAGAGTCCATCCGTGTTTAGTTAAAAAGGATAGTTATATTGGTAACGTTAATGGAGTTATGAATGCCGTTATTACAGAAGGATCACCTGTTGGAGAAAGTATTTTCCAAGGGGAGGGCGCGGGACCTGGTCCAACGTCTTCTGCTTTAATGTCTGACTTTTTATCTATTTTAAGAGGAAATATTAAGTTCCCTTTTGGTTTACCAAGCCATAAAAGGAAAAATGTGAATGTTTACAACTTTAACAATTATGTTAATTATTTATATTTTAGATTTGAAGTAAGAGACAAGCCGGGTGTATTATCACAGATTACAAACAGCCTAGCAAAAAATAAAATATCTGTACAAAGATTAATACAAATTCCAAATAAAAATAATACTGCTTCAATAATAATTATCTCACATAAATCTATCGAAGCTAATGCTCAATCATGCATTACAAATTTAAGTAAAAATAAAAATATTTTAAAAATACCGACAATAATAAGACTTCTTTAAATATGGAGTTATTTTTAAAATTATTTGAAGTAATTTTTCCAGTTTTTTTTGTTATTGGAATAGGATATTTTCTAGGTAAAAAAAATCCTAAAATTGATACAAGTTTCATTACAAATTTTGGTGCTAACATTGGGTCTCCAGCTATTGTAATATACTCAGTCACAACCACAGGTTTGACTTTTAATATTTTTGTCGAATATTTTATTTATTATTTTATTGCTATTCTTGGTTTTTCTTTAATTGGAGTTATTTTTTTAAAATTTTTAAAAAAAGATATTATTATGGAGCTACCTCCATTTATTATGCCTAATACCGGTAATATGGGTTTACCAATTTGTTTATTCGCGTATGGGACACAAGGATTAGGAATTGCAGGTGCTATATCCTCATTAATCATACTTTTTCATTTTACCGTAGGTGTTTTTCTTGCAAGTAAAAAATTTAGTATAAATGTTATTTTAAAAAGTCCTGCATTTTATGCAATTTTGTTTTCTGTATTATTGATTTATTTTGAAATTGAAGTGCCAAATTTTATTACAAATACAACAATGCTACTAACTTATGCAACAATATTTTTAATTTTGATGTCATTGGGAATAGCATTAACCAGATTAAAAGTTTTTTCATTTAATTCAGCAATTATTTCATCTATTGCAAGAGTATTTTTGGGACCTTTTGTTGGATTTGTAATTATTTATTATTTTAAACTAGATGGTATTGCGGCAGGGGTGCTTTTTATACAATGCTCGATGCCGAGCGCAATATTAAATTATTTAGTAGGTTCAATTTATTCACCAAAAAAAATCGTTGATAGTATAGCAAGCATGATAGTTGTATCGACAATATTATCTTTTATAACTATTCCAATAGTAGTATTTATTTCATTAAAGTATTTTGGAATATAATGAATAAATTTACGATATTAGGATGTGGTAGTTCACTAGGAGTTCCGAGAATTGACGGTAATTTTGGAAAATGTGATCCAAATAATAAAAAAAACTATAGAACCAGATGTTGTGCACATATAAAATTTTCAAATTATAGTTTTTTAATTGATACATCGCCAGATTTAAGATCACAATTATTAAGAAATAAAATTAAAGACATACATTATGTTTTTTATACTCATGCACATGCCGATCAAACTCATGGAATTAATGATTTAAGAGTTTTTTATTTAAAAACAAAAAAAAAATTACCTGTTTATGCTGATAGATCTACAAAAAAACAACTTATTTCTACATTTAATTATTGTTTTAAATCGAAAACAGGTTACCCGGCAATTTTAAAAATGAATAATTTAAAAAAAAAATATTCATTTCAAAATAAAAATGAAAAAATTTTAATTGAGGTTATAATGACAGATCATGGGCCAATTAAAACAGCCAGTTATCTTATTAATAAAAAAATTTTTTATGGTAGTGATGTAAGTAATATAGATCAAAAAGATTTTAAAAAATTAAAGAAATTAAATTATTTTGTAATCGATTGTTTGCGTGAGGAGTCCCATATTTCACATTTTAATTTAGAAAAGGTATTAGAATTAGTAAAAATTTTAAAACCAAAAAAAACTATTTTAACTAATTTGATGAGTTCAATGGATTATTCCACGTTAAAGAGAAAACTACCAAAAAATATTACACCTGCTTATGACGGTTTAAGTTTTTTATTTTAATAAAGACTCAATCTTTTTTAAAATTTTGTTTGAGTGAGGTTTTGTAAAAGATGAGTATGTATCTTCAATTTCACCAGTTTTGTTTATTAATATTTTGTGGAAATTCCATTTAGGAACTGCAGATTTACCATAGGTATCCTTAGCCCACTTGTATATTTGATGAGCATTTTCTCCCTTTACATCGTATATCTCTGTCATAGGAAATGTTATATTAAAGTTAACTTCGCAAAAATTTTTTATGTCTTTTTCATTATCCATCTCTTGATTAAAAGAATTCGAAGGAACTCCAAGTACTATGAAATCTTTGTCACTAAATTTATCGTGAAGTTTTTGTAAATCATTATATTGATTAGTAAACCCACAGTAGCTTGCTGTATTAACTAAAAGAACTACGTTATTATCATATTTTTTTAATGATATTTCTTTACCATCTAAAGTGGTTATAGAATGATCATAAAACTTTTTGTCATAATTTCCATAAGTATTTTTTGAAAAAAATATCATAAGAACAACTAGTAATAATAATTTAGATCTTTTGTACATCTAATTTTTTTTTTGAGGAGACAAGTAGCAATAAATATCCAACTATTGTTGATAATAAAGATCCACTTAAGACTCCTATTTTTACACCATCCATATACTCCATATTATTGACGAATGCTAAATTTCCCACAAATAGACTCATTGTAAAGCCAATGCCCGTAAGTACACCCACTGCATAAAAACTTATCCAATTCGAATTGTTTGGTAGTTTTGCCAGTCCTAATTTAATTGAGGCGTAAGAAAATACAAATACACCTAATTGTTTTCCAACAAATAATCCTAATAAAATACCAAGCGGAACTGGTTGTAATAATGAATTAAAACTCAGACCCTCTAAGGAAACACCTGCATTTGCAAATGCAAATAATGGCATAATAAAGTATGCAACGTAAGGACTAATTGCGTGTTCAATTTTTATTAACAATGAAAAGTCGTTTTCTTTTTTTCTGTGAGGTATTACTGCAGCTAAAAGAACACCAGCTATTGTTGCGTGTATTCCAGACTCATGCGTAAAAAACCACAGAAATAATCCCAACACTAGATAAGGAAAAAATTTTCTAACTGAGAATTTGTTTAAGATTAATAAAAATATAAATGTTACAAACATTAATAAAAGATACTTTATACTTAAGTTGCCTGTATAAAAAAATGCAATTATAACAATTGCACCTAAATCGTCTATAATTGCTAAAGCTGTTAAAAAAACTTTTAAGGATATTGGTACTCTTGATCCTAGTAATGACAGAATTCCGATCGAAAAAGCTATATCAGTTGCTGAAGGTATTGCCCAGCCATTTAAAGTAGTTGGTGTTTTAAAATTAATAACAATATATATTAAAGCTGGTATTAACATTCCTCCTACAGCTCCGATTATTGGTAGCATTGCCTGTTTAATTGAGGATAACTCTCCTTGCAAAAATTCTCTTTTAATTTCTAAGGTTACAAAGAAGAAAAATATTGCCATTAACGCATCGTTGATCCAATGGAGCACGCTAAGTTTTAGGCCAAAATCATTTATACCAATAAATAAATATTCCTTTAAAACATTAAAATATAAATCAGAGAAATTTGAATTGCTTATATACAAAGCAATTATTGCACTGATAAGAAGTAAAATTCCACTGGCAGCTTCTAATTTGAAAAACCACCTGAAACCTGACGTTATATAATTAATCATACTAATTTATTAAATCTTTTAAAAATAAAAATACATCTTTTAAAGTTTCATAGAAATTTTGCAAGATAATTTCTAGATTTGGTAAAATTATAGATAAAGGTTTTTTAAATGTATCTAAAATTATTATCAATGAAACAAATGAAATAATAAAAACAATAGTATACTTCAAATATAATATAGGCGACTTTTTTTCTATATCCTTTGAAGATATATAATCAGATGAGTAGTCTTCTATATTATTATCATTATTAGTATCGGTATCAGCATCAACTTCATCACTAATATTTTCGGTATCATTAATTTTATAATTTTTAGCTTTTAAATCTTTTTGAGCGATAATTTTATTTTCTATGGGATTAATTTCAGTGTTTTTATCTATACTTTTATAAAACCACTCATTTTCACAATTGCTACATTTAACAAGTCTTCCTTCTTTTGGTATTAGCGATTCATCAACAATGAAGATTTTTAAACAATTAGGACAAGTAATTTCCATTGCTCATATATAGCAGATTCTTTGAAAATTACTTTGTTTTTGCGACCGATTATGCATTGAATTTCAATATAAGTGCTGTATTAGTTATTCACTCGGGGTGTAGCGCAGCCTGGTAGCGCATCTGGTTTGGGACCAGAGGGTCGGAGGTTCAAATCCTCCCACCCCGACCATTAATTATGAAAAAAGCTAAGATTTATAAGCCAACAAAAACTGCTATGCAATCAGGATTAAAAAAAACTGATAAGTGGATAATCGAATTTATTACCAAAGATACCTCGATAAATCCTCTGATGGGCTGGGAAAGTTCTGATGACACATACTCTGAAATAAATCTACAATTTTCTACTAAAGAATTAGCAATTGAGTACGCAAAAAAAAATAAAATTAATTACGAAATAATAGAACCAAAAAAAAGAAAAATTATTAAAAAATCATACGCTGATAATTTCTTAAAATAATATGTTTAAATTTTTTACTGAAAAAAAATGGTTTGCGTGGAGTATATTGGGTTCCTTATTCATTTTAATTTCAACATGGTACCAAGTTCAATTAGATGTTAGAATAAATGAATGGTTTGGTGAATTTTATGATACTCTACAAAAAGCATTGACAACACCCAACTCAGTTTCTGAAGCAGAATTTATTGGCTACCTTTTTACATTTGCAAAAATAGCAGCACTTTGGATTTTGATAGCTGTTTTTACTGGTTTTTTTACAAGTCATTGGGTTTTTAGATGGAGAACTGCTATGGCAAGTTATTACCATGAGCAGTGGTTAAAAGCTAGATTAACTGAGGGTGCCTCCCAAAGAGTTCAAGAAGATACACTTAAATTTGCGAGAATAATGGAAGGTCTTGGTACAGGCTTGCTTGATAGTATCATGACACTTATTGCATTTACACCTATTTTATGGGGATTATCAAAACAAATAGATGTTCTTCCATGGATTGGCGAAGTTGATCATGCTTTAGTATGGGTAGCTATTGTATCTGCCTTAGGTGGAACCTTATTACTCGCAGCAGTAGGAATAAAATTACCTGGAATTGAATACGATATTCAAAAAGAGGAAGCGGGTTATAGGAAGGAACTGGTGCACGGTGAAGACGATCCTATAAGAGCTGCACCTCCTACTATAGGTCAATTATATGATAGAGTTAGAGGTATACATTACAAATCTTATTTTCATTATTTATATTTCAATACTGTTAAATGGAGTTACTTCCAAGGTATGGTTATTGTTCCTTATTTAGCATTAGCACCAACAATTGTAACTGGAGCTATAACACTTGGTTTTGTTCAACAAATTACAAGAGCTTTTGGAAGGGTAGAGGGTTCATTGCAATATTTGGTTAAAAGCTGGACAATCATTGTAGAACTGATTTCGGTCTGGAAAAGGCTTTCTGAATTCGAAAGGAAATTAAAATCACAGAATAATGATTTAGAAATTTCACCAATTAAATGAAAAAAAATTTTTACATAACTACACCAATTTATTATCCATCTGCTAAACCACATATGGGTCATGCATATTCAAGTATAATTGCAGACTTTTTTGCAAGATTTAAACGAATACAAGGATATAATGTTTTTTATTTGACTGGAACTGATGAACATGGTCAAAAAATAGAGCGTGCTGCAAAAAAAAATAATAAAGATCCACTAGCTTTTTGCGATGAAATCAGCAAAACTTTTAAAGATCTAACAGAAACTTTAAATTTATCAAATGACGATTTTATACGCACTACTGAAGAAAGACATAAGAGATCAGCGATAAATATATGGAAGATACTTGAAAAAAAAGGTGAAATTTATCTGTCAAAATACTCAGGGTGGTATTCAGTATCTGATGAAGCATTCTATACTGATGATGAGCTAGAAAATATAGATGGTGTTAAAAAATCAAAAATTTCCGGTTCATCTGTTGAATGGGTAGAGGAAGAATCTTATTTT
>CACNCN010000009.1 GCA_902618975.1 uncultured Pelagibacteraceae bacterium | reverse complement strand
CAAGCTCCCACATTACAAAAAGTTTTAACCAATCACTTTCTTTTATGATCTTAAAGAAATCATCAATTAAATTATAAATATTAGAATTATTTTCATTGTCAGTAGTAAGTATTTTTATTAATTGCATTACATATTTAATGCAAAGAAATTTATTTTTATTATCAAAATAATATGCGGTATTAACTTTATCTATTTCAATTTTAAAATTTCCTATACTATTTGAGTTTTTTAGATGATAATTTAAATGAATTCTATTTCCTATTATGAGATAGCTTTTATACTTTTTTGATGTTGAGCCAAAAATAATACCAGTAACTTTTCCATTATTTTTTGTATAAAATTCGCAAATCGATGAATTTTCATTAAATTTGTTTATAGAAAGAAGGTAGCCGATATCTTGTAAAATCATTTTAAATCTCTTAGGCAATTACTAGCTGCATTTTGCTCTGCGCTTTTTTTTGAAAAACCAGTTCCTTCAATATATTTACTATTAGAAATCTTTACTGCAACCTTAAATCTAGGATTATGTCTTGGTCCTGTATTAGATATTAATTTGTAATGTGGAAGTTTTTTAAAATTTTTTAGTGAGTATTCTTGTAATCTTGTTTTAGAGTCAATCTCAGTATTTTGTGATGTGTTAATCAAACTTTCCCAATTTATTAAAATAAATTTTTCAGCTTCTAAAAGGCCTCTATCCAAGAAGATTGCTCCTATTATTGCCTCAATACAATCAGATATGATTTTTTTTTCAGATTTTTTAATATTGTTTTTAGTATTTGCCGTTAAAATAAATTTATCTAAATGAATTTTTTTTCCGATTTCATAACAGCTATTTTTGTTCACTAGTGATGCCAATTTCTTATCAAGAATACCCTCTTTTTCATTAGGAAATAATTCTAATAATTTTTTTGATACAACTAATCCCAGAACTCTATCCCCTAAAAACTCTAATTTTTCATAATTTTTATTATGGTTATAACTTTTGTGAGTAAGTGCTTTTTCTAATAAATTATTTTCTTTAAATTTTATTTTAAGATTTTTTTGTAGATCTAAGATTTTTTTTTTTATCATATTATTTTTTTAAAAAATCTTTTAATCCTTATTGATGTATTCCATTTAGTAAAATTAAATATACTAGCTATTCTAGGATTGGATGAAAAAAATAATATCCTAGCTTTTCCAACTAAGTTATTTTTATTTACATAACCTACCTCAGTCAAAAATCTACTATCTTTTGAACAGTCTCTATTGTCACCTAAAAAAAAATAATGTTCATCAGGTACAACATATTTATCAGTGTTAGAAAATGTAAAATCATTTCTATATGCAGATGTATATTTTTTTCCATTAGGTAATTTTTCCTCATATATATTAACTTGAATTTTATTTGGTCCGCAAAATAATTGAGTATTTTTTTTAACTAATGTTTTTAATACTAGATTATTGTTTATATATAGATCACCATCTATAAATTGTATTATATCTCCAGGAATTCCTATTAATCTTTTTATATAATCAGTTCTATTGTCGGCTGGCGTTTTAAAAACAACAACATCACCAGCTTGAGGAAATTTATACATTATTCTGTTTTCAAATAAAGGGGGGCTAAATGGAAATGAGTGTCTACTAAAACCATAGCTATACTTTGTAACAAAAAGTCTATCACCTACCAATAGATTTGGTTCCATTGAGGAAGATGGAATATAAAAAGGTTGTATTATTAAAGAACGAATAATAATAGCTATTATTAATGCGTAAAATAAAGTTATAAGATTATCTATAATCCATTTCATTTAGAATTACCTTGTAATATTACATATGCAATAGAATATTTCATTTCATCTGATATTGATAAATAAATTTTGTAATTTTTAACTTTAAATTTTTTTTTAATAAACAAATCAATTTTTTTTTCTGACTCGATGTATGGTTTGCCTTTTTTGTCATTAAGCACTGTTATATCCTTAAAACTAAAACCATTTGATAAACCTGTTCCTATAGCTTTTAAAAAAGCCTCTTTTGCTACAAATCTTTTTGCAAAGTAATTTATTTTATTTGCATTTTTTTTTTTGGCAAATTTTTTTTCTTTATTTGTAAATATTTTATCAATAAATTTTTTATTTTTGATTGCTTTTTTGATTCTTCTGTTCTCAATAATATCTACTCCATTACCTAATATTCTCATATTAATTACATATATCTTTAAAAGCTTTGATAGTTTTCTTTAAACCAAAAAAAATTGACTCGCCGATTATAAAATGCCCAATATTAAATTCTTTTATACCGCCTATTTTAGATAGAACTTTAGCAGTTTTATAATCCATACCATGACCTGCATGAACTTCTAGATCTAAATTAACTGCGTATTTAACAACATTATTAATTGTTTTAAGTTCATTTTTATAATTTTTATTATTTTTGATTAGATTAGAAATTTTTCCAGTATGTATTTCAATACATTTAGCATTTAATTTTTTTGACATTTCTACATCTTTAAGTGAAGGATTTATAAATAAACTAGTTCTCACTTTATGTTTGTTAAATACTGATAATATTTTTTTTATTTTTTTTTTATTTTTAATCAAATTTATACCTCCTTCAGTCGTAATTTCGTTTCGTTTCTCAGGTACAATACAAACAAAGTTTGGTTTATTTTTTAATGCTATTCTTAATATTTTTAAATCTGTAGCCATTTCTAAATTTAAAGGTATTTTTTTATTTGAAGATATTTTTTTAAAATCTTTATCTTTTATATGCCTTCTGTCTTCTCTCAAATGAATAGTAATGGAATCTGCTCCACATTTCATTGCATAAAGAGCAGCTTTATATGGATCAGGATGAAGTTCACCTCTCGCATTTCTTATTGTTGCAACGTGATCTATGTTGACGCCTAACCTAATCATTTTATAAATCTGCTACCTGGGTAAGTTACAGGGATTTTTGATAATTCCTCAGGTATATTATTTCCTTTATAGACAGGTATTTTAATTTTTACTTGAGATATTATACTCTTATTTTTTATTTTAAGATTTTTTTTTTCAGATCTGTCAATTAAACAGGCATATCCAACTAATTTTGCTTTTGATTTTTGGACCAACTTGGAACACTCTAAACTAGATCCGCCTGTGGTGATAACATCTTCAATAATTAAAACTTTAGAATTTTTTTTAATATTGAAACCTCTTCTTAATTTAAATTTTCCTTTAACTCTCTCAGCAAAAATTGTCTCGATTTTCAATAACCTCCCAATTTCATATCCAATAACAATACCACCTATAGCGGGCGCCAAAATTAAATCAATTTTTTTATATTTTTTTTTAATTTTTTTACTTAATGATATACACAGTTTGGAGGCTAAATTAGGATAGCTTAATACTTTAGCACATTGAACATACAATTGTGAATGTAAGCCTGAAGACAGAATAAAATGACCATCTAATAACGCATTAGTTTTTCTTAAAACTTTCAAGGAGTTTTTTAAAGAAAGCATATTTACTGTTTTTGTGTCTAATTATTTTAAAGCTAAATTCTTTTTGTTTTAGCTGACTAATTAAATTTGTAAAGTTTTTCAGATCATTGATTAGAAGATTAAAATGGAAGTTTATGGTACTTTTTGTCTTTTCAACCATTTCAACACTCGTAATATTAACATTATGGCTACCTATTAATGTTGTAACTTCACCTAAAACTCCGGGTTTATCAAATAAAGATATCCATAAAGTTGTGTTGTATTTTTTATTTCTGGCAGTTCCGTTAGTTTCTCTATATTGCCAATAGCGCCTAATTGCTGCTCTTGCTTTACCTGTTTTAGCAGTACTTACCCAATGTAATGAGGGAGATACTTTTTTTGAAGTAATTATTTTTATTACATCACCGTTTCGTAAAATTGATTGCATATCAGTTTCTTTTCCATTTATTTCACATCCTACAGCTTTATCTCCAATTTTGGTATGTACGGCATATGCGAAATCTATTGGTGTAGCATTCTTTGGTAATTTTATTACTGATCCTTTTGGGGTAAAACAAAAAACGTTCTCTTGAAACATTTGTAATTTAGTAAACTCATATGAGTCTTCAGGATTCTGATTTTTATCAATAATTTCAACCAAGTCAGCTAACCAATCATATTCTTTTCCTGTTAGAGAACTGAATTTTTCCGAAGATTTATACTTCCAATGAGATGCTATGCCCCGTTGAGCATATTCATGCATTTGCATAGTTCTTAGCTGGATCTCTATAGGTCTTTTATTTGGCCCTATAACTGATGTATGTAAAGATTGGTAATTATTAATTTTTGGTGAAGAAATATAATCTTTAAATCTTCCCGGTATACAATTCCAATTGCTATGAAATACTCCTAAAGCTTTATAACATTGATCAATATCATCTAATATTACTCTAAAACCAATTATATCAGTCATTTGCTCAAGAGAGGTTCTTTTCTTTTGAACTTTTTTCCACAAAGAAAAAGGTGTTTTTTCTCTTCCAAAAATTTCGCAATTTATATTTTTTTTTTTAAGAAGATTTTTTAATTCATCAGATACATTATTAAAATTTAATTGATTTGTTTCTTTAATATTACTTAATCGATCTTTAATTAATTTCCTTGCCTCAGGATTTAATACTTCAAAACATAAATCCTCTAATTCATCTTTAATTCTATTCATACCCATTCTATCAGCTAATGGAGCATATATTTCCATAGTCTCTTTTGCTTTTCTTGTTTGCTTATCTTTGCTAGAAACAAATTTAATTGTTCTCATATTGTGAAGTCTATCAGCAAGTTTAACTAACAATACCCTGATATCTTTTGAGGTAGCTAAAATTAATTTTCTAAAATTCTCAGCTTTAGAATTAGAAGCTACCTTATTTTCAAATACTGAAATTTTTGTAACCCCATCAACTAAATCCGCTACTTCTTTACCAAATTCTTTTTCAATTGTTTTGTAAGTAGCATGTGTATCTTCTATAGTATCATGTAATAATCCAGTTGCAATTGTTGCGCTATCTAATTTTAATTCAGTTAATATATTTGCAACAGCCACAGGATGAATTATGTAAGGAGAACCCTCATCCCTCTTTTGTTTTTCGTGTGCTTTAAGAGCAAAATCATATGCTTTTGATAATGTTTTAGGATTTAAGAATTTATTATAAGATTTTACCTTATTTATTAAATCATCTGGTTTAAGCATAATTACTTATATCATGTATTTATAAAACTTTAATACCACATATGCTGCTTATTGGTAAATTTAACATTAAATTTGTTATTTTTTGTTTAGATTTAGCATGTTGCCATTGATTGCAAATTTCAAACAAAGGAAATAATACAAAATTTCGTTCTGACATTCTTGGATGTGGTACTATCAAATTTTCATTTTGAATAATTAGTGAGTATTTATTTTGATTGTAGTCGATTATATCAATGTCACATATTCTAGGCGAATTTTTAGGTCCTGGTTTTCTACCTACTTTTTTTTCAATTTTTTTTAACATAATAAATAATTTGGGCAAAGATAAATAAGTTTGTACTTTTATCGCAATGTTTATAAATTTAGGTAATTTTGGATTTGGCCAAGATGGTGTTTCGTAATAAGACGAATTATTTAAAATATTTATTTTATTTGACATTATTAAATATTTGGTTTTTTCAATATTTAACATTCTGTTGCCTAAGTTGGATCCGATAGATAAATACGCCGTATTAACTGCTTTTTCTAAAATATCTTGCTTTTTCTCTGTTCCAATCTCTGGTTTTTTTTGTTTGTCTCTTATCATGAACCTTTTTGCCTTTTGCTATAGCAATTTCAATTTTAACCCTGCCTTTTTTGAAATACATCTTTGTTGGAACTAATGTAAAACCATCCTCGTTTATTCTTCCTGTTAATTTATTAATTTCTTTTTTGTTAAATAATAATTTTCTTTCAGCATATGGATTATGATTAATATAACTCGCAGCTTTATATAATGGAATATGTGAATTAATAAGATATATTTCTCCATTTTTTTCTACTGCATATGACTCTGCAATATTAACTCTTCCTTCTCTAACAGATTTTATTTCTGATCCTTTTAATACTACTCCAGCCTCTATTAAATCGTTAAAAAAATAATTGAAACTAGCTTTACGATTAAATGAAATTATTTTTAAACCATTATTGGTTTTATTTTTCATTATATTAATTCTGCAGTCTCTAAAGCTTTTTTAATTTCTTCTTCAGTATTTTTTTTAATATTTACCAATGGAAGTCTTATTTCATCATTGCATAAACCTAAAAGTTTAGCTGCATATTTTACCGGTGCTGGATTGCTTTCTAAAAATAAAGATTTATGTATTGGTTGTAAAATTTTGTCAATTCTTTCAGCTTCTTTTAATTCATTATCAGATTTTGATTTAGAAAATTTTTGCATATCCGAACATAACTTGGGCGCAATATTTGCCGTTACAGAAATTACACCAACCCCTCCCCTTTTATTAAATTGAAGAGCTAAACCATCCTCACCCGTTAATTGAATAAAATCATTGCCTAATTTTTTAATTGTTTGATCTAATCTATTTAGATCTCCTGTAGCATCTTTGACACCTACAATATTTTTTAATTCAAATAGTTTTGCCATTGTATCTATTGACATATCAATTACACATCTACTTGGAATATTATAAATTATGATAGGAAGATTTGTATTATCGTTTATTTTTTTATAATGTTGATACAAACCTTCTTGTGTTGGTTTATTGTAGTATGGCGTTACAACGAGTGCTCCATCAGCACCTGCTTTTTCTGCATGTTTGGTTAAAGCAACAGCTTCATCAGTCGAATTTGAGCCTGTGCCTGCAATAACTGGAATTTTACCCTTAGCTTCTTTTATACAAATTTCTATTACTTTTTCATGTTCATTATGATTTAATGTCGGTGACTCTCCAGTAGTGCCTGCAGGAACCAATCCATTTGTCCCATTTTCTAAATGAAAATTAATTAACTTTAAATAAGCTTCTTCATCTAGCTTATTATTCTTAAATGGGGTAACTATAGCTACATTTGATCCTTTAAACATAAATATTTATAACATAGTTTTTAGAATCGTTAATTATTTTATGAAAGACAAAATTAAAAGAATTCTGTTAATAAACCTCTTTTTTTTGATACTTCCTCTCAATTTGTCTTCCAATGAATTAATAATTCCACAAAAAAAACCAATTATTTCTGAAGATATAGTTAAAATATCTAAAGTAAAAAATTATTTAATTCCTTTAAAAAAACCCCAAATAAAAGAAAAAAAAGAAGTTAAAATTTCTAAAATTTTAGAAAATAATACCAAAAAAAAAGTTAATGGAATAATTGTACCAGTATCAAAACCTATTATAGTTAAAAAAGATAAATTATTTGCTCAAAAAAAATCCAAGTATTTCAGTGAAAAAGATTACAGGATTGCCAAAGAAGCAATAAAATTAATGGAAAAAAGAAATTGGTTTGAGGCAGAAAAAATAGCCAAAAAAGCAAAGAATAAATCAATTTATAATTTTATTCAGTGGAACCATCTTATAACGACTGGAAACAGGGCAACTTTTTTTGATTATAAAAAATTTATTGAGAAGAATAAAAATTATCCTAGGATGGGAAGAGTAAAATATTTAGCGGAACATAAATTATCCATCGACGTAATGTCTCCAAAAGGGATTATAAACTATTTTGAGAGTGAAAAACCACTAAGTGGCTTTGGTGAGATGATTTTAGGTGAAAGCTACATTTTGACAGGCGAGAAAAGCAAAGGCATAAATTTTATTAAAAAAGGATGGATAAGAGCAGATTTATCTAAATCTGAATTAAGATCTTTCAGAAAAAAATACAAAAAATATCTCAATAAAGAGGATTATATTAATAGAGCTGACTATTTAGCTTGGGAAAATAAATATTGGGATCTAAAAAGAATGCTAAGATATTTACCTGAGGATCAACAGTTGCTTTATAATGCTAGACAACTTTTAATGAGCAAGTCCTATGGAGTAGATGACGCAATTAGCAAAATACCAGAATATTTAAAAAATGATGCAGGATTAAATTACGATAGGCTTAAATGGAGAAGAAAAAGAGGAAGAGTTGATAGCTCTTTAGAAATCTTAATGAAAATTAAAAATACCAAAGATTATATGATAAGACCGGATAAGTGGTGGAAAGAAAGATCTATTATTGCAAGATCTTTAATTTACAAAAAAAAATATACAACTGCTTACAAATTGACTAGTAGACACGGTTTAAGTGAAGGACCTGAATTTGCTGATGCAGAATGGATGAGTGGTTGGATAGCACTGAGTTTTTTAAATGATCCATTATTAGCAATCGATCATTTTAGTAATTTTTATGAAAACGTTGGTTACCCAATAAGTTTGTCAAGAGGAGCATATTGGTTAGCTAGGTCAAATGAAATTATAGGTAATGATGAAGAAGCTGTTAAATGGTACAAAGAAAGCTCTAAATTTCTTACAACTTATTATGGACAATTATCCCATATGAAAATCTCGCCCAAACAACCGATTACATTAAACAAACTAATGGATGTAGATAAAAATTTAGCCGAAAATTTTAAAAAGAAAGATTTGGTTAAATTAGTTTATTTGTTAGATGAATTAAATAAAGACAAATATACAAAACACATATTAAGATATCTTGCAAATGAAAATATTGAATTAGGAAGTGAAGTATTGGCTGCAAAGCTTGCAACAGAAATACTTAGGTATGATTTTGCAATACAAGTTTCAAAAATTGCATCCTACCAAAAAAGGTTTCACAATAAATTTAATTATCCAATAATAAGTACACCTAAATATGTGAACAAAAGAAAAATACCTGAAGCAGCATTTATTCTTTCAATAATTAGACAAGAAAGTGAGTTTGATACTTCTGCTAATAGCTCAGCTGGCGCAAAAGGCTTAATGCAATTAATGACCTACACAGCAAAAACTGTAGCCAAACAAGCTGGCATGCCATATTCAAAATCAAGATTAACATCAGATCCTGAATATAACATCAATCTGGGCTCGCATTATATAGCCGGATTACTATTAGAATATGACGGCTCATACCCATTTTCTATTGCTGCTTATAATGCTGGACCAAAAAGAGTTAGGTATTGGAAAAAAATTAATAAAAATCCTCAAAAAAATCAAATTGATTACGTTGATTGGATAGAATTAATAAAATTTAAAGAAACCAGAAATTACGTTCAAAGGGTATTAGAAAACTACAACGTTTACAGATATGTTCTAGAGCAAAAACCCATATTGTTGAAAGATTTTTTTAAAAGTGAGCCATTATATTAATGGCGGAAGGAGAGGGATTCGAACCCTCGGTACACCTTTTCAAGCGTACGACGGTTTAGCAAACCGTTGGTTTAAACCAGCTCACCCATCCTTCCTTATATAGTGTGTAACTTGAAACCATTGAATATTCAATATTTATAAAGTATTTATGATCAAATTATGAAAAATAAATACTCAATATTTTCGCTAATTAAAAATGCTTTAAGTGGCCACGAAAACTGGCAAAGAGCTTGGAGAGATCCTGAGCCAAAAAAAGAATATGATGCAATAATTATTGGTGGTGGTGGTCATGGATTAGCAACAGCTTACTATTTAGCAAAAAAGCATAAATTGACAAATATTGCAGTTGTTGAAAAAGGATGGATTGGTGGTGGAAACACAGGAAGAAACACAACTATTATAAGATCAAATTATTTGTGGGATGCCAGCGCTGGCTTGTATGACCATGCTTTAAAGATCTGGGAAGGATTATCACAAGAATTAAATTATAATGTGATGTTTAGTCAACGTGGTGTTATGAATTTAGCACATAACTTGCAAGATGTAAGAGACTTAAAAAGAAGAACTCATGCTAACAGATTAAATGGAATTGACGCGGTATGGTTAAATACTGAGGAAGTTAAGAAATTTTGTCCAATTATAAATACTTCACAGGATATCAGATACCCTGTATTAGGTGGAACTCTTCAAAGAAGAGCTGGAACTGCAAGACATGACGCCGTGGCTTGGGGTTATGCCAGAGGTGCAGATGCTATGGGTGTTGATATTATTCAAAATTGTGAAGTAAAAGGAATTAAAAGAATTGGTGACCAAGTTGAAGGAATAGAGACAACAAAAGGTTTTATCAAATCAAAAAAAATTGGAGTAGTTGCAGCTGGTCACTCAAGTGTAATAGCAAATATGGCTGGTATAAGATTGCCTTTAGAAAGTAAGCCACTTCAAGCTTTGGTCTCAGAACCTGTAAAACCGATTATTGATACGGTAGTCATGTCCAATGCTGTACATGCTTACGTAAGTCAATCAGATAAAGGTGAATTAGTCATCGGAGCTGGTACTGATTCATATGTCTCATATACTCAAAAGGGAAGTCACAATATTGTAGAGGAGACCTTAAGAGCAATTTTAGAGTTATATCCAATATTTAGTAGAATGAAAATGTTGAGACAATGGGGAGGAATTGTTGATATTTGCCCAGATGCAAGTCCAATCATTAGTAAAACTCAAATTAAGGGTTTATATTTTAATTGCGGATGGGGTACCGGAGGATTTAAAGCAACACCAGGCTCAGGCGACTTATTTGCTCATACAATTGCGAATGATGAACCACATAAATTGAATGCAGCTTTCAATCTAAACAGGTTTGTTAGTGGAGATCTTGTTGATGAACATGGTGCTGCAGCGGTTGCTCACTAATGTTTATAATTAATTGTCCTTATTGTGGTGAAAGAGACCAAACAGAATTTTCATGCGGTGGTGAAGCTCATATAGAAAGACCCAAACAGCCAACTGAGTTAAGTGACGATCAATGGGCTGAATATCTATTTATGAGGAAAAATATTAAGGGCGTGCAATTTGAAAGATGGAACCATGCTCATGGATGTAGAAAGTGGTTTAATATGGTTAGAGATACTTCTAATGACAAAATTCAAGCGGTTTATAAGATGGGGGAAAAACCTCCTGTTAAATAATTATGTCAAAAAATTTAAGAATAAATAAAAATAATTTTATTGATCAAACAACGAGAATTTCATTTAGATTTAATGGTCAAAAACTCTTTGGATATAAAGGTGATACTTTAGCTTCAGCATTGTTAGCTAATAATATTCATTTGGTTGGAAGAAGTTTCAAATACCATCGTCCAAGAGGAATAATGACTTGTGGTTCTGAAGAACCTAACGCAATAGTGCAAATAGGAAATGATCCTTCATTAACTGACCCTAATGTAAGAGCTACTGAAATTGAGTTATATGAAGGTTTAGAAGCATCAAGTCAAAACTGTTGGCCAAGTGTAAATTTCGACATTGGGGGTATAAATAATTTTTTATCCCCTCTTCTCCCTGCTGGATTTTACTATAAAACTTTTATGTGGCCTGCAAGTTTTTGGGAAAAATACGAATACTTTATAAGACATTCTGCCGGACTTGGAAAAGCGCCTACAAAATCCGATCCAGACATTTATGATCATCAGTATTCACATTGTGATATATTGGTAGTTGGTGGAGGAATTTCAGGAATTATATCAGCAAAACTGTCGGCAGAAAAAGGTTTAGATACAATCCTAATCGATGACAAAAGTTTCTTAGGAGGTTCGACGATATATCAAGAAAATGAATGCTATAAAATTAATAGTGTTAATTCAAATAAATGGTTAGCTAATGAAATAGAAAGTTTGAAAAACTATCCAAACTTGCTTATCAAGAATAGAACTAGTCTTGCTGCGTTTCATGGATACAATTACCTATTAGCTAGAGAAAATTTAACTGATCATTTAAGTATTAATGAGAGAAAAGGCAAAGTAAGACAAAGATTGTGGAAAATCAGAGCTAAAAAAGTAATTATAGCATCCGGATCTATTGAAAGACCATTAATATTTAGCAACAATGATAGGCCTGGAATTATACTTTCGTCATCTATTAAAAAATATATCGATTATTATGGTGTCAAGACTGGAGAAAATATTTCTCTGTTTACTAACAATGATAGTGCATATGAAACAGCAATTTCTTTGAAAAAAAGTGGCGTTAAAGTAAATGTAATTGTGGATATTCGTAAAAATTCAAACTCCTTAATAGTACAAGAAGCATTAGAGTTAGGATTAAAAGTATTATGGGAGTCAACCGTAGTAGATACTCAAGGATATAAAAGAATTAAATCATTTGAGGTGATGAAGCTCTCAGATGATGGAAATAGCGTTATAGGAAACAAAGCTAAACATAATTGTGATTGCTTAGGTATTTCAGGTGGTTGGACTCCTATGGTTCACCTATTTACACAATCTGGAGGAAAATTAAAATTTAGAAATGACGATAATGTGTTTATACCTGATGAAAATAAAACGCCTTCAGATCAAATCAGTGTTGGGTCGTGCAATGGTGAATTTAAATTAAATGAAATCATAGTTAATACTATTGAAAATTTAAAGAGTTTCTTAAGTTTAAGTAATACGTGCTACGATGGAATTAAAATTATTTGTCCAGATGAAAAGTCAAAAAGAAACATTTGGCTACTACCCTCGGATAAACCTGTTGGAAAAACAAAACCATTTTTAGATTTTCAAAACGACTCTACTGCTAAGGATGTTAAACTTGCGTTGCGAGAAGGATTCAAATCAATTGAACATGTAAAAAGATATACAACAACTGGAATGGGTACTGATCAAGGAAAATTATCTAATATGCACGCATTAGGTATCATTGCAGATACTACAGGTACTAATATGGGCGAGCTTGGTACTACAACATTCAGACCACCCTACACTCCTCTAACATTTGGAGCAATCGTAGGAAGAAATGTTGGAGAATTTTTTGACCACACAAGAAAAACTGCAATCCATAACTGGCATGTAAAAAATAAGGCTGAATTTGAAAATGTAGGTCAGTGGAAGCGACCTTGGTATTTTCCAAAAAATGGTGAAAATATGCAGCAAGCTGTTCAAAGAGAAAGTAAAGCAGCTAGAGATAGTGCAGGTATATTAGATGCATCTACATTAGGAAAAATTGATATCCAGGGGACCGACGCCTCAGAATTTTTAAATAGAGTTTATACCAATGCTTGGTCAAAACTTGAAATAGGCAAGTGTAGGTATGGATTAATGCTTAATGAAGACGGTATGGTTTATGATGATGGTGTAACAACAAGACTAAGTGAAAATCATTATATAATGACAACTACAACTGGAGGAGCAGCAAATGTTTTATCTAAGTTGGAAGATTACCTACAAACAGAGTGGCCAGAATTAGATGTTTATTTGACTACAGTAACCGATCAATACTCAACAATTAGTATTTGTGGTCCTAACTCAAAAAAAATACTTGCTAAAATTGTTCCAGGTCTTGATTTATCAGACAGTAATTTTCCACATATGTCATTTAAAGATACTAAAATAAGAAATGTGAATTGCAGAATTATGAGAATAAGTTTTACAGGAGAACACAGCTACGAGATAAATATTCAATCAAATTATGCAGAAGATTTATGGATTAAATGTATGGAAGCTGGAAAAGAATTTAATTTAACACCTTACGGTACTGAAACAATGCACCTTTTAAGAGCTGAAAAAGGATTTATAATTACTGGTCAAGATACAGATGG
This sequence comes from uncultured Pelagibacteraceae bacterium, assembly GCA_902618975.1. Classification (GTDB taxonomy): domain Bacteria; phylum Pseudomonadota; class Alphaproteobacteria; order Pelagibacterales; family Pelagibacteraceae; genus Pelagibacter. Next base: position 16,181 of record CACNCN010000009.1, on the reverse strand, counting down.
AACATTAACTCCTTCAGATTTGCAAATGGATTGGATTATAGGAAAAAAGAAATTTGATTTTATTGGCAAAAGATCACTTTATAGAAGTGATACAATTAGAGAAGATAGGAAACAATTAGTTGGTCTTTTAACAGACGATCCGAAAGAAGTTTTAGAAGAAGGAGCACAATTAGTTGAAAATATCAACACAAAACCTGTTGAAATGTTAGGACATGTCACTTCTAGTTATTTCAGCCCTAATTTAAATAAATCAATAGCCCTTGCTGTTGTAAAGAGTGGAAAAAAACTTAAAGGTAAAAAACTTATAGTGCCAATGGAAAATAAAAATATAAATGTGACAATAACTGACACCGTATTTTATGACAAAGAAAATAAGAGGCTAAATGCTTAGTTTTAATCCAACAATTAAAGAAGAAAAAAACTATAATGATTTGAAAATTGTAGCAATTGAGCCAACTATAAAAATTAATTTAAGAAGTAATAAAAGAGAATTTTCAACAAAAATTGGAAAAATATTATCTATTTTACCTCCTAATGAGGCAAATACTTCATCAGGTAATGAAAATTATAATTTGCTATGGTTAAGCCCTGATGAATGGCTTGTATATTCAAACAATATCAATCACACATTAGATAACCAAATTGAATTAGAGAATAATTTATTTAACGAAATATCTAAGCTAAATCAAGGAGCTGTTACTAATGTTTCTGATCATTGGGTAATGATTAATTTAAAAGGTAGTAAAATATTTGATTTGCTCTCAAAAAGCTGCCCTTTTAATTTTAAAGATTTCAAAAAAAAGAAAGGCTCAGTAGTTCAAACCGTTTTAAACCATGTAGATGTAATAATCCATAACAAAGATCAGAATGAATTAAACCTATTCGTCAGAAGGTCCTTTTCAGAAGATTTATGGTTGTGGATTAACGATAGCGCTCGTTTTCTCTAAACGGCTTTTTAAATAAATAATTAGTATACTTAAATAAATTCCAGAGAATATCCAATTTACAGCAGCCCAAATCCAAAAAAAGATCTCAAAACTGGCATTTATGTACTTGGCAAGCACAAAAACCATTACCGGATTAAATCCATTTCTAAATAAATTAGATATCATTGCATATTCAGCTTTCTTAATAGCCATAAATAAACCATTAGAGAGAAAAAAAATAGGATAAGCAGGTAAAATAAATGCACAAATTTTTAAATATCTAGATCCAAAATCTATGACTGTAATATCAGATGAAAATACACTCATGATTAAATCAGATAATATAAACAGTATTGAGCCTGATATAATCATTATTAAGAATGAATATTTTATCGATGTGAAATACGCTTCTTTTACTCTATTAAAATTTTTAGCTCCAAAATTTTGTGAAATAATTGATATAATCGCAGTATTTATTCCTAATATTGGTAATAGTACTACTTGTTCTATTCTCGTCCCTACCCCATATCCAGCAACTGCATATTCACCTGAAATACCAATGTAAGCTAGAACAATTGCCGCGGTAATTGAGTATGCAAAAATTGATACTACAATCGGCATTGCTGTAAAAAAAATGTTAGTGAAATAATATATTTTTGGAATTAAATGCTCTTTAAGAATTTCTTTTATTCTCTCATTTTTTAAAACTTTTAAAAAAATAATTAAAAAAGCAATCAATTGAGATACTATGGTTGAAATAGCAATACCTTTTACACCATATGCTGGAAAAAAAAATAAACCAAATATTAAAATTGGATTTAAAATTAAATTGATGAAGAAAGACAAGATCAATACATTTCTATATGTTTTTGTATCACCCTCTGCATGCAGTAAAGAATTTAGAGCAACAACTAATATAAATAAAATTGAGCCAGAAAATATTATATTAGTATATTCAAGTCCTAATTTGATTACCTCTGGGGTTGTTACCATTAATTGAAAGATTTTTTCAGAAAAGTTTAAACCTATAAAACTAATAATGATTGATAAAATAATTGCAAAGTAAATAATATGAGTAAAATAATTTAATATGTTTTTTTTATTCTTTTCACCAATACTATTTCCTATCAAAGATGTACCAGCGACTGTTACTCCTATAGAAGACGCTACAATTACGAAATAAATTGGAAATGACTTACTTAATGCTGCTAAAGCTTCGGGTGATATCCTGCCAGCATAAAATGTATCAACAATATTGTATAAAGTTTGAAATAACATTCCTACCATTGCAGGTAATGCAAGCTTACGAACCAATATTGGAATTTTCTCTTTCAGTAAATCCAAACTAAATCTCCCTTTGATAAAAATATTTTTTACCAGATTTTTTTGCCATTTTTATTTGTTTTTGTCGCATTCTAAATCTTTGTAACTGCTCGTTTGTCAATTTATTATAACAATTTGGACACGATACACCCTCTTCGAAATTTTTAGACTTAGTATCAGTTTTTGTAATAGGTTCTCTGCATCCTGCGCAAATACTTAGATTGCCAGGCTTTAGACTATGTTTAATTGAAACTCGATTATCAAAAACAAAACAATCACCTTTCCAGTAACTATCTGTTTTATTAATTTTATCTAGATAATTTATTATACCACCCTTTAATTGATATACATTTTTAAAACCTTTATTTTTCAAATAATAACTTGCTTTTTCACATCTAATTCCACCTGTGCAAAACATGCCAATTTTTTGATTTTTTTTTAGCGTTTTAAAATACTTTGGAAATTCTCTAAAACTTTTTAATTTTGGGTTAATGGACCCCTTAAATGTGCCAACTTTAAATTCAAAATTTTTTCTAGTATCTATTAATATCGTATCTTTTCTTTTAATAAATTTATTCCATTCATTAGGTGTTAATTCATTGTCTGAAATCTTTTTCTTAACCTTTATACCTAAGGGAACTATTTCTTTTTTTATTTTAATTTTACCTTTATGAAACGCTTGAAATTTATACTTGGTCAGGTTTACGTTATCAAATTTTTTAATATTAAAAATTTTTTTTAAGCTTTTAGTAATATCATCAAATTTATTTGATTTAAAACTTATAGTTCCATTTAATCCTTCATTTGAAATTATAATTGTTCCTCTGATATCATTTCTTGTAAATAAAGCATCCAAAAATTTTTTTTTTGATTTTAATTTACTTAATTTTTTGAATTTATAAAAACCAAATATGCTATACATTATATTTTTCTACAAACAGATAAACCATCACCTATTGGCAAAATTAAGCTTTCTACACGATTATCAGTATTTATAAATTTATTAAATTCTCTTATTTTAAGTGTCAATCTATCGTTTTTATTTTGATCAGCTACATCGCCATACCACAGAACATTATCTACAACTATAATACCATTATTATCTAATATATTGAGGGATTTATTAAAATAATTTATATAATTTTCCTTATCTGCATCTATAAATATAAAATCAAATTTTTTTTTTTGGTTATACAAATCATCTAAAGATACAATAGCGTTATTTATCAAAAGATTAATTTTATTATTTATTTTAGCTTTTTTGAAAAAACTCATAGCTGCATCTGAAGTTTCTTTATTTTTATCTAAAGCTGTTAACTTGCTATTTTCATCCATCGCTAAACCCATTGTTAATGCACTTAAGCCCGTAAATGTTCCAATTTCTAAAATATTTTTAGGTTTAGTAATTTTAACAATGAAATGTAAAAAATGGCATTGACTTACAGAAATTTGCATTTTTTTTATTTCACCAAGAGTTTCATTGTATTTAATTATTTCGTATTGGACTGGATGTAATTTAATTGAGTGACTATTGATATATTCTTCGATTTTATCGTTTAGTTTTAGATTTGAACCCATATTAGTTCAGCTTTTTCTTTAAAATTTGGTTAACTAACTGTGGGTTTGCCTTTCCATTAGATTGTTTCATAACTTGTCCTACAAAAAAACCGAATAATTTATCTTTTCCTGATTTATAGGCTTCAACATTTTTAGGATTATCTGAAATAACTTTATCAATTATTTTCTCTAATTCTTTTGGATCGCTTTGTTGTTTTAACCCTTTTTCCTCAACTATTTTTTCTGGATCTTGATCTCCATCAACCATCATTTCGAAAACGGTCTTTGCAATTTTTCCGGAAATAGTTCCATCTTTTATTAAATTGATTAGTTTTGCTAAATTTTCTGATGAGATAGGACTCTCTGTAATTTCAATACTTTTATCATTTAATAAAGCAAATAATTCACCAGTAATCCAATTTGTTGCAAGTTTTATATCGGATTTTATTGAAACATCCTCAAAATATTTCGATGTCTCTATGTCGGAAACGAGAATAGTTGCTTCATAAGGTGATAATTTAAATTTTTCAATAAACCTTTTCTTTTTTTCGTCAGGTAATTCTGGGATATCTTTTTTAATATCTTCGATAAATTCATCATTTAACTCTAATGGTAAAAGATCTGGATCAGGAAAATATCTGTAATCGTGTGCATCCTCTTTTGTACGCATTGATCTGGTTTCATTTTTTTTAGTATCAAATAATCTTGTTTCTTGATCTACTGAACCACCTTCTTCCAATATATCAACTTGTCTATTTGCTTCATAATCAATCGCCATCTGCATAAATTTAATAGAGTTTACATTTTTGATTTCACACCTTGTCCCAAGTTCTGAAACTCCTTTTTTTCTAACTGATACATTAACATCAGCTCTTAAAGATCCTTCTTGCATATTACCATCACACGTACCAAGATATCTCATAATTGATCTCAATTTTTTTATATAGGCATTAACTTCATCTAAAGATCTTAGGTCTGGTTTGCTTACAATTTCCATCAAAGCTACACCCGATCTATTTAAGTCAACTAACGTATTTCTAGGATCGATATCATGTATACTTTTACCTGCATCTTGCTCTAGATGTAGCCTCTCAATACCTATTTTTTTTTCACCTTCGGGCATATCAAGTGTGACTGAACCCTCGCCTACTATTGGATTTTTATATTGAGAAATTTGATAACCTTGTGGTAAATCTGCATAAAAATAATTTTTCCTATCAAATATAGATCTATTATTAATTTTTGCATTCAATCCAATCCCAGTTTTAATAGCTTGTTTGATACAAAATTCATTTATTACAGGTAACATACCTGGAAATGCAGCATCTACTAGGCTGACCTGTGTATTTGGTTCTGAGCCAAATTTTGTTGGTGAAGATGAAAATAATTTAGATTCTGATAATACTTGGGCATGAACCTCTAAACCAATTATTACTTCATATTCCCTGTTGTCTCTTTTTATTAAATATTCTTTATTGTTTTTAATCATTTAATCCACCAGTCATTGATATTGTTTTTATATCCAATATTTTTTTCAATTGAATAAGCGATGTTTAAAATAGTTTGCTCATCAAAAGCTTTGCCAATAACTTGAAGTCCTAAAGGAAAACCATTTATATCATGTCCACCAGGAAGTGAGATTGCAGGAAGACCAGCTAAATTTATAGGAACCGTAAAAATATCATTTAAATACATTGAAACTGGATCGTTTAATTTTTCCCCAATTTTAAATGCTGAACTAGGTGTTGATGGAGTTAATATAGCATCCACTTTTTTATATGCTTCATCAAAATCATTTTTAATTAATCTTCTCACCTTTTGAGCTTTAAGATAATAAGCATCGTAATAACCAGAGGATAATACATATGTACCAATCATGATTCTTCTTTTTACTTCATCCCCAAATCCCTCTGATCTTGTTTTTTCATACATATCAATTAAATTTTCACCTTTAGATCTAAAACCATATTTAACTCCATCATATCTCGCTAGATTTGATGAAGCCTCTGCAGGAGCAACAATATAATAAGTAGGTAGAGCATAATTGGTGTTAGGCAATGATATATCTATAATATCACCTCCATTATCTTTGATAATTTTAATCCCTTTTTCCCATAGTCTCTCTATTTCTTTTGGCATTCCATCTACTCTGTATTCTTTTGGTATACCAATTTTTTTTCCTTTAATATTATCACTCAAATCATTTAGATAGTTGCCTCTAACAAAATCTACAGAAGTGGAGTCTTTTGCATCATAAGAACTCATTACTTCTAAGAGTAAAGCACAATCTTTAACATCATGAGTCATTGGACCAGCTTGATCAAGTGATGAAGCAAAAGCAACTATTCCGTATCTTGAACAACTTCCATAAGTTGGTTTCAAACCTACGGTGCCAGTAAAAGATGCTGGTTGCCTTATCGAACCACCTGTATCAGTACCAATAGTAGCAGGAGTTAATTTAGCCGCGAGTGCAGATGATGATCCACCAGATGAACCTCCGGGAACTAAATTTTCAGATATAGGGTTTTGAACAATTCCATAGTAACTTGTTTCATTTGATGAACCCATTGCAAATTCATCACAATTTAATTTTCCTATTATTATACCCCCTTGATCCAAAATATTTTGTGTTACTGTAGACTCGTATGTTGGAATAAAATTTTCTAAAATTTTACTTCCAGCAGTGGTTCTTAAATTTTTTGTACAAAAAAGGTCCTTGACGGCCATTGGAATACCAGGGATTTTTTTATTTAAATTAGGTTTTGAGTCAAACTCTTTAGCACGATTTATTGCATCATCAAAGTTATCAGAAATATATGAATTTAATATAGTAGATTTTTGCGATCTATTTATAAAAGCCTCTGTTATTTCTTTTGAAGATAATTCTTTTTTTTTAATTTTATCTACTAGATCGCACAACTTAAAATTAGTTATTTCTGACATTATTCAACTACCTTAGGAACCACAAAAAAATCTTTATTTTTATCAGGTGAGTTTTTAAGAATATCTTCTCTAATATTTATAGAATCAATTTTATCTTTTCTTAACTTTAAAGTTGTTTCAGCTATTGACGTTAAAGCTTCAGTATTGCTTGTATCTAGCTCATTTAATTTTTCTATAAATTTAAATATTGAATTAAGATCATTGCTTAGTTTTTTTGCCTTTTCCTCCTCTATAGAGATTCTTGATAGTTTTGAAATGTGCTTTACTGTTTTAAGATCTATTGTCATATGATAAGAATATTTGAAAACTATCACTTAATCTAAAAAATACAATATGATCACTATAGATGAGCTTAAATATAAATTAGAGGATAACTCAAGGTTAATTGGATTGGATTTGGGTACTAAGCGTGTAGGAGTGGCTATTAGTGATAATAAAAGAAAAATTGCAACACCAATGGAAACTATCGAATATAAGAACATGGAGTTTCTGATCAAAAAGCTAAAACAAATTATTAAGGATAATTATATATTTGGGATCATTATCGGAAATCCAATAAATATGGATGGATCATTAGGAAAAAGCGCCCAATCAATTAATGATAAAGCAAAAGTTATTTGCGAAGAAGTTAACCATTTTACCGCTTTATGGGACGAGAGATTATCAACTTCAGGTTCTTTCAATATTTCAAGTAATTTAGATATAAAATTCAAAGATCGAAAAAAAAACATAGATGCCAAAGCAGCCGCATTTATACTTCAAGGAGCAATTGATTATTTGAATAATTAACTCTTGCACTCTCAGTTTAATAGGTCTATAGAGTTTGTTTTAATGGCATCACTTAAAAAAGCTATTAAAATATCTCAAAAACATCTCTTAGGAATTCAAGATCTTTCTATTAGTGATATTAATACTATTTTAAATGAAGCTAAGAATTTTATTTCACTAAATAAAAGCAAAAATAAAAAAATTGATATTTTAAGAGGAAAAACTCAAATAAATTTATTTTTCGAGCCTTCAACTAGAACACAAAGCTCATTCGAGTTAGCAGGTAAAAGACTAGGTGCGGATGTTATGTCTATGAACATTACAAATTCTGCAATTAAAAAAGGCGAGACATTAATTGATACAGCAATGACACTTAACGCTATGCACCCAGATATTATTGTAATAAGGCATCAAGACTCAGGAGCTTGTAATTTATTATCACAAAAAGTTAATTGTGCAGTATTAAATGCTGGAGACGGTAGAAGAGAACATCCAACTCAAGCTCTATTAGATGCTTTAACAATAATTGATAGAAAAAATACAATTCAAGGATTAAGAATTGCAATCTGTGGTGACATACTTCATTCAAGGGTTGCTAGATCAAATATCTATTTACTAAATATGTTGGGTGCTGAAGTCAATATTGTAGCTCCTTCTAATCTTATGCCTAAAGACATAGAAAAATTAGGTGTTAATAAATTTACTAATATGAAAAAAGGTTTAAAAGATTGTGACATAGTAATGATGTTAAGATTACAAAATGAAAGAATGAGTACTTCTTTTTTATCTTCAAATAGAGAATATTACGAATACTATGGATTAACCCCAGATAAACTTAATCATGCTAAAGAAGATGCTCTGATTATGCATCCAGGACCAATGAACAGAGGTATAGAAATTGATACTAAACTTGCAGATGACATAAATAAAAGTGTTATCAAAGAGCAAGTAGAATTAGGTGTTGCTGTTAGAATGGCATGTTTAAAACTTTTTTGCGAGTGATGAAAAAACAATATTTTTTAAATGCACATATAATCGATCCAAAAAATCTAATTGATGAGATTGGAGGTCTAATAATTGATGAAAATGGCAAAATAGAAGCTGTTGGTAAAAAAGTTAATAAAAATAATATTCCTTCTCGAGAAAAATATATTGATTTAAAAAGTAAATATCTGTTTCCTGGAATTGTAGATATGAGAGTATTTGTAGGTGAACCTGGCTATGAATACAAAGAAAATTTTAGAACTTTAAGTAATGCTGCACTTTCTGGTGGAGTAACATCAGCCGTTACTATGCCTAATACTTCTCCCGTAATAGACAATGTATCAATAGTTGATTTTTTAAAAAGAAGAGGAAGAGACAAGTCAAAAATTAATATTTATCCAACAGCGTCTTTAACCAAAAATCTTGAGGGAAAAAATATGACTGAGTTTGGACTATTACAAAATAAGGGAATAATTGGTTTTACAGATGGTATTAAAACTATTCAAAATACAAGACTCATGTCTCGTATAATGCGTTCTGCTTTTGATGTTGGGTCTCTTGTAATGCAACATGCAGAGGATTATGAATTAGCTGAAAATGGCACAGTGAATGATGGAATTATTTCAACTAAGCTTGGTTTGCAAGGAATTACAGATTTGGCAGAAAAAATTATAATTGATAGAGATTTAAGTTTATTAGAAGACTTTAATTGCAGATATCATATATCACAAATTTCATCAGCTAAATCTATTGAATTAATAAATAAAAGAAAAAATGAAGTTGATTTTACAACGGGAGTTTCAATTAATAACTTATCTTTGAATGAAAATGATATTGGAGACTTTAGGACATTTTTGAAGCTATCCCCGCCTTTAAGAACTGAAAATGACAGGGTTGAATTAATAAAAGGTATAAACAAAAACCTAATTGATGTTATCGTATCAGATCATAAACCTGAGGACGAAGAGTCAAAAAGACTTACTTTTACACAAGCTGCTACAGGTGCGAGTGGTATAGAAACACTTTTACCTTTATCCTTAGAGTTGTTCCACAATGGTTCTGTTAAATTATCTAAAATAATTGAGCTTTTAACTTCAAATCCTGCAAAAATATTAAAAATTAATAAAGGCAATCTATCAATTGGAAATGATGCCGATTTTTGTATTGTGGACATCTACAAACCTTGGATTGTAAAAAAAGAAAAATTAATTTCTAAATCGAAGAATACAAGTATAGAAAATAAAAAACTCCAAGGAAAAGTTTTAAATACGTTTATTAAAGGAGTTGAATTATTTAAAATTTAAATGGAAGAATTAATTAACATTAAAGAAATAATAATAATCGTATTAATTTCATATACTTTTGGCTCAATCCCATTTGGGTTTATTTTTACAAAATTTTTTTTAAAAAAAGATATAAGGGAAATTGGATCAGGAAATATTGGTGCGACTAATGCTTTACGAACCGGTAACAAAGTAATTGGTTATTCAACTTTACTGTTTGATATATTAAAGGCTGTAATACCTATATTATTTATTAAATATAATTATTTTGAATATTTATATGTAGCCTCATTATGTATTTTTCTAGGACACTTGTTTCCAATCTGGCTAAAATTTACTGGTGGCAAAGGAATTGCTACTTACATTGGTATTTTATTTTGCATAAATATTTACTTGGGAATTTTTTTTTGCCTAATATGGATAATAATTTTTGTTATATTTAAATACTCTTCACTATCATCATTAATAGCATCATTTTTAATCCCAATAATTAATTATCTATTCCTAAAAGATAATATAATATTTTTTTATGTAATTATATTTGTATTAGTCATTTTCTCTCATAGAGAAAATATAAAAAGACTAATAAATCGCGAAGAATCAAAATCCAAAATTTATTAATTTGACTACATATGTATTTTATGTGTAGTTTATATGCTAATGAATCTTGTAATTGTAGAAAGTCCAGCAAAAGCTAAAACAATTAATAAATATTTAGGTAATAATTATACGGTATTAGCTAGTTACGGACACATAAGAGATCTTCCCTCAAAAAACGGATCTGTGGATCCTGAAGATAAATTTAAAATGGTATGGGAGATTGATAGTTTTTCAAAAAAATATTTAAAAGAAATTACAGATGTAGCCAAAATTTCAAATAAAATTATACTTGCTACTGACCCAGATAGAGAGGGAGAAGCTATAGCTTGGCATGTAAAAGAATATTTAAATGAAAAAAAATTATTGAATGATAAAAAAATAGAAAGAGTTGTTTTTAATGAAATAACAAAAAAAGCAGTGACTTTTGGAATAGATAATCCTAGGAAGATTGCTGATAATTTAGTTGACGCCTATATGGCAAGAAGAGCTCTCGATTATTTAGTAGGTTTTAATATATCACCAATTTTATGGACTAAATTACCTGGATCAAAATCAGCAGGTAGAGTTCAATCGGTTGCTTTGAGGTTATTAACTGAGAGAGAGCATGAAATAGAACAGTTTAATCCTGAAGAATTTTGGACTTTAAATGTAAATTTTAAGACTTCAAACGGTGATATATTAAATTCAAATATTATATTAATTAATAATTCTAAAGTTGAGAAATTTAGTTTTAAAAACAAACTAGATGTTAATAATGCAATTGATTTAATTAAAAAGTCAAAATATAAAATTTCTGATATTTCTTCAAAAATCTATACAAGAAATCCACTTGGACCTTTTACGACCTCAACACTCCAACAAACAGCATCAAGTAAATTGGGCTTCGGAGCCTCCAGAACTATGCAAATTGCGCAAAGACTATATCAAGGTATTGACATTGATGGAGAAACTGTTGGTTTAATAACATATATGAGAACAGACGGTACAAATATATCAAAAGAAGCAATACCTGAATTTAGAAGTTTTATTGAAAGTAATTATGGCAAAATTTATTTGCCCAAAGATCCAAATAATTTTTCAGGTAAAAAGGCAAAAAACGCACAAGAAGCTCACGAAGCAATTAGACCAACGGATATAAACAGATCACCGCAAAAAATGAAGAAATATCTAAGCTCAGATCAAGTAAAACTATATGATTTAATTTGGTCAAGAGCTTTATCATCACAAATGGAGTCCGCTAAATTTGATAGAAAAACTATTTCTATAATATCTAAAGACAATAAAAATCAATTTAAATGCTCAGGTTCTACAATTAGATTTGACGGTTTTTTAAAAATTACAAGAGTAGATGAGGAAAATGAAAAAATACTTCCAAAAGTGGTCAAAGAAGATGTTGCTATCGACACATATGAAGACGAGCAGCATTTTACTCAACCGCCTCCAAGATATTCTGAAGCAAGCTTGGTTAAAAAACTTGAAGAGTTAGGTATTGGCAGACCATCTACATATGCAAGTATAATATCGGTTATATCTAACAGAGGTTACGCTGATATTGAGAATAAACGTTTTTTTCCAACTGATAGAGGTAAATTACTTTCAGCATTTTTAGAAAAATTATTTTCTAAATATGTTGACTATAGCTTTACAGCAAGTCTTGAAGAACAATTGGATGACATTACATCTGGAAAAGAAAACTGGATACAAGTTCTTGAAAATTTTTGGAAAGATTTTAATATTAATGTATCAAATGTTAAAGAAAAAAGAACTAGAGAGGTTTTAGATTTATTAAATGAGAGTTTAGGTGAATTAATTTTTGAAAATGATAAAAGTGGCAATATTGATAGAAAATGTAAACTTTGTGATAATGGAAAATTAAGTCTTAAAAATAGTTTCAGAGGTGGTGCATTTATAGGTTGCTCAAATTATCCTGAGTGTAAATTTACTAGACCTTTATCAAAAGCAAAAGCAAACCAACAGTTTACACTGGCAGAACCAAAGCTAATTGGTAAGAATGATTATGGAAAAGATATTTATTTAAAAAATGGAAGATTTGGGCCTTATCTTCAATATGAAATGGAACAAAAGATTGAATTAGGTAAAAAGAAGAAAAAAAAAGATGATACTAATAATTTTAAAAATGTTTCTATACCAAAAGGAATTGAAATTGATAATATAGACTTAGATAAAGCAAGATACTTGTGCTCTTTACCAAGAGTAATTGGCCAGCACCCAGAAAATGGTCAAGATATAACTTTAAATTCTGGTAGATTTGGACCTTATCTTAAAAATGATAAAAAATCTGCTAGACTAGAAAACATCGATGATCTTTTTACTATAGGATTAAATAGAGCAATAGCTCTGATTGCGGATGCTAAACCAGGTAGAATTTCTTCTTCTATGATTAAAGATTTAGGTGAACATCCAGAAGATAAAAAACCTGTAAGAATAATGAAAGGTCAATATGGACCATATATAAAATATAAATCTTTAAACGCAACAATTCCTGAAGAAAAAGATCCTACTGAATTAACAATGGAAGAGGCTTTGATATTAATTGAGAAAAGGAAAGAATACGATAAAATAAAAAAAACAAAAAAAAAGAAATCAAAATGAGTTATGATGATAAAATTAAAGAATTAAATATAATACTACCCGAAGCAAAACCACCAGTTGGAAATTATGTTGCAACGAAAATTTCTGGAAAGTTATTATATGTATCTGGACAAATTTCTATTGATCAAAATGGTAAGTTGATTAAAGGAAAAATTGGAAAAGATCTAGACACTGAAGCTGGTTACAACGCAGCTAAAAGATGTGCGTTAAGTATAATTTCACAAGTTAAAAAAGCTTGTGATAACGATTTATCAAGAGTTAAATCATGTGTAAAATTAACAGGATTTGTAAATTCAACAGATGAATATATAGATCAGCCTAAAGTATTAAATGGTGCATCAGATTTAATTGCTTCTATTTTTGGAAATGCAGGAATGCATGCAAGAGCTGCCGTAAGCACAAACAGTTTACCCTTGGGTGTTTCCGTAGAAGTAGATGCAATTTTTGAATTAAATTAAATTTTATTTTCCAATACTAAAATATGTAAAACCTTGATTATTAATTTTTGTAGATGAATACAAATTTCTCATATCAAAAATTATAAATTTTTTTCCTTTAACTAAGGTCTTAAAATTTATTGATTTGAAATCGTTCCATTCCGTGTGCAAAATAACAAGATCTGAACCTTGAACTGCATCTTTAATTGATGTTTTATTCGTAACATTTCTTAATTTTGAAAATTCACTTTTATACCCTGTTGGATCAAAATATCTAACTATTGCTCCTTTTTTGGACAACCATGGTATCATCTTAAGACTTGAAGAGTCTCTCATGTCATCAGTATTTGCTTTAAATGTTACACCTAAAAAGGTAATTTTTTTGTTCTTTATTTTTTTATTTAGAATACTGTAAATTCTATCTAGTAAAATTTTAGATCTATTCTCGTTAGATTTAATCACAGATTTAATTACTGAAAGGTTAGTTTTAAATTTATCTGCTGTTGAAATAATGGCTTTAGTATCTTTTGGAAAACAAGATCCACCATAAGCAGGTCCTGCTCTAAGAAATCGACTTCCAATTCTTTTATCTAAACCCATTCCAATGGATATATCTTCAACACTAATTCCAGTTTTTTCGCATAAATTAGCTATTTCATTAATAAAAGTTATTTTAGTGGCCAAGAATGCGTTAGAGGCATATTTAATTAACTCTGCAGCTCTTCTAGATGTTTGCAAATAAGAAGCTCCTTTGGAAATCAAGGGACTGTAGAGGTTTTTCATAATTTTTGCAGCTTTTATATCATCTGTTCCAATTACAATTCTATCAGGATAGGTAAAATCTCTAATAGCCTCACCTTCCCTTAAAAACTCTGGATTAGAAACTACAGAAAATTTTTTTTTATTATTTTTTTTAGCTAGAATTTTTTCAATTTCATCGCCAGTTGTAACTGGGACAGTTGATTTTGTTATTATAATCTTAAATTTATTGATTGATGAGCTTATCTCTTTTGATACATTATATATTTGACTCAAATCAGCAGAACTACCACCTTTTTTTGTGGGTGTTCCTACACAAATAAAAATTAAATCTGAGTCTTTTACTGATTTTTTTAGATTTGTGGAAAAGTTTAATCTCTTATTTTTATAATTTTTTATTACTAATTCTGAAAGCCCAGGTTCATAAATTGGAATTTTGCCTTTTTTTAGAGAATTTATTTTATTTTGATCTTTATCTACACAAGTTACCTCATTGCCTAGATCCGAAAAACAAACTCCACTTACTAAACCTACATAACCAGTTCCTATCATGCAAAGTTTCATAATTTTGAAATTTCTAATCCTGATTTAATATAACCATGCATAGATCCACAATCTAAATACTTTCCCTTAAAATTGTGAGCTATAAATTTCTCATTCATTTTTATAAGTTCTCTTATAGCGTCTGTAATATGAATTTCACCACCTGCACCAGGTTTTAATTTTGAAATAATATGAAAAATTGATCTTGGTAAAATATACCTTCCAATAACCGCTTTGTTTGATGGGGCATCTTTCAATTTTGGTTTTTCAACAACGTCATTTATAAAATAGTTTGATTTGTTTATTTTTTTACCTAAATTGTATACACCCCATCTAGATATTGTTTTTTTATTAACTGACATACTTGCCATGACTGAACTTTTGTATTTGATGTGAGATTTAATCATGTCTCTAGAACAATTTTGTTTAATTATAAGATCATCTGGTAATAGCATTAAAAAATATTTATCCTTAATCAATTTTTTTGTTTTTAAAACAGCATCTCCTGTCCCCAAAGGTTTGTTTTGATAAACAAATTTTATCATTTTTTTATATTTTAAAATTTTTTTATATTCATTAATTATTCTTTTATCCTTTTTTTTTTTGATAATTTTTTTATAAAATCTGTCATTATAGAAATAATTTTTGATCATCAGTTTTTTATCAGATATGATGAAAACAATTTCTTTAATACCAGCTTCAATACACTCATCTATTATATATTCAATTCCAGGTTTTCCATTAATTGGCAAAAGCTCTTTAGCAAACACGCTTGTTAGTGGCAAAAGTCTTGTACCTAAACCTGCAAGTGGTATGATAGCTTGTCTAATCATGAATTAGTAATCAAGTATCATAAATGATAATTTTTAAAAGCATAAATAATTTAAATAAAAAAATAAAATCATGTAAAAATTTAGGTTTTGTGCCTACTATGGGCTCATTACACGATGGTCACATATCGCTAATTCAAAAAAGTAAAAAAAAAAGTAAAAAAACATTAGTAAGTATATTTATAAATCCCAATCAATTTAACAATAAAAAAGATTACAAAACTTATCCAAGAAATATAACAAATGATTTAGAAATATTAAAAAAGCACAAAGTGGACTATGTTCTTATTCCAAAAGTTGAGGATGTTTATAGCGGCAAAAAGAATTTTGATATAACTATTAAAAATTCAGATAAAATATTATGTGCCAAATTTAGACCTGGTCATTTTGAAGGTGTGTTATCAGTAATAAATCAGTTTTTGAAAAAAATAAATATTGAATATATATTTTTGGGAGAAAAAGATTACCAGCAATTACATTTAATTAAAAAATATTTAGGAAAAAAATTTAGAACAAAAATAATAGGTTGCAAGACAATACGTTATAAAAATTCATTTGCATATTCGTCTAGAAATTACTTGCTTACCAAAAATGAATTATTAAAACTAAAATTAA
>CACNCN010000008.1 GCA_902618975.1 uncultured Pelagibacteraceae bacterium | reverse complement strand
ATTTTGCAAATATGGATAAAAAGATTACATCAGCAGCAACAGGATGTTTTAGTGGTGTTGAAATTGAATTTGGACCATATGCTGATGGTAGATCTCCAAACAGTCATACATGTAATACACCAAGTTTTTCGAGCAATATGCTAAATGCTGATTCTATAACTTATAAACTATATTTAGAAATATATGGAACAAAAAATCCAATTAGTAGTTCAGTTTCTGGTGCCGAATGGAGTAATGGAAAGTGCCCTCCACAAAATGTTCCGCAAGGTCAAATTGTTATGGGGTATGCACATAAAAATAATACGTGTGGCATGGCTGGCAACATGTCTTGCATCAAGGTTAATCTAGGAGACACTGATGGCGATGGAACTGACGATTTTTTAGAAAAAGAATATAATTTTTGTGAATATCAATAAGGTTGAAAAAAATTTAGGCTTCACTTTAATTGAACTATTAGTTGTAGTTGCAATCATTGGTATTTTAGCTGCAGTTGGGGTAGTTGCTTATAATGGGTACACAGCAAGCGCTAAAGTTACATCAACAAAATCAATATATGGCCAGCTACAAAAGTATATTAGAACAGAAGTATCAAGATGTGATATTGGAGAAACAACTGTTATGGATGGTTATCTAACATGCGCAGGAAGAACAGGATCAACAGTAATTAGAGCTGCCGAAAAAGCTTTTAGTGATTTTAAAAATCCTTATAATACGCAACAGAGTGCAGTTGTTCTTGGGGATCAATATATCAAAGGTCAAGTATACATAACTTCAAGTAATCAAAATGTAATATTGCATGTATGCTTTAAAGATAGCTGTGGAAATGATGCAAATAAAACTGGAGTAACTATATCGGTTGATTAATTTATGAAGCAAAAAGGTTTCACATTAATAGAACTCTTAGTCGTAGTAGCAATTATTGGTATTTTAGCTGCAGTAGGCGTAGTTGCATACAACGGTTACACTAACAGTGCAAAAAAGTCAGCTTTAAAGTCAAATCACAGCAACGTAGTAAAGTATATTATTACTGAAACTACCAGATGTTCAATAGGCGAAAATACTGCTATGGACGGAAATTTGGATTGCTCAAAACAGTCAGAACAAACATGGAAAGACTTTGTTGCAAAAGCAGTAGAAAAATCTCTTGATGAATTTAAGAATCCATATAACACTACTAAGGCAGCGATCACGCACGGTGGCGATATTACAAATGATAATGACGTCGGATATATAAGAATGAGGTCACCTGGTACTAAAATTGAAGTCATGAGTTGTGTTCAAACACCGTGTGCAGGTACCAGGTGTACTATGCCAAATCATCTTTGTAGTGGAGAAATCAATTTGAATTAAATTTACAATTTATGAAAATAAATAACCTCAAAGGCTTCACATTAATTGAACTTCTGGTTGTTGTAGCAATTATTGGTATATTAGCTGCAGTTGGGATTATGGCTTATAATGGATATACAATGAGTGCAAAAATTGCTGCTACTAAAGGAAACCATGCAGCAATAACCAAAATGATAGGATCAAAAGCAATTCAATGCAATATGGGTGAAAAAATTCAATACCTAGATATAAATGGAACACCTCAAGCATTAACTTGCCCTGTCACTATTGATAATTTCATTGCTCACATGAATGAGGATATTTATGGAATGAATTGGAAGAGTCCTTTTTACAGCTCTAATCCTCCTTATGGATCGTGGTGTAGGCTAAATGTTACCAATTGCTCACCCCCAGGATACATGAGCGCATGTCCATCACATTCTCAACAAGGAGGATATCTTTCAGTATTTAAACTAAACCCAACAACCATAAAAGTATGTTCCAATCTCGGTAATAGCACTGGGTCAACTAAATATATAGAGTCCACGATTAATTATGAATAAAGGATTTACTTTGATAGAACTCTTAGTCGTAGTAGCTATCATTGGTATTTTAGCAGCAGTAGGTGTTGTTGCTTATAACGGATATACAATGAGTGCAAAGAGAAACGCAACTATTCAACAACATAAGCAAGCAGTTAAATTTATTAATAACACTTTAAGACTTTGTGATACTCAAGGGGGTGGAATACTAAAGTTAAATGACAGTCGATCAATAAATTGCGATATTGAAAATAACGCTGGTAATATTAATGCAATGAACAATGTTTTTATTAATTATTTTTTAGATCAAGGTTACAAGAATCCATACGATTCGACAATAACGGTAGTTTACACAGCTAGAAATGGTTCAAATGACACTAATGGAAGAATGAGGTTTGATGAAACTGAATGTTCAAGTGGATCACAAAAAAAACAAATAGCACTTTGGGTAAAAACCCATGTTGCAGATGACTATAAACCAGAATTAATATCTAAAGATGGATGGTGTAATTAATGGATAAATTTTTTTTTTTTAATATTTCGATTTCTGCATTAAATATATTTATTATTATTTATGCTTACTCTTACGGCTTTTTTCCTGAAAAATGGAGAAATAAAGTTAAACAAGGCACTATAATTGGATTAGCATTAATTTTTATCTCCATGGTAACTATGTTTTCTTGGATAATTTATTTTTACTACTTAATTTTTGAACCACTAGAAAAGATAAATTTTTTAGCTTAATAGTTTTCTTTCCACGAACTTCTATAGGTGGATAGCTCTCCTTGCCCAGCCTTTATTTCAACTAAATCTTTTTTCTTACCGGTAGATTGACCTGCAATATTTGCAAAAAGTTTATCTGCAAACACTACAATTTTAGACAATATACCTGTTCCTACAAAGAAACATTTTTCACTTGACTTTATAGTGCCTAATTGACTTGATAGGTTTGTTCCGCACTCATCATCCACAGCACAAATATACGCATTTCCTAAAGAACATTTATTTTGTGATGTTAAATCAGGCTGATAAATTGGAAAATATGCTAAACCTTTGTATACGGTTGGCTCAGCAGTTGTTTTTGCAAACTGAGGTAATATTATATACCAGCCTGTATCGGCTTTTTTAGGGCAATTAGGATTAGGATTTGAAACATTATCAGTTGTATTTTTACACTTTGTAATATCATCTGCACTGCTTGGAGTATTTACTGCTTTATATAAAGGATAGTCTTTATCTTTAATACCAATTAAATAGTTTTCAACACCTGGGGTTTCGTCGTTAATTCTTGAGAAATCACCAGTACCTGCAAACAGCCACAACTCATTTGTAGTTTGACCGATAGTTGCATCCATGGAATGATACATATATCTTCCATTTGCTCTTGATGATCCAGCTGTAAATAAAGTTGTGCTATCAAACATTTTGATGTCTTTTCCAGTACCGTCATCGCCTGACATATTTGACAAATTGAATTTTGTAATTTTTCCCTCGAGATCATTCAAATATAAAATTCCTCCATTAAATTTCACTCCTCTTGCCGTATCAGGAGTAACAAGAACTGGAGCTGCAGGAGTAGAGTTTACTATATCGCCAGCCACAAGATCCTCTATATCTAATACTCTAGATGAACTTGGTGGTGTTAATTTTTGATTATAGTCATAAACACTTTCTAGTAATTTTCCCGGGTTAGTATTGTCCTCCAAATTTATAATAGTTAAATTTGAACCAATACCCTCAAACTGGGTTCCAAATCCACCACCCATAGCTGCCACATAAATATCGTCTCTGATGTCAGTGTCTCCAGAACCTCTATTTGGAATCCTGAATATTCTTGGATCTGACCAAGTCTCACCTAATCTACTATAATCATAATGAGCGTCAGGTGCTTGAACACCAGTCGCAATTGCAGTTGTTTTTATATATACTCCAACTTGTGAACTTGTATTAGTATCGCCTGTGTCAGCTGAATATATAATGTCTCGTTTAAAATCTATAGTCGTATCTCCATTACTATTAGTACCAACTGTGAAATTAGTAATTTCAGCATCATCAATCACAACTGTTATATCATTTTTACTTATCCCTGATACTGGGAAAGTCCACACTTTTCCTTTGTAACATGAGCTTTGTACATCACCATTGGAGTCTCTTGTACTTTGACATGTTGTTGAGTATCCTGGATCTGAACTATTATTATTAAAGTAGTCAGTGACCTCTAAAGACTCTCCAAAACTACCTAAAGAATATGATCTAGCTATATAATCATATGAAAATATATCTTCATTATGATCCACCCTAAATACTTTATTATTTATCGTATCATTATAAATAGACCACAGGTGAATTGGTTTCAAAGGATCAGTAATATCTAAAACAGAATAACCTGGTCCACCTCTTCCATAAGGTACAAATAAAATTGTATGCCATTTTTTTCCACCACCTAGAGGACTTTTAAAAAACATATCATGAACAACCATTGACCCGTCAACTCCAAATATTGCATTTGATCCACCTTTTTTTTGTTGATTTAGAGATCTATTGAATACTAAAGGTAAATTTGGAGCTACTAATGGAGGCACAAATCCCCATAGCTCTTTACCTGTTTTTGAGTCGAAGGCATGCAAAATACCAGAGTTTGAACCTGCATATATTACTTCTTTTCTATTTACCAAGTTTGATGAATTAGCCCAAGTGCTGTAACCATTAAGAGATCTAAAGTATGACTCCTGATTGTTTGCAACGTATGCTGTATCTGCAGAAGGTGGTCCAACAACAACAAGTTGAGAGTGGTAAATGTCACCAAGGGGATTATCTCTTGTTTCAGTCAATCCATCATTTACTCCAGGGTCTGCACAATTACCGTTGTAATCAAAATAATCTTTACCCCTAACAAACTCAATAAGTCCTATTACATCATCTTCTATTCCATCTCTAACTAATTCACCAGCCGAAACTAATTTTCCTGCACACTCTTTATTGTTTGATGTCCCATCGTCATTATTAGTCGCTCTATGATAATCTGTAATCTCGTTTTGATATAACTGAAATAAGCTATCAACGTCTGTAGCGTTAGCTGGTATAAAATTATTATAATCTGTCTTATAATCAGTATTTGGAATTGCCACACTCCATATTTTTCTATTATCTGGAGAAGGCATTTCATCTACTGCTGACCAGTTACCTGAGTCAGTTTCATCCAAGTTACCGAATTGATCTATTGCTGTTCTAGTAATTGTACCAGCCCATTCTTTGCCTTGTTGGTAATCAAACTGAGCTTGGAATAATGAACCTTTTTGCTCAATCGTTGCTGTAATTGCCGGTGCAGTAAAGGATAATTTTCCTGCAATAATCGTCATTATTGCAGCTTTAAGTTCTGATTTTAAAGCTGCAGCAGTAGTTGCTCTTATTGCCTGGGTGGTTCCACCAGCAGCAGCCAATTGATTAAACCTGTTAAGACCACCCGCCGATATACCTGTTCCAAATGCAACTGCCATAGTTTTTACTTCTGCATTATTCAATATTAACAGATCTCTCGCGGTTTTAAGTGCTCCAGAGTGACTAGATGTTATCCAATCACCATCGCCGATAACTAAAACATAGTTCTGCTGGCAAGGAGAGTTTATTTTGTCTTTAGGCGACCACTTACTCTTCCAATACTTCTTGGCAATTATAGAAAATGTTTGAGCACTAGTTCCACCACCTGGACTTACTTGCTTAACTTTATTATCTATTAACGGTGCTGATGCTTTTGTTATTGGAACCATTAAACAATTATTCCTATTACATGGAGAAGCACGCCCAGCAGGCATATCTTTTGGGTCTCTACTCCAACTATTAAAATTAGCTGTCCCAGATGACCAATAACCAAAACCAAAATTGACACCAGAAGTTAATGAATTATCTCTCATGACAGCTTGTATAGCTTCGTGAGCTGCTTGCATCCTTGTTTTAGGAGCTCCGCCAAATGACTTGATCCATGTTCCGCTCATATTAAATACTTGAACAACATATTTATTAATACCACTAGCAATAAGACGATTGTTTGTTGGATCAATTGTAACTCCGAAAGGATACCAAAAATATGTTCTGCTAGCTGTACTTGCAGCTGTTCCTCTTCTTCCTTTTGTCCAAACAACGCTTCTAGTGCCAAAATTGACTTTTCTAAATTTACTTTGTGACCAACTTAAATGATATAGAATGTTGTTATCACTTTCGTCTAATTCTAAACCACCAAAATCATTTCCAGCTCTAAATCTCATATTTCCAACACTACCACCTGGACAACCGTTGTTGCCTACTGACCATTTATAAATGTAAGATCTTCTATAAGAATAAATAAAATTTGTTTGTGCATCAGACCCTGCAATCATATAAGATCTTCTTACATTCACGTTAACAGCACAACTTTGTGATGATCCAGTACTTGTATTGATTGCTGCATAACCACTCCAAGTCGACACGCCAATATATGTTGTTCCTCCAATATTATACTTACCCATTCCAATTGGATAGCCGCCAACACTTATAGTTCCAATACAAGATCCGTCTGAAAGATTGTATTTAATTATATTTCTTGTCGAATAACTTAGTGCATAAATAACGTTATTATGGATTTCTATTGAATATAAGTTTCTAGGCCTACAAGTCGTATTTTTTACTGCAACTCCGTTTACACCCCAAGACTTATCAACCTCACCGCTTGTATATGTAACTTTTTTTACACCACCAGATCTTCCTTGAGCAACATATAAATCTCCATTTGAGTCTACCGCAGTATCATGAGGTTGAAATAAACTATTAACACCACCGCTCATTCTCCAACCCATGCTTCCAGACTTATCTAACAATATTAAAACATTTGCTGGAACATCACCAACTCCTGAACCAGGAGGTAAAGCTTTCCCAAAAACTGTACTCACAGTTATTAAGTAAATAAATAAAGACGAAGTTAAAAACTTAATTAATTTCATTGAGTTACATCTCCATACTCAGCTTCAGTTTCTGTTTCCATTTTTTCCATGTGTGTCATTAAAATATAATCATGCTCTTTATCAGAAATATACAATTGTTCGTCCGTTATACCTTCAGGACCATCCGCTTTTTGATATACAATTAAGTCGTTACCTTCCTCAAAAATTTTATATCCTCTGTATGTTATAGGATTTCCAGTTTCAAATTCTCCATATACTTTTTGTGTGTAGTTTAATAGTATAAGTTTTTCAGAATGATCATCTTGCTCATCATTTAATACAAATAAATTATAAGCCACTAATTTGTCGTCTATAAATTTATACTCTATCATAACATTATCTAATTTTTGCTCTGGGCAAATATCCTCTGACAAAATTGGATAAGTTATGACGCCTGGAATATATGATGGAAACGCCCCGCCAAAATCATTCTCCATTTTAGTAATTGGATCACCAAGTTCGTATTTTAAATCACACTTAGCGTGTGCAATGTTGCTAATAAGAATTGTGGCAAGAATTAATGTGAGTATCCTTATCATTTATTTTAAATATATATAAAATTTAAGAATTTTCATCATATTATCTTGTAGGCAAAACAACCAAACTTTCTAAGGCTACTACCATTTTGTCTGAACTCATATTAATACCACAACCATATATTCTATAAGCCATTCCATCTACACCTTTATTATTCGCCCCTTTTTTAACACTAGATCCATACCCTCTAAAAGGAGCCTTTCCAATTCGATAAATAAAAAATTCATAAAAATAATTCTTTAATTTATCTGCCTCATCTCTCTCATCCGTAGAGCCATCGGGCGTGAATGCATCTTTTAACAATTTACCAAAATTTGAACTTTCAGCTCTAACAACTCCTGAAGACTCTAGTTTTTTTCTGTCTAAGTCCTCAAAACTATTATAGCAATTTTTCCCTGTATCCTGATAAAAAGAGTCTTGAGCATTAGGCATGTTTCCTAAATTCATGGCTCCTACAAATTTAACGCCGTCATTTGACGGAAGAGATCTACTTGCTGTATCTCTAGTTGCAGGATTTCCTGTCCATGGACCCAAAAATTGATTTACAATATACTTTTCCCCTTCTAGCAACGCAGTTTCTGCAACATAAAATGTTTGCTGATAGTCGTCGCTTGAATTATTGTTACGATGATCGACAGATGAAATAACAATCAATGCTCCCCCCATTAGTGACATTACCAATAACAAAACTAATGAAAGTACAAGTGCAAATCCTTTTTCGTTTTTATTTTTCATTGTAATCCTAAATTTCTTGCATGAGCTGTTACCGTTATAGTCTCTCTTAAAAATTTATCATCAAAACGTGTTAGATCTCGATTGGTATCAGACAAAGCATAATTTTTTCGGTCTTTTCCTGTTTTAGTTTTAAAATCAGAATTTTTCTCTTTGTAAAAGTCATTTTTAGATCTAACAGTAATTCCAATATCTACAGTTTTAATACCAAAAATTTTGTCGTTGTTTTGATTTGTTGGAGAAGGTGGAGGATTTATAATAACGCCATCCGCATCTATTGCATTGAAAATTAAATCTTGAACATAATTAACAACTAATTGTTTTTCATAAGTTACAGGTGGATCAGTATATTCCCATCGCGCAGCAGATTCATTCCAATTTTGCTTAGTTTTAAATAATGCAAAAGCATCAGCAGCATTACCAGTTGTCTTGTCTATTATTTTTGTAGGTTCGCAAAAGTAAGAAATTTTATATCTTTTATAAGTATACTTTGGGGTGCTATCCTTATCATAATCAACATCACCATATACAATTGAAATCGCGTCACAATTTTTTGTTTTGTCACTAGTTTTTGTAATTAAGATAGGAGTATGTTCGTTATTCGTCTTGATATTATCACCGTAATATTTAAAACCAGCCATTCGAATATCTCTGAGCAACATACCCAAAACATCTCTTCCAGTTTGACTGATTTGAGCTTTATCAACAACTTTTTGGAAAGAACTGTTTACAGCTGTATATGATGCAAACATAGCACCCATCATAATTGTAGATATTACAATACCTATTAAAATTTCTACTAGTGTTACTCCTAAAATGTTTTTTTTTGATTTCATCTTTATTTGACTTCGTTATGTATTGGAAAATAAAGAAATTTCTTTTTTTCACCAAAGTTTAATAAAACTTCCATCTTACCTATATACATTTTATCGTTAACGTATGAATTTTTAAATCTACATCCACTTGCACATATGTCGTAAACCTTTAAATATTTTTTTTCGCTAGATCCTCTGCATTTGAACATTTTTGTAGAAAATCTATCTTCCCATTTATCTAATTTTCTTTTAATAATGTTTTGTCCTTGAAATGCCGAACCACCTGTACAAGACATTTGGGACCATGAGTTTCCTTTCCCACCTGATGCATCTCTACTTGATTTGACCAGATATTCGTAAAATGTTTGTTTGATGGTTTTAGTTGCATCGTTTGGATCAGTAATATCTATAGTAGATACTGCGCTACCCATAAGATCCTCTGCAACCATACTTACTAAATAATTACCCTTGGTTCTTTCTCCGGAAACATCAATAGATTGCACTGAATAATTAACCATCTGGAAAACAGCAATAAAACCAATTCCTACAATGACTGTAGAAACTAATGCTTCGATTAGTGTTAAACCTTTCTCTTTTATTCTATTGCCTATTCCAAGCACTACCACTCCATTTATATTTAACCACATTACCAAATCTAGACCACTCTAACAAATATGCAGGTTTGTCTTCTTTTCCTAAAGCTCTAGGACACATATCGTTGTTTGCTGCTGCAAGTGATTTTGAACAAAAGATTATATACTGACTAACCATAAATCCGTCTAAGGACATTTTATTTGATGTATCGTTATTTTTTATTAATTCATTACCAACAAGAGCATAATGACTCCCCTCCCTAGAAAAACAAATTGCAGCACTAGGTCCTGCATTACTACTTACTGATTCTGTGGCTGTCTCCAATGGGTCAGCATCCCAATATGATGCACCTTGATTTGTGATAGGACAATTTATTGAAATGTCTTTCTGGTTGAGTGAGTTAGAAAATTTGTTTTTACTCATACCCTTCGTAGTAAAAATAGTTTGAGTCTGTGAGCTTCTTATATCTATTTGTACATATGGATAACTTCCTCTTTGTGTATGTGTTATGATCGAAGTTACCATTGAAGCGGCTCTTTCTAGAGCTTGTCTAACTTCGCGATCAGTTTTCCAATCGTTAAACCTTGGATAACCAATAGCTGATACAATAGAAACTATGGTGATAACCACCAATAATTCTAAAATAGTAAATCCTTTAATTTTCTGTTCTTGCTGCACCTGGATCTATCTTACCCGACTTTACTAATTCTTCCAAAGATTTTTCCATTGTAATCATTCCATCCCTTACCGCTGTTTGCATTATGCTTGGTATCTGATGAATTTTAGCTTCTCTAATCAAGTTTTGAATTGGTGATGTACACTTCATGATTTCGAACGCACCAACTCTTCCTGCTCCATCTCTAGTTTTTAATAATCTTTGTGTAACAACCATTTTTAAAGAAGTAGATATTTGCGCTCTAATCTGTTCCTGTTGCTCTGGAGGAAATACATCAATAATTCTATTAATAGTACTTGGTGCTCCGCTTGTATGTAAAGTTCCAAAAACTAAATGACCAGTTTCTGCAGCTGTGAGTGCGAGGCTAATAGTTTCTAAGTCTCTCATTTCACCAACTAAAATTACATCTGGGTCTTCTCTTAATGCAGCTTTGAGAGCAGCAGCAAAAGTTTTTGTCTGTTTACCAACTTCTCTGTGTGAGACTATACTTCTATTATCTTTATGGATAAATTCGACTGGATCCTCAACAGTAATTATATTTGCATTTCGAGTTTTATTAATTTCATTTACAATTGCTGCAAGTGTTGTAGATTTTCCAGATCCAGTTGGACCAGTTACCAAAACTAGACCTTTGTGCATATCAACAATATCATATAATGATTGAGGTAAATTAAATTGTTCCATTTCTGGAATTTGACTTTCAACTCTTCTTAAGACTGCGGCAGTCCCATTAATTGTTTTATAAAAATTTGCCCTAAATCGTAACCCACTCAACATAACGGCTGAGTCTAGTTCATGAGTTTTTTCAAATCTTTCTACTTCAACCTCATTACAATTCATTGTCATTAAATCTTTTAAATCTTGAGCTTTGACTGGAACTTCTTTTACGACTACAATTTCTCCAGTTTGCCTATATGCGAGTGGTGATCCAGCTCGAATATGAAAGTCTGAAATTTTTTTATTGTTTTTTGCTAAGTCTTCTAATTTTTCAAACATTTTAATAAATAAATACTATATAGACCTTTTTATTTCTAAAAAGTCAAAAAATATCATATACATTTAGCAAATTTTATATTCTAGTGTGAGTTGATTATTGCAAACTAATAAGTTAAGTTGACCCGGAACTAAAAAATATGAAAAACTTTTTTCAAAAGCTTTTAAAAAAAAAAGATCCCCAAAATAACGAGGCTCCCATCCCAAAACCTATAGAAGGTGATAAAAAAAGTAAAAATTCTTTTTTAGATAAAATAAAATCTAAGTTTAGTTCTCAGATAAAAAATAAATTAGGCAAACAAGCTATTCAAGGTGAGGAAATTGTAGGTGTAGAACTAACTCCTTACCAAATAAGACTGGCACAATTAAACAATAACAAAAACAATGAATGGGTTCTTGAAAAATTTTTTATACATGAAATTGAGGGTTTACCAGAAAATTCAACAGTATTAGAACATCCTGACAAGATTGGCGACGAATTAAAAATTGCATTACAAAAATCAAAAATTGAAACAACTAATGCAGCAATTGCAATTCCTGTAACTAGCGCAATCATTAGAGTTGTTACAGCTCCTTTGATGACAGATGAGGAATTAGGTAAAGCAATTGATACAGATTCATTATGGGAAAATCTAGTTCAACTGACAGATAATCTAAATGATTATTCAATATTTCATCAGGTTATAAATAGAGACAAAACTGGAAATACGATGGATATATTATTCGTGGCTTCCAAACTTTCCGATATTAACGGTTACACATCAATTATTAAAAAAGGTGGACTTAACGCTGTAATTATAGATGTAAAATGTTTTGCATTAAAATCTGCTGTGGACCAAATGAATCAAATCAAAGGTTCAATTGAAGAAAGTAATTTAACAGCAGTTTTAGAATTTGGATTAGATGAAAATTACGTAATGATACTCTACGACAATAACCCGATAATAACTGATATATTTATACGTGGTCAAGATAGAAACACTTTACAAAAATCTGACAACCAAGAAGAAATGGATGCACTGGTAAGAAGATACATGACACAAGTAAAACAAGCTATACAGGATTTTGAAACGAAGTATGAGAAAAGAATAAGAAATCTTAAGGTTGTATCAAATTTACCTAATGTAGATGCTTATCTAGGGAGCTTTAGAAAAAATTTAGCAAATACAGGATTTAATTTATTTGATCCTATTTCCGAGGTCAAAATTCCAGCCCAATTAGAAGAAAGTGTCAAAATAGATAATAGATCATACTTATCAACTGTAATCGGATTGGCATTTAGAAAGTTAGATGTTTTTGGATATTATAAATTTGTTACTGCCGTTAAAAATATTAACCTACTTCCGAATAGAGATAGCATGATTGCTCAAAAAAAAGCAAAAATATTTTCAAATTTTGCATTTAAAGGTGTGATAGGCATAGTTGGTGCAATCTATATTATATTATTTGGATTATCTTTTTGGCAAATTAATTCTTTGAATAAAAAACTAACAGACTATGACCAAGTTGTTATGGACCATGAATTAAAAACAATCGAAAAAACAAAATTCGCTAAAGAGTTGGGAATTATTAATAAATCCCTCGAATTAAGTAACTCTATTCAATCAAATAAAAAAATTAGTTTTAGAATTCTTGCGCAAATTGCCTCTTCTGTTCCTAAAAGAGTTAAATTTAATTCAATAGATTTTAACGGATCAAATCAAATTATAATTAATGGAGTAGCATCTACAGATCAAGATATATTAAAACTAATAAGTAATCTAAATTCAAAAAAATTAATATCTCAAGCATCTCTAGCTAGCATGACTTTGCCCGACGGGTCTTCTGCTGGCAAACCTCAAATGAAGGGATTTAAAATCGCTTGTATAGTGGAGAGTATTTAATGGATTTAAAAAATATTGATTTAAAAAATATAAAGTTAGAAGATTTAAAAGCAAAGCTTCAAAATGTCGATAAAAAAACTCTAATAAAATTTGGATCGGGTTTTGCTGCGATTATTATATTTTTGATAGGATATTATGCAATATTAAATCCTATAGTTAATCAAAAAAAACAATTGTTTAGTGACAAAGAGCTTAAACAAACTGAAATTCAAACTATGAATAGCGAGATATCAACTATGAAAAAAGCTATTAAAAATAAGACTCCTGAGTTTAAAGAAAGCTCCAAGCTTTTTCACACAAAAGCAGAGGTAGAGGGCCTATATGACAGTTTAAGTAAATTTGCTGGAGTAAACGGTTTGATAATTTCAAAGATAGAAAAAGGAAATCCTAAACCAGTTCTTAAACAAGGTGTTGCAAACACTCAAACTACAGAAAGCTTAGATGTTAATAATATTAGATATTATAAAATACCAGTAACTTACGAGATTAAAGGAAACTTTTTGGGATACATAAAATTTAAAAGGGCACTAGCAAAATCTAAGAAAATGCTGAACTTTGACAAAGAATTAATAAGTTTAGTGCAAAACGATTCAACTGGAGGTATAGTAGCCAAAGGTGAATTAACAATAGTGGGATTACCTAATGAATTTTATTAAAACTATATTTATAATCTTATTTACGTTTTTGTCTTCTAGCGCTTTTGCTGATCAACATGATTTAAATTCAAACAATCAAACAACTGCACAATCCACAGAAATAAATAATGAGAATGAAGATATAGAGGAAGAGGTTCCGCTTAATGATCCCTTTGCTGGAAACGAAGGAACTGGATCGGGATCTAATATTCCTGAAGAAGAACAAGAAAATGAAATGAGTCTATATAATTTCAAATTAGTGGGGCTTATATCTGGAAAAGACAACAGCTATATATCTTTAGTAAATTCTTCTGGTGAAGTAATTACTCTGTCATTATCACAGTACCTTGGAGATATTAAACTTGTTGATTTAAGATTAAACGAGGCAATATTTGAAAAAGATGACAAGACTTTTATTATAATCGATTTTAATAATCAGATTAGGGAGACAAATGAATATTAAAGAACTTCTTAATTCAATTTTTATTACAGTGTTTTTTGTCGTTTTTCTGACTGGTTGCCAAACAGTTAATAAATCAAAAAAACCTTTTCAGCATAATACTCCTTTAATTAAAGATGATATTAAATCTGAGGGTAAAGCAGAAATTGCAAAGACACTTGAAATGGGCCCAAAACCAGTAGAAGGTGACGTTAAAAAATTACAAAAAAGAAAAAAAATATCATCTGAGTCACAGAGAAATTATCTTCTAATTCCTGATGAATTTCCAATGTTAAAGCAAAGGGTTACTTTAAAATTCAAAAATTTAGATTTTAAAGAAACTATGAAATTAATGGGAAAAATTGGAGAGATAAATGTTTTAGTAGGAGATGAAGTTGCTGGAGCAATTAGTGCAGAATTGATCGATGTCCCATGGGACAAGGCGTTTCAGGCTTTGCTGGACATGAAAAATTATGCTTCAGACATTGATGTTGCAAGCAATTTAATAAGAATACATTCACCTGAAACTTTAACAGCTCAAGAAACTTATAAATCTGAAAGAGCTTCAGCAGTTAAGAAAAAAGTTGAGTTAGAGGATAGTGTAGAGCCAATTTATTCAGAAATATTTAGACTATATTATATTGCCCCTTCACAGGCAAAAGCTACTCTTGAGGAATTATTTTCATCAGGAAGTGGAGATGCAACCTTTACACCTATTACTGTGACTGAAGAAATTACAACAAGGTCTATAATTGTAAGAGGTAAAGAAAAAGATTTAGACGTAGTAGATAAAGTGATTAAAGAAATTGATGTTAGAACTAAACAAGTTTTAATAGAAGCATTTATTGTAGAAGCGAATTCGGATTTTGAAAGAGCGTTAGGCACACGTCTTGGAGGATATTACCAAAACAAAGGTAGGGTTGCTGGCGGTGTTGCTGGAGCAAGCTCTGGGCAGGCAACGGATAATGCCTTAGATGAGGTTGTAGAGTTAGGAGACTCAGCAGACTCTCTTACCAATTTTGCAGCTGCAGGAGCTACAAGTGGTATTGGTATATTAAGGAGAACAACAACCGGAGTATTAAAAGCTGAAATTACAGCTTTAGAGTCTATGGGTATGGGTAAAACTATTTCAAATCCTAAAGTATTTACATTAGACAATCAGCTCGCAACTGTTACTCAGGGTGAGGAAATTCCTTATCAGACAACATCAGAGGGTACTACATCAACTTCTTTCAAAGAGGCAGCACTAAAATTAGAGGTTACTCCGAGTATAATTGGAGATGGAAATGTTCTACTTACAATAAAAGTTAATAATGACACCCCTAATAGAGCAGCAGCTTCTGATGAGCCGCCTATTAACAAAATGGAAATTGTAACTAAACTTTTGGTTGCAGATGGAGACATTGTGGTTATCGGTGGTATCAAAAAGAACGTAATTGCAAACGCTAAAAGTCAAACTCCTATAATAGGTGATGTTCCTGTAATAGGTAATCTCTTTAAAGGTAAGTCAAAAGCTGATAACCTAGATGAATTATTAGTATTTATAGCACCTAGAGTTTTATAAAATGATAAAAATTAGTAGAGAGTCGGAAGTAAATCTTATCAACGTATTGATAGATCGTGATGTCATATCAGGAAAAGATCTTCCAAATATAAAGAAAGCTTCGCATGAAGGTGAAAAAACGCAGCTTGAAGCAGTATTTGATCTAAAGTTAACTGACGAAGACAAAATACTAGATTTATTAGTTAAAGATCAAAATTTAGATGTTATCGATTTAAGAAGCGTTGAAGTTACTGACGAATTAAAAAGTATATTACCGTCTAATTACATTAATATGAATTTTATTGCTCCATTTAAAGTTGAAGGGAGAGTTCTTCATATCGCAATATCTGATATTTCAAAATTAAGTTTAATGAGAAACTTAAAAACAATTACAAAAAAAGAAATTGAACTTCATGCTGCAAAAATTTCACAAATATCCAATTTCATTGAAAAAATTTTGGATGGCAATGAAACTACTATTAATAGTATCAAAGCATCAAATGAAAAAAGAGATAGAACTAAAACTTTCGACTCGGATTTAGCTGAGGCTGGTGAGGTTTTAGAAAACAAACCAGAGGAAGATATAGAGGCAATTGAGAATGAGTCAGAGGTAATAAAGTTTTCAACAGCAGTAGTTGCTGAGGCAATCAAAATGGGGGTATCAGATATTCATATAGAACCTTATAGATTTGCATCCAGAGTTAGATATAGACTTGATGGAATTTTAGCAACCCAAGAAAAATTCTCAAAATTTCTACATGATAATTATGGTGCGGTGGTAACAAGATTTAAAATCATGGGAAAATTGGATATAGCCGAAAGAAGATTGCCACAAGATGGAGCTATACCTTTTAAGATAGAAGGTAAAGTTGTAGATCTTAGATTGTCAATTTTGCCTACAGCAAACAATGAGAGAATTGTCATGAGGATCCTAAACAAAGATGCTGGAGACATTAGTCTAGAACAATTAAACTTTGAGGAAACAGATTTAAAAAATTTAAGAAAAGCTATTCACGGTACTCAAGGTCTAGTTTTAGTTACAGGTCCAACAGGATCAGGTAAGACAACAACATTATATTCAATATTAAAAGAGGTATCTAAACCTCATTTGAATATATTAACAGCAGAGGATCCTGTTGAGTATGAGTTAGATGGAGTTGGACAAGTACAAGTTAAGGAAGATATAGGTTTTACATTTGCAACAGCTCTAAGATCTTTTTTAAGACAAGATCCCGAAATTATTCTTGTGGGTGAGATGAGAGATAAGGAGACTGTTGATATAGGATTAAAAGCAGCATTAACAGGACACTTAGTATTCAGTACGCTTCACACAAATGATGCACCAAGCACAATTACAAGATTACAAAATATGGGCACACCTGATTATTTAATAAGTGCAGCAGTTACACTTGTTCTCGCGCAAAGACTAGCAAGAAAAACATGCATGGATTGCAGAGAGGTTGATCCAGACGCAACACCTAAAGCGTTACAAGATTTCGGATTTACTGTTGAGCAAGCATCGAGAGCAAAAGTACAAAGAGGCAAGGGTTGCTCAAAATGTAAAGACACAGGTTACAAAGGTCGAATGGGTATTTATGAAATTTTAGTTGTTTCAAAACCAATTAAAGAAGCAATTTTAAGACAGGCGACTACTCCAGAATTAAAGAAAATAGCAACAGATGAAGGTTTCAGGACCATGCAAGATATGGGTAGAGAATTAATATTAACTGGCGACTTAAATTTTAGAGAGTACGATAGAGTGTTATCAGGAGAATAAAATGTCATCAGAAACCTATACATATAAGGGTATTTCAGCTGGAAAATACGTAGAGGGTGATATAGAGGCTTTAAATCAAGAGGAAGCATCATTTAAACTTAAAGAGCAGAAGATTATAATCACAAATTTAGTAAGATCTAAAAAGAAAAAAGCAACTAAAGAGAAGAAAAAAGGTGGAGGCTTTTCATTTGGTAAAAAGAAAATTAAGCCAGCGGATGTAGTAATTTTCTCTAAGCAATTTGCTACTATGGTTAAGGCCGGACTACCCATTTTAAATGTTCTCGGTATGCTTAGAGATCAAATTGATCACCCAGCAATGAAAGAAATAATTGAGGATATAAGGAAAAGCCTAGAGGGAGGTGTCACTTTATCTAAATGTTTCGAAAAGTATCCTAAGGTCTTTGACAATATTTATATAAATCTTATTAAAGCTGGTGAAGCCAGTGGTAAATTAGATATATTCTTACTAAAGTTAGTTGAGTCACTTGAAAAAAGAGAAAAAGTAAAAAAAAAAATAAAAGGTGCCCTAACTTATCCAACTGTCATGTTTTCAGTTGCCATTACAGTTATGGTATTTATGTTAATTAAAGTTGTACCAGTTTTTGCTAAAATGTATGAGGGAATGGGTGTTGCCTTGCCTACGCCAACAGCAGTTATTATGAATGCAAGTAACTTTATGAGAGGAGCTGGAGGACTGACTTTAGGATTAATTCTATTAATTGGTTTTATAATTTTTAAATATACTACCACAAAAATACCTGCAGTTAGATACAAATGGCATCAACAAGTTCTTAGAATGCCAATTTTTGGAGATATGATTTTAAAATCATTGATAGCTAGAATTTCATTAATAATGGGTAATTTAAGTGCAGCAGGTGTTAATTTATTAGAAAGTATAGAGATTGCAAAACAAGTTAGTAATAATGACGTTGTTACTCAAGCATTAGAAAATGTAAAGAAAGGAGTATTTTCCGGTGATACTCTTACTAAATTATTTTTAAAGGAACCAGTATTTCCTCCTACCTTTAGTCAATTAATATCTGTTGGAGAACAAACAGGAAATTTAGATGAAATGTTTACATCCGTTTCAAACTACTACGAGGAAGAATTTGATACATCAGTTGATAACATGTCTAGCATGATAGAACCGATTATGATTGTGTTCATGGGTACAATGATAGGTGGACTAATGATAGCTATGTATTCGCCAATATTCAACGTTGGTTCAATTGTTGGATAACTATAATTTTTTAGTAAGTATTAAGTGATTGATCCAAGGCTTTTCTCCTTCTCTAAAAACCACGGCATCCATAATTTGTTGAATAAAAAAAGTTCCTAATCCACCAGGTTTTATATCATCAATATTTCTATGCCTTACTTTTGCATCGTCAACAGGTTTCCCTTTATCGAAGAAACCAATTTCAAGCTCGTTATCTTTGCTTAAAGAAATTTTAATTTCCATTTTGTCTTCTGTATTTTCAATACCTTTATAAGCGTGCTTAACAATATTTTGCGCTGCTTCAGCTATTGCCAAAACTAATTCATCTTTTAAATCCTGGTTAATTTCTATTCTTTCAAATACTTCTCTTGAAAAAGATCTGACCTCTTTTAAGCTAGCAGAGTTAACAACAAAATCTCTTGTTTCTGCAATTTTATCTTCGAGATTATTTGAAATACTCATTAAATATTTTTAATCTAAATTTAAAATTTGCTCCAACTTGGCCATCATAATAACTTTTAGTACTGATTTGCTTATTTCCTTTAAAATTACTTTAGTGCCCATTTCAGTTGCTTTTTGATGACTTTCAATTAAGACGGAAATTCCTGACGAGTCCATATATTGAACTTCTTTAAGATTTATATGGACTTCTTTTTTAGCCTCAATCAAAGGCATTATAATTTCTTTAGCTTTTTCGGTGACGTCCATATCAATTTCACCATCTAAAAAAATAGTAGATATGTTTCCATCCTCTGTTACTTTATATGTCATACTTTTAAATACCTATTAATCCCGATATATACTATAAATTGTAATATTTATAAGGAAAAAACATTATTTGACCTATACTAAACACAAAAAATGTTGAATTTTGTTAATTTTTTTATTATCAGAAATTATTGCATTATTTAATAAAAATGCTTAAAGTTGACTTATAAATTTAATAATAGAGGTTATTAATGAAAAAAAATTCAAAGGGTTTTACACTTATCGAGCTACTAGTCGTGGTAGCTATTATTGGTATTCTAGCAGCGGTAGGAGTTGTTGCTTATAACGGCTATACTACATCTGCAAAAAAAGGTTCATCAAAAACAATACATTCGCAAACAGTTAAATTTTTAGCAGCTGAATCAAAAAAATGTGAGTTGGGAGAAAGCACTTTTTTTGCTTCATTATCTTGCACAGGTGTTACTAGAGATTTAATTCACGCGAATATTAAAACTAATGTTGCAACTATATTCACAGATAAAAACCCACATAGCACAGGAACAACAGCAGTTACAACAGCTGATGGAAATGACATTGCTTCTGCTGCTGCTGGAAATACAGTTATTTCTAAGAGTGCAACAGCAGGAATGTTATCTGTAAGCACATGTACTGCATCAGGATGTGCGGCGGCTGATATTTTGACAACAAAAGTCGGTGTCCAATAATACATATACAAACTAGCAATTTGTGAAAAAAATTATTAGCTCTGGTTTTACGCTGGTAGAGCTTTTGGTTGTTGTTGCAATACTAGGAATTATTTCTGCAATAGGTATAACTAGTTACAATGGTTATGTTGCTGGAGCTAAAAAAAAATCTACAAAAAATGTCATGCAACAAATATCGTTAGGACAAACTGAGTATTTTTCTGAAAATGGAGAATATTACACACACGGTAGCAACCAGGCTAGTTGTGATCCCGATAACGGTACCTCTACAGCATTAGAGACAAATTTATTAGGTGGTGCTGATGTGATCAATAAAGATATGGGATATTTTGTTTGTGCACACAAAGATGGAAATAAATATAAGATTTTTGCTAAAGAAGATAAAGCGTCGAATCAATGTGAAATGAAAATGTCTTGGAATGGTACATTTGATGCTCCAGGTACTCATTGCTAGAAATTTATGATCTTAGAAAATATAAAAGATATAATTTCAAAAATTAATTCTGGAGATTTAGAAAAGAAGCACAAAGTCTATTTATCGGTGAGTTTAGGTTGGATTATTTTTATAGGTTACTTAACATGGTGGAATGGAATTAAAAGTCTTGCTTTAGATAAGAGCTTCAAATGGGACGAGTGGTTTTGGTTCGGTATTGTTCCAGCAATTTCCCCTTATTTATTCTACTTTATTTGGAAAAAAAAAGAATAGATAAACTCATTTCAAACACATAATTTATATGATTTAATATTATTTATAATATTATCTAAGGAGATTTAATGGAGATTGATTTGGGTTCAGTAAAATCATTTGTAGACACTCTTTGGGTAATAGATTGTGCTATTCTAGTTTTTATTATGCAAGCTGGTTTCATGTGTATGGAAACTGGTCTTTCAAGACATAAAAATAGTATTAACGTGGCTCTTAAAAATGCAGCTGATTTTGGAGTTGCAGTTGTCATTTTCTGGATATTTGGTTTTGGTTTGATGTTTGGCAAAAGCTATAATGGCATTATTGGAACTGATTTATTTTTCTTCAAAACAGAAGTTGCCGAGTACATGACTTATTTTGTATTTCAAGCAATGTTTGTTGCTACAGCAGCTACAATTATATCTGGTGCCGTTGCAGAGAGAATGAAATTTAATGGATATTTAATTATTACTGTTTTAGCTACTGGTATCATATATCCTATTGTTGGACATTGGGCTTGGTCATCAAGTTATCTAAGCAATATGGACGCAACAAACCAGCTGCTTGCTGTCACAAATGAGATAAAAACTACAGGATGGCTAACAGACATAGGGTTTATTGATTTTGCAGGAAGCACAATTGTGCACTCGGTTGGTGGGTGGATTGCATTGTCTGCCGTATTAATATTAGGACCACGTATAGGAAAATATTCAGATGCAAATAAAGGTAAGTTTACAGGTTCTAGCTTTCCACTAGCAGTGCTTGGCACATTAATATTGTGGTTTGGTTGGTTTGGTTTTAATGGAGGCAGCAATGGAGCAATGGACGAAACAGTCCCATTAATTTTAATAAATACTTTTTTAGCTGCAGCTTTTGGTTTGTTAACTGGTTTGTCTATTTCATATATATTATTTAAGAAACCCGATGCTTATTATGTAATTTTAGGACCACTCGCAGGTCTTGTTGCAATAACTGCTGGGTGCAACTCAATGACTTCAGTAGTTTCTATCTTTGTGGGCATTGTTGGAGCAATTATTGCAATCATAGTAAATGAGATTTTACAAAAATTTGAAATTGATGATGTTGTCGGAGCAGTACCAGTCCATTTAGCAGCCGGAGTTTGGGGTACATTAGCTGTTGGATTTTTCAGTGATCTTGAAATCTTAGGAACAGATCTTACTAGGTTTGGTCAAATAAAAGCTCAATTAATTGGAATCGTATCAATTGGTGCATTCTCTTTTTTAAGTTCATATTCTATTTTAAAATTTTTAAACTACGTTTATCCTTTACGAGTCAGTCCTCTACAGGAAGAATTGGGATTAAATATAGCAGAGCATAATGCAACTTCTGTAGAGCACGATTTAATAACTATATTAGAAAAACAATCTGAAACCGGCGATTTAACAATTAGAGGACCACAGGATCCTTTTACTGCTGGAGGAGTAATTGGCTTGTATTACAATAGATTGATGAGCAAATTAGAAAATAGTGAAGCTGATAAAAAGAGATGGAGAGACCGAATTTCAAATGAAGTTCAATTAGCTGTCAAAGTTCAAGAAAATTTTTTACCTAAAAGAAATTTAGAAAATTATCCGGTTCATGGAATTAATATAGCTGCAAGAGAAGTTTCAGGTGATTTCTTCAGCTTTTATCCTCATAATGATAGCGTATATTTTATAATTGCTGATGTGGCCGGCAAGGGAATTCATGCAGGAATGGTTATGGCAAAAGCATCTACTTTATTTGAAATAATGTCTAGAGATAAAGTCGACCCTGATGAAATGATTTTTCATATGAATAATGATTTATTTTTGACAAAAACAGCAGGCATGTTTGTAACATCAATTTTAGGTGAATATAATACTATCACCGATGAATTAAGATGGGTCAATGGAGGACATCAACCAGCACTATTAAGAGATAATAATGGTAAATATGAAAAATATGAGAGTAATTCACCACCAATGGGAGTAATCTATCAAAATAGTAAATCAGAATATAATGTTAATAAAGTAAAGCTTAATGGAAAAAAATTTTATGCTTTTACAGATGGTTTGTCTGAAAGTTTAAATATAGAAGGAAATCAAATTGGTATCGAGGGATCTGTAAAAATTATAGAGCAAAATTATAATAGTGACTTATCAAAACAGCTTACAAGCGTAACTCAAGATGTAATAAAATCTAGTGGTGATAAAAAGTTAAGTGATGACTTAACAATCATTGCCATTGGAAAATGAATAGAGAAAAACTAGCATATTTAATGTTGGTTTTGACCACAGTATTTTGGTCAGGTAACTTTATAGTTGGAAAAGCAGCAAGTTTTTATGAAATACCTCCCTTTGCTTTAAATTTTTATAGATGGTTTTTTGCTGGTTTAATTTTGCTTCCTTTTACCATCAAAGAACTAAATTACAAAAAAAAATACTTAAAAGATAATGTTTTGTTTTTTATAGTTCTAGGAGTTACCAGTATAACTGTTTTTAATTCTGTTGTTTATTACGCTCTTTATTATACACAAGTTATTACAGGACTGTTAATGATATCTACCATCCCGGTTTGGATTATATTTATTTCCTCAATTTTAAAAATTGAACAGACTAACATTTATCAGATTATAGGAGTTATATTTTCATTATTTGGGGTAGTAGCAATAATAACTAAAATAGATTTAGATATTTTAAAAAATTTAGATTTTAACAAAGGAGATTTATCCATGATAATTGCAATGTTCTCGTGGGCAATTTATTCTTCATTATTAAAAAAAAAAAAACATGAAATTTCACAATTAGCATTATTACAAATGGTAATTTTTTGTGGATTATTTTTTTTAATACCAATATGTATTGTTGAATTTGTATTGGGAAATAAAATAACACTAGGTAAACCTTTTTATTTAACATTAACTTATGTTATTTTT
The DNA here is from genome assembly GCA_902618975.1 of uncultured Pelagibacteraceae bacterium. GTDB lineage: Bacteria > Pseudomonadota > Alphaproteobacteria > Pelagibacterales > Pelagibacteraceae > Pelagibacter. The sequence goes on along the minus strand of CACNCN010000008.1, from coordinate 10,554 downwards.
TTTCCAGGTTTATTTGCATTCTTTTTTTGGATCAAAGGTATTTCAATAATTGGAGCAAATAGAGCAGGAATATTTTTACATCTAATGCCTATAATAGGAGCAGTTATGGCAATGATTATATTTAAAGAGAAATTTATGTACTATCATTTACTTGGGGCAATATTAATAATTGCAGGTATAACTTTATCTAATAAAAAAGTAATAAAATGAATAAAGAAAAAAATAAAAACTTATCTGCTGAGCAAAAATTAATATTATTTGAAGAGGGAACTGAACGCGCTGGTTCAAGTGAATTGAACAATGAAAAAAGAGAAGGGAGTTATCATTGTGTGAATTGTGAAACTAAACTTTTTGACTCCTCAACCAAATATGAAAGTGGATCTGGTTGGCCTTCTTTTTATGAATCCTTACCTAATGTCTTTGAAACTAAAACTGACTATCATATTGGTTATGCTAGAACCGAATATCATTGTAAAAAATGTGGTGGTCATCACGGTCATATCTTTGAAGATGGTCCAAAACCAACTGGTAAAAGATTTTGTAATAATGGTTTATGCTTAGTTTTTGTGCCAAAAAAATAGAGAATTTTTTATACATTTACATAGTTAATTAAAAAACATATAAACTTTAAATGCGAATACTGACTATTTATATTCTTTTATTGTTAACATCATTTGCAAATGCTGATGAAACATTATCTGATAAGTTAAGTGGATATGTTTATAATTTAATCCCAGGAGAAGGTACTACAGAAGTTAGTATTGATATTAGGGAAAACTATAAGCCTGATTATAGCATTTTACTCGTTAGAGAACTTGCTAGAGATGAAAACAGTAATATCTTTTCACAAATGTCTTTATTTAATACAGAAAAACTTAACGATGAAAGAATTGTAGCAAATCTAGGAATTGGCAAAAGAATATTAAGTGACAATAATAATTTGATGACAGGCTACAATATCTTTTTTGATGCTGATGAAGATGGAAATGTAAGATCAAGTCTAGGTGGAGAGATAAAGAATGCAGTTTTAGGCTTCAGTGCAAATTATTATGCAGGATTACAAGATGCACATGGAGAATTTGTTTTGGATGGATATGATCTTGAACTAAATTCACAAGTTCCCTATTTATATTGGGCAAAGGCCTTTGTTGGAAATTATGAGTGGAAGGGTGTAGAGAGAGACGACATCAAGGGTTCTAAAGTAGGAACGGAAATGCAGCTATCCCCAACTTTTTCTTTGGAGGCCGTATATGATGATAAAGACAAGAAGGGTTTAGAAGACGAATACTATTTTAATATAATGTTTAATTTTCCACCTAAAGAAGGACCGAGCTTAACGAAAGATGGAATTGCATCAACTGCTTGGAAGGAAGACAAAGACATGACAAGCGAACTACTAACTAAGGTTAAAAGGCAAAATAAAATAGTGGTTGAATTTAATGTTACTACAACTATTTCGAGGTTAGACTAATGCATAAACTATTAAAATTAATTTTAACATCCCTTATTATTTTTAGCTTAAAAGTAAATTTTTCTTATGGAGCAAAGGGACCAGCGGATATTTATAAAGTTACTATGGAAAAAATAGAATTTTGTACAGGTTACGAGACAACTGATTTCGATAATATAGCAACTGCAGATACAGCCTGCAAAAACGCAGTTACAATAGGAACAGGTCAGAAAGAGGTTGATATTGCTTCAGTATCAGCGGGCGCTCAAGTTGCAGCATATGGTGAAACAAAATTATTACCACTTGGAACTACTTTCACACATGTAAGAGTTACAATAAATAGAGAATTTAAAATAAAGTCTGATGGAGGTATAGATACTGGTTCTTCAGGCGATACAGACGATTGCAAAACTATAGCAACGACTGATGCCATGTATGGTTTAACTATTGCTGCACGTAAATATTCACATAGACCTGTTGTTGCTGAGGGAGGAACTAATGCTGAAATGAGACTTTTTTTAGCAAGAGGTGGAAAAGATGGTGACACTAGTGCTAATTATTTTAGTTGTGATGATGCAAACTGTAGTAGTACTACTGGTTCAAACTGGCAGTATCCAGGTGCAGCCGATTTAGTGTCTGCAGTAGCAATGGAAACAATGACTGCTAAATCAGGTGATACAATTGCACTTGTATATCAATTAGCAAATCCTATTATAGTTGGAATGGTTACCCCAAAGGTTGATATAGCTTTTGGAACTCAAAATGCTGTCGGAGTTAATGAGGTAAATAGTTTGTGCCAATTTTATCCAGAAGAACCTATAGTAGAAATTACAGTTAAATAAATTAGTATTTAATTATTTAAAAATTGAATTAAATTTCCAGATTTTTCTAATTCTCTTAATTCTTGATATCCTCCAATATGATCTTCATCAAAAAAAATTTGAGGAATTGTTCTTCTCCCGTTAGATTTTTTTATCATCTCTTCTCTTAGACCATCTTCGCTGGTAATATCTTTAACATCGTATTTGAGTTTGTTTCTATCCAATAACCTCTTTGCAGCTTCGCAAAAGTTACACATTGGACCGGAATACATTAAAATTTTTTTCATTTTAAATTTAATTATTTTATTATAAACTTAATAATCATATTTGCTAATTTTTGATTTAATCCTTTTTCTTAAATTTTCAAATTTCTTTCTGTGTTTTATACTCTTATTTTTTGCCCTTTTTCTCCAAAGCCTGAACGAAGAGGGTTTGAGTGTTCTTCTCATCAGCTTAATAACATCACTCTCTGAATAACCGCTTTTTTCCTTAATTTCCTCAAAAGTGATTCTGTCAGCCCATGCTGCCCAAACAACCCAATCTGGACTACCTTTATAATTTGGCTCTAAATTCTTAACTTTTGTCGTCGGTCTGAGACTTTTTTTCATGAATTTTTTAAATATATTTAATGCAAAATAATTTACCCTATGCTATAACGGAAAAGATAGTTCTATTTAGCCATTTTTAGCTCCCGGTTGTTTAGAACTATCAACCCTAAGTTGTACATTAACCCTAATTTTTGAAGTTTTTTTTGTTGTATTTTTAACACATAAGATAAATTTGTTAATTTAATTAACTTTTTTAAGATTAAATTTATGTGATAAGTGTTATTAAGGATTCAATTTTTATATAAAAATTTTAACTAGTTAAGGAAAAATATGAAAAAACTATTAATGAGAACTATACTTGGTTTCTCTTCTTTACTTTTAATGGTTTCAAACTCATCTGCAGGCCCGTTAGATAATATATCTGGCTTTTCTGTTGGAGTTTCTGGAAGCCATGCAGTTTATGCTGCAACCGGTTTAGAGAAAGAAGATGGTGAGCAAACTAAAGAGTATGGTGCATTTACACATTCACACGGATCAGTTTTCGTTGAGCTCGACATTAATGATGCTGTGTCTGTTGGATTAGACTGGACGCCGAGTGAGATTACTACACCTCAGGCTGTAAACGCTCAGCACGACGACCTTACTTCCCCAGCTGATCCTGGTGGAGAGTCTATGAAAGAAAACAAAGCACAAGTAAGTTTTGAAAATCACACTATGCTTTATTTAAAAGCTGATACACCTGTAGAACTTAAAGGTGGAAACTTTTATTTTCTTTTAGGAGTGTCAACAGTCGATATTTTAACAGAAGAAACTTTAGGTACAGGTGGTAGATATGGTAACACAGATACTACAGGTGTTCACTTTGGCCTTGGTTTTGAAAAAGATATGGACAACGGAATGTTTATAAGAGCTCAAGTTGTTGGAGCAGATTATGACGATGTTGAAGTAACTAACGCTAATAATACTTCAGTTTCAGTTAAAGCTGAAGACATGATTGGTGCACAGGCTTCAATAAGTGTTGGAAAATCATTTTAAATTATAATTTAAATTATACTAAATTAAAGGCCAGTTTATACTGGCCTTTTTTTTTGCATTAATGCAAAAATAATAATATTTTAAAAGAATGAATCTCGGATTTATTGGATCAGGCGAAATAACAAAAGCTGTAGTTAGAGGTATTATTAACTCTAAAATAAATTACAAAAAAATATATATTTCAAAAAGAAATATAAAAATTTCTAGAAATTTAAAAAAAGAAAGTAAAAAAATAATAATACTTTCAGACAACCAAAAAATATTAAATATGTCTAATTGGGTATTCTTGGCAGTTACTCCCGATGTTGGCTTAAAGATTTTAAAACAATTAAAGTTCAAAAAAAGTCATACAGTTATTAGTTTTATATCAACAATAAAAATGGCGAAACTAAAGGAGTTGATTAATTTAAATAAAAAAAAAATTGTTAGAGCAATTCCTCTTCCTCCTATTGCCTTGGGAAAGGGACCTGTACCAATTTACCCAAAAAACACAAAGGTAAAAAATTTTTTTAATAAAATAGGCGAATGCATAGAGATTAAAAATGAAGATATATCGTTAAACTTCTGGGCAACTTCGTCATTAATGGCCTCATATTATGAACTTTTATCTACTACGTCCAAGTGGCTTCAAAAAAAGGGGTTAGCTAAGGAATTATCAGAAAAATATACAACATCTTTATTCAACGCACTTTCAGAAGCTTCATTTTCAAAAAATGTAAAAGACCTAGATAAACTGGTAAAACAGTCTCAAACCCCAAAAGGATTAAACGAGCAAACCCTCAAATATCTTAAAAAATCTGGTTTTTACAACGAATTAAACTTTTCATTAAATAAAATATTAAAAAGACTAAAATAATTTAAATGTCAAATTTAGATTGCATATTAGATATATCCAAATTATCAAAAAATTTTGGTGGTCTTTCTGCAGTAAAAAATTGTTCATTAAAAATTAAAAGGGGATCAATAACTGGAATTATTGGACCAAATGGTTCAGGCAAAACGACATTATTTAATCTAATTTCTGGGTCAATTAAACCAAGTAGCGGTAAAGTTCTATTTAACAATAAAAATATAACAGGAATTCCATCGTATGAACTATTTTCTAAGGGAATTTTAAGAACTTTTCAAATTGCACATGAATTCGCAGATTTAACTGTACTTGAAAATTTAATGATGGTCCCAAACAATCAGCTAGGTGAAAATTTAATTAATGCTTTATTTATGAGGGAAAAATTCAAACAAGAGGAAGATCAAATAAGAGCAAAAGCATATGAGGTTACTGAATTCTTAAATCTAAAGCACCTAGCTAATGAACGAGCTGGAAATTTATCTGGAGGACAAAAAAAATTATTAGAACTTGGAAGAACTATGATGGTAGACTCTAAACTTGTCCTCTTAGATGAAGTAGGAGCAGGTGTTAATAGAACATTACTTAAAGATCTAGGAACATCAATTTTAAGACTAAACAAAGAAAAAGGCTACACATTTTGTATGATTGAACATGATATGGAATTTATAAGCAGAATGTGCGAAGAGGTAATTGTTCTCTCTGAAGGGTCAGTATTATTTCAAGGAACTTCTGATGAAGTCAAAAAAAATGAGTTAGTAATTGAAAGTTATTTAGGAAGATCTAATAAAAAAAATTAATATTTGTATGGCATTTTTTGAGGGAAACAAAATGACAGCTGGATATGGAAACGGTCCAGATATTATTACTTCTTGTTCTATAAGTGTTAACAAGGGTGAAATAGTTGCAATACTTGGACCTAATGGAGCTGGAAAATCTACAGCAATGAAAGCCATGTTGGGATTATTAAATTTAAAAGCTGGACATATTAGAATTGGAGATGATGATATTTCAAATTTTACACCTCAAAATAGAGTAAAAAAAGGTATTTCATTTGTTCCGCAAACTAAAAACGTATTTGCCGATCTTACAGTCAAAGAAAATTTGGAAGTTGGTGCTTTTCTTAGAAAAGACAACATTGAAAAAGTTATTGATGAAATATTTGATTTATTTCCAATTTTATATGAGAAAAGAGATCAAGTAGTTGGTCAGTTATCTGGTGGTCAAAGACAACAAGTTGCTTTAGGTAGAGCATTGATGATTAAACCATCAGTCCTGATGTTGGACGAGCCCACCGCTGGAGTATCTCCAATTGTGATGGATGAACTTTTTGATCATATTATAAAAATTAAAAATAAAAATGTAGCAGTATTAATGGTAGAGCAAAATGCAAAACAAGCTCTTTCAATATCCGATAGAGGCTATGTTCTAGTAATGGGAAAAAATAAATTTGAAGGATCAGGTTCGGATTTACTAAATGATACTGAAGTTAGAAGGTCTTTTTTAGGAGCTTAAATGGATTTTGTAAATGCAATTGTTTTACTTTTAAATTTTACTGTATTGCCAGCATTGACATATGGATCTCAATTGGCATTAGGAGCGATATTTGTAACCTTGATATATGGAGTTTTGCGGTTTGCTAATTTTGCTACTGGAGACATGATGTCTTTTGGAACAATGTTCGCAGTTTTACTTACTTACCACTTTCAATCTGTTGGAATAAATTTTGGGTTTTTGCCAACAGCATTATTAACTACTCCATTTGCTATTCTTATAATGATTTTATACATGCTAACAATTGATAAGTTCGTATTTAGTTATTATAGAATAAAAAAAAGCCCCCCAGTACAACTAGCTATGGTTAGTGTTGGTGTAATGTTCGTAACTCAAGCATTGATCAGAATAATTATTGGACCATCTGATAGAAGATTTTTAGATGGGGAAAAATTCATTTTAAAAGCAAATGAATTCAAAGAAATGACAGGTTTAAACGAGGGTTTAACTGTTAAATCCACACAATTACTTACTATTTTGCTAACAATTATTATTGTTTCAATAATGTTTTGGTTTTTAAATAAAACTAAAACTGGAACTTCTATGAGAGCTTATTCTGATAATGAAGATTTAGCTTTACTTTCAGGTATAGATCCAAAAAAAGTTGTTTTAATTACTTGGATTATTGCAGGAATTTTGGCAACCGTAGGAGGGATTTTATATGGTTTAGATAAGAGCTATAGACCTTTTGTATATTTTAATAATATGCTTCCTATATTTGCCGCTGCTATTGTTGGTGGAATAGGAAATCCATATGGTGCTTTTCTTGGTGGTTATGTAATTGCATTCGCTGAAATTTTTTTAACCTATGCATATAAAAAGTTTTTTACTTACATCTTGCCAGATGCATTTGAACCGGACTCCTTGATTCAGCTACTGTCAACAGACTACAAATTTGCAATATCATTTTCGATATTAGTTATAGTTCTATTGTTTAGACCATCTGGAATTTTTGAGGGAAAAAAAATATGATGCAATATAAAAATGTCATAGTTGCATATTCTATTATGATAATATTAATTATATTAGTTGGTGTATTTCAATCCTGGTCAATAGCTTTATCAATTTTAAATTATTGTTTAATTTCTGCAGTAATGACTATTGGTGCAAATATTCAATGGGGATATGCAGGTTTAATAAATTTTGGCATAATGGGATATACAGCATTAGGTGGGTTAGCAGTTGTATTAATTTCTGTTGCACCTGTTCCAGAAGCATGGGACGCAGGAGGCTTAAGATTAATCTTATGTTTAATATTAATTATATTAATCATTTTATTAATTAAATTTTTATCCAGAAGATTTAGAGATTTTAAAAATAAAACTTTAATAATCAGTTTAATTATTATTGCAGGAATAATTCTAATTAGATTTATATCTGCTCCAGCTATAGAAAATATAGAATCAATTGATCCAGCCAAAACAGGTTTTTTAGGAGGACTTGGATTACCTATTCTTCTTTCTTGGATTGTTGGAGGTTTATTTGCCGCTGGCGTTGCTTTCGTTATTGGAAAAATTGCTTTAGGCTTAAGGGCTGATTATCTAGCTATTGCAACTTTGTTGATAGCAGAAATAATTGTATCAATTATTAAACATGAAGACTGGCTTGCTAGGGGTGTTAAAAATGTTATAGGATTAAAAAGACCTGCTCCTTATGAAATAGATCTTCAAAATTCACAGTGGTTTATTAATCTAGTAGAAAAATTTAATTCATCTAAATTAAATTTTACAAATTCTGCATCAGAATATCAAAATTTACTTACTCAATATGTGATCGATGCCTCTTCCGTCTATGTTAAGCTATGTTTTACAGGTTTATTTTTAATAATTGTTATTTCACTTTTAATTTTAACACAGAGAGCTCTTTATTCACCATGGGGAAGAAAAATGAGAGCTATTAGAGATAACGAAATTGCCGCAAGTGCAATGGGAAAAAATATTGTAAAGGAGCATTTATTAATTTTTGTATTAGGATCTGCAATAGTTGGTCTAGCTGGAGCAATGATGGTTACAAATGACGGATTATTTACGCCAGGAAGCTATAGGCCAATGAGATATACTTTCGTCATATGGGTAATGGTTATAGTTGGTGGCACTGGAAATAACTTTGGAGCAATTCTTGGTGGATTTGCTGTATGGTTTCTATGGGTTCAAGCCGCACCCATATCACTATTTTTGATTGAATTTCTTACATCTCATTTACCAGAGACAAACGAATTAAAGGTCCATTTAATAAATAGTGCTCCATATTTCAGATTTTTGATTATAGGAATTGGACTTTTATTAATTATGCGCTATAGACCGCAGGGAATATTACCAGAAAAAATTGTAAAACAGTAATTATGATAAAAAAAATTTTAATTTTGTTATTTATAACAATACCGTTTAACTCGATAGCTGGAGAAAAGACAACAACTTACAATCAGGAATTATTTAAAAAAGCCCAACTTGACGGCAAAGTTGTGATAGTTAGTTCATGGATTGAATATTGTTATTCGTGTGCGAGTCAAATGAAAGTGTTAAATAAAGCCAAAAATGATTTTGAAAATATAGAATACTTTGCTTTTGATGTAACAAATAGAGAAATCGCAACAACATTTAATGTACAATACCAAAGCACAATTCTAATTTTTAAAAACAACAAAGAAGTTTATAGAAGTATTGGTGAAACTACAGAAAAAGAAATTTATAAGGCTATAAGAACATTTATATAATATCTGATGTACTATATTTTATTAGGATTTGCATTTGGTATTTTCATGTATTTGGCCGACAAATACTTATTTTAGAAAAACCCCACAAAACTAATTTGTGGGGTTTTTAAAATTAATTATCTTTGTTTTTTGGTTTTAAATTTACCACCTTTGATTTCTTTTTCTAAAAAAGACCCAAAGGCTTCACCAACATCTGTAAATTCTACACCAGTTGCTCCCTCGTAATTAACTGCCTTTCCTTTAGCTAATAAATCAAGGGCTTTACCTATTTCACCTGGATAGATTTTTTTACCTGGCGCATTTGCTACATTCATAACATTTGCTTGAATAGTTGCTCTATCACCTTTACCACCCGCTTGCATAGCAAGTGTTATTAGAGCTGCAGCGTCATACGACTCACCAGTGTAAGGACCAGAAGAGTCTATACCTCCAGCTTTAGCAACGTCAGCAAATTTTCCTGCTCCTTTTCCAGTTGATCCTGGCAATGATCCGAAAGATTTATTCAGGTCTTTACCAAACCTCTCTGTTAAAGAATCTCCAATCATTCCATCAGATAAAACAAAAGTATCGAACGAGCCTGAGTCTAATGATCCTTCTATGATGCTTCCCCCAGCTTGATCTAAATATCCAAGTACAGCCAAAGCATCTCCACCAGCTGAAGCTAGTGTAGCTACTTCAGCTCCATAGTCACCTTTGCCTTCTTCGTGAGCTGTTACAGTTGTAACTTTGATTCCATGTGCCTTAACAGCTGCAACATAAACATCTGCCAAACCTTTTCCGTAATCATTATTTGTGTGTGTTACAGCTATACTTTTTACTTTTCTGTCTTTTGTAATATCTGCTAAAACTTGACCACCTCTAGCATCTGATGGTGCAGTTCTAAAAAAATATCCTTTATCTTTAAGATCAGTTAATCCTGGTGATGTAGCTGACGGAGATATCATCACAACTCCATTTGGAACAGCAACATTTGTAGCTATCGCACCAGTTACACCTGAACAATCTGCACCCATAATTGCAAGAACACCGTCAGAAACTAATCCTTCTGCCGCAGTTGTAGCCGCAGCTGAGTCCACGCAAGTACTGTCTGCTCTTTCAATCATTATTGATTTTCCTCCCAATAATTTTCCAGAATCAGAAGCTTCTTTAAATGCTAATTCAGCAGAGGCTGCCATTGCAGGAGTTAAAGATTCAATTGGACCTGTAAATCCTAAAATTATACCCATTTTTATAGCATGTCCGTCTGAAAATGCTTTTGAAGTAAAGCAAGATAAAAAGATGAACATTGCAGTAATTAATTTTTTCATATTTTTCCTCTAATTTTAATAATTTATAAATTCAAATTTAAATCTTATTGGTGGATAAATTCAATAGTAAATAAACCGCAAATTACTGAGGGAAAGAGTTTAAGATAGTATTAACTAATGTATATTAACACTATCAATTTATGAAAAATATTAAAATCAAACCTATGTTCAACAGAGTCAATCCTCCTAAAATTGGTCTAATTACTCTTGCAAGTGATTATGTAATCGAAAAAGATTTTCATAATGTAATAAAAAATAAAAATATCAACTTATTCGTTA
>CACNCN010000007.1 GCA_902618975.1 uncultured Pelagibacteraceae bacterium | reverse complement strand
AAAAAAAATTTTAAAGTTTTTTTTGCTTTTTATATAAATAATATTAGGTTTATAGATAATTATTAGTTAATTATAAAAAAAATAAGCACCAATTCCTAAAAATGATAAAAATCCAATAACATCCGTTATAGTTGTTACAAAAACACTTGAAGCTATTGCTGGATCTATATTAAATTTTTTTAAACTTATAGGCACAAGTATTCCAAACAACCCTGCTACTATCATATTAAGTATCATAGATATAGAGATAATAATTGATAATATAATATCTTGAAACCAAAATTGGACAACTATAGCACTTATAATTGCAAAAATAATTCCATTTAATATTCCAATTAAGAACTCTTTAATTACGTTTTGAGTAAAATTGTTTTTAGTTAATTGATTAGTTGCAATTGTTCTAATTGTTACTGCTAATGTTTGCATACCTGCATTTCCGCCCATAGATGCAACTATTGGCATAAGAACAGCTAATGCAACAACTTTTTCAATATCCTCTTTAAAAAAACCAATTACAATAGAAGCTATTATAGCTGTTAGTAAATTAAGTAATAACCAATTAAATCTTCTTTTAGTTTTCTTAAAAACACCATCTGTAATCTCTTCATCTCCAACACCAGCTAGTCTAAGAGCGTCCTCTTCAGCTTCTTCTTTTAAAACTGTTAAAACATCATCACTGGTTATCATTCCAACAAGTTTATTGTTTTTATCAATTACACATGCAGAATTTAAATTATAATTTTCAAAAATATTTGCAACCTCTTCCCTATCCATATCAACGGGAATCGATACTTGTGTCTCATTCATTATTGATTGCATTTTTGTTTCTCTAGATGTTCTTAAAACTTTTGAAGATGGTACTGATCCAATTGGTTTAAATTCATTATCTACAATAAAAATCTCTAAAAATTCTTCAGGTAAATCTTTATTTTCTCTTAAATAGTCTATTGTTTGTCCTACTGACCAGTTACTTGGGATTGCTGTGAATTCACGTTGCATAATTCTTGCGGCTGAGTCTTCCGGAAAACTTAGACTTTCTAATAACGCAAATTTATCTTTTGGGGGTAAAGAGCTTAAAATATTATTTTTATTCTTCTCATCTAAATTTTCAATTATTTTAATTGCATCATCTGACTCAAGATTTTTTAGAATAAATACTATTGCGTCTTTTGAAAGATATTTAATTATTTCTGATTGAACAGATTCATTTAGTTCAATGAATACCTCTGGGTCAATTTTAAAATTATTTAATTTTATAAGATTTTCTCTATCCTGCTCATTAAGGTGTTCAATTATATCTGCGGCATCTGCAGGATGCATTTCTTTAAATGAATTACTAATAAAAGAAGCATCATTTGAGGAGATTTTTTCAGTGACTACTTTTATGTACTCTTTATTAAATTCAAAGTTGACTTTTTTGTCTTTTATTTTTCTCACTAAAGTCATAAAAAACCCTTTATTTTTATAATGGCACTATTAATACATAATTTTTAGAATACAATTCTTAAATGACAATAAAGATAAAAATAAGCAAAAAACCTGTAGAATATAGAAAAGCAATCAAATTACTTGAAAATAATGTTAGTAAGATGTCTGTTAATAACGATATACCTGAACTCATTTGGGTCTTAAAACATAACAATACGTTTACAGGTGGAACTAGCTACAAAGAAAATGACGTTTTAGATAAATCATTAGAGGTTATAAAGACAAACAGAGGAGGTAAAATTACATTTCATGGCTCAGGACAACTAATATTTTATTTTGTAATTAACCTTAATAATAGGAAAAAAGATATAAGATGGTTTATAAAATTAATTGAGAAAACAATAATTGAAACTTTAAAAGAGTTTAAGATAAAATCTTTTAGCGATAAAAAAAATATTGGAATTTGGATTAAACAAAAAAATAAAAAAAAAAAAGTTGGTGCTATAGGATTAAAAATTAAAAAATGGATAGTTTTTCATGGTTTTTCAATAAATTTAAATGTGAATTTAAATAATTATAAAAAAATAAAACCATGCGGATTAAATAGTTCCAAAATAACAAATTTAAATGAAATTAAGAATGTAAAGTTTGATAATTTACGCGATAAGCTAATAGCAAATTTTATAAATAATTTGAAAAATTAATTTTTTTTTTTAATAAAATTTTTTTGAAATATTCAGGTAGTGGTGCGATATAATTAAATTTTTCTTTTCCTTTAATAAATTTTATTTCATAAGAATGTAAAAAAAGTTTTTTATATTTGAAATTATTTTCACCATATTTGTTGTCACCATAAATCGGATGACCTACATTAAATGTTTGCTTTCTTAATTGATGTTTTCTTCCTGTTATTGGTTTTAATTCTATTAAAGACAAATTTGAATTTTTATCAATTACTTTAAATTTAGATATTGCTTTTTCAGTAATTTTTTTATTGTTTTCTATTTTTTCCAATTTATGCTCCCAAATACCTTGTTCATTGTTAATATAACCTACACAAAGTGCAATATATGTTTTATAAATTTTTCTTATTCTAAATAAAGATGTAAAAAATTGAGCACTTTTTCTGTTTTTTGCAATAAGTATAATTCCAGACGTATCTTTATCTAATCGATGAACAGTAAATGGTTTTGCATTCTCAAAATAATTACTTTTTGAAAATATTGTTATTAAATTTTTTTTGGATTTCGTTCCTCCTTGAACCGGTACGCCAGCTTCTTTATTAATTACAATATAATCATCATTGTCGAATATTACTCCCCTTTCACTTTGTTTAATCAAAGATTTTGATGGTGTGTAATCTTGTAATTTATGTGAAATATTTTCTTTTACGTTAAATATTTTTATTAAATCTTTTTCACGAACTTTGTGTGAACTTTTAATTTTTTTACTATTAACTTTGATTTTTCCATTTCTTAATAATTTTTCAATTAAACCTTGAGGTAAATTATAATTATTTTTTCTTAACCACTTATCAATTCTCATATTATCTTGATCATTGATAACAATAAATTGCTTAATCATAAACAATTAGTTAATTATTTAGAGCTAGCTTTAGAAACTTCTTTGTCTTTATTTGGTTTTTTTTTGTCAATTTTTTTCTTGTCGATTTTTTTTGCTTCTGTATCTCGATCTACAAATTCTAATATTGCAACTGGTGCGTTATCACCATATCTGAATCCAGCTTTAATAATTCTAGTATAACCACCTTTTCTATCTTTGTATCTTTTGGAAAGCGTATTTTTAACTTTATTAGCTATGTTTATGTTTTGTAATTTTGATATTAACTTTCTGGTATTTTGTAAACTATCATTCTTACCTAATGTTACTATTTTATCAGCTTGAGGTTTTAAAACTTTTGCTTTAGGCAATGTGGTTTTTATTTGTTCATATTTTATTAATGAATTAAGCATATTTTTAATTAATGCTTTTCGATGCTCTGAAGTTCTGTTGAGTTTTTTATATCCTAATTTATGTCTCATTAGATAGCTTCCTCAAGTTTCTTTGATAATTCGGCGATGTTATCTGGTGGCCAATTTGGTATTTCCATACCTAAATATAGAGACATCCCTGTAAGAACTTCTTTAATTTCATTTAAGGATTTCCTTCCGAAATTAGGTGTTCTTAGCATCTCTCCTTCAGATTTTTGTACTAAATCACCAATATAAATAATATTATCATTTTTTAAACAATTCATTGATCTTACAGATAACTCGAGTTCATCAACTTTTCTAAGTAAATTTTTGTTAAATTCTGGTTCAGTTGGTTTTTCCCTTACAATTACTTCTTGTGGTTCATCAAAATTTACAAACATATTTAATTGGTCCTGAAATATTCTTGCAGAATAAGCAACTGCATCCTCTGCAGAAATTGAGCCATTTGTCTCAACTTCCATAGTTAATTTATCATAATCTAAAGCCTTGCCCTCTCTAGCTGTGCTTACAGAGTATGAAACTTTCTTGACAGGGCTAAACAATGAGTCTATTGGAATTAAACCTAGTGGTGGTTCCTCGGGTTTGTTTAAATCTGCAGAAACATATCCTTTTCCACTACCCACTGTCATTTCCATGTGAAAATTAGTATTCTCATCTAAATTGCAAATTACTAAATCAGGATTTAAAATTTCAATATCTGAAGATGCTTCAATACTAGAAGCCTTAATTTCACCTGGTCCTTTGGCATCTAAAATTAATTTTTTTGAGGTTTCTGCATTACTTTTTAAAGCCAAAGATTTAACATTTAATACTATATCTGTAACATCCTCTCTAACACCTTTTATAGATGTAAATTCATGCAATACTCCATCAATTTGAATTGCTGTCACAGCTGTGCCACGTATTGATGAAAGTAGAATTCTTCTTAAAGAATTTCCAAGTGTTTGACCGTAACCTTTCTCAAGAGGTTCAGCAATAATTTTTGCATGTGATTTATCATCATTTAATTGAACATCTAATTTTGTAGGTTTTATTAAAGACTTCCAGTTTTTAATATTTACTTCAGCGTTTTCCATTTATACTCTCCTTTTTTTTGGTGGTCTTGTTCCATTATGTGGTAATGGTGTAGTATCTTTAATAGATAAAATTTTAAACCCTCTTGCTTGCAAGGCTCTTAATGCAGTTTCTCTACCAGATCCTGGTCCTTTTATTTCAACTGATAGTACTTTCATGCCCATTTCTAATGCTTTGATAGCGGCTGAATCCGCAGCTACCTGAGCAGCATAAGGGGTAGATTTTCTTGATCCTTTAAATCCTTTTTGTCCTGATGAGGCCCATGAAATTACATTTCCATTTGTGTCTGCAATTGAGACTATTGTGTTATTAAATGTAGATTGAACATAAGCAATACCATTTGTAATATTTTTTTTTACTTTTTTTTTTTTTGAATAAGAACTCTTTTTTTTAGACTTTATTTTTTTATCCTCTGAGCCTTTTTCTTTTAAATTTTCTTTTGACATTATTTTTTAAGTGGTGTTAATTTTTTTCCAGCAATTGCAATGGCTTTACCTTTTCTAGTTCTGGCATTACATCTTGTTCTTTGTCCTCTAACTGGTAATTTTTTTTTATGCCTTGAACCTCTATAACAGGCTAAGTCTATAAGTCTTTTAATACTAAACGAAGTTTCTCTTCTTAGATCTCCCTCCACAGTAAAATTTTTATCAATAAATTCTCTTATTTTTAAAATCTCATCATCAGTTAATTCATTTACTCTTTTTGTTGAGGGTATAGATAATGATTTACAAATATCACCTGAATACTTTTCACCTATACCGTAAATATAAGTTAAACCAATTCTAACAAGTTTATTTTGTGGTATGTTTACACCTGCAATACGAGCCATAATATGTGTTAAAAGATAGCCTGTTATATAAGAAGTTTATTTAATGTCAATGTATTATACTCTCAGTATTTCCTCTATTTTACTTGAAATATCGTTAATTTCCATGGATCCGTCTATTTCGTGAAATTTTTTATTTTTTGAATAATAATCTAATACTGGCTTTGTCACTACCATATATGTATCATATCTTTTTAATATAATTTCTGAGTCATCATCAGATCTTTTTTCTAAAATTTTTCTTTTTTCTATTCTTCTTATTATAGAATCTTTATTAACGTTTAAAAAAAAAATATAATCTATATTTTGATCAGATTTTTCTAACAATTTTTCAAGATTTTTTGCTTGGTCAATTGTTCTAGGATAGCCGTCAAATATTAATTTATTTTTTTTATTTTTATCAAAAACTATTTTTTCTAAAAGTTTATTTACTATTTCATCATCAACAAATTTACCATCATTCATATTATTTATAATTTTTTTTCCTATCTCAGAATCTTTTTTTATTTCTTCACGCAGAATATCACCTGTTGATATTTGAAAACTATTATATTTATTTACTAAAAATTTTGCCTGTGTTCCTTTTCCGGCACCAGGTGGTCCAAAAATTATTATATTCACCTATTTATTTCCCAAATTTTGTTTTCTTAATTAATTGCTCATATTGCGAGCTCATTAATCTGGTCTGAATTTGTGTAACTGTATCTATTGCTACAACAACTACAATTAAAATTGATGTTCCGCCCAAATAAAATGGTATTGGATAGTTTGCTATTAAAAATTCTGGCATCAAGCATACAAGTGTTAAATATAGTGCACCAATGGTAGTTAATTTTGTTAAAATATTATCTATATAAATAGCTGTGCTCTCACCAGGACGTATCCCAGGAATAAATCCACCATATTTCCTTAAATTTTCTGCAGTCTCATTAGGATTAAATGTAATTGAAGTATAAAAAAAAGTAAAAAATATTATTCCCGAAGCATATAGCAACATGTATAAAGGTTGACCTTGAGAAAAGTATGATGCCAGGTTTAAAAAAGTTTCATTATTGGAAACATCAAAGTTTGAAAATGTTACTGGTAGCAATAATAATGCTGATGCAAATATTGCGGGGATAACCCCTGCAGAATTAATTTTTAATGGAAGATGCGATGATTCCCCACCATATATTTTGTTACCCATCTGTCTTTTTGGATAATTTATAAGAATTTTCCTCAATGCTCTCTCCATAAAAACAATAAACATTATTGTTAAAACTAATAATACAAATATTCCTATTATCATTGTGGTTGATATAGCTCCTGTTCTACCAAGTTCAAATGTAGTTACCAATGCTCTAGGAATTTCGGCTACAATTCCTGAAAATATAATTAATGAAATTCCGTTACCAATACCTCTTTGTGTTATTTGCTCGCCCAGCCACATTAGAAAAATTGTGCCTGCAACAATAGTTGTGACTGTAGTAATCTTAAAAAAAGGACCGGGATTAATAACTAGATTTGCTGAAGATTCTAGACCTACAGCTAAACCAAACCCTTGTATAGTTGCTAAAAGCACAGTTCCATATCTCGTTATTTGAGTTATTTTTTGTCTACCTTGCTCACCCTGTGCCTTAAGATTCTTAAAATAATCGGAAACTCCTGTTAACAATTGAACTATTATTGAAGATGAAATATACGGCATTATACCAAGGGCAAATATAGCCATTCTACTAACTGCTCCACCTGCAAAAACATTGAACATTCCTAATAGTCCTTTTTGGTTCCCTTCCATAAGAATTTTTAATTGATCGGGATCTATACCTGGCAAGGGTACAAAAGTTCCTAATCTATAAACTGATAGGATAAGAATTGTAAATAAAACTCTATTTTTTAAATCACTTGATGATGATCCACTCATTGCAATTAAAATTTAGTTTTAACAGTTACAGAGCAACCGACTTTATCTAGCTTTTGTTTTGCATTTTTTGATAAAAAATGCGTTTCAATGTTAATTTTATCTTGAATTTCACCCGTACCTAAAATTTTTAACATTTTAAACGATTTATTTAAAATATTATTTTTTTTTAAAAGATCTATATTTAAAGTTTCACTCTTATTTATCCTATTTTTATTAATTAATAATTGAATTTTTTCTAAATTTATTTTTGCAATCTGATAGCTTTTTATTTGATTGAAACCTCTTTTAGGTAACCTTCTATATAGTGGCATTTGACCACCCTCAAAACTTTTTATTGCTACTCCAGATCTTGACTTTTGTCCTTTAACACCTCTACCAGATGTTTTTCCTTTGCCGGAGCCTATACCCCTTCCTACTCTAATTTTACGCTTTTTTACTTTAATGGTATTATTCAATCTGGTCATATTAACCTCTTTTTTCAACAATTTCTGAAATTTTTTTACTTCTTAAGTTTGAAATAGTTTTAGGAGAATTCTGTTTAACCAAAGCTTTCATGCATGCTCTAATAACATTGTGCGGATTAGATGTACCTAGTGATTTTGCTACGATATCTTTAATACCCAATACCTCACATACAGCTCTTACAGGACCCCCAGCTATTATACCAGTACCTTTAGGTGCCGCTCTTAATTTAATTTTACCAGCACCATCCTTGCCATATATATCATGGTGTATAGTTCTGCCTTCTCTTAAAGGAATTTGAATTAGTTTTCGTTTTGCTAGATCATTTGCTTTCTTTATTGCATCTGGAACTTGTTTAGCTTTAGCGTGAGCTATACCGATTTTGCCATTTTGATTTCCAACAACCACCAATGCTGAGAAACCAAATCTTCTTCCACCTTTTACAACTTTAGTAATTCGGTTTATGTGAACTAGCTTTTCTATAAATTCGTCATTTTTATCCATAACTTAAAATTCCATACCATTTTTTCTTAAAGTTTCTGCAAATATTTTAACTCTGCCATGATATTTATATATTCCTCTATCAAAATAAATTTTATTAATATTTTTTTCTTTTGCTTTTTTTGCTATCCTTTCAGCAACAATTGATGAAAGATCTGATTTATTTTTATTTTCTAGTTTTAATGATTTTTCATTAGAAGTTGCTGACACTAATGTTATATTTTTTACATCGTCTATTATTTGGGCGCTAATATTTTTTGAGCTTCTTGAAATACTAAGCCTATATCTTAAATTAGACGCAACTTTTTTAAGTTTATTTCTAACTCTAAATTTTTTTCTAGTTAATGTATTTAACTTCATTATTTTTTCTTTCCTTCTTTTTTTAAAATATACTGACCTTTTTCTTTTATTCCTTTTCCTTTATAAGGCTCTGGTGGTCTCAATGATTTAATTTTTGACGCTACCATACCAACTTCTTGCTTATCGGCTCCTTTAATTTTTATTGTGGTTTGCTTTTCTACAGTTATATTTATACCCTCAGGAATAGTGAAATTAACATCATGACTAAATCCTAATTGTAAATTTAATTCTTTGCCCTTAATTGAGGCTCTATATCCTACGCCAGATAATTCTAATGTTTTTTCATAACCATTGCTAATTCCTATAATTGCGTTATTAACTAAACTCCTATTCATACCCCATAATCTTTTTGTGGTGTCGTTTAATTTTTTTGGCTTTAAGGAAACTTTTTTGTCATTTTCTATATTTAATTCAAATATCTGTAAGTCAATGTTTAAAGATTTTTTACCCAAAGGCCCTTCAATATTAAGAATTCCGTTACTCAGAACAACTTTAACTTTTTCAGGTATATTTATGCTTTGTTTTCCAATTTTTGACATTAAAATACCTTACAAATTATTTCCCCACCGACCTTTTGTTTTCTTGCATTTATATCGGTCATTACACCTTTAGGTGTTGATACAATTGCAATTCCTAGCCCATTATTAATTTTTGGTAGACTTTCTGCGCTAGAAAATATTCTTCTGCCTGGTCGTGATACTCTTTCAATTGAGTTTATGACCGGGCTGCCATAATTATATTTTAAATTTATTTCCAATATATATTTATTTTCTATCTCATTAACTTTAAAATCAATTATATAACCCTCTTCTTTTAATACCTCTGCAATTTTAAATTTAAATTTTGAAGACGGTAATTTTACTACTTTATGCATTCTGGATTGTGCATTTTTTATTCTTGCTAACATATCACCTATTGGATCGCTTAAACTCATAATATTCCTTTCTACCAGCTTGATTTAACCATGCCTGGTATTTTTCCTTCCAATCCTAATTGCCTTAATGCAATTCTAGAAATTTTTAGTTTTCTATAAACTCCATGAGGTCTACCTGTTATTTGACACCTGTTCATTACTCTTGTTTTAGAGGAATTTCTAGGTAACTTTGATAATTTTTGTTGTGCTTTAAATCTTTCTTGCAAAGATATATTTTTATCCATAATTATATCTTTAAGTTTTTTTCTCTTATTAAAATATTTATTTGACATTTTAATACGTTTGTTATTTTTATTTATTGAACTAAGTTTTGCCATCAATTGCTCCTATTCTGTTTAAACGGAAAATTAAAACTTTTCATTAATTCTAAACTATGATTTACAGTTTTACATTTTATTACAAGTGTAATATCTAAACCTCTAATTTTGTCTACTTTTTCAAAATTTACCTCAGGAAAAATAATATGCTCTTTGATACCAAACGTATAATTGCCAAATTTATCAAACCCTTCTAATGGCAGTCCTCTAAAATCTTTAATTCTTGGAAGTGCTATGTTTACAAGTCGATCTAAAAACTCATACATTCTATTTTTTCTTAAAGTTACCTTAACGCCTGCACTCATATTTTTTCTTGTTTTAAAATTTGATATTGATTTTTTAAATCTTGTAATGACCGGCTTTTGTCCAGAAATTTTCGCTAAATCTTCTAAACAAGATTTGATGATTTTACTATCGTTTCCGTCTAATCCTAAACCCATATTTATAACAATTTTTCTTATTTCGGGCACCATATATAAATTTTTTAAATTAAATTGTTCTTTAAATTTTGGTTGAATTTCTTTAACGAATAGATTTTTTAACCTTGGTGTCATAATTATTTTTTGTTATCTTTTTTTTTTTTTACTTCATTTTTAATAATTTTTAAGTTTGAAATATTAATAAAATTTTCTTTATCAAATATTCCTCCTTTTTTTTCTTTAGTGGTCTTAACATGCTTTTTAATTATGTTAAAACCTTTGACTTTTGCTCTAAATTTTTTTCTGTCTACCTCTATGATTTCACCTTCTTTATTTTTGTCTTTACCAGTAAGTATTTTAACTTGTGCACCTTTAATTATCATCTATAAAACCTCCGGAGCTAAAGATATGATCTTCATTTGACCTTTGTTTCTTAATTCTCTTGTAACAGGACCAAATATTCTTGTTCCTATCGGTTCTCCTTTGTCATCGGTCAATACCGCAGCATTGTTATCGAATTTAACTTTTGATCCATCGTTCCTATGAATACCTTTTTTAACTCTTACAACTACTGCTTTATGTACAGCACCTTTTTTAACTTTTCCTTTTGGTATAGCTTCCTTAATTGCAACAACAATTGTGTCACCTATACTAGCGTATCTTCTCTTGGAACCACCTAATACTTTAATACATTCTATTTTTTTTGCTCCAGTATTATCTGCAACCATTAATTCAGTTTGCACTTGTATCATTATATACTCTCCAAAATTTTAAATTTTTTTGTTTTTGAAAATGCCCTAGACTCAATTATTTTAACTTTATCTCCATTTTTGTGCTTATTTTCTTCATCATGAACACTATATTTTTTCTTTGACTTAATTACTTTTTTTAAAAGAGGGTGTTGATATTTACGTTCAACCATTACCGTTACAGTTTTATTTGGTTTATCACTTACAACAACCCCTGATAATATTTTCTTAGGCATTTTTACTCCTTAAAAAAGTTTTTAATCTTGCTATATTTTTTCTAGTTTCACTAATCTTTGAATAACTTTTTATTTGACCATTTATTTTTTGAAACCTAAAGTTAAATAAATCTTTTTTAAGTTTATCTACATCTTTAATTGCTTGTTCTTTGCTAATATTTTTTATTTTATTTTTTTTCATAATTAAATTCTTTTAATAAACTTACATTTAATAGGTAGCTTAGCTGAAGCTTTATAAAGTGCCTCTTTAGCAATATCTTCAGAAACACCATCGACCTCAAACAAAATACGACCAGGTTTGACTCTACAAGCCCAATATTCGGGCGATCCTTTTCCTTTACCCATCCTAACCTCTGTTGGCTTTTTTGAAACAGGTATGTTAGGAAACATTCTTGTCCAAACTCTTCCTTGTCTTTTCATGTGTCTAGTTAGAGCAACTCTTGCAGCCTCTATTTGTCTTGAAATAATTCTTTCAGGTTGTAAAGCTTTTAGTCCAAATGAACCATAATTCATTAAATTACAACGAGATGCATTTCCATGAATTCTTCCTTTGTGTGCTTTTCTATATTTTGTTCTTGTCGGTTGTAACATGTTATTTTTTGTTAGTTTCTTGACTAAACTCCTTGCTAAATATTTCTCCTTTATAAATCCAAACTTTAACACCTAAAATACCATAAGTAGTTAATGCTTCAGCCTCCGCATAATCAATATCTGCTCTTAAAGTATGAGAAGGTATACTGCCCTCTCTTAACCATTCAGTTCTTGCAATTTCATTTCCTCCTAGTCTTCCACTTATAGATACTTTTATTCCTTTAGCGCCTAACCTTAATGATGATTGCATCGCTCTTTTCATGGCTCTTCTATAAGAAACTCTTTTAACTAACTGTTGAGCAATATTTTCTGCAACCAAATAGCTATTTGTCTCAGGTTTTTTTACTTCTTTAATATTTAGAATAACTTCATTTGAGGTTAATTTTGATATTTTATTTTTAATCTTTTCAATATCACTCCCTTTTTTTCCAATCACAAATCCAGGTCTTGAAGTGTAAATGGTTACAAAACACTTTTTAGATGTCCTTTCTATCATAACTTTTGAAACACCAGAGTTAATCACATTTTTCTTAATAAATTCTCTTATTTTAAAATCCTCTATTAAATAATTACCAAAATCCTTCTTTTTGGCATACCAAACAGAGTCCCAGCCTCTGTTAATTCCAAGACGAAGTCCTACCGGATTAACTTTTTGACCCATGTTTCTCCTTCTCTAAATTTTTCTCGGTTAATATAATTGTAACATTTGAGTATGGTTTAATTATTGGAGCGGCTCTACCTTTTGCTCTAGCTCTAAATCTTTTCATTATTATCTGTTTCCCACAGTATGCTTCTTTAACAACTAATTTATCAATATCATATTGATAATTATTTTCAGCGTTAGCAACAGCTGATGATATTGTTTTTTTAATTTCATTTGATATTCTTTTTTCCGAAAAAGATAAATCCCTCATAGCATTACTTGCTTTTTTACCGACTATGGATTTTAGTAAAGGCTTTAATTTTCTGGTACTTGACCTGACGTTTTTGTTGATTGATCTAACCAACTTAGTGTCAATTTTTTTATTTTTTAAATTCATTATTACTTAGTGTCTCCTTTTTTTTCTTCAGCCTTAGCTTTTTTATCTGCTGGGGTATGTCCAGCAAACTGTCTGGTAGGTGAAAATTCACCAAATTTATGGCCAACCATGTCTTCAGAAACAGTTATAGGAATAAATTTTTTTCCATTATAAATCAAAAAACTAAACCCAACAAAGTCTGGTATGATAGTTGATTTCCTTGACCAAGTTTTAATAGGTTTCCTATTTGGATCGTTTTTTGACTTCTCAACTTTTTTTATCAAACTTTCTTCTACGAAAGGACCTTTCCATACTGCTCTAGACATTATTTACCTCTTTTTTTCCTTCTTCTTATAATATATTTATCAGTTCTTTTATTATCTCTAGTTTTAAGACCTTTCGCTGACTGTCCCGTAGGTGAAACAGGATGTCTACCACCGGCTGATTTACCTTCACCACCTCCATGTGGGTGATCAACAGGATTTTTAACAACTCCTCTTGTATGTGGTCTAATTCCAAGCCATCTTGATCTACCAGCTTTACCAATTTTTATATTTTTTTGATCTGGATTAGAAAGAACACCAATTGTTGCCATTGCTCTAGAGTCAATTTTTCTAATCTCACCTGAAGTCATTTTTATAATTGTATAACTTCCGTCTATTCCTGAAATATTAACAGATGTGCCAGCTGACCTTGCTATTTTACCTCCTGCCCCAGGTTGAATTTCAACATTATGAACATCAATTCCAACAGGTATATCTTTTAATTGTAGAGAGTTACCAATTTTTATTTCTGCATTAGGACCATTCATTATCTCATCACCAACTTTTATTTTCTGAGGTGCAAGATAATATTTGAACTCTTTATCCTCAAATTTTACAAGCATTATATGACAAGATCTGTTTGGATCGTATTCAAGTCTTTCTACAATACCCTTAACTCCTACTTTGTTTCTATAAAAATCAACTATTCTATACTTGTGTTTGTGACCACCACCATGGTTTCTTGAAGTAATTCTTCCTAAATTATTTCTTCCTTTTGATGCATAGTTTTTTGATGTTAGGGGTTTATAAGGTTTACCTTTCCATAAACCAGTTTTATCAATTAAAACAGTTCCCCTCGTAGATTTAGTGTATGATTTAAAAGATTTTAATGCCATGATTTAAATTCCACTTGTTAGGTCGATACTCTGACCTTTTTTTAATGTGACTATTGCCTTTTTATATCCTTTCTTCTTAATTTTTTTTCCTCTAGAAAGTTTAACAATATTTTGTTTGTTGATAATATTTACTTTTGTCACGTTCACTTTAAAAATTTTTTCAATTGATTTTTTTATAGATATTTTATTTGAGCTCCTAGGAACCTTGAAAATTACTTTGCCAAATTGAGACTGATTTGTAGATTTCTCAGTCACTATGGGTGAGATTATCTTATCAAATAAATTTAACTTATTAATCATAAGAATTTCTTTTCAATTTCTTTAACAGAAGTTTCTGTTAAAATTAATTTTTTATACTTAGCAATATCGTAAGAACTAAAGTGGTTAATATCTGTTAATTTTACATTTTTTAAATTCCTGGATGATTTATTTATCATATTTCTGGAACTTTTATCAAAAACTAGTAATGAATGAAGAGCATTAAGATTTTTTAAAATTTTAAAAAACTCTTTTGTCTTATTTATTTCTGCATTAAAATCTTCCATTATAATTAAATCCTTATTTAAATTTTTTTCAGATATAAGTGATCTGATACTCAATTTTTTTTCACTTTTGTTAAGTTTTTTTGTTTTATAATTATTTTCTCCCTTAGGACCGTGAGCTACACCGCCTCCTACAAATATTGGCGCCTTTCTACTAGCATGCCTTGCATTTCCTGTTCCTTTTTGAGCATATATTTTTGATGTTGAACCTTTTATTTCATTCTTTTGTTTAGTTTTTGCTTTTCTTCCCTTATAATTTGAGTATTGCTTAAAAATTACATTACTTATATTTTTTTTGTTAATTTTCGCAAAAAAAATGTTTTCACTTACATCTATGGAAATTTTTTTTCCGTCTAAGCCAATTTTATCTATTTTCATTTACTTTTTTTTCTCTTTGTTTTTATTTGATTTAATTTTTTCTTCTTTTTCTAAAACCGAAATTTTATTAACATTTTTTACAGATTTTTTGATAAGTATGCTGCTATTTTTTGATCCTGGTATAGATCCTTTTAAGAATAATAAATTATTTTCTAAATCAGATTTAATAATTTCTATATTTTGAATTGTTCTAATTTTATTGCCCATATGACCTGCCATTTTTTTTCCTTTAAATACTTTTCCTGGGTCTTGTCTTTGACCAGTCGAACCATGTGATCTATGCGAAATTGATACACCGTGAGATGCTCTAAGACCACCAAAATTATGTCTTTTCATAACTCCCGCAAAACCTTTACCTATCGTTTTTGATCTCACATCAACATATTTAACATCTTTAAATATTTCTAAACCTATTTCGTTACCCTCTTTGTAACTTGTTAAATCATTCACTCTAAACTCTTTTAATATTTTCTTTGGCTCTGTTTGTTTTTTTGAAAAATATCCTTTTTCAGATTTTTTAAGCTTTGAATTTTTTATGTTTCCAAATCCTACTTGAACAGCATCATAACCTCTTTTTGTTTTATCAATAAGATTAATTATTCTTCCTTTTTCTAGCTTAACTACAGTGACTGGAACTGATTTTCCAGAATTTAAAAATTCCCTTGTCATGCCCATTTTCGTACCTATTAATCCAACTTTACTCATAAATTATATTTTAATTTCCACATCAACACCTGATGCTAAATCAAGTTTCATTAATGCCTCAACAGTTTGTGGGGTAGGTTCAATTATATCTATTAATCTTTTGTGTGTTCTTGTTTCAAATTGCTCTCTACTTTTTTTATCTATGTGTGGTGATCTTAATACAGTATATCTTTCAATTTTGGTAGGAAGTGGTATTGGACCCTTAATGTTCGCTCCAGTACGTTTGACTGTATTTACTATTTCCTCAGTCGATTGGTCTAAGACTTTATTATCGTAGGCTTTTAGTTTAATTCTAATATTTTGTTTGTCCATTTTTATCCTGTTTTCTTCACAACTTCATCTTGTACATTTTGAGGCACTTTATCGTAATGGTCAAAAAACATTGAGTATTGTGCTCTGCCTTGAGACATTGACCTTAAATTATTTATGTAACCAAACATATTTGCCAGTGGAACCATTGCTGTGATGACTGTTGCATTTCCTCTTTGTTCTTGAGTATTTATTTGACCTCTTCTACTGTTAAGATCTCCTATAACATCACCCATATAATCTTCAGGTGTTACAACTTCGACTCTCATAATTGGTTCGAGTAATTTTAAATTAGCTTTATTACACGCCTCTTTAAAACATTGTCTTGATGCAAGTTCAAAAGCTAATACACTTGAATCTACATCGTGGTGTAAGCCATCTAATATAGTTACTTTGTAATCAATTATAGGAAAACCTGCTAAAATTCCTGAGTCAGAAACTGTCTCTACGCCTTTTTCAACTCCAGGAATAAATTCTTTTGGAATTGCACCGCCTTTAATTTTACTTTCTATTTCTCTACCTTTTCCTGGTTCTAGGGGTTCTATTGACAATTTTACTCGTGCAAACTGTCCAGCACCCCCACTCTGTTTTTTATGTGTATAATCAAACTCAGCTGATTTTAATATAGTTTCTCTGTAAGCCACCTGTGGAGCACCAACATTTGCCTCAACTTTAAATTCTCTTTTCATTCTATCAACAATTATATCTAAATGTAGCTCACCCATTCCTTTAATAATTGTTTGTCCAGACTCTTCATCAGAAGATACTCTGAATGATGGATCTTCCTTAGCCAATCTACCAAGAGCTTCACCCATTTTTTCTTGATCACCTTTTGTTTTAGGCTCAACTGCTATTTCAATAACTGGATCTGGGAATTCCATTGGCTCTAATAAAACTGGATTATCTTCATCAGATAAAGTATGTCCTGTAATAGTGTGCTTTAAGCCTGCTAAAGCAACAATATCACCAGCATTTGCCTCTTTAATGTCTTCTCTTGAATTTGCATGCATTAAAAGCATCCTTCCAACTCTCTCTTCTTTTTCTTTTGAAGTGTTAAAGATTCCAGTGCCTGATTTAACTGTTCCAGAATAAATTCTTATAAAAGTTAATGATCCTACAAAAGGATCATTTGCAACTTTGAAAGCTAACGCTGAAAACGGTACATTGTCTTCAAATTTCATGTCTATTTCTTCATCAGAATTTGGTTTTGTTCCTTTTATTGATCCAATGTCTTTTGGACTTGGCAGATAGTTAACAACAGCATCCAGTAATGGTTGGACACCTTTATTTTTAAACGCTGATCCAGTCAAAACAGGCACGAATGTAAAATTTAGACACCCTTTTCTAATGCATTTTATTAAATCCTGGCTACTAATTTCTGATCCATTCAAATATGCTTCCATGAGTTTTTCGTCTTGTTCTACAGCACTCTCTACTAATTCTTGTCTATATTTATTTGAAATTTCTAATAAATCCTCTGGAATATCTCTCTCTTCCCACTCTGCTCCTAGATCCTCATTTTTCCAAATTATTGATTTCATCTTTACTAAATCTACAACTCCCTTTAAATCAGCCTCTATACCAACAGGTATTTGCATAACTAGAGGTTTTGCCCCAAGCCTATCCTTGATCATATCTACGCATCTGAAAAAATCAGCACCAGTTCTATCCAATTTATTTACAAAACAAATTCTTGGTACTTTATATTTGTCAGCTTGCCTCCATACAGTTTCTGATTGAGGTTCTACTCCAGCAACACCATCAAATACAGCTACTGCTCCGTCCAAAACTTTTAATGATCTTTCAACTTCAATTGTAAAATCAACGTGTCCAGGCGTATCAATAATATTTATTCTGTGATCATTCCAAAAACAAGTTGTAGCTGCTGATGTAATTGTAATTCCTCTTTCTTGCTCTTGTTCCATCCAATCCATTGTTGCTGCACCATCATGAACTTCACCTATTTTATGACTTTTACCTGTATAATATAAAATTCTTTCGGTTGTTGTTGTTTTTCCAGCATCAATATGTGCCATTATACCTATGTTTCTATATTTTTCTAAAGTATGAGTTCTAGACATAATTTACCACCTGAAATGAGCAAAAGCTTTATTTGACTCTGCCATTTTATGAGTATCTTCTTTTTTTTTTATTGCTGTACCTCTATTTTGATAGGCATCATATATTTCGTTAAATATCTTGTCTGACATTTTTTTATCTTTTCTTTTTCTCGATGCATCTATTAGCCATCTTAAGGCTAGAGCCTGAGATCTTTTAGATTTTACTTCAACTGGTACCTGGTAAGTAGCTCCACCAACTCTACGGGATCTGACCTCAACAGTTGGTTTTATATTATTTATTGCTTCGTTAAAAACATTTATAGGTTCATCTTTTGATTTAGATTTTAATTTATCAATAGCGTCATAAACAATTTTCTCTGCTATAGTTTTTTTACCATCATACATTATTGAATTGATTAATTTTGGTATAATTGATGACTTATATTTTGCATCTATAATTTGAATTTTTTTGGGAGCTTTTCTTTTTCTAGACATTTTTATTTACCCTTTTTCGCTCCATACTTGGATCTTTGTTGTTTTCTGGCAGTTACGCCTTGTGTATCCAAATTACCTCTTAATATGTGGTATCTAACACCTGGTAAATCTTTTACACGACCACCTCGTATAAGAACTACTGAGTGTTCTTGAAGATTGTGTCCTTCACCAGGTATGTATGATGTAACCTCGTATCCATTGGACAACCTTACCCTAGCTACTTTTCGGAGAGCAGAATTTGGTTTTTTAGGAGTTGTTGTATAAACTTTTACGCATACACCTCTTTTTTGAGGAGATTTTTCTAAAGCAGGAACTTTGTCCCTTGATTTAGGTCTAATTCTCTTTTTTTTTAATAACTGGTTTATTGTTGGCATAATATTATTTTTGGAAAAAATTAACTGGTACAAATGGCAGCGTTTAGTACATTGGTACTACATTCCAACCAAAAATATCGTCAAAATACTATAGAAAATGTATTTGTCAATTTATTATAAAAGTATAAAAACCTTAATTTTATTGGTTTATTTGATCGCTTTTTGTCTCTTCTGCTTCCTGATTAGCCAAGAATTTCTCATCATCTAACACAGCTTTTTTATTCCACAAATTTTTAATAGAACCGGTTCCGGCTGGCACTAGTCTTCCAACGATCACATTTTCTTTTAGACCTGTTAGCTTATCTACTTTCCCTTTTATGGCTGCATCTGTTAATACTCTAGTAGTTTCTTGAAAAGAAGCAGCAGATATAAAAGACTCGGTCTGCAAAGAAGCTTTTGTAATACCCATCAGTACTCTTTCTCCAATAGCCTCTTTTTTATTTTCAGCCTTAAGTTTTTCATTGATCTCTAAAAATTTAATTCTGTCAATTATTTCACCTGGTAATAAATTTGAGTCTCCTGATACTTTAATTTCGATTTTCTTTAACATCTGTCTTAGAATGACTTCAATATGTTTATCGTTTATTATTACACCTTGAAGTCTATAAACTTCTTGGACTTGGTTAACAAAATACTCTGTTAATTCTTCAATTCCTAATATTCTTAAAATATCGTGAGGCAAAGGTTGGCCATCTAATAAATACTCACCTTTTTTAATTTTTTCACCCTGATTAAAATTTATATGTTTTCCTTTAGGGATTAAATAAGAAGATGTCTCACCATTTTCTGACTCTATTGTTACACGTTGCTTTCCTCTAACTTCTTTACCAAATAAAACTTTTCCATCATTTTCTGCAATGATTGCGCTATCTTTAGCTTTTCTTGCTTCAAATAATTCAGCTACTCTTGGTAAACCTCCTGTAATATCTTTTGTTTTAGAAGTTTCTTTAGGTAATCTCGCTATAACATCTCCAGCATAAATTTTCTGACCATCTTTAACTGATAAAATTGAGTCTGGAACAAGATAGTATCTGGCTTCGTTATCATCTGCCTTCTTAATTACATTTCCCTTATCATCTCTTAGTGTAATTCTAGGTTTTAAATCTGTATTTTTAGACTGTGTTTTCCAATCTATAACAGTTTTTGTTGCTATACCTGTTGCATCATCTGTTGTTTCTGCCAAAGAAACACCATCGGTTAAATCAACATAATTAACTATACCACTCGTTTCAGCAATGACAGGTGTAGTATATGGATCCCACTCACATATTTTTGAATTAGATTTTATTTTGTCGCCGTTTTGAAAGAAAAGTTTAGAGCCATATGGCACTTTATAAACAGCTTTTTGCAAACCATTGTCGTCTTCTAAGGATAATTGAGTATTTCTTCCCATAACAACAAGATTTTTTTTCGAATCTTCGATTAAATTTGTATTTATAATTTTTAGTATACCATCTGTTTTTGTTACAATTTGAGACTCTTGTTTAATTGATGCAGTACCACCAACGTGAAAAGTTCTCATTGTAAGTTGTGTACCCGGTTCTCCTATTGACTGAGCTGAAATCATACCGATAGCTTCGCCCACATGAACAATTTTTCCCCTAGATAAATCTCTACCATAACATCTGGCACACACACCTTCTCTAGAACTACATGTTATGACAGAATATACATTTATAATTTTAACGCCTGCAGCATCAATTTTTTCACATACTGCTTCATCAATTATGTTGTTTTGTTTAATTATAATTTCGCCACTTATTGGATTTTTTACATCTAAAGCAACAACTCTTCCAAGAGCTCTTTCCGATAAACTTACTATAACATTTCCTCCCTCTATTATTTCTGAGAGTTTAATGTGACCAGGCTTATCACACTCCTTTTTTGTTACAGTCAAATCTTGAGCCACATCACATAACCTTCTAGTTAAATAACCTGAATTTGCAGTTTTTAATGCTGTATCTGCCAAACCTTTTCTTGCACCGTGAGTTGAGTTAAAATATTCTAAAGCTGTCAGTCCTTCTTTAAAATTCGATGTTATAGGCGACTCAATAATTTCTCCTGATGGTTTAGCTATTAATCCCCTCATACCAGCTAACTGCTTCATCTGGGCAGCTGATCCTCTCGCACCACTATCTGCCATCATAAACACTGAGTTAATTTTTAAACCATCTTTAGTAGCTTCTGTTGCAGAAATTTTTTTCATCATTTCAGATGCAACTTTATCTGTACACTTAGACCATGCATCGACTACTTTGTTGTATCTTTCACCTCGTGTTATTAATCCCTCTGAGTATTGATTTTCGTAATCTTTAATAAGTTTTTTAGTTTCATCAATTAATTGTTCTTTATTATCTGGGATAATTAAATCATCTTTTCCAAAGGAAATTCCTGCTTTAAAAGCATGCTTAAATCCTAAATCTTTTAACTTATCGCAAAATATTACAGTATTTTTTTGACCTGAAAATCTAAATACATGGTCAATTATCTCAGACACAATTTTTTTTGGTAACAGTCTATCTACGAGTGAAAATTTATTATTAATATTTTTCGGTAACAAACTTGCCAGTAAAAAACGACCTGCTGTACTAATGTGTTTTTCAAATTTTTTGTTACCTTTTTCATCTAATGTTTCGAATCTAGAAACAATTCTAGAATGAACTTTTATTTGACCTGTTTCTAAACCGTGCTCTATTTCGGAGGTATTTACAAAATAACCTTCGACTCTTTCCTCTTGATATGGTTGCTGAGAAAGATAATAAATTCCCAAAATCATGTCTTGACTTGGGACTATTATAGGTTTCCCATTAGATGGACTTAATATGTTATTTGTGGACATCATTAAAACTCTTGCCTCTAACTGTGCTTCCAAACTTAAAGGTATATGAACAGCCATTTGATCGCCATCAAAATCAGCATTAAACGCAGCACATGTTAATGGGTGTAGTTCTATTGCATCTCCCTCTATTAACTTAGGTTCAAAGGCCTGAACACCGAGTCTATGAAGTGTTGGTGCCCTATTTAGAAGAATTGGGTGTTCTCGAACAATTAACTCAAGAGCGTCCCACACCTCAGGTCTCTCTCTTTCTACAAATTTTTTTGCTTGTTTAATTGTTGAAGCCAAACCTAATTTATTTAATCTGGCATAAAGGAAGGGTTTGAATAGTTCTAAAGCCATTTTTTTTGGCAACCCACACTCATGTAATTTTAAATCTGGTCCTACTACAATAACTGACCTTCCTGAGTAATCTACTCTTTTTCCAAGTAAGTTTTGTCTAAATCTACCTTGTTTACCTTTTAGCATTTCTGCTAAAGATTTAAGTGGTCTCTTACCAGTTCCAGTGATGACACGTCCTCTTCTACCGTTGTCAAATAAAGCATCAACTGACTCTTGAAGCATTCTTTTTTCGTTTCTAACAATAATATCAGGGGCTTTTAGATCCATTAATCTTTTCAATCTGTTATTTCTATTTATTACTCTTCTGTATAAATCGTTAAGATCTGATGTTGCAAAACGACCTCCATCAAGTGGAACTAATGGTCTTAATTCGGGAGGAATAACTGGAACAGTAGTCAGTATCATCCACTCAGGTTTATTTCCCGTTTCTAAAAAAGACTCGATCAACTTTAATCTCTTTATGGATCTTTCTTCAGCTACTTTGGATTTAGTTTCTTTTATTGCCTGATTTAATTTAATTTTCTCTTCCTCTAAATTTATAGATTTTAGTATCTCTAAAATTGCCTCTGCCCCAATGCCAGCTGTGAAGGACTCTTCACCATATTGATCTTGGTATTTAATTAGTTCTTCTTCTCCAAGTAATTGATTCTTTTTTAAACCTGTTAATCCTGGTTCAATAACAATAAAGTTTTCAAAATAAAGTACTCTTTCAACCTCTTTTAATTTCATATCTATTGCTAAAGAAATTCTGCTAGGTAAAGATTTTAAAAACCAGATATGCGCAACTGGTGTGGCTAAATTTATATGGCCCATTCTTTCTCTTCTTACATTTGACTTTGTTACTTCAACACCACATTTTTCACAAATTATACCTCTAAATTTCATTCGTTTGTATTTTCCACACAAACACTCATAATCTTTTATTGGTCCAAAAATTCTTGCGCAAAATAGACCGTCTTTTTCAGGTCTAAAAGTTCTATAATTAATAGTTTCAGGTTTTTTTATTTCACCATATGTCCATGATTTAATTTTTTCAGGGCTAGCAAGTGTAATTTTAATACTATTAAAATTTTGTGTATCTGAAATCTCTGTATTTTTAAATAAATCTGTTATTTCTTTGCTCATAAAAATTAATTTAACTCAACATTTAAAGCTAAAGATTTAATTTCTTTAACTAGTACATTAAATGACTCGGGAATTCCTGACTCAAAATTTTCTTCACCTTTAACAATTGTTTCATATACTTTCACCCTACCTGCAACATCATCTGATTTTACAGTTAATATTTCTTGAAGTGTGTATGAAGCTCCATAAGCTTCCAAAGCCCAAACTTCCATTTCACCAAATCTTTGTCCTCCTAATTGGGCTTTCCCTCCTAATGGTTGTTGAGTTACCAAACTATACGGTCCTGTAGACCTTGCATGAATTTTATCCTCAACTAAGTGGTGTAATTTTAACATATAAATAGTACCAACTGTTACTGCTCTATCAAACTTTTCACCTGTTCTACCATCCCATAAAAAAGTTTGCCCAGATTTTGGAAGTTTTGACAACTCTAACATATCTGTAACATCCTTCTCTTTTGCGCCATCAAAAACTGGTGTTGCTATTGGAATCCCATTTTGAATATTTGAGCATAGGTCTACAAACTCATTTTTATCTAACTTATCAATTTTATTATTTAAGACATCAGTTCCATATACCGACTTTAATACATTCATGATCTTCTCTGATTTTTCAATTTTTTTATTATTTTGATTAATAATTTTTTTTATTGTATCGCCTAACTCTGTGCAAGCCCAACCTAGGTGGGTTTCTAGTATTTGGCCAACATTCATTCTACTCGGAACTCCTAAAGGGTTTAAAACTATATCTACTGGTTTGCCATTCTCTTGATATGGCATATCTTCAACAGGAACGATTTTACTGACTACGCCTTTATTACCGTGTCTACCTGACATTTTATCTCCAGGTCTTAATCTTCTTTTTATTGCGACGAAAACTTTTACCATCTTCATAACACTTGGTAAGAGATCGTCTCCCTGTTGTATTTTTCTTACTTTATCCTCAAATCTCTCTTGTATATCGTTTTTTGCTAGATCGTACTGATTACGTAGTTTTGTTATGGCATCATTTTTAGCTGTTTCTTCAAATGGAAGTTTAAATAAATCAGAAATAAGTAATTTAAAAATATCTTCCTCTGTAATTAAATGTCCTTCATTATAGTCCTTGTAAGCCTTAAGTAATTTCGTGTTTGTTAAGATTTGACTTGCTCTTTGTTTAATGCTTCTGTCTAAAATTTCTTCTTCTACAATTTTGTCTTGCTGTACGCTTTCAATCTCAGCTCTTTCAATAGTTATAGATCTCTCATCTTTATCTATTCCATGACGATTGAATACTCTAACATCAACTACTATACCTCCGCTACCACTCGGCATTTTTAGTGAAGTATCAGTTACATCAATTGCTTTTTCTCCAAATATTGATCTTAATAATTTCTCCTCTGCTCCTGACGCTGTATCTCCTTTTGGAGTTACTTTTCCGACTAATATGTCGCCAGGTTTAACCTCGGCACCTATATACACAATACCTGACTCATCTAAATTTTTTAGAGCTTCTTCGTTAACATTGGGAATATCTCTTGTAATATCTTCTTCACCTAATTTTGTGTCTCTTGCCATAACTTCATATTCCTCAATGTGTATTGAAGTAAATACATCATCTGTTACGCATCTCTCAGAAATTAAAATAGAATCCTCAAAATTATAACCCTGCCAAGGCATAAATGCTACAGTAACGTTTTTACCTAATGCTAATTCACCAATTTTAGTTGAGGGACCATCTGCTATTATATCACCAGATTTAACTACATCACCTACTCTTACTAAGGGTTTTTGATTTATACATGTATTTTGATTTGATCTTTTAAATTTTTGTAAATTATAAATGTCAACTCCAGATTTTGTGTAATCTTTATCATCTGTGGCCTTTATAACAATCCTTTTACCGTCTATTTTGTCTACCACTCCATCTCTTTTCGCGACTATTGTTACACCTGAATCCAAAGCTACATCGCTTTCTATGCCTGTTCCAACAAGTGGAGCCTCGGGTTTTAACAAAGGAACTGCTTGTCTCATCATATTTGATCCCATTAAAGCTCTGTTTGCATCGTCGTTTTCTAAAAAAGGAATTAAAGAAGCTGCAACTGAAACTAATTGTTTTGGAGAGACATCAATGTAATCAATGTTTTCTGGTTTAGATAAAATAAAATCTAAGTTCTTTCTACATGAAACCAGTTCTTCAGAAAATTTGCCTTTGCTATCAATTAAAGAGTTTGCTTGGGCAATAGTAAACTTTGTTTCCTCCATCGCAGATAAATATTCAATTTTTTCTTGAACAATTCCGTTTTCAACTTTTTTATAAGGGCTTTCTATAAATCCATACTTATTTATTTTTGAATATGTAGATAAACTATTTATTAATCCAATATTTGGACCTTCTGGTGTTTCAATCGGACAGATTCTACCATAATGGGTTGGATGAACATCCCGAACTTCAAATCCTGCTCTTTCTCTAGTTAACCCTCCCGGTCCAAGAGCTGAAACTCTTCTTTTATGGGTAATCTCTGAAAGTGGATTTGTTTGATCCATAAATTGAGATAATTGAGATGTAGCAAAGAAATCTTTTAAAGATATTGTTAAAGGTTTAGCATTTATTAAATCTTGAGGCATAGCAGACTCTACATCAAGAGTTGTCATTTTTTCTTTAATTGCTCTTTCCATTCTATAAACACCTATCCTTGCTTGGTTTTCTACTAATTCTCCCACTGATCTAACCCTTCTGTTTCCTAAGTGATCTATGTCATCAACATCATCTTTGCCATCACGCAGATCGAGCATTTTTTTAATGATTGCTAAAATATCGTCATTTCTGAGTATTGTTATTTTATCAGAACAATTCAACTCAAGTCTTGAATTCATTTTTACTCTACCAACATCAGATAAATCGTATCTATCTGAGCTAAAGAAAAGATTATTGAATATTTGCGTTGCAATTTCAATTGTTGGAGGTTCTCCAGGTCTTAAAACTTTATATATTTCTGATATAGCATCATTCTTGTTATCATTTTTATCATTTATTATAGTTTGTAATATATAAGGTCCCTTGTTTATTGTATTGGTTTTAGTTAAATCTAGACTTTCAACTTTATTATTTAAAATTTTTTGGATAATTGTGTCATTTAATTCAGTTCCAATTTTAAATTCATCTTCTCCTAGTTTTAAATCTTTATGTAAAAATTTACCACGCAGATAATCAGAAGAAACTAAAACCTCTTTTAAGCCATCATTAAAAAGTTTTTTCGCTTGTAAAAAATTAATCTTTTCACCAGCTTTAAGAATGACTTTATTTGATTTAGCATCAATAATTTCTTCAGAAAAATTTTTTGATTTATAATTCTCTGGGTCAAATTTTGTTTTCCATTTATTAGTTGAATTTACAAAAGTGCATTTTTCTTTTTCATAAAACTCATTCACTATTTCAGCTTTAGTAAAACCAAGTGCTTGAAGTAATGTTGAAACGAGTAATTTCTTTTTTCTATCTATTCTGAAATATAATAAATCTTTAACATCAAATTCAAAATCAAGCCACGATCCCCTATTCGGTATTACTCTACAATTAAATAATAACTTACCACTTGCATGAGATTTTCCATTATCATGATCAAAAAAAACGCCTGGGCTTCTATGCATTTGATTAACTACTACTCTCTGAACACCATTTGTAATAAACGTACCACTATTTGTCATCATTGGAACCTCGCCCATGTAAACTTCTTGTTCCTTTGCTGAAAGAATATCTTTTGTGTTTTCTTCTTGGTTTATATCAAAAACTACTAGTCTAAGTGTACATTTTAATGCAGCAGAATATGTCAGTCCCCTTGCTATGCATTCCTCTACATCGAATTTTGGTTTTTCTAGTCTATAGGAAACATATTCTAAAGAAGCTTTATCGTTAATATCCTCTATTGGAAATATGCTTTTAAAAACTCTATCAAAACCTTTAACTAAATGACTTTCAACATTTAATTTATTTTCCGTTAAGTCTTTATAAGAATTTTTTTGAACTTCAATTAAATTTGGTATAGATAAAGTCTCTTTTAACTTACCAAAGTTTTTTCTGATATTTTTTTTTTCCGTAAAAGATAATCGCATACAAAAAACTGAATTTAATTAAAATCAGTCTATAATTTTTTAATTCTACTTTAATTCTACTTTAGCGCCTGCTGCTTCAAGTTTTTTCTTTATTTCTTCAGCTTCTTGTTTTTTCACACCCGTTTTTACTTCTTTCGGTGCACCCTCAACAAGATCTTTTGCCTCTTTCAAACCTAAAGATGTAACTGCTCTAACTTCTTTTATTACATTTATTTTTTTGTCACCTGCTGATGCAAGCACAATAGTAAATTCATCTTTTTCCTCTGCTGGTGCTGCTGTAGCGCCTGCTACCGGTGCTGCTGCCACTGCAGCTGCTGCTGTTACTCCCCATTTTTCCTCTAATTGTTTTGAAAGTTCAGCTGCTTCAACAACGGTCAAACTTGATAATTCGTCTATTATTTTATTTAAATCTGCCATTTTATTTTGCCCTGGTTATTTTTTTGATTTTTCGAGCGCTAAAATAGCGATTTTTGAGCCTGGTGCAAGAAAAATAC
The DNA here is from genome assembly GCA_902618975.1 of uncultured Pelagibacteraceae bacterium. Lineage (GTDB taxonomy): Bacteria > Pseudomonadota > Alphaproteobacteria > Pelagibacterales > Pelagibacteraceae > Pelagibacter. Next base: position 9,552 of record CACNCN010000007.1, on the reverse strand, counting down.
TTGCTAATTTCTGTGCTGGAGATCTCAAAATACCTACTATTTTCGCCCTTGCTTCGTCTAATGTTGGTAATGTCGCAACATTTTGTACACCCATAACATCTAAAACATCCTCACCCATGATTCCACCAAGTATTTTTAAATTGTCATTTTCTTTTGAAAATTTAGTTAATATTTTTGCGGTAGTAATTGCATCTTTCGATAGAGCTACAGCGGTAGGGCCTTTGAATAAATTTGATAGATCCTTACATCTAGTTTGTTCAATAGCTAATTTAGTAATTCTATTCTTTGTAATTTTGAATTGAATACCATGTTCTCGCATTTTAGACCTTAATTCATCAAGTTGAGATACTGTCAGTCCTTGATAATGAGCAACTATTACAGCCTCGGATTTATCAAATTGTGATTTCATTTCATTGATATAAACCTGTTTTTTTTCTTTGCTCATCATAATTAAATATTCTTCTCAATTTTTAATTTGTAAGAAACGCCCATTGTAGATGTTATAAAAGAACTTTTTATAAGATTACCTTTTATGTTGCTGTTACTTTTTTCTTTTTCTAATGTTTCAATGATAGCATTAAAATTTTTTATTAATTTATCATCACTAAAAGATTTTTTTCCTATGCTAACACCTATATTTCCATCTTTATCATTTCTTATTTCCACTTGACCGGATTTAGCATTTTTAACTGCTGTACCAACATCTTCATTAACAGTTCCAAGTTTCGGATTTGGCATAAGACCTTTTGGTCCAAGAATTTTTCCTAGTTTTGAAAGCTTAATCATCATACCAGGGGTACATATTAATTTTTCAAAGTTAGTATCTCCAGATTTTATTTTTTCAATTAAGTCGTCACCACCAACAATATCTGCACCAGAAGCTTTTGCATTGCTGATTTTCTCATCTTCACAAACTACTGCAATTTTAATTTTTTTTCCTGTACCACTTGGTAAGTTTACTGCAGTTCTAATGTTTATTTCATTTTTTTTTTGTTTATTATTAATTTGAAAACTTAAATCTATTGATTCATCGAATTTTGTATTGCAATTTTTTTTAATTATTGGAATCAACATTTGAAAAGTGTCTGTATTTTCATTTTTTGCTTCTAAAATAGATTTGAATCTTTTTGATCTCATTATTCCTTTACCTCTATACCCATAGATCTTGCCGAGCCTGAGATTATTTTTGCAGCCTCATCAATGTCGTGAGCATTTAAATCAGCCATCTTTTTTTTGGCAATTTCTTCCACTTGTTTTTTTGTGATTGAAGCAACGATATTTCTACCTGGTTCTTTTGATCCACTTTTTAACTTTACTGCCTCTTTTATAAAGTGACTTGCGGGGGGTGATTTTATTACAAAATCAAATTTTTTATCTTTATAGACAGTAATTATTACTGGCACAGGCTTTCCCATAAAATTTTTTGTCTTTTCATTAAAAGCTTTACAAAATTCCATTATATTAATCCCTCTTTGTCCAAGTGCGGGACCAACAGGTGGCGCAGGATTTGCTTGCCCACCATTTATCTGAAGTTTTACATAACCTGTTATTTCTTTTTTCGCCATTAGCTAATTTTCTCCACTTGATTATAATCTAAATCTACCGGTGTAGGTCTTCCAAAAATAGATACAGAAACTTTTAATCTCGATTTAATTTCATCTATATCCTCTACAAGACCACTAAAAGATGCAAAAGGTCCATCTATTACTTGCACCTTTTCACCTACACTATAATCAACGCTAGATTTTGGTTGAACGACTCCATCTTTAATTTGACCGAGTATTTTTTCAATCTCTTTGTCTGAAACTGGTACTGGCGTGCCTTTTGAACCCAAGAAACCGCTGACCTTTTTAATATTTTTAATCATATGATATATATTATTATCCATTTCACTTTTTATTAAAACATATCCAGGAAAATATTTTTTTTTCCTTTGAACTCTTTTACCTCTTTTTACTTCTGTTATATCGTGTGTAGGAACAATAATTTCCTCGATTTTGTCAGCAATCTTTGCTTTTTGAGCTTCATCTTTTATTAATTGCGCAACTTTATTCTCAAAACTAGAATAAGATTGAACAATATACCAATTTTTCATGTTTAAATTCCTACCTTAAGTATTATGTCTAAAAAAAACTTAAATATTTGGTCCATTAATAAGAAAAATATTGAAGCGACAATGGCCATTGCTACAACCATTAAAGTACCTTGCAGAGTTTCTTTTCTTGAAGGCCAAGTGACTTTAAATGCTTCTTGTTTAACGTCTTGAATAAATTTTAATGGGTTTTTCATATTTAGCTTTTAGTTTTGGCAGGAGCGGAGGGAATCGAACCCCCAACCTCCGGTTTTGGAGACCGGCGCTCTACCAATTGAGCTACACTCCTACGGGAGCTTACTCTAAAATTTTCGTTACTACTCCAGCTCCTACGGTTCTACCACCTTCTCGTATAGCGAAATTCAACTTTTCACTCATCGCGATCGGTGTAATAAGTTTTACAGTAAATTTTGCATCATCACCTGGCATCACCATTTCAGTTCCACTAGGTAATTCTACTTCACCAGTTACATCTGTAGTTCTAAAATAAAATTGAGGTCTATATTTAGTGAAAAAAGGAGTATGTCTCCCACCCTCTTCTTTTTTCAATACATAAGCTTGAGCCTCGAATTTAGTATGTGGTGTAACAGATCCTGGTTTTGCTAATACTTGACCTCTTTCCACATCTGTTCTTTCAACTCCTCTTAAAAGAGCTCCAATATTATCTCCAGCCTCTCCAGTGTCTAAAATTTTTCTAAACATTTCAACACCTGTGCAAACAGATTTCTTTGTATCTCTGATACCAACTATCTCTATTTCTTCACCTGTTTTAACAACACCTTGTTCTACTCTACCTGTAACAACAGTTCCTCTTCCTGAAATAGAAAATACGTCTTCTACTGGCATAAGAAATGGTTTATCTTTCGGTCTATCAGGCTGTGGTATATGCTCGTCTACAGCTTTCATTAATTCCATAATCGCATTTTTTCCAACTGCTTCATCTTTTCCTTCCACAGCAGCTAAAGCAGAACCCTTAATGATTGGAGTTTTATCACCTGGAAATTTATAAGAATTTAATAAATCTCTAATTTCCTCCTCAACTAGATCAATCATTTCTTTATCATCTACTTGATCGACTTTATTTAAAAATACTACGATTGCAGGTACTCCAACCTGTCTTGCTAATAGAATATGCTCTCTAGTTTGAGGCATCGGTCCGTCTGCAGCGTTAACAACTAAAATTGCTCCATCCATTTGAGCTGCACCTGTGATCATATTTTTTACATAATCAGCATGCCCAGGACAATCAACATGAGCGTAATGTCTTTTTTCAGTTTCATACTCAACGTGAGCAGTTGAAATTGTAATACCTCTCTCTTTTTCCTCGGGAGCTTTATCAATTTGATCGTAAGCAACGAACTGGGCTCCACCTGCTTCAGCTAACACTTTTGTTATTGCTGCGGTTAAAGTTGTTTTACCATGGTCCACATGTCCAATAGTACCTATGTTACAATGTGGTTTACTTCTATTAAATTTTTCTTTCGACATTACTTTTTTTCCTTTTTAATTTATTTATTTTGGAGCGGGTAAAGGGAATCGAACCCTTACATCCAGCTTGGAAGGCTAGCGTTCTACCATTGAACTACACCCGCAAAACCAAGTTAACGCTCCTTTATTGTTCAAAAATTATTTAATGGTGGAGGGGGAAGGATTCGAACCTTCGAAGACCGAAGTCAACGGGTTTACAGCCCGCCCCATTTGACCGCTTTGGTACCCCTCCCAGTAGCAGGGGAAGCGTCCCCATGTAAAATAAGCTTCAAACAATATGCGTTTTATATATTTTTATTAATCAAATGCAATATCAGATTTAATAGGAAAAATTAGGAAAAAACGTGTAAAAACAATTAAATTATGAACAAATCTTCTTTTTTTATCGTTGGAAAACACGCTGTAATTGCTGCATTAAAAAATAGCAAGAGAAAGGTTTTAAGGGTTTTTTTAACTGAGGAAGCAAAGAAAATCATACATAGAGAAAATCAAAAAAGGAACTTGTTAAAAGATGTTAAAGTTTATTTCAAATCTAAGAAAGAAATGGACAATTACATTAAAAAGGATGAAATAACTCATCAAGGCTATGTTGCCGAAATTGAACATTTAGATTATTCAGATTTAAAAGAATTTATAAAATCAAAACAAAAAATTAATTTAGTTTGCTTAGATAATGTGAATGATCCAAGAAATATTGGATCAATTATTAGATCTGCAAGTGCATTTGGTATTGATGGAATAATTGTTAAAGATCGACATTTTCCCTCAGAAAGTAAATTAATGTATAAATCTGCAAGTGGATGCATGGAAATATTAAATATATTCCAAGTTTCTAATATTAATTCGACATTAAAAAATCTAAAAAATAAAAACTTTTGGATATATGCATTAGATGTAAATGCTAAAGAAAATATGAATAAATTTAATTTTGAGGAAAAAAATATATTTGTATTTGGTTCAGAAGGTAAAGGTATAAAACAGCATACTTCTAAGTATGCAGACTTTAAAATTAAAATTAATATGAAAAGTGAGGTTGAAAGTTTGAATATATCAAACTCAGCTTCTATTCTTTTTCATTACATAAACAATTTAAATTAATGAAAACATTTATTTTATGTGGCGGCTTTGGGACTAGATTAGATTACGAAGGTAAAGTTAAAGCTAAACCAATGGTTAAAATTGGCAATAAACCAATTTTGATGCACATAATTGAAAATTTTTGTAGATTTGGAATATATGAATTTATATTTTGCTTAGGCTATAAGTCAGATACAATTATAAATTATTTTTTAAAAACTAATAAAAAAAAAATATCAAAAATATCTAAAACAAAAAACTGTATATCCTTTAAATACAAAGATAAAAAATTATCTTTCGCTGGTAATTTGTGTTTTACTGGAATAAAGACTGGTACTGGTGGAAGAATTTTGCAAGCATATAAAATGCTAAAGCTTAATGAAGATATTATGATGACCTATGGCGACGGTCTATCTGATGTTGATTTAAATAAGTTAATTAAATTTCACTATAAAAATAAATCAGAAGTCACACTTACGGCTGTAAGACCAAAACAAAGATTTGGCGTTCTGAAAATTAGTAATAATAGAATAAAATATTTCGATAACTCTAAAGAAAAATCGGATGTTTATATTAATGGTGGTTTTTTTGTTATATCAAAAAATGCAATTAAAATTATAAAAGATAAAAAAATTTATTGGGAAAAAGAACCATTATCTTTTTTCTTAAAACGAAAAAAATTATATGCGTATAAACATGAAGGTTTTTGGAAAAGTTTAGACACTTTGAAAGATAAAAATGATTTTAATGAAATGGTAAAAAGAAAAAAATTTCCATGGAAAACTTAGACAAATTAAATAAATTTTGGAAAAATAAAAAAGTATTTATTACTGGTCACACAGGATTTAAAGGTAGTTGGTTATCTATAATTCTTAACATGTTGGGTTCAAATATTTATGGTTACTCTTTAAAACCAAAAAAATCTTCATTATTCAATCAAGCTAATTGTAAAATTTTTTTAAAAAAAAATATTTATGCTGATATTAATAATTATAATTTATTAAAAAAAGAATTAAAAAAAATAAATCCACAAATATTATTTCATTTAGCTGCTCAGCCATTAGTCAGTGAGTCATTTAAAAATCCAATTGAAACTTTGAAAACAAATATTATTGGAACTTCAAATATATTAGATATAATCAAAAATATTAAATCCTTGAAATCAGTAGTGATAATAACAACTGATAAAGTATACAAGATAAGGAAAAGTAACAAAAGCTATAGCGAGATAGATCATTTAGGTGGAAAGGACCCTTATAGTGCATCTAAAGTTTGCGCTGAATTGGTGACTGAATGTTTTGCAAACTCTTTTTTTGAAAAATCATTTTTAAAGAACAAAGTTTCAACAGCTAGATCTGGAAATGTAATAGGTGGTGGTGATTATTCAGAAAATAGGCTATTACCAGATATAATCAGAAGTGTTAACACCAAAAAGATATTAGTCATAAGAAATCCTAATCACATTAGACCATGGCAACATGTGATTGAACCATTGGTAGGTTATATGAAGCTTGCTGAAAAGCAGTTCAAATCAAAAAAATTGGACAATTACAATGCTTGGAATTTTGGGCCAAAAAAAGAAAATTTTATTAAAGTTATTAATATAGTTAATTTATTAAAAAAAAGATTTAATTTTGATACCAAAATAAGTAAAAAACAAAAGTTTTCTGAAACAAAAGTTTTAAAACTAAATAGTAATAAATCTAACAGAAAATTAAAATGGTCAAACAAATGGAATTTAAAGAAAAGTTTAAATAAAGTAATGGAATGGAATCAACTTTTTAATAAAAATGTAAAAGCTAAAAAAATTTGTGAAAAACAAATAAAAGAGTATTTTAAATAAAATGAAGATATCATACGGAAAAAATATTTACGGCAAAGAGGAAATAAATGCAGTTATAAATAAATTAAATAAGACCACTCAGATGGGTTCAGCAGTAAATACCTTTGAAAAGAAAATATCAAAATATTTTAGAAAAAAATATGGACTGATGGTTAATTCTGGATCTTCAGCACTAATGCTTGCTAATGATGTTCTAAATTTTAAAAAGGGTGATGAAATAATAACACCTTGTTTAAATTTTGGAACCGCAGTTTCCTCAATAATTTTATCTGGAGCTACTCCAATATTTGTAGATATTGATGTGAATACATTGCAGATAAATACTAAATTGATTGAAAAAAAAATATCCAAAAAAACAAAAGGAATAGTTATTCCAAATTTAATAGGAAATATACCAGATTGGAAAATTATTAACAAAATTGCAAAAAAATATAAACTAAAAATTATAGAGGATTCTGCAGACACTTTGGGCGCCACAATTGACAATAAACCAACCGGTATTTACAGCGACATATCTATCACAAGCTTTTATGGTTCTCACGTTATTAGTTGCGCAGGTAATGGCGGAATGTTCCTCACAAATGATAAAAAATATTATGAAAGAGCTAAAGTTCTTAGAAGTTGGGGTAGAATGTCGACATTAATTAAAGACTCAGAAAATATTAAAAAAAGACTAAATATTAAATTAAGCGGCTTTGATTATGACAAAAAATTTGTTTTCTCCGAGGTTGGTTATAATTTTGAACCATCAGAGATTGGTGCTTCATTTGGCATAATACAATTAAAAAAATTTAAAACATTTAGTAAAATTAGAAATAATAATTTTAAATTACATTTAAATTTCTTCGCTAAATATAGTAGTTATTTTATAGTGCCAAAGGTTAAAACCAACGTTAAAACAAACTTTCTTGCATATCCAATAATTATTAAAGAAAATAAATTATTCAATAGGAAAAAATTACAAATTTTTTTAGAAAAAAATAGAATTCAAACAAGACCGATTTTTAGCGGTAACATTTTAAGACACCCTGCTTTTAAAAAATTAAAATCTTCAAAAAATAAGCTTAACTCTTTTAAAAATTCTGATTATATAATGAAGAATGGTCTCTTGATTGGTTGTCATCAAGGATTAAATAAAAAGAAAATATATTATATACACCATAAAATTAAGCAATTTTTAAAAGGTATAAAATGAATCTATCTGATTACATTCTAAGTTTCTTAATAAAAAAAAAAGTTAAAAAAGTTTTTTTAATTACTGGAGGTGCAATATCATTTATGGTTGATGCTTTTTCAAGAAATAAGAAAATAAAATATATTTCAGTTGCGCATGAACAAGGTGCTGCTATGATGGCTGACTCATATTCGAGGCTTGGACCAAACTTTTCATGTACAATGGTTACTTCTGGTCCGGGGGCAACAAATCTTTTAACAGGAATTGCTTGTTCATATTTTGACTCGATACCCTCTCTACACATTTGTGGACAAGTTAACACTTATGAGCAACAAAGTTCAAATAAAAGTACACAAAAAGTAAGACAAGTAGGATTTCAAGAAACTGATATTGTAAATATATCAAAACCTATAACAAAATTCTCATACAAGGTAACAAATCCAAATGAAATTAAATATATATTGGAAAAAAGCTATCATATCGCAACTACAGGAAGACCGGGGCCTGTATTGTTAGATATACCAATGGATCTTCAAAGAAAATTGATAAACCCAAAAAAGTTAAAATCTTTTCAAGCAAAAAAAAACAAAAATGTAAATTTAAAGAAACAAGTAATTTACATAATTAAAAAAATTAAAAATGCTAATAAGCCTGTGATCATTTTAGGTGGAGGAATTAAATATGCAAAATCTGAGGCAATTTTAAAAAAAATATTAAAAAAATTTAGCTTACCTATTGTAACAACATGGAGCGGAGTAGATTTGATAGATCACAGTGAAAAGAAATATATTGGAAATATTGGTGTTTATGGGAGTAGAGCTGCTAATTTTACAGTTCAGAATTCAGATTTAATATTATCTCTTGGATCAAGATTAGATACTAGAGTAACTGGAGGTGTGCCTAAAAACTTTGCAAGAAAAGCTTACAAAATTATGGTTGATATTGATAAACATGAGCTTAATAAAAAAAGGGGTCTAGTTGTAGATTATAAAATTAAAGAGAATGTAAAAAATGTACTCGAAGGAATAGAAAAAATTAAATTTAATAATATCTCTAAACATGAATGGCTAAATAAATGCTTTAAATGGAAAGAAAGATATCCAATAGTTCAAAAAAAATACTTTAAAGAAAAAAAATATGTTAATCCATATGTTTTTATTGAGTATTTATCAAAAATTCTAAAGAAAAAAGATATTATAATTGCAGACGACGGTGGACACTTAACTTGGACAATTCAAGCATTCAAAGTAAAATACGGTCAAAAATTATTTTCTGCATTTGGCAATTCTCCAATGGGATATGCACTACCAGCAAGTATTGGAGCCTCTATTGTCAAAAATAATTCTAAAATAATATGTATTGATGGCGATGGAAGTATTCAAATTAATCTTCAAGAATTACATACAATTGATAAATTAAAGTTACCAATTAAAATTTTCATATTAAATAATGATGGATATGGAATAATTAAACAATTTCAGGAATTATATTTAAGTAAAAGGTATGAGGCCTCGGGTAAAGGAGTTTCAAATCCAAATTTTAAGAAAATCTCTGAAGCCTTTAATATTGGTTACAATAAAATAAAAAATCATAGTGAATTAAAGCAAATTAAAAAAAGCATTGACTCAAAAAGACCAGAAATTATTGAAATTATTTTGAAAAAAGACCAAAAAATTATTCCTAAACTCCAGTTTGGAAATCCAATAGAGGATATGTCACCATTATTGCCACGTAATGAATTTTTTAAAAATATGGAGATAAAAACTATAAAAAGAGATAAAAAAATTTTTGAAGCAAATTGAAAAAAATATTATTAATTGGTGGCTCAGGATTCATTGGCAAGAGTTTAATTAATTATGTAAAAAGTAATAAATTACA
>CACNCN010000006.1 GCA_902618975.1 uncultured Pelagibacteraceae bacterium | reverse complement strand
GGTAAAGAAAGAGGTTGTACGACTGTTTGGTTAATAAATAACGAAGAGTGGGGTAAAATGGAGTCTGACAAGGATTACATTGACTATAAAATTGAAAATCTATCTTTATTTTTAAAAGAATTAAGGTTATTAAAAAGTAATTAAATATGTCTATTGAAAAAATAATAAATGAAGCATGGGAGAATAAAGATCAGATTGATCAAAATTCAGATAAGTCTATTAAAGACGCAATAAATCAAGTTATTGATGATTTAGATAGTGGTAAATCAAGAGTTGCTGAAAAAGTTAATGGTGTTTGGAAAACACATCAACACTTAAAAAAAGCAATAATGTTAAGCTTTAGAATTTACCCCATGGAAAATTTAAACGGCCCTTATAGTAGTTGGTACGATAAAGCACATCTTTTAAAAGGTAAAACTGCAGGGTGGAGCAAAGAACAGCATGAAACAGCAGGTTTTAGGATGGTACCAAATTCACCAGTAAGAAAAGGATCATTCATAGGAAAAAATGTTGTTTTAATGCCTTGCTATGTAAATATCGGTGCATATGTGGATGAAGGAACTATGATAGATACATTTGCTAGAGCAGGAAGCTGCTGTCAAATTGGAAAAAACTGCCATATTTCAGCTGGTTCTGGTGTTGGAGGTGTATTGGAGCCAGCACAGGCTCAACCAACAATTATTGAAGATAATGTTTTTTTAGGAGCCATGTCTGAAGTAGTTGAGGGTGTCATCGTAGGAGAGGGATCAGTTTTAAGCATGGGTATGTTAATTACTCAATCAACAAAAATAGTTAATAGATCAACTGGAGAGATTAGTTATGGAAAAATTCCTCCTTATTCTGTTGTTGTGCCTGGTTCTCTGCCTGATAAAAAAAATCCATTAGCTCCATCATTAAGTTGTGTAGTAATAATTAAACAAGTTGACGAGAAAACAAGATCTAAGACTTCAATAAATGATCTTTTGAGAGATTAAAATGCCAAGTATTAACGACATACAATTAGCAAAAGAGCTAATTAGGTTTCCAACAGTAACCCCTGTAGATGCGGGAATAATGAAATTTTTAGAAAAAAAATTAAAATCAATTGGATTTAAAACTAAAATTCTGGAATTTAAAGATCGTAAAAGCAAACCTGTTAAAAATATTTATGCTCGAATAGGCACAAAAAGTCCTAACTTTTGTTATGCGGGACATGTGGATGTTGTTCCTCCGGGTAATATTAAAAAATGGTCTTCACACCCTTTTAAACCAAAAATAAAGAATGGAAGGTTGATTGGTAGAGGTTCTAGCGATATGAAAACTTCAGTAGCATCTTTTATTGCTGCTGTAAACGAATTTGTAATTAAAAAAAAGAAATTTAACGGTTCAATTAGTCTTTTAATAACTGGAGATGAAGAAGGTATTGCTATAAATGGAACAAAAAAAGTTGTTGAATATTTAATAAAAAAAAAAGAAAAAATTAATTTTTGTTTAATAGGTGAACCTACAAATCCATCTCAAATGGGAGAAATGATTAAAATTGGTAGAAGAGGTTCAATAACTGGTTATTTAAGTATTTTTGGTAAAATGGGACATGTGGCTTATAATCATAAGGCAATTAATCCATCAACTTGCATTATAGATGTTTTAAAAAATTTGAAAAAAATTAAACTTGATAATGGATCTAAAAATTTTCAAGCTTCTAATTTGGAAATAACAAAAATTAGCATAAATAATGATGCAGACAATGTAATACCTGGTGATGCTAAAGCTACCTTTAACATAAGGTTTAATGACAAACATAACTCCACTTCATTAAAAAAAAAATTAAATTTTCTTATAAAGAAAATTTGCAAAAAATATAAGTGTAAATTTAAAATAGAATATATGATTTCTGGTGAGTCATTTATTACTAAACCAAATAAAATTACTTTTATGATAAAAAATATTATTAAAAAAAATACAAGGGTTAACACAAAATTGTCAACTTCTGGGGGTACTTCTGACGCTAGATTTATAAGAAAAATTTCCCCTTGCTTAGAATTTGGTATGGTTGGTGCTAGTATGCACCAGGTAGATGAAAATATTAAAATTAAAGATTTAAAAACTTTGACCAAAATTCATAAAGAAATATTAGATCAATACTTTTCGTGAAAACTGCAATAATTACATCTGATACATCTGAAAAACATCTGACTGGAGATGGCCATCCAGAGCAACCAAAAAGAGTAAAATCAATTATAGAAACTTTAAAAAAAAAGAAAGATTTTATTTGGGACAAACCTTCTAAAGTTCCTGAAAAAATATTAAAACTTACTCATACAGAGGATTATATTAAAAATTTAAATAATTCATTTCCTTCAAAAGGCATTCACTTTCTCGATGGAGATACTGTAGTGTCCCCAGGTAGCAAAGAGGCAGTATTTGATGCTGCTGGCTCATCGATTAAGGCAATTGATGGAATAGAAAGCAAAAAATTTAAAAATGCGTTTTGCGTTGTCAGACCACCTGGACACCATGCTGAAAAAAATAAAGCTATGGGCTTTTGTTGTTTATCAAATGCTGGAATTGCAGCAAACTACTTAATAAGCAAATATGATTATAAAAGAATTGCTTGTATAGATTTTGATGTTCACTGGGGAAATGGAAATTACAATGTACTTTATGATAATAAAAAATCTCTATATATATCTTTGCATCAGCACCCGTTTTATCCTGGTGGTGGGACTGAGAAAGACAAAGGTAAATACAATAACTCCCTAAATATTCCTTTACCAGCAGGTACTAATTCAGAACAATATTTTAATGCTTACGATCGTGTGCTTGACAGATTAGTAGATTATAAACCAGAATATATTATCTTCTCAGCTGGTTTTGATGCTCACAAAAATGATCCGCTAGCACAATTTGAATTATCATCAAACGATTTTTATGAAATTACAAAAAGAACACTAGATGCAACTAATAAATTTACAAAAGGTAAAGTTATATCTGTGCTTGAAGGTGGTTACGACCTTAATGCACTTGCAGAAAGTGCTTTTAATCATGTAAAGGCTCTCTCAGAAGTAAGTTAATAATGAAATTATATAAAATTGGATATTCAAAAATTAATAACAAAGGTTTGTTTGCTAATAAAGATATTAAAAAAGGTACAAAAATAATTGACTACATAGGAAAAATAATTACTAAGAAAGAAACAGATAGAAATCCTAAATTTGATAATAGTAAAGCAATTTATCTTTACAATTTAAATAATAAGTATGATTTAGACGGAGATTTTTCTTATAACACTGCACGTCTTATAAACCATTCTTGTGATCCAAATTGTGAAGTTGATGGCAAAGGTCTTAAATTGTGGATATCATCAATTAAGGATATCAAAAAAGGTGAGGAATTATCATACGATTACGGTTTCGGATATGATGAGGATTACAAACAATTTCCATGTAAGTGTAAGTCAAAAAATTGTTGTGGATATATCGTAAGAGAAGGCTCGAGGTGGAGAATTAATAAAAAATTTAAAAAAATTAATAAGTAATTTTTTCTAGATACAATCCGCACGGGGGTGCAAGTGGAGCACAATTACTTCTATTTTTGGATTTGAATACTCTACTAAATTTTTTTAAAGTCCATTTTTTTTCTGCGAGATATTTAAGACAACCAACCATAGATCTAATTTGACTTTTAAGAAATGATTTTGATATGAATTTTATTTCTATTGAGCTTTTATTTTTCGTTACCTTAACTTTGTAAATTGTTCTTATTGGACTTTTTGCGTTACAGTTTGAAGCTCTGAATGTTGAAAAATCGTGAGTGCCAACAAATTTTTTTGCACCTTTTCTCAAAATTTCAATATCTAGGATATTGATTATATGCCACTCTCTATTTTTATTTATTACTGATGGTGATAAATTATTTCTAATTAAATATTTATAAGTTCTTTTTTTAGCACTATATCTTGCATGAAAACTCAAATTTTTTTTTTTAATTTTTAAAATGGATATTTGCTTTTTATTTAAAAAAAAATTTAATGATTTTATTAGATTTGGTATATTTATTATTTTTTCTTGAGTATCAAAATGCGCAGATTGTTCCAAAGAATGAACACCTTTGTCAGTTCTTCCAGCTCCATGTATTTTAATTCGTTTTCTTAAGAGTTTGGAAAGAACTAATTGCACTGTTTTTTGAACCGAATTACCTGACTTTTGTATTTGCCAACCATTAAATTGTGTCCCTTCATATTCTAATAAAATCTGATATCTAATCACAATTTAATATAGTCCCTTTTCTTATCCTATTACCTAGAAGAAAATCTTTTGTTGCTTGGGGTTTTTTACCTTGACGCTGTAAAGTTTTAATCCTAATGGAATTTCTATTACATGCAATTGTTAAAAAATCATCTAAAACCTGACCAGGTATGCCACTCTCATTTAATATCTCAGATTCTAATATTTTGTATCTCTCATTTTTATATTCAAACCACGCTCCTGGGGAAGGATATAATCCTTTTATTTTTGCATTAATATTTTTCGCATCATTGTTCCAATTAATTTTTGACTCATTTTTACTAATTTTGTCAGCATATGTAGCGAGATCATGATTTTGATCAATAAAATTAGCTTTTTTTGATATAATTAAGTCAATATTCTCATTTATTTTTTCTGCAGCAAGTAAACTTAATTTTTTTGATAATGTTAAATTATTATCAAGTTGGTTAATATTAATTTTATATTGATTGCAAATTGGACCGCTATCAAGTTTTTCATTTATTTTCATTATGCTAATACCTGTTGTTTTTTCAGAATTAATAATAGATCTTTGGATTGGCGCTGCACCTCGATATTTTGGAAGAATTGATGCATGTATATTTATAAAACCTAGTTTACTTATTTCTAAAATCGCTTTAGGAATAATTTGTCCATAAGCAACAACAACTGCTAAGTCAAAATTTAATTTAGTAATATATTTTTTATCATCTATAATATTAACTGGACATCTTAAAGGTATATTTTGTGTCTCAGCAAATATATGAACTGGTGATTTGTAAATTTTTAGTCCTCTATTTGATTTATTTGGGGGCTGAGTAAAAATAGAAATTATTTTGTTATTATTTTTACAAATATTTTTTAATATAGGAATAGCAAAATTTGGAGTTCCAAAAAAAATTATCCTATTCATAACTAAACTATAATTTTATCAGAACTACTTTTTTTTTTAATTATTTTTTTTATTATAAAATCTTTTTTTAACTTCGATAAAAAATCTATAATTAATTTTCCTTCACAATGTTGTATCTCATGCTGTATACAAGTTGACAACAAACCATCACATTTAATTTCTTTTTTTTTTCCATTTTCATCTATATATTCTAAGTATATTTCTTTTGGCCTTTCAATTTCTATAAATGTATCTGGTATTGAAAGACAGCCTTCTTCATATTTAGACGTATCTTTGCTAAACTTTTTTATTCTGGGATTGATTAAACAATAGGGTTTTTTTTTTTCATTTTCCTTTGAAACATCCAATACAACTATTTGTTTTGGTATTCCAATTTGAATTGAGGCAAGACCTATACCCTTTGCATTATACATAGTCTCGAATAAATCTTTAATGAGTTTTTTCTCATTAATTCCAATTTTTTGTACAGGTTCTGAAATTTTTCTAAGTATTTCGTTGGGGACTGTTATTATAGGTCTTAATGACATAAATTAAACTTTGATTGGTAATATTTTTAAAATTATTTTATTCCTTATTTTGTCCAAATTAATTTGATTTAAAACTGATGTAATAAAATATAGTGTTTCTGTACCTAATGCTTCTATGCTATCTTCTCCAATTATTTCAGATAATCTGAGTAGTATCATTCCAATGTCATTATTATTAATTAAAACTTGTAAATCTGTTGGAATATTAGGGTTTTGTGAGTAAATGTTTTTATATTTTTTTTTTATTTGTATCCCGTCATAAGATAGTGAATCTAACAGAATTTTATCTTTGTTAGAAATTACATATTTTTTGTCTGATTTAATTTTTTTAAGCAAATTATTTGTTTCTTTAGAAGTTTTCTCTGTATCGTAAACATCTGCAAAATAATTTAAAAGTTTAGATTGATGTATAATTTTATTATTGAATTTGATTTGATTTTTGTATTCAACATTTATTTTTTTATTATCATTGTAAAAAGAAGTGTATTGAGCTGGCACATCCTCAAGTTCAATGCTATTAATTAATTTAGATAATTCTTGATCATATGCATTTCCTAACTTATCATTTTCAAAAGATTTTTTGAGTTCCAGAGAATGTTTTAGTTTTTGTTCAATATCATAAGTTAGTAATATTTTTTGGTACAACAAGGCTCTACCCTCAAAATTTGGTAAATATTTATATGTCTCGTCAGCAGTTAAAAGTTGGTTGAAGGTAAATTCAAATCTTTTATAAAGTGAGAAAAGTTCTTGTTCATTATAATTTTTCTCGTGTGCCGCCTTTTCAAGGGCTTCTATTTTTTTTCCATTTTGTAAATCAATACTATTTACACCCGTCAGCAAATTATAATTTGATAAGTATTTCCAAATAAATTTTGGTGTATCAATGTTGGGATCAAATGAAAAATTTTTATCTGTAATGTGTGATAAATGAAAGTTTAGCGGAGATTTCTCAGATGTGCCAATGTTTATTTTTTCTTTATAACCTAAAAGGTAATCGTATTTATCTTCAAAAAACTTATCTTTAAATCCTTTTTCTTTATTTAAATCAAAGTATAATTGTGCTTCATTTCTTTTATCGCTATTTATTAAACAATAAATTTTAAATTTATCTAAATAATTGTTATCAAATATTAAATCATTATTATCAAGTAAATTGCAAGATTTATCTAAATTTCCATTTATTAAATAATAGTCAACATATTGAATTATTAATTCATGATTATTTTCTAACGTTTTATTTTTTAATAAAAATTCATTAATTAAATCTAAATCTTTTTTTTTAAGTAAATAATTTATCTTATAACTATTAAATTTTTTTTGATCCATATTAATGCTCGGGATGTAAGAGTTAGTTAAGATTGCTATTTTTAAAATATCATGAGCGTCATTAGATAAATCCATTTTAAACAATTTCTCAATTATATAGTTGACTTGATCACCGTCAGAATTTTTCCACATATCAATTTTTAAGTCATTATCTTTTGGATCGTATAAGCCTATTAGACTTGAGTTATCCTCAAGTACATTTTCTTCCAAGAATATTTTTTCACTTAATTCAGTGCCCTCGTAAATTTCTTTTATTTCTTTATTTTCATTGTTTAGTTTTATTTCCTCAGTTTTAATTTCAATATCTTCGTTATTTTTACTCCAAATATCTTCTGGTTCGTTTGCGTTTGCAAAAAACAAAATTTGTACAGAACAAAAAAAAATTACTTTCCAAGCAAATTTATTTAACAACTTTAAAGTTTTCATTAGGAATTATTTTTTCAATTGATTTTTCAGGGGTGGGGAAATTGATTTTGTCGATTAATATGATAATTATAAAAAAAAATACAATTATAAAAAAAAATTTAATTATTATTTTGCTCAATGAACTTAGACCGAAGGAACTTGTTTTTCTTTGAAATTGCATATGTAATTAATTATTTTAAAAATAAGACAAATTTATGTTTTTATAACACGGAAAGCTATGATATTTAAAAAAAATTTAGTATTAATTGGTATGATGGGTGCAGGAAAATCAACTATCGGAACAATTTTGGCAGGTAAACTTAAATTTAAGTTTATAGATACCGATTATGAAATTGAGAAGAATGAAAGGAATACTATTAAAAAAATTTTTGATCATAAGGGAGAGAAATATTTTAGAGATGTTGAGGAAGAAATAGTATTAGAGAAATTAAAATCAAACAATTGTGTTGTAGCATTAGGTGGAGGTAGTTTTTTAAATCCTAAAATCAGAAAATATATTTTAGAAAATAATTTATCTTTTTGGCTGGATTGGGACAACAAAATTTTAGTTGATAGGATATTTAAAAGTAAAAAAAGACCTAAGGTAGAAAATTTATCAAAAAAAGAAATAGAGAGACTTAAAAAAAAGAGA
Source organism: uncultured Pelagibacteraceae bacterium (assembly GCA_902618975.1). Lineage (GTDB taxonomy): Bacteria > Pseudomonadota > Alphaproteobacteria > Pelagibacterales > Pelagibacteraceae > Pelagibacter. Next base: position 49,332 of record CACNCN010000006.1, on the reverse strand, counting down.
GACGCTATATATAAATTTGCTGATTACAAATTAAATTGTACAAACTTTACTAAAAAACAGATAACTAACAAAATAATAGATTTTTATGAAAATGAAAAAAATAAAAATTAATACTAAAGATAGTAAATATAATATATATATAGGCAAAAATATAATTAATAATATTCCAAATATCTTAAAAAAAGAAAAAATTTATTTTAAAAAATGTTTTTTGGTAATTGATAGTAATATAGGAAAGAAAAATTCTAACTTTGTTAAAAGTAAATTTAAAAAATATGACAATATTATTTACAATTACAAGTCTAGTGAAAAAAATAAGAGTTTTGAATATGTAAATGACATATTAAATAAATTACTTCATAATAATTTCTCTAGAAATGATTGCGTAATATCTATAGGTGGAGGGATTACAGGTGACCTTGTGGGTTTTGTAAGTAGTATTTATAAGAGAGGAATTAAATTTATAAATATTCCTACTACTTTACTCTCACAAGTTGATGCTAGTGTCGGAGGAAAAACAGGAATAAATCATAAAATTTATGGCAAAAATTTAGTGGGAACTTTTTATCAACCAAATTTAGTTATATCAGATATTTTGTTTTTAGATACACTGAGTAAAAAAGAGATTATATGTGGATATGCTGAAATTCTTAAACATAGTTTAATTTCTAGCAGAGAAAATTTTAATTTCTTAAACAAGAATTTCGATAAAATTTTATCTCTTAATGAACCATTTATTACAAAAGCAATTTTCGAGAGTTGTATAGTCAAAAAAAAAATTGTTCAAAGAGATGTAAAAGAAAAAAATTTGAGAAAAATATTAAATTTAGGCCATACTTTTGGCCACGCATATGAAGCTACATGTGGGTTTAAAAAAAAATTAAATCATGGAGAAGGAGTGATATTAGGAATTAAAACAGCACTTAAATTTAGTCTCCAGAGAAAATTAATTAATATAAAAACTTATTCAAAAATCCTAAACCATGTTAAAAATTTAAATTTTGGTCTAAATTTAAGAAATTTTTTTAAAATAAAAGATATAAATAAATTAATATATTACATGAAAAATGATAAAAAAAATAATTCTAAAATGATAAATTTAATTCTATTAAAGGATATAGGAAATCCAATTTTAGACAATTTATATAGCGAAAGCGATTTAAAAAAATTTTTTAAAAGAGAATTACTCAATATTTAATTGTACTGAATGGATATGTTCTTTTAATTCTTTCTCTAGTAATTTATAAATTTGTCTAGAACTTTCAATTTTTTTTTTCTTTTTTAAAAATTTAGACTTTATAGAAATTTTTAAGTGAAATTTATTTACTGCATTATTTTTATGTTTTTTGTGCAAAAATGATTTGTCTTCTACGCTAATTTTTTCAACGCTAATTTTACTTTGGATTTTTTTTTTTACAATTTCAATTAGTTCGTTTATATCCATAATCAATAATATTATTTATGAAAATTATATGCGATTGGAACAAATGTAACAATGAAGGTAAATATAAAGCTCCTATTGAAAAAGACAACAGTAAAAAATTTAGAATGCTGTGCTTAAACCATGTTAAAGAATTCAATAAAAGTTGGAATTATTTTAGTGGGATGAGTGATGATCAGGTGCTGGAATTTATAAAATCTGATTTAACGTGGCATAAACCAACACAGAGTTTTAGTTCTAATGATAATTTTTTTAAAGTTTTGTGGAATAATACTTTAAAAGATGAAATTAAGAAAAATGGATTTGAACCAAATTATGATTATATGAACCAATACAGATTTGATAAAAATGATATAAAAGCTTTTAGTATAATAGGAGTAAATGTAGGAATTAGTTGGGAAAAAATTCATATAAAATTTAAAAAACTTGTCAAAAAATTTCACCCTGATATGAATGCAGGCAATAAAAAATTTGAGGAAAAACTAAAAGTTATAACACTAGCTTATACTCAATTAAAAAATACTTATAGGAAGAGAATTAATGGATCACCTAAACATACAACCCGATATTAAAATTTCTGTAAAACAAACTTTTGGTATTGACGCTAATATGGAAATTGATGCATTTTCAAAAAAAAATAATTTGGTTCCTGAAATAGATAAAGATTATGTCTTTGATCGAGATACCACTTTAGCAATATTAAATGGGTTCTCACATAATAAAAAAGTAATTGTTCACGGATATCATGGTACTGGTAAAAGTACACACATAACACAAATTGCTGCAAGACTTAATTGGCCATGTGTTAGAATCAATCTTGACTCACATATAAGTAGGATTGATTTAATTGGTAAAGATGCAATAAAAATACAAGATGGCAAACAAATTACTGAATTTAAAGAAGGAATACTTCCATGGGCGTTTCAAAATCCAGTCGCATTAGTTTTTGATGAGTATGATGCTGGTAGAAGTGATGTAATGTTTGTTTTACAAAGAATTTTAGAAAGTGATGGATATTTTACTCTTTTAGATAAAAACAAAGTAGTAAAACAAAATAAATTTTTTAGGCTCTTTGCAACAGCAAACACCATAGGCCTAGGTGATACAACTGGACTATACACAGGAACTCAACAAATTAATCAAGCTCAACTTGATAGATGGGAAATTATCACTTCTTTAAACTACCTAAGCAACGAAAAAGAAATGAAAATAATTTTATCAAAAAATAAAAGTTTAAATAACAAAGACGGAAAAGAAATAATATTAAATATGATTAAAGTTGCTACTTTAACAAGAAAAGGTTTTATGTCAGGTGACATTTCAACCGTAATGAGCCCTAGAACAGTATTGAACTGGTGCAATAACTCACAAATTTTTAATGATGTTGGTTATGCATTTAGGGTTACTTTTTTAAATAAATGTGACGACTCAGAGAAAAAAACTATTGCTGAGTATTACCAAAGGTGTTTTGGAGATGAGCTCCCAGAGTCAGTAACAAATATTTAAATATAATTAATGAAATATAGTGAAGAACTAAAGGAAATAATAAAACAAGCGTTACTAAGTACTTACAATGTAATATCAGATAATTTTAAAAGAAATACAAAAAAAAACCATAAAGATAATCAGAGTTTCAATTTTAAAAATTTAGAAAATTTTTTAAACAAAAAAGATATTGAAAAATTAAGAGCAAATATCGATAGTGAGGCTCTTAAATTTAAATATTCAAATAACGATATTTTAAATTTGAATAGGCCAGATAATAATTTAGCAAATGATTTATATATGGTTGCTGAGAGGTTAAGATATCAGCTTATTGGATTAAAAAAATATAAAGGAATTAAAAAAAATATAATTAATAATTATAGTACTGAAAATTTTATTAATGAAAATAATAATAACAAACAAATTAATAAAAATCTTCTAAAAGCTTTTGAATTATATCTGATTAAGAATTTTTTAAATATTAAAATGTCTAAAATGTCTCAAGAGATTTTGGAAGGATGGGAGAATCGTTTCAATGAAATATTTTTTCAAAAATTAAATTTCCTAAAAGAAAATGTTAATAACCAAGAAATTTATAATTCCAAAATCTCAACCTTGATAAAAGAGCTAGATTTTATTGATAATACGGACTCAACTCAGAATGAAACAAAAAACGATGAAGACAAAAAAGAAGCTGAAAGCAAGGATCAAAACGAAAGTAATACTGATAATGAGGATAATACAACGGACAAAATTAAGCCACAAGAAGAATTTGACGTTTCTGAATTTAGAATTGATGAACAGCTTTCAGATGACAAACAAGAATCATTTTCTGAAAATATTTCGCAAAAACTAAGTTTAAAGACTGACAATAAAGATTATACTATTTATACTACAAAATTTGATGAAATATCTAAAGCAGAAACACTTGAAAGTTTAGAAGAAATTAAAAAACTTAGAGCAAATTTAGATCAACAATTACAAAGCTTTAAAGATTTAATAACAAAATTAGCTAATAAATTACAGAGACAATTACTAGCAAAACAAAATAGATCTTGGGAGTTTGATCTTGAAGATGGTTTATTAGATAGTTCAAAGCTTGCAAGAGTCGTAGTAGATCCGTTCAATTCCCTATCTTTTAAAAAAGAGAAAAAGTTCGAATTTAAGGATACTATTGTAACGCTATTGATAGATAATTCAGGATCAATGCGTGGAAGGCCAATCACAATTGCTGCATTATGTGCTGATATATTGTCAAGAACATTGGAAAGATGCTCTGTGAAAGTTGAAATTTTAGGTTTTACAACAAAGAACTGGAAGGGAGGTCAGAGTAGGGACTATTGGTCAAGGAACGGTAAAATTAAAAAACCAGGAAGATTGAATGATTTACGACATATTATTTACAAATCAGCTGATGCGCATTGGCGGCAAGCGAAAAATAATTTAGGCCTAATGTTAAAAGAAGGCTTATTAAAAGAAAATATCGATGGAGAAGCTATATCTTGGGCCCATTCTAGAATAAAAAAAAGGAACGAGGAAAGAAAAATTTTAATGGTAATTTCAGATGGCGCACCAGTAGATGACTCCACATTGTCTGTCAATTCGGGCGATTTACTTGAAAAACATTTAAAGAGAGTTGTTAGAAATATTGAAAATAAAAATGAGGTTGAAATATTAGCTATTGGAATTGGGCATGATGTATCGCGATATTACAAACGTGCAATTAAAATAACAGATGTTCAAGAATTGGGTGATGTGATGATTAATCAGCTTAGTAACTTATTTGAAGACAAAAAAAAATATAATTAAATTTTTTTTAAATCAGAATTTTTCCATTTTATATTAATTTCTGCACCAGACCTTGTTTCCGAATTTCTAAAAATTATCTCTGCATAATTTTTCTCTAATAATGTTTTACCAATAAAAATACCTAGGCCTAGTCCAGCCTTAGAGGAATATTTTTTCTTTATTGATTTAATGTATGGTTCTCCAATTTTACTCAATATCTCTTTAGGAAATCCATCTCCATCATCTTCTATATTTATCTCTGATGATTGTGAATCACTCAAGATAGATATATAAACATACTTTCTAGAAAATTTATTTGCATTACCTATAAAATTTCTAATCCCATAAACAAGTTCAATTGATTTGTTTATTGGAAAAGGGTTTGTATCTTGTTCCAAATTTATTAAAAATTTCTTACTTGATATCTGCTCATATGATTTTGCTATTTGATTAATATAGCTTGATAGACTTAAATCTTTTTCAATGAAATCATCTTCTACATTAGGATTTAGGGTTAATTTTTTAAGTATATCATCACATCTTTTTACTTGGCTTACTAAAAGCTCCAAATCTTTTTTTATGTCTTTGTTTTCATTTAATTGGTTAAAAAGTTCTTGTGAAACTAATTTAATTGTTGATAGTGGTGTTCCTAGGGAATGAGCTGCAGCTGCAGCTTGCCCACCTAAGGAGACAAGCTCGTGTTCCTTAGCAATTACCTCTTGTATTTTATCTAATGCTTCTTTTCGAATTTTATTTTCTTTTCCAAATAAAATTGCAAAATAGTTTAAAAATATTAAAGCTATAACCAAGCCAATTGGTATTGAATAATAATAGTAATTACTAAGGCTATAATCGCTTAATGGTCCTGGTAAGTCTTTATGAAAAAGTGTTAGAATACATATTGAAATTATTGTCACCAAAATGAGTAAAAAATTAGTTTTGGTATCTAAATTTGAGGAAGCAAATACACTGGGTATAATTAAAAATATTGAAAATGGATTTAAAATTCCACCAGATAAGTAAAGTAAAAAACTTAATTGTAAAATGTCAATTAGTAGATAAATTAAAGAAGTTTGATTAGATAATTGTGTACTCTTGTGAAAAAAGAATAATGAAAAATTACTAATTATTCCAATAAAGACTACAAAATTAGCTAGTACGAAATTAAATTCAAATTTGAAAACTAAGGCAACGAGGTTTATAGTGAATAATTGGCCTATAATAGCAATCCATCTTAAGTTTATATATGTAGATTTGTTTAAAAAAAAATAATTTGAAGCTTCATAGGACTTCATGATTAGATATCTAAATTTGATACGTTTATTGCATTTTCAACTATGAATTCTTTTCTCGAACTGACATCATTTCCCATCAACGTAGCAATTAATTTATGATCTTTATTGCTGTTGCTTGAGTATTTTACTTGCAACAAATTTCTAGTATCAGGATTAAGTGTTGTATTCCATAGTTCATCTGGATTCATTTCTCCTAGTCCTTTGAACCTTTGAATAGATAATTTCGATTTCTCATTTTCTAAAATTTTATTATATTCTTTGGATCCTATTTTGTATTTTGATAAATCTTTAGAAATTTTTAATAAATATTTTTCTAAATCTTTCTCATCTTTAAGATAAATAGTTTTTGAACCTTTATTTATTTTAAATAAAGGGGGTTGAGCTAGATATATATTGCCATTTTCGATTAATTTATTAAATGGATTATTATTAAAAAATGTTAGCAGTAAAGCTCTTATATGAGATCCATCAACATCTGCATCTGTCATAATTATAATTTTACCATATCTTAAATCATCAATATTTAAATTTTCACTACTTGGATTTAATCCTAAAGCATTTATAAGAGTAACAATTTCATTAGATGATATCATTTTTGATAAAGCTTTATTTTTGTTATCTTTTCCATTAATTGTTTTTTTTTTATTATTAACTTCAGAGTAAGTGTTTAAAATTTTTCCCCTTAAAGGTAATACAGCTTGAAACTCTCTGTTTCGTCCTTGTTTTGCTGATCCACCAGCTGAGTCTCCCTCAACAATAAATAACTCTGTACCTTCCCTCTTAGAATTTTGACAATCTGCTAACTTTCCTGGAAGTCCAGTTAGCTCCAATGCACCCTTTCTTCTGACGTTTTCTCTTGCTTTTCTTGCCACGTCTCTTGCTAAAGCTGCTTGCATAATTTTATTAAGCACTACTTTTGAAATAGTTGGATTTTGATCAAACCAAATTGAAAGCTTTTCATTAATTATACTTTCAACTATGTTTCTTACTTCTGACGATACAAGTTTATCTTTCGTTTGTGATGAGAATTTTGGATCTGGTACTTTTATAGATAGTACACAAGTTAGTCCTTCTTTAATATCTTCACCTGAAACGGAAAATTTATTTTTTTTTAAGAAATTATTGTCATTTGCATATTTATTAATTACACGGGTCAGAGCGCTTCTAAACCCTAATAAATGTGTGCCACCGTCCTTTTGATAAATATTATTAGTATAAGCATATACATCTTCAGAATAAGTCAAATTCCACTGCAAAGAACATTCAATTTCTATATTATTTTTTTTTCCATCAATATAAATTGGTTTCTTGAATAAATTTTTCTCATTCTTATTTTTTAAATGATCTCTTTTCTCATCTAAAAAATTAACAAATTCTGAAACTCCACCATCGAATTTAAATTCATTAATTCTTAAATTTTTACCAGTTTCATCTGAAAGAATTATTTTTATACCAGAATTTAAAAAAGCTAATTCTCGTAATCTTTTTTGAATAGTGGTAAAATTAAACTTAATTGAAGAAAAGATTGCCTCAGATGGGTAAAAAGTTATTTCCGTGCCAGTCTCTTCTGATTTTCCATCAACTTTAATTGGTGACTTGGCTTCTCCATTAATAAATTCAATAACATACTTTTTTTGATTTCGCTTAATTTTTAAAATTAGTTTTTTTGATAAAGCATTAACAACAGATACCCCCACACCATGCAGGCCACCAGATACTTTATATGAATCATGATCAAATTTACCTCCCGCATGCAACTGTGTCATTATAACTTCAGCTGCTGATTTTTTTTCTGTTTTATGTATATCAACCGGAATTCCTCTACCATCATCTTTTACAGTTATTGATCCGTCTTTATTAATCGTCACTTTGATGACTTTGCAATAACCAGCTAATGCCTCATCTATTGAATTATCTACTACTTCGTATATCATGTGATGGAGACCGGTTCCGTCGTCGGTATCACCAATATACATTCCTGGTCTTTTTCTAACAGCCTCCAATCCTTTTAGAACTTTTATTGAGTCTGCTTGATAATTTTCGTTATTTATTTTTGCATTTTTAATCATTAAGAACGAAGATTTTTATAGCACTTTTTTATTTTTAAACAAATTTACATAAAAGTTAGATTGAGAATTAACCTTTAATTACAACAGAATTAGAGTTAAAATTTTTCTTATTTTCTATTTTTTTTAAAAATCTTATTTTAAGCTTTTTTCTGGCGGAGAGAATGGGATTCGAACCCATGAAAGAGTTTCCCCTTTACACGCTTTCCAAGCGTGCGCCTTAAACCGCTCGGCCATCTCTCCATATTTCTTCATCATAGAAGACCCAGGGCAATTCTTTGCACTTTGTATATTTGTTAAACCAATAAGAAATGTATCTTTCAGATAAATAAGCATAAATTCTTGTTTCATAGTTTTTAAAATTAAAGCCGATTATTTTTTCGCATTTATTGAGCCATTTAAAAATGTGTTCGTACCATTTTTTTAGATATTTTGGTTTAGTGATAAACATATTATGAGCACTAAAAGATACCTCGTTTTCCATGTATTTTGTAAAGCCTATTTTATCTTCATTGTCTAATAACTCTATTGCTTTCTCAATAATGTCATATCCGTGTTGCATTTCAAATTGAAATTTAAGAGATTGTTTTTTTGTATCAAAAAGAATTGATGGATCTTTCAAAATAGATCGGAAACCTTTTTTCAAAATTTTGATTTTTTTTATTTTATTCACATTGGTTCTTTCACATAGAAACGAATCATAATTATTAAATTTTTCGGGTATAGTTTCTAAGAGATTAGATTTAACTGAGTTATAATTTACGTTATTTTCACTAATTTTTGTTTTTGTCCAAAATCTCCTTCTTTGACAGAAACCAATCCATCTTTCGTGCTCAAATTTAAGTTTATTTTTCCAAAACCAATAATGAAACGTAAGTTCTGAATAAAACCTTTCTTTATCAATAATATTATCACCGGTATCACAATTTAAATACTTGTCTGAGATATGATTTTTACCGACATTTACTAAATTATAGTTGGTATTTTCGATAAATTTAACTCTTTTATGTGTAATACTATACATTTCGATTTTATTATTTATCATTTTACATTTACTTCCTTGCAGATTTGTAATTACTTTCTAACCATGTAACAGTTTTATTTATACCCTCTGATAAAATCACTTTTTCTTTAAAGCCAATTTTTTTTAATCTATTAAGATTGATATTTCTTCTTTTAATAGTTTTAATATTTGAATTTGTCCAATTTATTGATCCTTTGAAACTTAGTTCAGTTTTTATAGCTTTGACTAAATCACTTATCTTATATTCTTTATCGGATCCAACATTAATTACATCATACTTATTTTGTTTCATGCAACGGTATAATGCTTCTGAAGCATCGGATGAAAATAGAAAACATCTTCTATCATTAGGATTACCCCATACTTCGAATTTTTTATTATTTTTTTTTGCTAAAAAGCATTTATGTATAAGTGAAGGGACAACATGACCTGTATTAATATCAAAATTATCCCTCGGTCCATACAAATTATTCATAATAACATATACATAAGGGATTTTATAAAAGCTTTTTAAAGCTAACAATTGTTCAAGCATTATCCTTTTAGATAAGGAATAATAATATTCTGATGAATGAGGTTTTCTATAAAAAATTTTATCCTCTGAAATATTATACTTTAACTTCTCGTTATAAACTGCAGTGCTACCAACAAACAGTATTTTTTTTACCTTTGTGGCTAATACAGCTTTAAGTAAATTTGAGTTAATGAGAAGATTTTCATTCAACATTTCAAATTTGTTAGATTGATTGCCACCAAAACCAAAAACTTTATTTGCACAGTGAAAAATATATTTTGGTTTTTGTTTTAACAGTAGTCTTTTTACACTGTTTAGATTGGTTAAATTTATATTTTTTGAATTAATTAATATCAGTTTTTTAAATTTTTTATCTCTCAGATTTTTAACCAAAGCTGATCCTAACAGACCGGTCGATCCAGTAATTAGAATTTTGTCATTTTTTTGCATCGATAGAGCTTATGATTTTTTTCCACTCATAAAAAGCTAGTAGAGATTTTTTTGGAAGAAATTTTTTTATATTTTCTGGTTTTTTCTTTATTTGTTTCAGTAATTCAACATTATTTTGATAGCCCAAAATTTCCAAATTAAAATCTGTTAAATAATTATGCTTGTTTCTTTTTTGATAAACTGTCGGTTCAGCATACACAATTTTATACTTTTTAGAAGCTATATAATATGACGCCCAAATATCGTCCATCCTACCTATGTGGGGGAATAAAAAATAATCTTTAACTATTCTTCTACTAATTAAAGTATTTTGGGAATTAAAAGGAGAAATTTTGCTCGAAAAAAAAGGGAAGTAATTTTTTTTAAAGTAGCAGTTTGGTGAAAATATTACTCTATTAACTGCATCCACATCAGGATCACCATTCCAAAAACTTGCTTGTACATCAGGTACAATTACTTTTTGACCTAATCTTTTATATTTTCTATTGTGAACCATTTCTAATGGATAACCTCTGTGCCAAAGATTTTTATGATTAGTATAACCCACTGGGTCAAAAACAGGTTTATTTATTTCGACTTTATTTGCATTTATTTTTTTATTTACGTATATTTTGTTAAACCAATTATTATAAGGTATGTTATCGTCATCAATTAGAGCTATTATATTGGCGCCCATTTCATAAGCTTTCAGGATTGCAAAATTTCTTCTTCCTATACAATTCCATCCAATTAATTTTGATAACTTTGGCCATTTTTTCTCTTGAAACTTTGTAGATAGTATTATCGAATTCTTTAATTTAAATTGTTTTGAATTTTTATCTAAAGCGACTATCAATTTACATTTTTTGTTATTAGCAAATTTTTTCAGAGCCAGTGATGGGGTGTTAATTGTTGTTGTTGCAATATATATCATCAATTTTACAATTTACATATTTTATCTAATTAGTAATTATTTTTCTTTTAATTCTTAAGAAATTTTTAATTTGTCTATTAAAAAAACGTTTAAATATTCCATATTTCAGATCTCTTTTTGCTAAAATTGGGTAATTATTTAAATGATCCCACTTTCTACCCGATCCATCTTTTCCTTCGGCCCATTCACATTCTCCTGCTGAAATAGTTTTAATATTATTTAGTTTACAAATTATTGAAAAAAGAGACTGTTCACCTCTCATACCTATATGATCTTTATGATTCTCTTTATTGGAGACACTATTATCTAAAAGATTCAAATAATTACAACTCCTATTCCATATTTCAATTACTGTTTCTGATAATTGGTTTTTAGTCAAAAAAAATGAACCTGACCAAATATGATATGAATTTGATATATCTGAATTCAAACTCAAACCAAAATGATCAAGTACATCTCCTTTGGTAAAATGGTATTCATTAAAAATTTGAAAATTATAATCATATTTTTTTAATTCATCTGGTATATTCCCATATTCGAATACTAACATTTTATGTTTTTTTGTAAGCTCAATGTAATCTTTAAATCTCTCAATACCTTTATTATTTAGATGGCAACCAATATCTGAATATTGGATAATATCATTTTTAGATATTTTTTTTAAAAACTCACTTACTATATATGGCTTCCAAATTGCATGACCATATAAATATTTACCCTTTTTTTTGATTATTTTATCAATTTTGTAAGTTATATCCTTGCCAAGGTCAGATGGTCTAAATATTTTAATATTTTCGTAAATTCCCATTTTTTCTGCCTGATACAAGAATCTTTTGACACTATTTTCAAGGTCATTACTTGCAAATGAGCATAAATAAATTTTGTTATTCATATATATATCTAACAGATATATATTACTTAGAATATATCAATTATTTTATGGGAGTTACATTTCACGAATTTAAGTTTTTAGAGTACTTTTCTAATACTTATGATTTTGGAGATGTTTTAACTTTAGGAAAACAGGAAATAATTTTAGATGAAGATGATAAAAAAAAGTTAAATTTAAAAAATTATGATTGTGCCAAAGATGAATATATTGATAATTTATTAAAAGAAAAATTTAGTGCGCAATCCGTAAAGTCTATTGATAATTCTTCATTTGAAGGTGCAGATTTAATACATGATTTTAACAAGCCTATAAAAGAAAGTTTTGAAAAATTTGATACAATTTTAGATTTTGGTACGTCAGAGCATATATTTAATGTTAACCAAAGTTTTAATAATATTTATAAATTGTGCAAAAGTGGCGGTAATATTTTACATTCTCTTCCTGCTAATAATAATTGCGGACATGGTTTTTGGCAATTTTCACCAGAATTATTTTTTTCTTTATACTCAGAAGAAAACGGCTTTTCAGAAACTGAAATATTTATTTTTAATACATATGATAAATATTCTTGGTGGAAGGTAAAAAAACAAATATCCGGTGATAGACTTGAAATAAGTTCAAATAGTCCATTATATATTTTAGTTAAAACTGTGAAAAAATTAGAAAAAAATGAAATGCAGGTTCAACAATCTGATTACATTGAAAGATGGAATAATAAAATTGATAGACAATTAAGTAAAAAGAGTAAACTTAGTGTATATTGGAAGTTGATTAAAGATGGATTGAAAAAATCTGGATACAATTTATTGCCCAAAAAAATTTCGGATAAAATCAAAGGAAAAAACATAATTGAAAAAAGTGATTTTAAAAAAAATAAAAATTTAGAAAAAATTGTTTTTTAATGACTAGCGCAAAAAAAATTTTTTCAAAAATTATAGGTTGGTTTGGATATAAATTATTTAATAAAAATTACGTTAAAAATCTAAAAAGTTTATCTAAGGACTCAAAACTAAATTTAGATTATATTTTGGGTAAAATTTTTGAGAGAAATAATATACAAAGTTTAGTACAGATTGGAGCTAATGATGGTTTAAGGTTTGATCATTTAAAAAAATATTTATATGACAAAAATTTGAAAGCCATTTTAGTTGAGCCAGTTCCAAAATATTTTAAAAAATTGAGTGATAATTATTTTGGATTTGAAAATATAATATTAGAAAATTATGCAATTTCAGAAATTAATTCTGTTACAAGTATTTTTTGCGTCAGAGATCAATATTTAGAAAAATATAGTGATCATATAAAAGGAATAAATTCATTTGATATAAACCATTTAACATTACATGGAGTTAACAAAAAGCACATAGAAAAAATTTCTGTCAAAACAATCAAATTATCAGAATTAATTAATAAACATTCAATAAATAATTTAGATCTACTGTATATAGATGCAGAGGGCTATGATGCAAATATTGTTTTAGATTTTTTAAGTAATAACTTAATGAAACCTATAATCATTTTTGAGTATATACATATAAATAATATTCTTTTAGATAAAGTAATTCAAAAATTATTAGAAAAAAAATATAGTTTTTTTGAGGTTAAAGAAAATTTAGTCTGTACCCCAGAAAATAAAATACCAACTTTATAATTTAATCCAATCTTTATAATTATCTAAATTATTTATCAAATACTCTGGAAAAGAATTATCTATTTCTACCTTTAAAAAATTATCATTTCTACCGATTATGTCAGATCCATTTTTGACTCTGGTTCTAATCTCATCTATGTTGAGATATTTATCGTCGATTTTTTCATTAAAATTATGTGGATCATTTGTTTCGCAAAGATTCATATATTTATAAAGAAGATCCTCAGGGTTTTTTAAATTGCAGAAATGCCATCCACCATTATCTAAAATATTATTTAGTCTAAATTTATCGATTCTCCAAAATGGTCTTTTTTTAAATTTCAAACTTCTCAACCATTGAGGAGATCTAAGATATTTTTTAACACAAATTCGTGAACCTAGCCAATATGGATTTTTTTGGCTTTGTAGATTAAGTTTATAATAAAAATGTTTCTGTTTAAAAGCTGCATATCTAGAATTTTTTTTAAATTTAAGAATTGAATATGGGTTAGGTATCTCGTCTAAATCAGAAATAATTATTAAATCGTCATCTTTAGCATCAATTAAGCCAAGCGAAATAGCATTTCTTTGAAAATTTTCTCTTTTATAGGGATCGTCTCCATCTGGCAAATTTTTAACTGGAACATAAATTATTTTTTTTTTGAATTTTTCATACTTTTCAATATTAAATTTTAATTTTTTTGAATTATTTTGCCAAGTTTTATTACCTTCAACTATGACAAAAAAATCCACAATGTCATTCAAAATATTTAACCTTAATTCAAGTAAGGTATCTTCATCCCAATATGAAAAACAATCGTAGATCATTTTAATTTTCTTTATTTATTTTTAATACACCAATAAACGCCTCTTGTGGAATTTCTACTTTTCCAAATTGTTTAGATTTAGATTTTCCTTTTTTTTGTTTATCAAGCAATTTTCTTTTTCTGTCCCTTGCACCTCCGCCATGAATTTTTGTCAAAACATCTTTTTTAAAGCCTTTGATGGTTTCTCTTGCAATAATTTTTCCACCTATTGCCGCCTGAATAGGTATCATAAAATTATGTCTAGGTATTAAATCTTTTAATTTTTCACAAACCTCTCTACCTATAGATTGTGCAAAATCTTTGTGAACCATCATAGCTAGCGCATCTACTGATTCTGAGTTTACTAGTATACCCATTTTAACCAAATCACCCTCCTTATGCCCAATGATTTCATAATCAAAACTTGCGTATCCACTTGTCATAGATTTCAATCTATCATTAAAATCAAAAACGACTTCATTTAGTGGGATATCGTAATTTATTACAGCTCTACTTCCTGAGTAACTCAAATTTTTTTGTATTCCTCTTTTATTTTGACAAAGTTTCATTATTGAGCCTAAATATTGATCTGGAGTTATAATTGTAGCTTTGATCCAAGGCTCTTCTATCATTTTAATAAAAGTTGGATCTGGTAAATTAGAAGGATTCTGTAAATTTTTAATTTCTCCATTATTCATGTGTACTTTATAAACAACACCAGGAGTGGTAGTTAACAAATTTATATCAAATTCTCTTTCAAGTCTCTCGGTAACGATTTCTAAATGTAATAAGCCAAGAAAACCACACCTAAATCCTAATCCTAATGCTGATGAGGTTTCAGCTTCATAAGTAAAACTTGCATCGTTCAATTTTAATTTTGCTAAACCATCTTTTAATTTTTGGTACTCAGAACTATCAACAGGAAACAAACCACAAAATACTACTGGTTTACTTGGCTTAAAACCCGGTAATGCATCATTTAATGGATCACTTGCATCACAGATTGTGTCTCCAACTTTTGTGTCTGAAAGCTCTTTAATACCTGTCGTGATGAAACCAATTTCTCCAGCTTTAAGTTCTTCCATATCGTCTGGTTTAGGAGTAAACACACCAACTTTTTCAATAAAGTATTCTTTATTGTTAGACATCATTTTAATTCTCATATTCTTTTTAATTTTTCCATCAATCACTCTCACTAATATAACAACTCCTAAATAAGTGTCGTACCAACTATCGACTAATAAACATTTAAGCTTTTCATTTATTTGACCTTTAGGACTTGGTAGAATTTCAATTATCTTTTCTAAAATTTCATCTACACCTTCTCCAGTTTTACCGGAACAGGGAACGGAATTTGTTGTATCAATGCCTATAACATCCTCAATTTGTTTATTTGATCTATCTAAGTCTGATGCCGGTAAGTCAATTTTATTTAAAATAGGAATTATCTCATGATTTGAATCTAAGGCCTGATATACATTTGCTAATGTTTGTGCCTCTACTCCTTGTGTACTATCCACAATCAATATTGATCCTTCACATGCATATAAAGATCTACTTACTTCATAGCTGAAATCAACATGCCCAGGTGTATCTATAATATTTAAAATATATTCTTTACCAGATTTTGATTTGTAATTAAGCTTAACCGTTTGAGCTTTAATTGTTATCCCTCTTTCTCTTTCAATATCCATAGAGTCAAGAACTTGTGCTTTCATTTCTCTATCAGTTAGACCACCACATTTATGTATAATTCGGTCAGCTATTGTTGATTTTCCATGGTCAATGTGTGCGATTATTGCGAAATTTCTAATATTTTCTATTGAGGACATGTTATGATCTAAGTTGCGCACCAGTATGCTGTTCTACTGAGTTAACAATTCTATTTGATATATCCTTTAAATCACTATCATTCAAAGTTTTTTCATTAGATTGAATAGTAACTTTTAATGCAATTGATTTTTTATCTGAAGGGATGTTTTTGCCTTCATAGACGTCGAATATTTTGATTTTTTTAATTAATAACTTATCCGTAATTTTTATAGCATCAACTAATTGTTGCGCATTTATGTTTTTACTCACTAGAAAAGCAAAATCTCTTTCTGACTTTTGAAAATCCGATAATATTAGACTATCCTTAATTTTTTTATTATTTTTTTTAAGATTAACTAAATTTTCTAAAAAAATTTCGAAACCAAACGTTTCGTTAGTTATTTTTGGATGTAACTGACCGAAATATGCTAATAATTTCTTTTTGTCTTTTGATGAAATTGAGCCTGAAATACCAGGATGATAGTATGAGGGTGAAATATCCTCTATTAACATTTCATCCTTATCTACACCTAGTTCTACGAGTGCTTGAATAAGATCTCTTTTTATATCAAATACATTTATATCTTTTTCTCCTAAGTAATCTTGTTCATCATGTTGTTTTTTTTTAATCCCACAAACAACTGTTTTCTGATCCCCAGGTTTTTTACCAAAAAATACTGGTCCAATTTCAAATAATGATTGATCAACAAAACCTCTATTTATATTCTTTTCCATATAATAAATTAAATTTGGATATAAAGAATTTCTAAGTACGCCTAACTCTGAGCTTATAGGATTAATAATTTTTACTGTTTCTAAATTTTCTCTAAATTTGTCATTAATTTTTTCATCGCTGAACGACCATGTTATAGTTTCATAATAACCTTTGGAGGCTACTGATCTTTGAGCTAAATGGAAATGCTTTTGATAAAAGTTTAATGTTGGTTTTAATCTAATTTTTTCAGGCTCAATAGATTTAATATTGTCAAAACCTAAAATTCTTATAATTTCCTCAACTAAATCAATCTGGCCAAATATATCGGGTCTCCAAGTTGGTACTTTTATTTCAATTAATTTGCTTTTCTTTTTTGTTTCAAAACCTAATTTATTTAATATTTTAATTATATCTACCTCATTAATTTTGATACCAATAGTCTTTGATACTAAATTAGGATTAAATTTTATTATTTTTTTTTTAAATTTTTGTGTTTCTTGAATATCAAAATTTGAAATTTCACCGCCACATATTTCAGTTATTAATTTGGCAGCCATTTCTAGACCATCTTTAACTGATTGTGGATCAATACCTCTTTCAAATCTAAATTTAGCATCACTATTAATTTCTAACTCTTTTGATGTTTTTCTTGTAATGCCAGGATCAAAGTATGCTGACTCTATTAAAATATTTTTTGTATCTAATTCTGTTCCTGATCTAACACCCCCTATTATGCCACCCAAGCCTAAAGCACCTTCATCATCTGAAATCACACACATATTTTCTTTTAATGTATATGTCTTGTTATCAAGTGCTTTAAGTTTTTCACCATTTTTAGAATTTCTTACTTTGATTGAATTTTTTATTTTATCTAAATCATATGCGTGCAGTGGTCTATTTAAGTCAAACATTACATAATTTGTAACATCAACTACTGCAGATATAGGTCTTAAGCCTAATGCTAAGATTCTTTCTTTTAGCCAAATCGGACTTTCTTTATTAGTTATGTTTTTAATAAGGCAACTTCCAAATATTGAACAAGCTTGATTTTTAACTTTTTCTATTTTTACCTTTAAGTTGTGCTTTGATGTTTTTTTAAATTTAGTTTTCTTTATTTCTTTTAAATTACCGTATCCACATGCAAAAAGATCCCTGGCTATACCTCTAACACCTAAACAGTCTGGTCTATTTGGTGTAATAGATAATTCTATTACGTTATTATTATTTTTATTTGTAAAATACGATTTTCCAATACTATCGGAATATTTTCGACTCAGTGAAATAATGCCCTCTGACTCTTCTGACAATTTTAATTCTGCTTCAGAACATAGCATACCATATGAAGTCTCTCCTCTTATTTTTGAAACCTCTAATTTCATTCCATTTTTCGGTATTGTTGAACCAGGCGGGGCATAAATAGTTATTAAACCATTTTTAGCATTTGGTGCTCCACAAACAACTTTTACAGTTTCATTTGATCCAATATCGACATCACATAACTTTAATCTATCAGCATTAGGGTGTTTGTTAGCTTTAATGATTTTTGCTACTATAAAATCGCTTAATTCATTTTTAATATGCTCAACTTTTTCAACTTCTAGACCAATCCCATTAAGTTTTTCAACAATTTGTTTCTCACTTTTATTGGTATGTAAATGATCACTTAACCAATCTTTGGTAAACTTCATCTACTTAGTCCTCTATAATTAGTTGGGACATCTAATGGGTCAAAACCATAATGATTTAACCATCTATAATCACATTCAAAAAAAGATCTCAAATCATTAATTCCGTATTTCAACATAGCCAGTCTATCTATGCCTATGCCAAAAGCGAAACCTTGAAATTTATTTGGATCTACTTTGCAATTTTTTAAAACATTTGGATGAACCATTCCACAACCTAATATTTCAAGCCATTTGTCTCCCTCTCCAATTATAATTTTATTATTTTCTATTCTGTAACCTATATCTACCTCTGCTGATGGTTCGGTAAAAGGAAAATGGCTTGGGCGAAATCTCATTTTAATTTTTTCAACTTCGAAAAATTCTTTAATAAAATAGTTTAAACAACCCTTTAAGTGTCCCATGTTAATATCTTTATCAATATGAAGACCCTCTAGTTGGTGGAACATAGGAGTGTGTGTTTGATCACTATCACTTCTATATGTTCTTCCTGGAGCAATGATTTTAAATGGTGGTTTTCCTTTTAACATTGTACGCACCTGCACTGGGGATGTATGAGTTCTTAACAAAGTTTTCATTTCTTGATCTAAGTAGAAAGTATCATGCATATCTTTTGCAGGATGATTTTCAGGTGTATTGAGTGCTGTAAAGTTATTATATTCATTCTCTACATCTGGGCCCTCTTCAACAGAAAATCCTATCTCAGAAAAAATACATGAGATTTCGTCGATTACTTGAGAGACTGGGTGAACTTTACCAATTTTAAATTCTTTTTCAGGTAAAGTTACATCAATTTTTTCCTTGTTAACTCTCTCAATAATTTCTTTATCCAAAACATCATTAGATTTCTTTGCAAACAATTCCGAGAGCTCTTTTTTTGAGCTATTTATACTTGCAGCAAAATTCTTTCTTTCATCTGTAGATAAAGATCCAAGTTTTTTAAATTCTGTATTTATTATTCCGTTTTTACTAAATATTTCAGAACTTATTTTATTTAGTTCAGATAAATTTTCACAGTTTATTATTCTTTCTTTTAATTCTATTATTTTTTTTTCAAATTCAGACATTTCAACAGATTATTTCTTAAACAAATAAAAACAATAGACAATGATTGCTAATTAAGAGCTGCTTGAGCTTTTTTTACAATAGTTTTGAATGCTTCTGGGTTATCATATGCAATTTCAGCAAGAATTTTTCTATCAATTTTAATACCTGATTTGTTTAAACCATTAATGAATTTTGAATAAGTCATGCCCTCTTGTCTAACTCCAGCATTAATTCTTTGTATCCAGAGAGATTTAAATTCTCTTTTCTTATTTCGCCTATCTCTATATGCATATTGCATAGCCTTTTCCATGGCTTGTCTTGCAACTCTTATTGTATTTTTCCTTCTGCCCCATTGTCCTTTGACAGATTTTAGGACTTTTTTATGTTTTGCTTTTGTTGTTACTCCTCTTTTAACTCGTGACATACTATCCTCTTAAACTGTAGGGCATATATGATTTAACTATCTTTCCGTCCTGCTTTGACATAACTGTTGTGCCCCTTTGTTTCCTAATTTGTGAGTTTGTTCTTTTAATCATGCCGTGCCTTTTGCCGGCTTGAGCCATAATAACTTTTCCTTTGGCAGATATTTTAAATCTTTTTTTTGCTGAACTTTTTGTTTTTAATTTAGGCATAACCAAAGCCTTATACATACTAAAATAGTATTTTCAACTGCAATTATTCCTTATAAAGGCTGGATAACCATTATCATTTGCTTGCCATCAAACTTGGGCTGCAACTCAACTTTACCAATATCTTCCATATCGGATTTGATCTTATCCATTAACTCGTTTCCTAATTTGGCATGTTGCATTTCTCTTCCTTTAAACCTTATTGTAAACTTTACTTTATCACCTTTTGATAAAAATTTTTGAGCGTTTTTTATTTTAAATGTATAATCGTGCACTTCTGTAACCGGTCTTAATTTGATTTCTTTCAATTCAATTTTTTTTTGTTTTTTCTTTGCTTTATTTAGTTTTTTTTGCAAATCGTATTTATATTTACCCATATCCATAATCTTGCAAACAGGTGGTCGTGCATTAGGTGCGATTTCTATTAAATCTAAGTTTTCTTGTTTTGCTTTTATAATTGCATCTTTTAAATTTAATATGCCAAGGTTACTTCCATCAACATTTATTACTTGTACTTCTGGTGAACTAATTCTTTCATTTGATCTTGGGCCTTTTGATTTGTTTTTTCTTTGAAAGTAATTTTTATTAGGTATTGGCACTTATGTATTGGGGAATTTGCTTAAAGATGAATATTTTTCTAAAAATTTATTTAAATTCATATTTTCTTGTTTATTAGAATCCAACCTTCTAATAGTTACAGAATTAGAGTCAACTTCTTTTTTTCCACATATTAATAGTAATGGTATTTTTTTTAAAGAATGTTCCCTGATTTTGTAATTTAAGTTATGATTCTTTAAATCTACCTCACTTGACACACCTATTTTTTTTAATTCATTATTTACTTTTTTTGCATAATCATCAAAATCTTCAGAAATAGGTATTACCATTGATTGTAATGGGGATAACCAAAATGGAAGTTTTCCTGAATAATTTTCAATAAGTATGCCAATAAATCTCTCTAGTGATCCAAACAAAGCCCTATGAAGCATTACTGGAATTTTTTTTGAACCATCTTTATCAACATAGCTTGCTCCTAGTCTACCTGGTAAATTTAGATCGACTTGTAAGGTGCCACATTGCCAATCTCTTCCTATAGCATCCCTAAGCACAAATTCAATTTTGGGACCATAAAATGCGCCCTCTCCATTATTAATCGTATATTCTAAACCTGTTTCTTTTATAGCTTTCAATAAAGCAGCTTCGGATTTATCCCAAACGTGATCTTCGCCTACTCTTACCTCTGGTCTATCTGAGTATTTGAGTATTATATTTTCAAAACCTAAATCTTTATATATATCTAAAATTAAATTGGTTACAGTTAAACATTCTTCTGTTATCTGATCTTCAGTACAAAAAATATGAGCATCGTCTTGTGTAAATGCTCTAACTCTTAATAATCCATGCAAAGATCCGGAAGGTTCATATCTATGGACCTTGCCAAATTCAGACATTTTTAATGGTAAATCTCTATAACTTTTTAAACCTTGATTAAAAACTTGTACACAACCAGGGCAGTTCATTGGTTTTATTGCAAAAACTTTATCATCCGGTGTAGTAGAGGTATACATATTTTCTCCAAATTTGTCCCAATGCCCTGACTTTTCCCAAAGAGATCTATCTAAAATTTCGGGTGTATTAATTTCATAGTAACCTGCTTTATCCTGTTTTGCTCTCATGTAAGAAATTAATTTTTGAAATAAATTCCAGCCTTTTTGATGCCAAAAGACTGAGCCTGGACTTTCCTCTCTAAAATGAAAAAGGTCCATTTCTTTTCCAATTTTTCTATGATCCCTTTTTTCTGCCTCTTTTATTCTATTTAGATATTCATCTAATTCTTTCTTTGAACTCCAACAAGTTCCATATATTCTTTGAAGCATCTCGTTATCTGAATTACCCCGCCAATATGCTCCTGAGACTTTTGTTAGCTTAAAAGCTTTTCCAATTTTACTTGAAGATGATAAATGTGGGCCTCTACATAGATCATACCAGGTTTCTCCATGATGATAAATTGATAGCTCCTCACTCTCTGGAATGCTCTCAATAATTTCTGCTTTATATTTTTCTCCAATTTTTTTAAAATGAGTTATTGCTTTTTTTCTCTCCCATACTTCTCTTTTTGTTTTTACATCTTGATCAATAATTTCCGACATTCTTTTTTCAATCTTTATTAAATCGTCACTTGTAAAAGGTTCTTTCCTCGCGAAATCATAATAGAAACCGTTTTCTATGACTGGACCAATAGTCACTTGGGTTCCAGGGAATAATTGTTGTACCGCCATAGCCATTATATGAGCTGCATCATGCCTAATTACTTCTAAACCTTCTTTATTTTTAGATGTAATTATTCTTACTTGACAGTCTTGAGTAATTTCATGATTGAGATCTTTTAATTCTCCATCAACCTCCATAATAAGTGCTTGTTTAGCAAGAGAGCTACTTATTTTTTCTGCTATTTTTAAACCGTCAATTTTTTTCTCAAAATTTATTTTTTTTCCGTCTTGTAAAATTATATTAGGCATTTATTAATTTTTTGTACTCTGAATAAGTTCTATTACACATTTTTTCAACATTAAATTTAATAATTACATTTTTTCTTCCTTCTGCGCCTATGCCATTTAATGTAACCTCACTTAAATTAAGCACATCTTTTAATTTTTCATTTAAATTTTTTGAATCCCCGGCTGTAAATAAAAAACCAGTTTTATTATTAATTATAGTTTCATTTGAGCCCCCTATATTACTGGCAATAATTGGTTTTTCCATTGATTGTGCTTCTACTGAAACTCTACCAAATGCTTCAGGCTCAATTGATGAAGAAACAATAACATCTGATATCTCATATGCAATTGGCATTAGTTCTAGGTGATTAACAAAAATTACGTTTTTACTTAGTCTATGTTGTTCAACTAGTCTAACTAGTTTTTTTTTATAAATTTTTCTACCTTGGTCACTTCCTAATATCACTGCAATAAATTCTAATTCTGGCAAATCATTTTTTAATAAACCTATTGCTTCGATAAACATTTCTTGACCTTTCCACTCAGTCAGTCTTCCAGGGAGTAAGATTATCTTTTTGTCCTCACTAATATTCCATTTTTTTTTCAACAAATTTTTATCAGTATCTACAATTTTTTTTGGATTATAATAATCTGTATTTATTCCTCTAAATATAACTAAAAACTTTCTATTTTTTGATAAATATTTTGAATAATTTTCTTTTATATGTGAAAATATAAAATTTGATCCTGCAATAATTAAATCGGATCGAACCATTACAGAATTATACCATTTTTTTAAATCACTTTTAAAATTATAAGTTCCATGAAACGTCGTAACAAATTTACGTTTTGTTATTTTAGTTGCGATTAAGCATGACCAAGCTGGTGCTCTACTTCTAGCATGAACTATGTTTACATTGAGAGTTAAAATTATCAGCGTCAATATTATTGCATTTAAAAAAATCAATACCGGATTTTTACTCTGAACAGGTAATCTTATTATTGTCACTTTTTTTTTATTGATAAATTTTAATAAGGGTCCACCACTAGTCACAATGTATGATTTGCAATTATTTTCATGCAAATAATGAGCTAGATCAAAACACCCCGTTTCAGCTCCCCCATAGCCGAGTTTTGGTATGACTTGTAAAATTTTTAATTTTGATGCCATTGTAACTACTTATATATTAAGTAATAATTCTAATAAACTTTTATGAGCAAAATTAAATACTTTAAAATATCAAAAAATATAAAAATAAGATATTTATCAAACAACTTAAAGAAGAATCCCTTCATAATTTTTTTACATGGATTTATGTCAGATATAGACGGTGAAAAACCTAAAGTATTAAGTAAGTTCTGTAATAAACTAAAATTAGGTTTTTTTGCAATTGAATATTCTGGACACGGAAAATCATCTGGTAAATTTACTGATGGAAATATAAGCAAGTGGAGTAAGCAGGTAAGTTTTTTTATAAAAAGAAAGATAAAAAATAACAAATTTATTCTTATTGGTTCCAGTATGGGTGCTTGGTTATCTACATTACAATTTAAATATTTTGAAAAACAAATTGAAGGCTTTATTGGAATTGGTTCTGCACCCGAGTTTCTCGATAGAGTTATGTGGAAAAAATTTTCAAATAAGATGCGAAATGAGACAAAAAAAAAAGGAATTTATTATTTAAAACATGGTGGATATGAATATCCTATAACGTACCAATTAATTAAAGATGGGAGGAAGAATAAAATTCTTAATAAAAGTATATCTTCAAAAATACCAGTAACATTGCTACATGGAACAAAAGATGAGGCTATTCCTTTAAAATTTTCTAAAAAATTATTAAAAATATTTACTAAAGGAAAAAGAAAATTAATTGCAGTTAAAAAAGGCGATCATAGTTTATTTTCAAAAAAAAATCAGAAAATAATTTTAAGAGAGCTGGAAAATTTAATTAATTAATAAGTTTAACTTGCAAACACTTGTGTCTCTTTATTTGTAATTGGGTTTTCCAATTTATCTAACATTTCTTTAGGACAAACTTGATAAAAATTGCTTAATTCTTGATCAAAATTTTTTATTATTTTTTCTGAAATTTTTGACTTAGTCTCTATAAAATGTTGATTAACTAAATTTTTAAGATAGTTTTTCCAATATTCTGTTTCAAGTCTTTGCCAAATGACAGTTTCAGGGTTAACTTTTTTTTCAAATTCTTTATCTTTATCGTACACAAACGCCATACCACCTGTCATTCCAGCTCCAAAATTATCACCAATGGTACCCAATATAATAATGCTTCCGCCAGTCATATACTCACAACCATTGGACCCGCAACCCTCAACAACAGATATCGCCCCAGAATTTCTTACTGCAAATCGCTCACCTGCCTGACCAGCTGCAAATAGATTTCCCGAAGTAGCTCCATATAGTACAGTATTACCTATGATGGTGTTTTCGTTTGATATTAAATTACTTTCTTCACTTAATTTAATTGAAATAGTTGCACCTGATAAACCTTTAGCAACATAATCATTTGCGTCACCTTTAAGAACTAGTTTTAAACCTTTTGTGCCAAAAGCTCCAAAGGATTGTCCCGCAGATCCTATAAAATTTATTTGCACGGAATTTTCATCCAATTTATTATTACCGAATTTTTTATATAGATTATAAGAAATTCTTGTACCAACTGCTCTATCAGTATTTTGGATATTATAAACTTTTTGGTTTTTTATTTTATTATCAATACAATTTTCAATTTCTTTCCATATTTTTTGATCCAGGGTATCTGGCACCTCATTTATAATCGGTTTTTCACAAAATCTTTTATTTTTACCAGGATCAGCCTGTACAAATAATGGGTTAAGATCTAGATCATCTAAGTTAGAGGATCCTTTACTAATCTGCTTTAGTAAATCTGTTCTTCCAATTATGTCATTTAAACTTCTAAAACCTAGTTCAGCAATTATTTCTCTAACCTCTTGAGCAATAAAACTAAATAAATTTACAACTTTTTCTGGTGTTCCACTAAATTTTTCTCTTAATTTTTCGTCTTGAGTACAAACACCCACGGGACAAGTATTAGAATGGCATTGTCTCACCATTATGCATCCCATTGCTACTAGAGATGTGGTTGCTACACCATATTCCTCAGCCCCCATCATAGCTGCAATAACTACATCCCTGCCAGTTTTGATCCCGCCATCAGTTTTTAAAGTAACTGTATGTCTAAGATTGTTTAGTGTTAATACTTGGTTAGCCTCTGTAAGACCCATTTCCCACGGAATACCAACATACTTAACGCTAGTTTGAGGAGAGGCTCCTGTGCCGCCGTTGTGCCCGGAAATCAAAATTATATCTGCCTTTGCTTTGGCGACTCCTGCTGCTATGGTTCCAACACCGGATGAGGCTACTAATTTTACACTTACTCGTGCTTTTGGATTAATTTGTTTTAAGTCATAAATTAATTGGGCTAAGTCTTCTATCGAGTAAATATCGTGATGCGGGGGTGGAGAAATTAGTGTAACACCCTTTGTTGAATGTCTTAATTTTGCTATTTCGTCGGTTACTTTAAATCCAGGTAACTGTCCTCCCTCTCCAGGTTTAGCTCCTTGAGCAATTTTTATTTCAATTTCATTACAGTTGTTAAGATAGTCTACAGTTACTCCAAAACGTGCTGAAGCAATTTGCTTAACTCTTGAGTTTGCAGAGTCTCCATTAGACATAACTTTAAATCTTTTAGAGTCCTCACCTCCCTCACCGCTGCAGGATGCTCCCTTTATTCTATTCATTGCTACTGCTAATGTTTCATGGGCCTCTTTTGATAAAGCTCCGTGAGACATACTTCCACTACCAAATCTTTTTAGAATATTTTCAATTGGTTCAACCTCATCAATTCCAACAGGTGTTTTTTTATTAAAATCAACTAAATCTCTTAAGCTTATTGGAGGTAGATCATAAATACCCTTCGCATATTTTTTATATATCTCGTATGATCCTGTTGCTACAGCACTTTGCAAAAGATGTATTAACTTTCCTTGGTACTGATGTTTTTCTCCATTTTTTCTGTATCTATATATTCCACCGATTGGCAAGATATTTGTACTAGTTAGGAAAGCATCTTTATGAATTTCCCTGATTTTCTTTTCTATTCCTGTTAAGCCAATGCCAGAAATTTTTGAGGTCATTCCTGGAAAATACTCATTAACTACTGTTCTACTCAAACCTACTGTCTCAAAGTTACACCCACCTCGATAAGAACTCAGAACCGATATACCCATCTTAGACATTATTTTTAATAATCCTAAATTAACAGATTTTATATATCTTGTTATGCACTCCTCGAAACTACGATTATTAAATAATTTTTTTTGAAATCTTTCATATAAACTATCAAAAGCGAGATACGGATTTACTGTTGTTGCGCCGACACCTATAACAGTTGCAAAAGAATGGGTATCTAAACATTCTCCTGACTGTACGTTAATTGAGACATATCCTCTAAGTCCCAATTTTACTAAATTTGTATGTATTGCACCAACACTTAATAATGTAGGCACAGGGTATTGATCATTTGATATATTTTTATCAGATATTACTATTTGCGTTATTCCTTGTCTTACTGCGATTTCAGTTTCTTGTTTAAGTCTATTAAGAGCATCTTCTAATGTTTCAGTCTTGGAAAAAGTACTATCAAAAAATTTATAATTTTTCCCAAAATAAGCTATAAACTTTTTGAATTGTGAGTTTGATAAAATTGGGCTATTTAGTACATATATATTTTCTTCTGTAAGATTATTAAAATCTAGAATATTACCTAAATTCCCGAAACGAGTTTTTAAACTCATGACTTTATTTTCTCTTAATGAATCTATCGGTGGGTTAGTTACCTGACTAAAATTTTGTCTGAAGTAATGGTATAATGGCCTATATTTGTCTGAAAGAACTGCTAGAGGTGTATCATCCCCCATTGATCCAGTTGCTTCCTTTGCATCCTCCGCCATTGGATGTAATATTAATTCCAGATCCTCTAAACTATAACCAAATGTATGTTGGCGTTTTCTAAGTTCTGCACCTTCATAATTATTATTTTCTTTTTCTATAAGAAATTTTTTATCTAAATCAATTATTTGATTATTAAAGTGTTTATACTCTCTTGCCAGATAGTCTTTAATTTGGCTATTTGTAAAAACTTTTCCTTTTTCAATTCTAACTCCAATTATTTCTCCAGGGCCCAGTCTTCCTTTTCTAATAATTTTCTTTTCATTTAGATCCACCATTCCAGTTTCAGATCCCGCAAATAGTAGTTTGTCTCTTGTAATAGTAAATCGTAATGGTCTTAATCCATTTCTGTCAGACGCTGCGATTACCCATTCGTTGTCAGTACCTGCTAATGCAGCTGGTCCGTCCCAAGGCTCCATTGTGCTGTTTAAAAAATTAAAAAGTTTTAACTGATTATTAGGTAAAATTTTACTTTTTTTAGACCAGGCATCAGGGATTAGCATTAACTTAGCTAACGGTGCTGAATGACCAGACATACTTAAAAGCTCAAATACATTGTCTAGTGAGGCTGAGTCGGAATTACCCTCAGGAATAACTGGTTTTAAATTTTCCATGTTGTCATAATTAGCATCAAACATTTCTTCCTCATGAACTTTCATCCAATTTACATTGCCTTTTAATGTATTTATCTCGCCATTGTGTGCAATTGATCTAAAAGGTTGGGCAAGGTCCCAGCTTGGCGCAGTATTGGTTGAGAATCTTTGGTGAAATATTGCATATCTTGATACAAATCTGGTGTCTTTTAAATCTAAATAAAAATCCGAAAGTGCTTCGGCTAGGAACATACCTTTATAAATAATCGATTTAGAACTGAAAGAACAAATATAAAAATTATTTAAATGTTTTTCTCTACATGACTTTTCGATTTTTCTTCTAGTCTCATAAAGTTTTCTCTCTAAATCCTTATTTTTAATTTCTTTGTTATTTGTTTTGAATAATACTTGAGTTATTTCTGGTCTTGTTAGTTCGGCTTTTTCGCCTAAAACCTTTGGATCTACTGGAACTTGTCTCCATCCATAAATATAAAAATCATTTTTAGTTAATTCACTTTCGACAATTGTTCTGCAACTTTCTTGAGCTGAGTAGTCATTTCTAGGAAGAAATATCATTCCTACACAAACTTCATCATCTGTATTATGTTTGTGACCTGTTAACTCTATTTTTTCTACAAAGAAGTCAGAGGGTATTTCAATATGTATACCAGCTCCGTCACCAGTTTTTCCGTCTGCATCTACTGCTCCTCTATGCCAAACAGCCTTAAGTGCCTGTATTCCGTACTCAACTACTTTTCTGCTTTTCTTACCTTCTGTAGAAGCTACCAGTCCAACACCGCATGCATCATGTTCCATTTTTTCAGAGTAAACTAGGTTTTCTTTTAATTTTTTTAAATTTTTTTCTCTTAAATTCATTACGCTACTTTTCTTTCTCTCTTTGAATTAATAAATTTTATTATTTGTTCTGAAACGTCTCTTCCATCTTTAATGGCCCAGACGACTAGAGATGCACCTCTTACAATATCTCCTGCAGCAAAAACACCTTCAACTGATGTTTGCATAGTATCGAAATCAGTTTTAATTGTTCCCCATTTTGTTACTTTTAATCTCTCCTCATTAAAAAGATTGGGCAAATCTTCGGGATCGAAACCTAAGGACTTAATTACTAAGTCTGCATTAATAGTATAATTTGAATCTTTTAAAATTTCAGGTCTTCTTCTCCCGCTATCATCAGGCTCACCAAGCCTAATTTTATTTACTTCGACGCTCTCAACTTTATTATTACCATTAAATTTTGACGGACTTGACAACCATACAAATTCTATTCCTTCTTCCTCGGCATTCTGAACTTCTCTTGCAGATCCGGGCATATTCTCTTTATCTCTTCTATATAAACATTTCACAGATTTTGCTTCTTGTCTGATTGCTGTTCTTACACAATCCATTGCTGTATCTCCGCCACCGATTACAACTACATCTTTTCCTTTGGCATTCAAAGTACCATCGTCAAATAGATCGACTTTATCTCCCAAACCTTTTTTATTTGATGCAGTTAAAAATTCCATTGCAGGAAAAATATTAGCTAAGTCACTACCTGGTAAATTTATTTCTCTTGCTTTATACACTCCCGTTGCAATCAAAATTGCATCGTGTCTTTCTTTTAAATCTTTTAACGTAGCATCCTTACCTACTTCAAAATTGTTAATAAATTTAATTCCGCTTTTTTCTAATAATTCAGTCCTTCTTTGAACAACATGTTTTTCAAGTTTAAAATTTGGTATCCCGTAAATTAATAGTCCACCAGATCTGTCATATCTATCATAAATTGTTACTTGAAAATTTTGTTTTCTTAATTCTTCAGCACAGGCTAATCCTGCGGGTCCGGCACCTATGATACCAATACTTTCGCTTCTCTCGTTTTTAACCTCTATAGGTTTAACCCAACCTTGTTCCCAAGCATTTTCGGTAATGAATTTTTCTACTGATCCAATTGTAACAGTACCATGACCTGATTGTTCTATAACACAATTTCCTTCACATAATCGATCTTGAGGACAAATTCTTCCACAAACCTCCGGCATGTTGTTTGTGCTTTGTGAAAGCTGATAAGCCTCTTGCAACCTTCCTTCAGCAGTTAATTTTAACCAATCAGGTATATTGTTACTTAATGGGCAGTGTACTTGGCAGAAAGGAACACCACATTGAGAACATCTACTAGACTGCTCTTTTGCCTTAGGGGAGATAAACTCCTTATAGATTTCGTTAAAATCTTCTTTTCTCTCTTTAATTTGTCTTTTAGGTGGGGATTGTTGACCTAAATCAACGAATTTAAGCATTTTTTCAGACATTGTGGGAAACTCCTATACTATAAATAACCTTCTTAAAAGCAAAACAAGGACAATAATATTGTCCCTTTATTTAAAAAAAGCTAAATTCTGTGCCATTTTTACATATTTAGCATATGAGGTATGCATTCATTGAATTGCTTTATTTTGTTTTTATTTAGTTTAGGAGAATTTAATTAATGATCTCTTACTATTTAGATATTCTTGTGCTTTCAATCCTTCAAGGTATTACTGAGTTCATTCCAGTAAGTTCATCTTCACATTTGTTATTATTTTCTAAATTCAAAAATTTTAATTATATGTCATTAGAAATTGATGTAAGCCTGCACTTAGGTTCACTTATAGCAATAATTATATATTTTTGGAAAGACCTTTTAAATATATATAAAAACAAAATTTTAATTAACTTAATTTTTTTTGGATCAATACCTCTAATAATTTGTGGTTATATTTTTTACAATTTTGGAATTATCGATTATGTAAGGAATTTAAAAGTAATAGCATGGACAACATTAATATTTGGTATTTTATTATTTTTTTCAGATAAAAAAATTCAAAACAAAAAAATAGAAAAGGATTTAAATTTAAAAAGTATATTTACTATAGGACTTTTTCAAGCACTATCAATAATACCGGGTGTAAGTAGATCTGGAATAGTCATTACTGCATGCAGATTTTCAAAATTTAAAAGAGTTGACGCAGCTAAAATTTCCTTTCTTTTATCAATTCCGGCTTTGGCAGGTGCCAGTGTTTTAAGTTTAATAAATATGCCAGATAAAAGTTTAGATTTTAATTTGGCAATTTGCTTATCAATTTTATTTTCATTTATATTCTCATATATAACCATAAAGCTTTTACTTTATTATTTAGAAAAATTTTCTCTGAAAATATTTGTTTATTATAGATTGGTATTATCTTTGTTGTTATTTATTATTGTGTACACTTAGCTTTTTCAATGAAGGTGTAATCTGAGATAAAATTACCGCAACTAGAATTAAAAAACATCCTATAATATTATTAAGATTTAATATCTGATTAAGTATAATCCATCCTGCCAATGCAGCAAATACTCCCTCTAGTGAATATATAATAGCCGCTGGAGCTTCCTCTATATTTTTTTGAGCAAACATTTGTAATGTAAACGCAATCCCCCCCGAAAAAAAACCTGCATAAATTATAGAATAATTTTCTAAAAGAATATTTGATAAATTTATCTCTTCAAATAATAACGCAAAAAATAGAGAATAAGTTCCAACTAAAAACGCTTGTAGTGCAGCAAAAAAAACAGGAATATTAAATTTTTCCATAAATTTTCCAGCAAAAATTATATGAAAAGCCCAAAATACAGAGCATAATATTACCAACCCGTCACCAATCAAAATTTCCGAGTTCGAAAAATCACTCAAAAAATAAACACCAATTATACAGAGTAAAATCGACGGCCAAATGCTCCAATGGACTTTTGTTTTATATATTATGAATAAAATTATTGGGACTAGCGGAACATAAAATACTGTAAAAAATGCAGCATTTGCAATGTTAGTGAACAATAAAGATGTCTGTTGGAGATAAGTACCAAGAAATAATGATAAACTCATTAAAAATAAGTATTTAAAAAAAAGTTTTTGGTCTAAATTAACATTTTCTTTAATTTTATGTCTTTCCAATAATAGAGCAATCGGCAAAACTGTGATAAATCCTACAACAAACCTAGCAGCATTAAAAGTTAAAGGACCGATATTGTCCATTCCAGTATCTTGAGCTATAAAAGCCGTTCCCCAAATAAAGGTGGTAATCAATGCACATAATAGAGATAAAGATTTAGACATTTATAAACTTAAATGATTTTGTGTATTCTGCACGAGCTGTCAAAATCTTCTTTATTAATATAACATCCTGACATTTTTCTATCACCACTAAATGAACCTCTTCCGTGTAGTATTCTCCAATTATTAAATATCAATAAGTCTCCAGGTCTAAGTACGCGTCTCCACTGATATTTTTTATTATTTGCAATTAAATCAAATTCTCTAATAGCATGATAAAATTTTTTTGTTTTATCTTCGCTCATAACAAATGGAGCACGATCGTAATTATTAAAGCTTACCTGAGTTAATTGTTGATCAGAATTAAGTTTAAGTATTGGTCTTTTTGCTTCAAGAAAAACTCCATCTCCAATATATTGTCCCGTGACTTCAACTTTAGTCAATAAATCGTAGATTTCTTTTTTTTCATTTTTAATCTTTTCAGCAATTTTGAAACCATCAACCATTATAGACTCGCCACCAGTTGCTTTATAATTACAACATAACAATAATTGAAGACCTGGTGCATCATTGCTATAAGTTGAGTCTGTATGGGGCCTTAGCTCTTCTTGGGTGTAAGCACTGTCAGCTTTGTCCTCATTGGACTCAAAACTCCATAATCCTCCAAAAATTGATTCTCTTACATATCCAATTTTCTTTGCAATTTTTTCTACTGAACTCATTTCAGTTTTACAATTCTGAATTACAACAAAACCATATTCGTATAATTTTTTTAGGAAACTTTTATAACCATCTTCAGTAATAACATCATTGAAATTTGTGTAAATATTTTCGTCAAGATCATTGCTTGCCCAAATTTTTAAATTATTCTGTTTTTTTTTTGACTTCGTTAAATTCTCCGTAAAAAATTCTGAGGAATAATTTATAGATTTATTTAAGTCAGACCACAAAATGTCGATCGAATTACCATGATCTTTTATCTCAGCTTTTTTTATGTATAACTTTGGATCTAATTTTGCAGTAAATATCTTTCTCTGATTACTTCTTGAATCCCAACTATCATCATCTTTAGCATGATCTCTCAACCAAATATTCAAAAAACTTTCTTCGGTATTATTTGAAAAATCAATTTTTAATTTGTCTTGTAGAATTTTTATGTTTTTTATCATTTTTTTATAAAACATAATAATTCTACCACAATTGTATCTATTTTAGGACAATTTTTAATTTCAAAATATAGTATGATAAAATTTATTATTAAAAAATTATTTAGTGCTAGTAAAAGCTACGAACTAGATGCTAGAATTTGGATACAGTATTCTTTGCTTAAAAAAAAACAAATTAAATTTAAAATTTAGTCTCTTTCAATACACATCGCTATGCCCATTCCTCCACCAATACAAAGAGTTCCTAATCCCCTTTTTACATCTCTTCTTATCATTTCATGTATCAAGGTGACTATTATTCTGGTGCCAGAGGCTCCTATTGGATGACCGAGGGCAATAGCACCTCCGTTTACATTCACAATTTCTTTTGGAATTTTTAGTTCTTTAATAACTGCTAAACTTTGTGCTGCAAAAGCTTCATTAGATTCGACTAAATCTAAATTTTTTATTTCCCAATTAGCTTTTTCAAGAGCTTTTTTGACTGATGGTATAGGACCTGATCCCATTAATGAAGGTTCTACGCCGCAAGAAGCCCATGAAACTATTTTTGCTAAAGTGTTTAAATTTCTCTTGTCGGACTCCTGTCTTTTCATAATAATTACCCCGGCTGCACCATCATTAATTCCGGACGAATTTCCTGGAGTTACAGTTCCATTTTCCTTAAAAATTGTTTTTAATCTTGCTAAACTATCAATCGAAACATCAGATCTTGGGTGTTCATCAAAAACACCGAAGTCTTTTAAAATTTCGTCATTAAATTTATTATTTTTAATTGCTACTTGTGCTTTATATTGAGAGTCTAAAGCAAATATGTCTTGCTCTTTTCGAGATATATTCCACTTTTCTGCAACATTTTCAGCAGTTACACCCATATGATATCTGTTATAAACATCTACTAAACCATCTTTAAGCATCACATCTTTATCACAATTTGTCATACTCTCTTGACCTCCGGCTATTATAACATTTGCATCATTTAATTTTAGATTTTGATAACCTGAAACTATGCTTCTTAATCCTGATCCACAAACCTGATTTATAATATAAGCTGTCTTTTCATTGGGTATTCCAGCCTTTATTGCTGCTTGTCTAGCTGGATTTTGACCAGTGTTGCCTGTTAATACTTGACCCATAATTACTTCATCAATCTGCTCTGGAGTTAATTTTGATTGGATTAATAAGTTTTTTATTACGATTGAACCAAGATCATGGGCTTCATAACTTGCTAAGTTTCCTTTATACTTTCCAATGGGGGTTCTCAGGGCGTTGGTTATTACAATATCATTTGAATTTTTAGTCATATTAATACATTAATTGCTAAATTAATAAATTACATTAAAAATATAAAATATAATATTATAAAATTGCGCCTGTAGCTCAACTGGATAGAGCGCTTGGCTACGGACCAGGAGGTTCTGGGTTCGACTCCTAGCAGGCGCGCCAGGAAAGGAAGTATGAAAATATCTTTACAATCTTCTGTTATTTACTTTTTTTTAATTATTGGAATAATATTACTGCTAATAACTTTTTTTATATAATGAAAAAATTTGAGAATATAAGTACAAAACCTGGTTTTATGAAACATAATGGTGGTTTAATGTTCCGGACAATAACAAAAAAAAAGTATCAATTTAAAACAAAAGTTAAAAAATTTAATTTGAATAGAGCTGGAATAACTCATGGTGGTTTTTTAGCTGGTATAATTGATGCTGGATCCGGGACGGCAGTTCATAGAGCTGCAGAAAATCAGGTTTGTGTAACAATCTCTCTAGATATAAAATTTATAGATTCAAGTAAAATTGGTGACGAAATTTTAGGAGATGTTGAAATACAGAAAGTGACTAATTCCTTAGTATTTATGAGATGTAAATTAACTTCTAATAAAAAAATTTTAGCGGTAGGAAATGGCGTGTGGAAAAAAACTAAAAGGTCTTTTATTTATTAATGAAAAAAAAAATTAAATATTTTATATATGGATTTCTTTACGTATTGATAATTATAGTTATGGCAATCTATTTTTACAAAAATGGCATTAGCTTAATTTAACACTTTATTTCCAGCGTTAATACTTCAACTCACTAATATTCCTATATTCATTTAATATATCTGGATTAGATAAAGCTTGAAGGTTTTTTATTTTATTGCCTTCAATAATATTTTTAACGGCTACTTCCACAATTTTACCATTTTTAGTTCTAGGCACGTCCCGAACTTTAATAATTTTACTAGGTACATGTCTAGGCGAAGCAAATTTTTTTATATTGTATTGAATTTCTTTTTTGAGTTTATCACTTAAAATTTGATTCTTCTTTAACACAACAAATAGTATTATCCTTACATCATTGTCCCAGTTCTGCCCTACAGCCAAACATTCAGTGATATTTTTGAATTTTTCAAGCACTGAATAGATTTCGGAAGTTCCTAAACGTACTCCACCTGGATTTAAGGTGGCATCAGACCTTCCATAAATTATATAACTATTATCCTCTTTTTTTTCTGCAAAGTCTCCATGGTGCCAAACCCCTCTAAATTTGTTAAAATATGCAGATTTGAATTTTATATTATTTTTATCTTTCAAGAATTTAATAGGAATGGATGGAAATGAATTTTTACAAACTAATTCTCCTTTTTGATTTTTTACTGATTTACCTTTATCATCAAAAACATCAACATCCATACCTAAACCACTATTTTGTATTTGTCCCTTTTTAACTGGCTCATATAAGTTACCAAGAACAAAACATGATACAATGTCAGTACCTCCAGAAATAGAGGCTAAATGAACATCTGATTTAATTTTTTTATAAACATATTTAAAACCATCTTCTGATAAAGGAGATCCTGTTGAACAGATAGTTTTCAAACTTGAAAGTTTATATTTTGATTTAAAATTAATGTTTAATTTACTTAATGTATCAATATATTTTGCGCTTACCCCTAGTAAAGTTATTTTTTCTTTTTCTGCAATTTTAAAAAGTAGGCCTTCATTTTTATACATTGGGAATCCATCAAACAACGTAATAGTTGCCTTTGATGCTAATGAACTAATCAACCAATTCCACATCATCCAGCCACAAGTTGTGAAATAAAATACATTATCACCAGGTTTTATATCACAATGTAATTGGTGTTCTTTCATATGTTGAAGCAAAACTCCACCATTTCTATGACAAATACATTTGGGTTTACCAGTAGTACCGCTGGAGTACAAAATAGCTAATTCTTTGTTAAAATCAAATTTTTTAAATTTTATTTCTGTATTTCTTATTTTTTTTATATCGTTAATTTTATAAATTTTTACTTTTTTGTATTTTCTTACCTTTAACATTTTTTGTCCTGGATAATTAATTAGTATTACATGTTTTATACTTTTAATTTTTTTTAAAATTTCTGGTAACCTATTAATAACATTTATCTCTTTTCCATTGTAAAAATACCTGTCTGCAATTATTAAAATTTTTGGATTAGTTTGAGAAAATCTTTCGATAACACCATTAGTTCCAAAATCTGGAGAACATGATGTCCATATGGCACCTATAGCAGAAGTTGCTAAAAAGAATTCAACCGTTTCAATTATATTTGGTAAATACGCTGCAATTATATCGTTTTTTTTAATTTTATTTTTTTTTAAAAAATTTATAATTCTACTTGTCGAATAGTATAATTCATTCCAGGATTTATTTATTTTATAACCATTTTCACTTATAAAGGTAATAGCTTTAGTATCGTCTTTTTTTGAAAATAAATTTTCAGCGAAATTTAATTTAGAGCCTATAAAAAATTTACTTTTAAAAATTTGTTTATTAAATTTAAATTTTTCAATTTTTTTCCCTTTTACTTTAGAATATTCCCAAAAAGAGCTCCAAAATCTCTCAGGATTTTTTATGCTCCAATTATGTATCTTTGAAAAATTACAGTTTAGCTTAATCTTATATTTTTTTTTTAGAAATTTCTCATACTCATATAAGTTTGATTTTTTCTTTATTTTATATTTTGCCTCCCACAAGATTTTATTCATGAATTTTATATTTAATATTCTTAATTTATGTTATTCTTAAAATATAAAAATGAAAAATGAGAACTTTTACATTGGCGATTCGGACTAGTTTTATCCTATTTTTGTTCTTTTAGCACAACAAGATATAGGGCTTAAAAAATTTGATATACAAAAAGTAGAGATGATTAAAAATAAAATAACAGCTGTATTAGGACCTACAAATACAGGTAAGACATTCTTAGCTATTGAGACAATGCTTTCATTTAGAAACGGGATGATAGGATTCCCCCTTAGATTATTGGCTCGAGAGGTATATGACAAAGTTGTGAAAAAACTTAATACGGAGAGTGTGGCATTAATAACAGGGGAGGAAAAAATAATTCCAAAGAACGCTAAATATTTTTTATGCACTGTAGAGTCTATGCCTATTGATAAAATATTAGAATTTGTTGCAATAGATGAAATTCAAATGTGTTCTGATCCAGAGAGAGGACATGTTTTTACTGACAGATTATTAAATCTAAGAGGTGAAAAGCTTACAATGTTTATGGGATCACATACAATGAAAAATTTAATATCGAATTTAGAAGAAGATGTTGAATTTGTTAATAAAGATAGATTGTCTAAGCTAACTTATAGTGGTTATAAAAAAATCTCAAGAATAGAGAGAAAAAGTGCAATAATTGCATTTTCTTCAGAGGAAGTTTATGGAATAGCTGAACTTTTAAGAAGACAAAAAGGGGGCGCTGCTATTGTGATGGGATCGTTGAGCCCTAAAACTAGAAATTCTCAAGTAGATTTATATCAGTCAGGCGATGTTGATTATTTGGTAGCTACAGATGCTATTGGCATGGGAATTAATATGGATTTGGAACATATCTATTTCTCAAACTTAAAAAAATTTGACGGAAAAAAATTAAGAAGACTTAACTTATCAGAGTTAGGTCAAATCTCAGGGAGAGCTGGTCGGCATTTAAATGATGGCTATTTTGGTACAACTGGAGAATGTAAGGACATAAGTCCAGAGGAAATAGATCTATTAGAACAACACAAATTTGAGGAGGTTAGAACTATAAATTGGAGAAATGCTAAATTAAATTTTGATAGTGTTAAAAATTTAATTACCTCTCTTGAGGAAAAACCAAGTAAAAATTGGTTAAAAAGAATACAGGAGTGTGAGGATGAAAAGGTCCTAAAATATTTAGTTAAAGAAAATTTGTTGGAAGTTAAAAATGACAAATCTGAATTAAAATTATTGTGGGAGTGTTGTCAAATACCAGATTTTGTAAAAAAAACCTATGGACATCATTTAGAAATAGTTGGAAAGGTATTTGGCTTTTTAAAAGGTAACAACAATAAAATCCCAAATTTATATATGAAAAAACAACTATCGAATCTTGATAAACTAGAGGGTAATGTTGACTCAATATCCAATCGAATAGCAAATGTAAGAACTTGGTCCTATGTTTCAAATAAATCAAATTGGGTCGAAAACCAAGATTATTGGATAGAGAGAACTAAATATTTAGAGGATAAACTATCTGATAGACTTCACGAAGAGCTAACAAAAAGTTTTATTGATAAAAGAGCAAGTGTTCTTGCTAGAGGTTTAAAACAAGACATAAATCTTGAAACAAAAATAATTAATGATGAGAACGTTATGATTAACGACCAGTTTATTGGTAAATTAAAAGGTCTTAAACTTGAATTAGATTTAAAAAATGGGGCGTTTGAAACTGATATCAAATCCCTGAAAAAAGCAGCAAGGTTAAATGTAACTCCTGAAATATTAAACAGATTTAGGAAAATCATTAGTAATTCAAATATAGATTTAAAAGATGATTTCAAGATCTATTGGAAAGGAAACCCAATAGCTATGCTTGTGCCTGGTAAAGATTATTTAAATCCTGAAACATTTCTGATTGTAGATGATATGATCGAGGTAGAAGATCAAAGAAAATTAAAAGAATTTTTAAATAAGTGGTTATCTGATAAAATTCAAAACGAGCTTGAGTCACTTTTTAAGCTTAAAAATTTAAATAATAGCAATCCTCAAATCAGAGCACTTGCTTTTCAGCTATACGAGAACAATGGCGTTGTAAAAAGAGATGAGGTTTCTAAAATTGTAAAGAGTCTTTCTCAAGATGAAAGAAAAATTTTACGTGATATTGGTGTTAAATTTGGTAGATATCATATATTTCTATTCAAATTATTTAAACCTCAATCAGTATCTTTGAGAATTTTACTATGGAAAAATTATAATCAAAAGTTTTATGAATTAAAACCTCCAACGTTTGGTTTGAATTTTATAGAAGATAAAAATCATAACAATTCTAATTTCATGCTTTTATGTGGATTTGAAAGGTTTGGAAGCTATTTTGTCAGAATTGACATTCTGGAAAG
Source organism: uncultured Pelagibacteraceae bacterium (assembly GCA_902618975.1). Classification (GTDB taxonomy): domain Bacteria; phylum Pseudomonadota; class Alphaproteobacteria; order Pelagibacterales; family Pelagibacteraceae; genus Pelagibacter. Next base: position 9,415 of record CACNCN010000006.1, on the reverse strand, counting down.
ACTCTTTATCTATATAATGAAACTTAATGCAGAAAATAAACAAATTAAATTAGAAGCCAGTATGCTTAATTTGCTCGGTTGTAAAAAAGAAGATTTTATAAAACTAATAGAAATAATGGGATACAAAACATTTTCTAAAAACGAGGAAGTATATTTCAAATATTTTCCCAAAAAGACAAAAAATTTAAAATCTCATTATAAAAATAAGAACGATAATCCTTTTGGGATTTTGGATCAATTAAACTTGAAGTAATAATGTTTGATTTTTTAAAAAAAAAAAATAAAGAAAAACAGAATAGTTCTGATGAAACATATGTAGAGGTTGCTTGTTTATTAATACATGCATCGAAAATTGACCAAAACTATACACAGAATGAAAAAGAAATTATAAATAAAACGCTTAAAAGTTTAGGTGTTGAGGAAAATAATGTCCCTAAGATAGTCAGCGAGGCTGAAAAATTAGAGGCAGATTCTAATCAGATACTCAATTTTACTCGTAAAGTTAAGGATGTTGAAAAAGAAAAGAAGTTAATAATAATTGAAGCACTTTGGAAAATTATTTACTCAGACAATAATTCAGATATGTATGAATCAAATTTGATGCGAAGACTAACTGGTTTGCTGTATTTAGATCCTAAAGATGTTGGTGATTTAAAAAAAAAGATATTAAATAATTAGAGTTTTACTTATGACTTATATTGTTAATGATAAATGTATTAAATGCAAACTTATGGATTGCATTGAGGTATGTCCTGTTGAATGTTTTTATGAAGGAAAGAATATGCTTGTAATTAAACCTGATGAGTGTATAGATTGTGGCGTTTGTGAACCAGAGTGTCCAATAGGTGCTATTGAACCTGACACAAACGATGGAACTGAAAAATGGGTAGAGTTAAATACAAAGTATTCAGAGATTTGGCCGAATATTACTGAAAAAAAAGAAAGTCCATATGGAGACAAATTAAAAGATGAAAAAAATAAATTTGAAAAATATTTTAAAGAAAACCTTTAAGAATAAAAGCACTACTAAATCGAAAATAAAAAAAAAGGTAGCAGTAAAAAAACAAAAAAAAAATACAAAAAAAATTAAACAAATTAAAAAAATAAAAACAGTTAAAATTTCAAATAACAAAGATAAATTAAAAAAAAAAGTTGACGAAAATGTAAATCAAAATTTAAGAATTCCAAAAGGATCGGGAGAACAAAAGCCAGAGATAAAAAAAGTAAAGAAGCAGTTAACCGAAAAAAAAGAGTATAAAATTAAAGATTACGTTGTATACCCAAAACACGGTGTGGGTCAGATCACTGAATTTAAAAAAATAAATATAGGCGGGATTGATGTTGAAACTTATGTAATGAGGTTTGAAAAAGACAAGGCAAGTGGAATGATACCCGTAAACAAACAATCGAATTTGAGGCCACTTGCAACAGTAAATCAAATTAACAAATGTATAAGCATATTGAAAAGTAAACCGAAAATTAAAAGATCAATGTGGAGTAGGAGAGCTCAAGAATATGAAGCTAAAATTTCGTCAGGAAAAATTTATGAATTAGCTGAGGTAGTAAGAGATCTTAATAAAGGTGACGATTTAATGATCGATCAATCATACAGTGAAAGGCAGCTTTTCGAAAAAGCTTATGATAGAATACTCTCTGAATTTCAAATAATTTTAGGATTGAGTATGGAAAACACACAAAAAAAATTGGATAAAGCTTTGAAAAGAAACCTTGAAAATCAGAAACCAAAAACTGAAGAAGCTGTTATTAATAAAGATAAAGGAATTGAAGAACCTATCGAAACTGAAACTAACGCTTAAAAAAAACGCCTCCCACGCAATCGCCATGGGAAGCGTAATTTATTAAGAAAAAGAAAACTAATTTATCTTCTTCTTCTTTTTTTAGCTTTTTTAGCTTTCTTTTTCTTTTTAGCTTTTTTTCTTCTTTTAGCCATTTTTAGCTCCCTTGTTTTTTTTACGAATCATTTTTGATTCGCGATTAAGTAATTTTTATTTTTTTTGGTTAGTTATGTCAATTATTTAATTTTTTAAAAAAATTTAAATGTAAACAAAAAATTTTTAAAAAAAAATTTTGTTTAAAAAAGATAGATAAATTGCCATTAATAAACAATTTATTTCAAATAAGTTTAATAAAGATCCTCGAAATTATTTTTAAATTTATTAACAATTTTAAATCTTTTTAATTTTAATGTTGGTGTTAACATTCCATTTTCAATTGAAAATTTATCTTTAACAATAAAAAATTTTTTAATTTGTTCTATTTTAGATAAATTTTTATTTTTTTTTTCAATTTCTTTTTTTATATCAGCTTCAGATAAGTTATACTTTTGTTCTTCTAAAATTAATAATGCTACTAAATAAGGTTTGTTGTCACCATAAACAACAGCTTGATGTATAATTTCAGAATTTATTAATTCATTTTCAATTTTTACAGGAGAAATGTTATCTCCACCGGGAGTAATTAAAATGTCTTTTTTTCTATCAGTTATTTTTAAATAATTATTTTCAAATCTGCCAATATCTCCGGTATATAACCAACCATCTTTTAGTACTTTATCGGTCTCGGATTTATTATTCCAATATCCGATCATTACATTTTCACCTTTAACAAGTATTTCACCATCCTCAGCTAACATAACCTTATTTCCTCTAAATGGTATCCCTACGGTTTCTATTCGAATATCATGTAAAGGATTGCAGCTAACTACTGGCGATGTCTCTGTTAATCCATAACCTTGTAATGTTGGAAGTCCTATAGCGTTAAGAAAAATACCAATTTCTTTATCGAGAGCGCCTCCTCCTGATACAAAAGCTTTTAGCGATCCTCCAAATTGTTTCTTAATTTTTTTCCTTACTATAATATCAACAAGAAAATCTTGAATTTTTTCAAAGAAATCTAGGGGAGTTTTGTTTAATTTTTTTTTTTCAAGAAATAGCATTTTTTCAATAAAAAATCTTTTAATGCCACTAGTTTTATTAAAATTTGCATTAATTTTTTGATAAAGGTTTTGATAAAATCTTGGGACTGCTGTCATTACATCTGGGTTGCATTCGTTCATATTTTTAATCAATTTTTCAATGCTCTCAGCATAAAAGATTCTGGCACCCACTGAAATTTGTACAAATTGAACTGTGTGCTCATAGGAGTGGGATAGAGGAAGCCACGTCAAGAAATTAATTTTTTTTTTTAAAGTTATAGGTTTCAGTATTTCAATACCACCTTCGCAATTATTTAAAATTCCTCCGTGACTTAATATAACTCCTTTAGGGTTACCCTGGGTTCCTGAGGTATAAATTATACAAGCGGGATCTCCTCGTACAATTTTTGTATTTAAAATATTTCCCTCTATTTTTAAATTAGTGAAAAAATGACTTAAGTTCTGGTACTCGTTCTCATTAACTTTATCTAAATTTTCGAACGAAAATAATTTTTTAATAAAGTGCTTTTTCTTCAAAATATTTTTGATTTTATTAAATTGTTCTAAATTTGATACGAATATTAATGATGGCTTGCAATCATCAATAATATATTCGTAGTCCCTCTCAATATAAGTGGTATATGCAGGGACAGTAATTGATCCTGACAACATAATCGACAAGTCTGTGATAAACCATTCAGGTCTATTTTCAGAAATTATAAGACATCTGTCACCTTTGTTAACATATTTATTTATCTCTTTAGATAGCTTAATAATTGAGTAATAAGTGTCCTGCCAACTGAAATTTTTATTTTTTACTCCTAGTGATGATAATAAAATTTCTTTTTTATTTTTTTCTAAGATGTATTGATTATGAAACAGTTCTAAAAGATTATTAATTTTACTTAAATTCATAATAATATTTTCAAAATTTAGATAATATTTGCAATTAAAAAATTGTAGTATTTAAAAATAATTGGTGGGCGAAGAGAGAGTCGAACTCTCACAGTATTGCTACTATTGGATTTTGAGTCCAACGCGTCTACCAGTTCCGCCATTCGCCCTTATTCTTTAAGTTTATATATTTTAGAAATAGTATAAAAAAAGATTTAATATAATAAAAGAAATATGTTTAAAGAAATTTATAAAAGATCAATAAAACTGGCAGGTCACAAAAAATCTAAAACTTTTCTAGGTTTTATTTCATTTATAGAAAGTTTTGTTTTTCCGATACCACCAGATGTATTTATTATTCCAATGACAATAGCGAATAAAAAAGAATGGGCAAAAATTGCTTTAATAGCAACTTTAGGATCTGTTTTGGGTGCTTGCTTAGGTTATTTTATAGGTTTTGTATTTTTTAATGAAATAGGTGTTAAAATTTTCGAGTTATATGGGGTAGATAATACATCATTTTTAAAAGATAAGGTGTCTTCTGATGGAGGTGTAATAGCATGGATAACTTTGCTAGCTATCGCAGGTTTCACTCCTGTGCCATTCAAGCTATTGACAATAACTAGTGGGTTTGTTCATTTTAATCTAATTTATTTTATAATTGTTTCAGCATTAACTAGAGGAACGAGATTTTTTATAATCGCATTTTTAATTGGAAATTTTGGATCAGCTATGAGAAGTATAATTGAAAAAAGACTATTGACAATTTCAATTATAATTTCAATTATAATAATCTTTATTGCATATTTTCTTTATAAGTATTTAATAAATTTTACATCATAAATGAATAACTTACTTAAATTAAAAAATTTCTATCTTTTAATAACAGCATTTAGTATCTCTATATTAATTGGAGCTATTTATATTGAATATATAGTCGGAGCTAAACCTTGTGTACTTTGTAAATACCAAAGAATACCTTACTTGGTATCTATATTTATATGTTTTTTTGGATACAATAATTTAAAATCAAATATATGGCTTTATCTACTTGCATTTAATTTTTTGATCAGTTTTATTATTTCTGGTTATCATTTTGGTATTGAAAATAATTTTTTCCCTGAATTTGGTGGTTGTTCAAACTCAAATACCAGTATATTCAATAAAGAGCAATTATTAGAGGCATTAAAGGAAATTCCTCCAAATTGTAAAGATGTTAACTTTAGAATAATGGGATTTTCTCTTGCGACTATAAATGTAATTCTATCTTTTTTAGTAATAGTTATATCATTAATAATATCAAAAAATGAAAAAAACAAAAAATAAACTTGTTGAAGAATTTATCAGAGTTGATCACGCTGGAGAAAGAGGTGCTGTTAAAATTTATGAAGGTCAACTTCTAGCGCTTAATACTATTTACAAAAATGACGAGTTAAAAGATACAATATTAGAAATGAGAGAGCATGAAAGGGAGCATTGTGATTTTTTCGAGAACGAAATAAAAAAAAGAAAAATCAAACCGACCAGATTTTTACCTCTCTGGGATTTGTTAGGTGTAGGTTTAGGATTTGGTACAACGCTATTAGGAAAAAAAGCAGCAATGTTGTGTACTGCTTCAGTTGAAGAGGTTATTGACAAGCATTATCAAGATCAAATTAACCAGTTAGGCGAAGATGAAAAGGAACTAAGAGATAAAATTATTAAATTTAGAGAAGATGAGCTTCATCATAAGGATATTGCTTACGAAGAAGGAGCATCTAAGACTGGTATTTATTCAATACTTGATAAAATTATCAAAACAGGTTCTAAAATAGCTATAAATATATCTGAAAAAATTTAATTAAGGTTCTAACTCTACGTCCCAATACAGATAGTCCATCCAAGATTTATGTAAAAAATTTGGAGGAAAGTTTTTTCCATTCTTATGTAAATCTTCAGTACTCGGCCTAAAAGGTCTTTGAGCCAATATCATTCCTGAATTTTCGTATAAACGACCCCCTTTTTTTACATTACAGGATGAACAAGCAGTTACAACGTTGTCCCAATCTGTTTTACCACCTTTTGATCGAGGTAATAAATGATCAAAAGTTAATTCTTTATTACTTCCACAATACTGACAGCAAAACTTATCACGAAGAAAAACATTAAATCTAGTAAAGTTAGGGTTGGTGAGAGGTCTTACAAAAGATTTAAGTGCTATTACACTTGGGAGCTTCATACTGAATGATGGGCTACTAATTACTCTATCGTAATAACTAACTATAGATACTCTATCTAAAAAAACAGATTTGATAGAATCTTGCCAGCTCCAAAGTGATAAAGGATAATAACTTAATGGTCTGTAGTCAGCATTTAAAACAAGCGCAGGGCATTTTTCTAAAGACATATTTTGATCATTTAACATATTATTAAAAATTCTAACCTAAAAAAAAAATTTTTTCAATGGAACAAATATTACAAATACTAATTATTTATTGAAATTTTTTTTTATAAATTGCAATGCGTGACTTGATGCTTCCAAAGGTATGGAATGTTCACAATTTTCAATTAGTTTTGTCTCTATATTTACTTTATGACGAATAAAGAAGTCTTTTGCATCAAGAAGGTTATTTGGCGGCACTACACTATCAAGTGAGCCGTGGATAAGTAAAATATTTGCCTTTGATTTTATTCTATTTGATAGATCTTCTTTATTTATTATCTTGCCAGAAAAACCTACTATACAATTGTATTCTTCATTTGATGTTAGTCCAATATTTATTGAAATCATACATCCTTGGCTAAATCCAGATAAGCAAATATCTTTATTATTTAACTTAAATTTTTTTTTTATTTCTTCAATATATATAATAATTTTTTTTTCTGCTTCCATAGTTTGATTTATAACAAAACTCTCTTCATCATTTGATAAATCAAACCATTGATATCCCAAAGGGTTGATTGAACACTTTTGATGAGCGTTTGGACATAATATAATTGTATTCTCTAAATGCCTTGTCCAATTATAGGATAGCATACTTATATCTTTACCGTCTCCACCATATCCATGAAAAAGTATAATTGCTTTTTTAATACTATTTTTGTTTTCGGGGTATATGATTGTGGTGTCTAGACTAAGATTATTCATATTTTTTTAACCAGTTAATTAAATTTTCGTCTTCAAAATTTATACTTCCTACAACTCGGGCAAATTCTTCTCCTTCTTTATTAATTAGTAAAGTAGTTGGTATACCTCTTAATAAAAGTTTTTTTGGTAGGGTCAAAGAAGAGTCATAATATACTTCTAAATTTTTAATATCATATTCTTCAAAAAATTTAGTTGATTTTGAAAGTTTTTCTCTTCCAATATTAATCGGAATGATTTTTAAATTTTTTAAGTTGCTATTTATTTGTAGTTTATCTAGAGAGGGCATTTCTTCTCTACAAGGTAGACACCAGGTCGCCCAAAAGTTAATTATAACAAGTTTATTCTTAAAATCTGATAACTTAATATGATTATTTTTAATATTTTTAAATACGACATTATCAAGTTTTTTCGGGTTTTTATGAAGCACTAAATTTTTTAAATTAGGATGTTCTATTGAATATACGTGAGTAATTGATATTAGATATAAAATTATTATGGATAATTTAAAACAAAAAATTTTCATATAAGAGAGAGTATTTAGCATGGCAAAAAATAAAAACAATCAATCAGTTTGGAAAAATAGAATTCTTAAAAAAAATCCAACTTTTTTTGAAAAAATTGGAAATTCAATTGATGTTGATAAAAGACTTTTCAAGGAAGATATTAAAGTTTCTATGATACACGCAGAAATGCTCTTTAAGCAAAAAATAATCTCGTTCAAAGTAAAGAATAAAATAATTTTTGGTCTTAATAGAATTAGAAATGAAATAATTAAGAAAAAATTTGTTTATAATAATAAAGATGAAGATATTCACATGTCTATAGAAAGAAGATTATTTGAATTAATAGGTGAAGAGGCTGGTTATCTGCACACTGCAAGATCCAGAAATGACCAGGTTATTACAGATTTAAAAATATGGTTAAAAAATAATACTAAACAAATTGTAAAATTATTAAATTTTTCAATTAAAATAATACTGGAAAAAGCTGAGAAAAGTGTTCATGTAATAATGCCTGGGTTTACCCATCTGAAAAATGCTCAACCTATTTCTTTTTCACATTATTTATTAGCTTATATTGAAATGTTTAATCGTGACAAAAAAAGACTTAATAATAATTTAGACAGTCTTAACGAAAACCCGTTGGGCGTTGGAGCTTTAAGTGGAACTTCTTTTAAAATAGATAGACTCTATACGACAAAAAAATTAAATTTCTTAAAACCTTCTAGAAATTCCATTGATACAGTTGCAGATAGAGATTTTGTTTTGGATTTTTTGTACGCGGCCTCAACATGTTCAATGCATATTTCTAGATTAGCTGAAGAACTAATTATTTGGAATTCAGATGCTTTTGATCTTATTTCATTGAATGACAGAATCGTTACTGGTTCGTCTATAATGCCTCAAAAAAAAAATCCTGACCCATTAGAGTTTTTAAGAGGAAAAACAGGAACAATATACGGAAATCTTTTTTCAATGTTGACAATATTAAAAGGTTTACCATTATCATATTATAAAGATCTTCAGGATGATAAAAAAATTATCTTTGATGCTTTTGATAACTTGTCAAACTCTATATTATTAATGAATGAGGTACTTAAAAATTTTAGTGCTAATAAAACACAAATGTATGAGTTAGCTAATAAGGGATTTATTACAGCTACTGATCTTGCAGATTATTTTGTTAAAGAATTAAACTATCCATTTAGAAAAGCTTATAATATTACAGCTAAAATTGTTAATTATTGTGAAAAAAAAAATAAAACTTTTACAACACTTACAATTTCTGAACTTAGAAAAATTGAACCAAAATTAAGTAAGGATGTAACAAAAATATTTGATTTAAAAAATTCAATAAATTCAAAAAAATCGTTTGGCGGAACATCTTTTGATAATATAAAGAAGATGATAAAATATTATAAAAAAGAATTAAAATGATAAAAAAAACAATATTAATAATTTTCATTAGTGCTTTGGTTATATCTTGTGGAAAGAAAGCTGATCCAGAATACAAAGCTTTGGTAGATATAAAATTTAATAAAATTACTTAATATTATGAAATATAAATCTGGTAAATTTTTTATAGAAAATATTAGTGCAGCAAAAATTGCTAAAAAGTTTGGAACACCTTTATATTGTTATTCAAAGGGATTTCTGAATAAAAATATAGATATTTTTAAAAAAAATTTTAAATCTATAAAGCCACTTATTTGTTTTTCAATAAAAGCAAATAATAATTTGGAAATCTTAAAAATTATAAAAAAAAATAATTTAGGAGCCGATGTGGTTTCAAAAGGTGAACTTATGACGTCTCTAAAAGCTGGAATTTCGCCTAACAAAATTGTTTTTTCCGGTGTAGGAAAGACGTCAGAGGAAATTAGTTTTGCAATAGATAAAAATATTTTTCTAATTAATGCTGAGTCTGAGAATGAAATAAAGTTAATAGAAAATATATCCAAA
>CACNCN010000005.1:22500-66992 GCA_902618975.1 uncultured Pelagibacteraceae bacterium | reverse complement strand
AAAAAAAGACCTCGATGTCAGAGCAAGGAAACTTAAAGGATAAATCATGCCATTTCTAAATTTTACTAACCGAGTAAATATAGTTTGTAATGACGAAAATAATTGCGATATAAGAATATACGCTTCTTCTCAAAATAACAAATTTTACGTATTTCAAGATAACCTGGAGAGAATAAAAAAAGAGGTAAAAAAAAATTTTCCTGAAATTAAATTTTCAGACATAAAAATATTTGTAGAGGCATATAGAGATGCATATAGAAAAGAGATTCAATGGGGGAACCTAGAGACCCCACTAACTGATAGAATAGATTTTTTTAAAAAAAGAGTAATAGAAGAGAGCAATATCGACAGAAATTTAAATGAGATAGACTCCTCAACTGCTAGATTTAGAGTGATAATGGTTAATGGAGAGAAAAATATTGCTACTTCAGAGGGCTTCAGACCATTTGTGGTAAAAACAAAAGATGAAATTCAAAAAATACAGGTCCCTGTAAAATCTGCATTAATAGGCACATATGAAAAAGAAATGGAAGAGTTGTTTACTTGCGGATTTCACACTGAGGATCCAAATCTAGGTCAGCCTGTAATTTACTTAAATAAAAAATTAGGGATAAAATCTGATATGAGTTCAGATATGAGAATAAGAACACTCATCTTTTCCAAATGTTTTGGAGAGCTTTTAAGACAATCTATAATTAAGCCAGATAATGAATATAAATACAGATTACTTAAATATGCTCAAACTCATAATGAGCAGAAAAATTGGGAGGATTTATCTGAAATTTTTAAAAAACCAGATGCGGAAGATTTTTATGATAATTTAGATTTAGAAGAGTTTATTGATAATGCAACACAAGGATATATATCGGAAAAAGACTTCATTGAAAAATATTTAGAGGAAAAAAATAAATTAGATTCTAGTGATGATACAGTTGAGGTAGATACAAATGAAAATTAAAATTAGAAGTTTTAACGAAGAAGGCAATTTAAAATTTAAAAAATTTGTAATAGAAATGAAAAAAGAATTTAAGTCAAAAAAAACAAAAAACTTTAAAGTACCTTTGCATTTAATAAAGGATATAAAATTAACATCTGAGGTAAAAAACTCTAAAGAAATAGATTTAAAAAAAAAATTTATTAATTCTTATGATTATGCGGTTTATATAAATGAAAGAATTTCAAATATCGATCTTAAAAAATATAGATGGGACAGAGGGTTATTTAATTGGATATCGGCAGCTTATTTTACTGCATTTTTTCCAGGCATAAGATCTGGAAGTGATGAAAAAAACAGATATTTATCTGAGGAAAAAGGAAAGTGGAGAAGACAATTAGCGAGAACTCTTTGGGAAATTTATCATGTGTATAAAGAAGATAGTCTATGTTTATTATATAAACCCACTAATAATTATTCAGATGAACTAGAAACTATAAGCAAATCTCCAATTATGTTTAGTTCTAAAGGTGTAGTTGAAGCCTATTCTCAGCTTTATTTTAAAAAAAAATCAGACACAACTGGTGAACAATCATATAAAAGAGGTGAAGTTGGTGACTTTAGAGACTTTATAGAAGAACTTTATCAAATAGAGCTAAATCTTGACATTTATAGAATGTCAAAAGATCAAATTTTAAACAAATTAAATGAAAAATTTTCAAAAAAATACTAAACCAGAGATAGTTGTAAGAACAATATTATTTAAAAAAGGATATAGATTCAAAATCCATGATAAAAAACTTCCTGGAAAACCTGATATTGTCCTACCTAAATATAATACAATAATTAATATACATGGCTGTTATTGGCACTATCATGGCTGTAATAGAAGCAGTATCCCAAAAACAAGGACTAGTTACTGGATAAATAAACTTGAAAATAACAAAAAAAGAGACTTTCAAAATAAAAGAAAATTATTAAGAATGGGATGGCGAGTCGTCGATATATGGGAATGTACTTTAAAAAAAAAAGACTTAAAAAACACCATCAATAAATTAGAAAGGATGATTGCAGCTTAATATGGATTTTGGAAATATATTAATTATTTTAGTCTTAGTACTTTTAGGTGTCGTTATATTTATTTTATTAAGTCAAAAAAATAAAAAAGAGGACAACACCCAAACAAATGAGATTAACCAGCTTAAAGAAAGCTTAAACAATTCTATAAGTACTATGACCACATCCTTTAATTCTTTGTCAAAAGACGTGACCAGAGATATGGCACAAACGATGACAAAAGTTGAGGAAAAAATTGATGTATTTAATAAACAGGTTGAGGAAATTAATCAAAGCCAAACGGATTTCAGTAGAATACTTGCTGGAGTTAAGCAATATGGTGGACTGAGCGAATTCTCACTGGCAAACTTACTTGAAGATTTGCTACCTGCCTCACATTATATAGCAAATGCTAAAATGAAACCAGAAGAGACCAGAGACCATGTGGAATTTGCAATTAAACTTCAAAATAATGTTTTGTGTCCAATAGACAGTCACTGGCCTATAGAAAAATATAAAGCTGTAGATGAAGCATTTCAAAATAACAATAAAGAAAGTTTAAACGATGCAAGATCAGCACTAGCATCAGCATTTAGAGTAAAATCAAAAGCTGTAAATGAAAAATATATAAACCCTCCTTTAAGCACAGACTTTGCAATTGTATATGTTCCTATTGAAGGTTTGTATGCAGAGCTTTCAAGTTATAGAGATCCAAAGACAAAGGAGCTTTTATTAGAGGAGTTGAGAAAAAAATACAAAGTAACTATAGCTGGACCAAATACTTTATGTGCAATAATACAAGCTTACCATTTAGGATTTCAAACACTTCGAGTTCAAAAACATGCAACCCAAATCCATGAAGACTTAAAAACTATCACTTCAAGATTTGGAAAGCATTTTGATAATATTAAAGTGTTGAGAAAGAAATTAGAGGAAGCAATGAAAGTCACAGACGACTTTGGTAGAGATGCTAGATCAATATCTAGGACTTTAGAAAATATAAAAGATCCCGAGCAAGTTGAATTAGCTTCAAAAAATCAAAATATTGAAAAGTTTCCAGAACCTAACAAAAAAATTAACAATTAATATTTTCATTAAGGTGGTGATATAACTAATTCATGAAGTGGAATAATAAGTTCAATTACCCAAAATCTTCACGATCAAATGAAGACGGAATGAGAAAATATCTTTTAGGTGATGAGAAGTACCCAAGTGTAACAAGCGTATTAAGTTTAACAAAATCAGAAGAGGACAAAGCATCTTTGGAGTTATGGAAACAAAGAGTAGGGTATAAAGAAGCTAATAGAATTAAAACTGATGCATCTAGAAGAGGGACTTCTCTTCACTCTTATATTGAAGATTATTTAAGAGGTAGAGTTAACGACAGTTTTTTTGAGAGCAATGAGCAGTATAAAAATATGGCGAAGGTAATAATAGAAAATGGCATCAAAGGAAAGTTAGATGAGATCTATGGGATGGAAGCTACACTTATTAATCCAAACGATAGATATGCTGGGACTGCAGATCTTATTGGAATTTATAAGGGAAACGAAACCATTATTGATTTCAAACAAGCTAACCGTCCTAAAAAACCTGATTATATACAAGATTATTTTTTACAACTTGGGGCTTATACATTAGCGCACAATGTTGTCTATAAAACGAACATTACATCTGGAATTATTCTTTTATGTACTGTGGATAACTTGTTTCAGGATTTCATAATCGAAGGTCCAGAATTACAAATGTATCAAAATTTATTTCTTGGAAGATTAAAAATGTTTAATGAACTTAAGAATTCAGCTTGACTTTAAACTTATGTTAATTAGAAGAGATATATTAACTGAATGCTAATTGTTTATATGCGAATAGTTAAGTTCTTTAAAACTTCAAATATTCCTCAAACAAAGCTAATAAAGGATTAAAATGAATTTAGCTATATGGGACATCGAAAGCTCAAGTGCAAGCACAGATTTTGGAAGCATAATTGAAATTGGAGGAATATTAGTTGACGAAAATTTTAAAGAAAAAGACAGATTTAATTTGAGATGTAGATTACCTGAGGGTGAAATACCTCAGGCAATGGCATTAATAGTAAACAAAACAACTATAAAGCAACTAACCCAGGTAAACTTAAGTCACTATCAAATGTTGGGGGAGATAGAAAAAATTTTTAGACGTTGGACTCCTTGCTGCTTTCTTGGCTGGAGCAATATAGGGTTCGATGATGAAATGTTGAGAAAAGAATTTTTTAAGGGAATTCGATATCCGTATATTACCAATGCTTCACCAAATAAGCGTCATGATGGTATTAATATTGCAAGAGCAGCCTATGCCGTAGATCAAAATGTACTTGAGACAGAAATAAATGAAAAAAATAACCCGGTATTCAAATTAGAGTCATTAAGTAGGATGAATGGATTTGACTCGGCTGGAGCTCATTCAGCTTTTTTTGATGCAAGTTTGACCGCTAAAGTCCTTGGTTTAATAAAAAGAAAACAACCAGATACATGGAATGATTTTTTGAGAACTGCAAATAAAATAGAAACAGAGACAATTATCAAAAAAGAGGATATTTTTACTTTAAATGAGTACTTCTACGGCAAAAGTAGATTATATCTTGTAAGTCCCCTTCACCCAAAATATTGTATCCATCCAGTTTATCAGTGGGGTCAAGCAGTTGATTTAAGAGTGGACATAGAACCTTTACTAAAAATGTCCATAAACGAATTAAAAGCAGAGATGAAGAAAACACCCAAGTTTTTAAGAACGATTAGATCAAATAAGGCACCAATAATTCTCGATAAAAAATACGGTATGCAAGCAGAACCATATAGTGCAATGGATATCGAATTAATAAATAAAAGATCAAAAATAATCAAAGGAAATGAAAATTTTTCAAAAAATATTCTAACAGCACTTAGAGAAATAGCCGAGGATAAGGAGCAATCGAAAAATCAGGAAGACATATATGCAGAAGAAAGTATTTATTCAAAATTTACTTCAAATAAAGATACTGCCTTGTTTACCGCTTGGCACGCAGCAGATTGGAAGGATAAATTAAAATTATTATCAAAATTTGAGGACGAAAGATTGCATGGCTTTGGTAAGAAAATTATATATCAAGAAGCACCACAGGTTTTGCCAAAAGATATGTTAAAATCAATACAATTGGGAATAGCTAAACGAATTTTAAGTACAGGAAAAGAAAAATGGTGGACTATTCCAACATGCTTTACAGAGATAGACACTTTGAGAGATAAATATACCAACGAGAATGATGTGGAAAAATTAAAATTTTTAGACGAATTAAATGAGTATGTTACCTCAATTCAAAAAAAATATGAGAATGTGTGATGTGGATAATAATAAAATAGATAAATAATATATTGATTTAAATTTTTTTTTTTATATATAGAAACTATGCCAACAGTAAAATCAACAGATGAAACATTTGAAAAAATGATCAAAGAAAATAAAATTGTAGTAACAGATTTTTGGGCTTCTTGGTGCAACCCATGTCTGATGATAGCTCCTCATCTGGAAGCTATTTCAGATGAAATGAAAGAAGTAATTGTTGCGAAACACAACATTGATGAGGAACCAAATACTCCAACTAAATTTGGAGTTAGAGGAATACCGACTATGCTTTTATTTAAAGACGGAGAGCTTGCTAGTACTAAAGTTGGTGCAACAACGAAATCGAATATTCAAGATTGGATAAAAGAAAATCTTTAATTTAAACTCAAAACTTCCCCAGCCAAATATAGAGACCCTGTTATTAACAAAACATCTCCACTATCTAAGTTTACTGATTTGATAGCTTCCTCAATGTTTGTTTGATACTTTACGTTAGGTATATTCTTGAACTTTTCTCTTAAATCTTTACCACTTATAGAATTTGGTTGGTTTGGTATATCTATAGTTGTCAGAGAGGAAATATCTTTAAAATAACTAATATATTTTTCATGATCTTTATTTGCCATCATTCCAATAATTACGTGTATTTTACAATCTAAAGTTTGAAGATAATCGTTAAGAACTTTAGATCCTCCAGGATTGTGTGATGAGTCTATGAGTAGCATGTTGTCTTTAACTAAATTTTTAAGTTTGCCAGACTTAATTTCCTCTAACCTTGCAATATTATTTGCCTTTTTAATTCCATCAAAGATATTCTGATCAGTTATTTTTATATTTTCTAATACCCTCAAAGCAGCAATTGCTGTAGATGCGTTTTCAAGCTGAAATTGACCATTCATTTTAGGTTTTGGAATTTTTAAACCACCGTATTTATCCTCATAATAAAAGAAGTCATTTTCTTTTAACACAAAATTGTAATCTTCATTAAAAAAATATTTTTTTGCTTTATTTTTAGATATGTTATTTTTTATGAATCTTATTATTTCATTAGACGATTGTTTTGCTATAACTATATTTGTATCGAGTAAGGCTGATGTTTTTTCGTAAATTATTCTCTCAATTGTTCTCTCATTTTTTGGCAACCAATCTAAGTGATCTTCACTACATGAGGTAACAATATTACATATATTTTTTTTTAATATATTAACTGCATCCCCTCTACCAAAAAGACCAAATTCAGCGATTACAAGATTATCGCTGTATTCCTTACAACCAAGAAAAAATGCAGCAGTTAATGCTTCGAAATATGTAAGTGGCTGACCATTATTTACTTCCTCGATTTCAGTTAACAAATCTGCAAGATTATTATCACTTATCATTTCATCATTATATATGTACCTTTCATTTATAATTTTGACATGAGGTGAAGTATAAATATTACATTTGTAGTTGGCTTCTCGAAGTATTGATCTCAAAAATGAAATTGTACTACCTTTTCCATTCGTACCACAGACCTGAATACAATTAATTTTATCCTGAGGATTTCCTAGTTTTTTACAAAGATTTTTTATTCGGTTTAGGCTTAAATCTATTTCTTTAGGATGCAGCCTTTGTAATCTGGACAATATTTTCTGAAGTCTCATCATTATTTTCTTTATTTGCTTCAGTTCCTAATTTCAATAAAATAGATAATATTTTATAAAGTTTGTTCGGTATATCTTTTCTTTCTACTTCTAAATCTAAAAAACCTTTATCAAGAACCCAATCACTTCTTTGAATATTTTCGTCTAATTGTTCTCGAACAGTTGCAGCTACCACCCTTTTTCCACTGAAAGCAATAGTCACACCTTCTTCAGCCATCGCTATATCAGACAACGAGGTAATACTAGCTGTTGTTCCTCCAGCTGTAGCGGGTGCGCAATATAAAACAACAAACGGAAGATTATTTTTTTTCAATTCATTTATGGCAATTGTAAGTTTAGCCATTGATTGCAATGATAAAATTCCCTCTTGCATTCTCATACCTCCAGACGCACTTGCTAAAACAAAGCTACATTTTTTATTTATCGCTGTTTGAATTGCAAATATAAGACTTTCGCATTCGCTGGTAGCGATTGATGCACCCATAAAGTCAAAATTTAATGCTGAGACAACCATCTGAACTTCATTAATTTTTGCAACACACGATAAGACAGCACAATCTTGACCTGTCTTTTTTCTGGCAGATTTAAGTCTGTCCGAGTAAGGTTTGCTATCTACAAAGTTCAAGGGGTTATCAGGAGGTAATGGGCAATTAATTTCTTCCCAGTTATTTTCACCAAACATCATGTCAAATCGAGTTTTTGGATTAATTGTATGATTAAATTTGCAGTTTGGACAAACAAACAAATGTTCCTCAAGATCAGATTTTAAAGTAGGGCCTGAATTGCAACAATTTAAAGGTGTCCACTGACTATTGTCTTGGTCATCTTTTGAGGGAAATTTTTTGAGAACATTTTTTTTAATACTCTCACCAAATCTCTTTAACTTTAAAATCCAATTCATATAATCCTCCTTTTAAGTATTTTCGCTAATTTATCAACATTTTTGGTTATTTTTTGTTTATTTTTAATCGAATTTGAGATTTCTCTACAAATTTGGCTTCCAACAACTAAACCGTCAACGGTTTTAAAACTTGCTATATTATCTTTTGTGATACCAAAACCTATTACACAATTTTTTTTTTTACTCAATTTTTTGATTTTTAAATAATTATTTTTAATTTCTTTTGGTGTTGTTTTTAGCCTACCACCGGTCGTAGACAACATACTAATATAATAGATCATGCTGTGTGAAGATTTAATTATTTTTTTTGCTCTTAATGTCGATGTTGTTGGAGATATCAATTGAACAAATTCAATATAATTTTTTTTACAAAGTTTTGAAAAATTTATGTTTTCTGGCCACGGAAGATCCACTACTATAATTCCATCAACTCCTGAAGCCTTACACATTTTTATAAATTTACTCTCTCCATATTGAAAGATTATATTATAATAACCCATTAAAATAATTGGTTTAGATAATTTTCCTTTTTTAAACATTTTTACAATATTAAAAACATCTTTAATTTTAGTTCCATTTTTCAAAGATCGGTATGACGAAGTTTGAATCTGTCCACCATCCGCAATAGGTGTATTATGTGGGAACCCCAATTCACAAATATCAACATATTTAGATAAAGATTTCAGAATTTTTAATGAATTGCTTTTAGAATTATCACCTGCGACTGTGTATGATAATAACGCAGGTCTATTTTCTGACTCAGCAAACTCAAATGCTTTTTTAATCGTATTAGGCCTCATTTTAAATTTCCTATTCTTTTTCTTAAAATATCTCTATCTTTTTTAGCGTCTCCACAAGAATTAACTATCAAAATTGTTTTATCATTTAATTTTGGAGCAATTTTTATTGCTTCTGCAAATGCGTGACAAGGTTCAAGACTTGGATTAAGCTTTTCATATTTCTTTATTAGCTTGTAAGCATTTAAAGCCTCCTCATCGGTAGCTAAAGTATATCTCGCTCTTTTTAAATCTTTCAAATAACAATGTAATGGACTAACACCTGGATAATCTAAACCTGCACTTATCGACTCGGTTTCATTTATTTGCCCCTCGTTGTTTTGACAAACATATGAAGCTGCTCCGTGTAAAATTCCTAATTTAGCCCCTCTACTCAAAGGTGCAGCATGCAATTTTGATCTCTTTGGACCACCCGCCTCTACACCGATTAGTTCAATTTGATCTTTAGGATATTTTATAAATTCACTCCAAAAACCATAAGCTGAGCTACCACCTCCAACACAATTTATAAGTTTGATCCTTTTTGGAATTTTTTTAAATTCTTCTTTAATTTGTTGTTTCAATTCTTTCGATATTTGTGAGGTGCTCCAGCCACAAATTTTTACAAATATATTTGGTCCTACAGTTGATCCTACACACATGTGTGTTCTATCACAATTAGATACCCAATATCTCATACATTCACTTACAGCGTCTACTAATGTCTGACTTCCTGTATATACCGGAACTATCTCAGCCCCATTTCTACGCATGGCATCACAATTAGGTTTTTGTCTTTTAATATCTTTTGCTCCCATGAATATTTTACATTTAAGACCGAATTTTTTTGCTGCCATACTAAGCATTTTTCCCGCATATCCTGCGCCAGTGTCACCTACAATATATTTTTTACCCAAACTTTTACATATGAGAGCATGTACAGTTGCGTTGTATATTTTATGAGCACCTCCATTGGCCTCTGAAACTACTTTGGCCCAAATTTGAGCACCCCCTAAATGATTTGATAAGTTTGATAATTTTATGAATGGTGTAGGAGATCCGATGTAATTACTAAAATAGAAATTTTTTTTTTTTAAAAATTCACTATTTTTTCTTAATTTACTAAAAGAAATTGTTAAGTCTTCTACAGGTTTCTTTAAAGTTTCAGGAATAAAACTTCCTCCAAATTTTCCTCCCCAAAATCCATATTTATCATGTTGATCTATCAAAGGTATATTTTTTTGAAACTTCATTTTACAATTTATTTACATTATTTAGGAATAAATCAATTTTTTTTCTATCTTTATATCTATTTGTCTCTAATCCACCAGAGATATCTATAATATCTGTCATTTTTTTAAATTTATCAAGTTTATCATTATGCTTAATATTTCCAGCAACCATTATTTTTTTTTTAGGTTTAATTTTTTTTAAATAATTATGGTCAAAGCTCTTTGATTTTTCATAGCCCTTACTATCAAATAACAATATATCAGATATATTTTCATACTTTTTGTAAATTTGTATATCTCTAAATTTTTTTATAGTTATCGAACTAATAATTTTAATTTGATATTTTTTTTTGATTAATCGTGTCATACTTGGACTAACATCATAAAGTTGGTAATAATCAAATGGTAATGATTTAATTTTTTCTAAAAAAGTAATTTTTGGTTTTACCAATACAGCAACAAAATTAACTCCCTTCTTATTAATATTTATTAGTTTTTTTAAAGATGTTAAATCTAAATATCTATGTGATTTTTTATAATTGCTTATAAATCCAATAAACTTAGGTTTATGTCTGTGTTTAATTAAATATTTAAGCGTATCATGATCTTTAATACCGCAAATTTTAACGTACATTTTTTTCAAGATGAGAAATTAGTTTATTTATATTTTTTTTAATATTACCTTTTGTAATAGATCTTCCCATAACAATTGCATCCACTTTGTTTTTAATTAAAGCTTGATGTGGTGTCACTATCCTTACCTGGTCATTATTTTTGTCACCAGGCATTCTTATGCCCGGACATACAATAAATAATTTTTTGAACTTTTTTTTAAGCATTCCTCCCTCATAACCAGAACACACCAGCCCATCAATGCCAGCTTTTTGTATTAATTTGGCTTGCTTATTAACTATATAATTTAATGGCTTAGAATATCCCAGCGTTTTCAGATCTTCATTTTTTAAACTGGTAAGAATTGTAACACCTAATATTTTAATATCTTTCCTAACTTTTTTTTTTATCGCCTTCAAAGTCTTAAAACCACAACTTGCATGGACGGTCATATATTTTAAATTTTTTAAGTCATTCAAAGATTTAAATGCACCAAGGGAGGTTTGTGGAATGTCATTAATTTTAAGATCTAGCCAAAATTGTTTCTTATAGTTTTTAAGAAATTCTCTCGAATTCTGGCTATAAAAAAACTCCATTCCAAATTTAGGAATTATATTTAGTTTTTCAGTTTTGGTATTTTTTATTATTTTTTTAACAATATTTATATTAGAAGTATCACAAGCAACAAAAATTTTATTCTTCATTATTTATTAGTTTAGCCCATTTTGATGAGCTTTTAAATTTTACAATTTTTTTTTCAGGCACATATACTTTTTCATTTGTTTTTGGATTCCTTGCATATTTTGCTTTATATTTTTTAGCCTCAAGAATAAAAATATCTCTCAATTCTACTCTATCTCCTGTTTTTAAAGACTTAATAATGTTTTCTAGTGTTATATTAATTAATTTTTCTAAGTCTTTTTTAATAAAATTAGGAAAACTATCAGCTAGCTGTTCAAGTAAATCTGACTTGTTTATCACCAGTTTATTTTTTGCCTTTTTTATCCAGCTTTTCAGACAAGTTAGCAAATGGCAAAGATTTTCCACTTGATAAATCAGAGTAATTCTTTATTGCAATTTCATTATTTATTTCTTCAACTCTTTTTATACTCAGTGATATTTTTCTTTTTTCTAGAGATAATTCAATAATTGCTGCGTCCACACGGTCCGATACAGTGAATCTTTCACTTCTTGCATCTTCATTTTGAATTGCAATTTGATTTTTTTTAATGAAAATTTCCATTTCAGATCCTTCAGGTTTTACTATTAGACCTTTTTTATCAACAGAAACTACTTTAGTTGTTAAAATATCGTCAATTTTTTTGTCAGACCAAAATTCTAAAGGATCCTTGTCTAATAATTTTTTACTAACTAATATTTTTCTATTTTCTTCTGAAACATCGACAATTTTTACTTTTAACAAATCACCTTTTTTTAAAGCTTCAAGTTGCTGCCTGTTATTATTTGACCAACTCAATTGATTTTGATGTAAAAACGCTTCTATATTATTTTCAACAATTTTCACAACTGCACCACTTTCATTCTTGTTTAAAACCTGAACTTCAACGACTTCATCATTTTTATATTTATTAGCAATTTTTTCATATGGATTTTCCAGTGTCGCTTTATAAGATATAGATATCCTTTGAGCTTCTTTATCAATACCTATAATTTTGACTAATATTTTTTCACCTATTTTAAAGAAGTTTTTTGGAAACGCATTTTTATCCGTCCAAGAAATTTCAGACTGATGTAAAAGTGCTATTAGTGAGTCTTCTAGCTCACAAAAAACTCCATAGGCAAGGATTTTTTTTACTGTAACATTGTAATTTTCTCCTTCTTTATAGTTATCAATATTATCGAATGGATTTTTTAATAGCGCTTTAATACTAACACCAATTTGTAATTTGTTGTCATCTTTAGATATGACCTCCACTGGTATTTTTTGACCTACTTCAAACATGTCATTTAAATTTTCTATTCTTTGGTAGCTACAACATGAAGAATGACATAAAGCGTCTATCTCATTGTTGATCTCAAAAAATAAACCCCAGTCAGTTACACTTTTAATTATGGCATTATCAACTCTGTCACCTAGATTGTATTTTTCAAATATTTTTGATTTATCACCTTTTTTTGTCTCTGTTATTAGTTCTCTTCTAGAGCAACATAGATTTGCTCTCTTTCGATCCGCTTGGATAATTTTAACTTCCATTTCGCTGTTTATGACATTCGTGTTATCTTTCGTCGGTCTGTTGGATAGTTGAGACATAGGCATAAAAAGTAAATGATTTGTCTCTAATTCTTCACAAACAAAACCACCTTTAATTTTATTTTTAATTTTAATTTTTATATTTTCGTTATTTTCATACTTTTTTAATAAAGTTTCATACCCTTCTATTTTTTTGGCTTTAGATGCTGAGACTATTATTTCACCCGATTTAGACTCCAGATTTTCTACAACTATCTTTAATTTAGAGCCCTCTTTAATTTTGTCTAATAAGTTAATTTCTTTAATTTCATTTATATCTATTGCTGGCTCGCTTTTAAGTCCATCAAGATATACCCAGCAATATTTCGAAGAAATTTTTGTGACTGTTGCCTCAAAAATTTTGCCTTCTTCAACTTTGTTTTTTGATTGATTATTTAATAAGTTTGCAAATTCTTTGGTTTCAGAATTGTTTATATCCTTATATATTTCCATTTATAAATTAATTTTTAAGTACGCCGTTTTAGTTAAAAAATAAATATTTTTCAAGTTTATATATTTAATAAGTCATTTTTCACTGATATTCTTTAGATTTTTTTGAGAATTCACATTTTCTTAATTAATTTTAGCACCTAATTTCCTTATTATCCTTAAAAAATTAGGGAATGATGAATTAATTGAATTTTTATCATGAATCTTAAATTTACCTCCAAAACTTAAAGCTGCTATGCAGGTCATCATAAAAACTCTGTGATCGTTAAGAAAATTTTTAACTATAAAATTACCACTCAATTTTAAATTCGGATTTCCATAAATTGTTAGACTATCATATTTTTCTTTAACTTTAATTCCGATCTTTTTTAAAAATTGAGCAGCAAATTTTAATCTATCACTCTCTTTTTGACGTAATTCATGAATTTTATTAAATCTTGATGTTCCATTAGCCTTTGCACAAACTAAAAATATAATTAAAAATTCATCAATTGTTTTTGTGTTTAAGCTACTAGGACAATTAATAGATTTAAATTCTTTTGTGCTTTTAATTAATAGATCAGCGTTATGTTCACCATTATAAAATTTTTTGTTTACTAATTTAATGTTAGCACCCATCCTTTTCAATATTGTTAATATTCCTGTTCTACTTTCATTCACATTAACGCTTTTTATTTTTAATTTAGAATTTTTCGACAAAAGGGTTAAAACTATAAAAAAAGCTGCTGAACTAATATCCCCAGGGATTTTATAATCAAAGCTTTTAAAATTCTTTTGCCCTTCTAAATTAATAACATCAAGTTTTCTTTTCTTTGCGATATGAATTGGTAATCTTAAACAATATCTTAATATATTTTCAGTATGATTCCTTGACGGTTTACTTGTAATTGAAGTAATTCCAGGAGTATTTAATGCTGCTAACATTATCGAACTTTTAACCTGAGCACTTCCTTTCTCTTCAAAATAATTTATAGGTCTTAAAAATTTAGATCCACTGATTTTAATTGGTAATTTTTTTTTTTTATTTTGAAAATTAACACCAAACAACTTTAAAGGTCTAACTACCCTGGAGAAATCTCTTCTTGAAAGACTTTTATCACCTATAATTTTTACTTCACAATCGTAACCTGCAAGCATACCACACAAAAGTCTTGCTAATGTTCCAGAATTACCACAATCAATCACTAAGTTTTTTTTATATTCAAAGCCATTTAATCCTACTCCTGAAATTTCATGAAATGTTTTTTTTTTTTTAATTTTTACTCCAAGAGATTTAACTGCATTTATTGCACTATTAACGTCCCCAGAATCTAATAAATTATAAAACTTTGATTTTCCATTAGCCTGTGCTCCAAGAAGTATACATCTTATAGATATAGATTTATCTCCAGGTATTACTATTGTTTGGTTAAAACTTGGTATTCTAGAATGAATTTTTATAATATTTTTCATCCTAGATTTAATTTATATTAAAAGTGTCTCCAAAATATAAGCTTTTTGCACTTTCATCTTTAATCAACTCTTTTGGCGGACCATGAGCAATAACTTTTTTATTAGCGAGAATTATTGCTCTGTCAGATATTTTTAATAGGTCTGCTGCAGCGTGATCTGAGATTATACAACATCTATTGTTATCTTCTGTTTGTAAATTAACGATCGTTTCTTGTAGATAACTTGTGCTTAAAAGATCAAGTCCTTGAAAGGGTTCATCCATTAAAACAACTTTTGGGTTTGACAATAATGCCATTGCAATACAAACACGTTTCTTTTGCCCACCAGATAAATATTTAGCCTTTATATTTTTAACAGCATCAAGTTCAAATTTTGAGATCATTTTTTCTACCTCAAAAGTTTTGTTCTTTTTTTCTCTCACAACAAGATCAGCGATCGCATTAAGATTTTGATAACATGTTAAATCTGAAAATACTCCCCCAGATTGTGGAACTATACTAATTTTAAAATCTAATGCCCTTTTGTAAATCGGTACGTTATTTATTTTTTTTTTGTCAATGTATATGCTTCCAAAATTAGGTTTTAATAATCCTGTTATTAAATTAAATATCGTAGATTTACCAACACCATTTGGACCTAACATTCCACATATCTCTCCTTCTCTAACAGTCAAAGTTATATTATCTAAAATTTGCCTTTTGCCAAAAGATAAAGATATGTTTTTTAGCTCAATTTTAGGTCTCTCTTTTTTGAATTTAGTAATATAAAATTTTTTAATTATTCCCATTATTTATATAATATATTAATTCTTTCGTTATTTTTATACATATTCATACTTAAATCTTTAGTCAATATATCAAAATTAATTTTATCAACTTTTAAAGAACTTTCTCCATAAACAGCTTTTTTAATATTGTACAAGCTAACAAGATTGCTTGCATATAATAAATCTAAATTTTCAGATTCTATATCGAATTCGTCATGTTTAACTTCAACCTGACTAAAAAAATTTGTATCAAAAGAATTTTTATTGTGAAACGCAAAATCTGATGAGATATTTATAGGAGTTTTATCTTTTAGATATATAACAGCTCTTACATCAATTAGCTTTAAATTCTCCTCGTTATCAGGTTGAATTTCAGCTGAATTTGCCTTTAGAATATATTCATTACCAAAAGCGTCGGATGATTTATATTCTAAATTTAGTATTACACTTTTGTTGGTTTCTGTATCTTCTTTAAAATTATCAGGAGTAACTTCGTTGATAATTTCAGTTTTAATTTGTTTTTGATAATTTTTTTTATAAAAAAAATTGTAGTAAAAAAGAAAAATAGATAAAAAAATAGTAGAGAAAATTAATAATTGAAATATTGTATTTTTCTTCATTAATTTATGTTTGCGTTTAAAATATGATGAATGTGCAATATTCCGATAGTTTTATTTTTTCTATTATTTTTATGTACACATAAACTAGTTATTTTTTTTTCTGACATTATTGATAGACTTTTGGCTGCCAAAGTATCTTTATCAATACTATAAGGATTTTTTGTCATAATATTCTTTACTTTAAGTTTTAAAAGATCACCTTTTTTTGAACTTGCGCGCCTAATCTGCCCATCAGTGATAATTCCAGTGGTAATTTTTTTTTTATTAATTGAGATCAATACTCCCAATTTCTTTTTTGTAATTACATTTAAAGCCTTTTTCATATTAGAGTTTTCATCAATAAAAGGTATACCTTGCTTTGATATCATTAAATCCTCAGCGGTCCTTAATTGATTACCCAAGCTTCCATGTGGATGAAGTAGCTTGAAATTTTTCTGTCCAAATTTTTTAATATTCAAAGATGCTACAGCCAAACAATCTCCAAGAGCAATTTGTTCAGTTGTACTACTTGTGGGTACTACATTTAGAGCGGCTTCTTTCACTTTAGGAATTAAAAGTTTTATGTCAGAAGCTTTATAAAGAAGAGAGTCTTTCATTGAGGTTATTCCAATAAGTTTAACTTTGTATCTATTAGCATATTGAATTACTGGTTTTAATTCCTCAGTATTTCCTGAGTTGCTAATTATTATTAGGATATCTCTTTTTGTAATACTTCCCAAATCTCCATGTGAACATTCATTTGCATTAATTGAAAATGAGGGACAGCCTACAGATGAAAAGGTACTACTTACCTTTGAAGCTATTAAATAACTCTTACCAACTCCGCAAATAATAATTTTTGATTTGCAATTCACAATAGCATGAACGGCATTTTCAAAATTGTTATTAATAGATTTTTTTAATTTTTTTAAGGCTGTGATTTCTAGATCTATAACATTTCTTGCAATTTTTTTTAATTTATTTTTTCTCATTTTAGTGTTCAAATGTAGTTATTTTAAATCCACTATTTTCCATTTCAACCAAAATAGGTAATGCTTTTAAACATCTAATATACAACTCGTATCTATTCTCTCTTTTTAACATTTCAATAAGTTTATCTTTAATGTCGAACAAAAATTGCGTATCTTGTGCTGCATATTGTATTTGTTTGTCAGTTAAGTTTCCACCCCAGTCACTCTGTTGTTCCTTTTTTGAAATATCTTTACCACAGATTTCTTTGACTAAATCTTTATAACCATGATAACTTGATGCTGTCCTAGCTATTTTTGATGCTAGTTTTGTACAAAAAATGTTTGGTGGCTCAACATTCAAATGATGTTTTAACCATAGCAAATCTTGTCTGGCATAATGCATTATAAATTGAGTTGAATTTTTTGATAAAAATTTGACCAAATTTGGAGCGTTGTAATTCTCTCTATTCAATTTAATTATATAGCAATCTTTTGACTTCAAACCAATTTGAATTAAAGTTAGAGGATCTCTACCCAACACCAAACCAAGGGCTTCACAATCAAGTGCGACTACTTCTTCATTATCCAACTTCAAATCTTCAGGTATATCATTATTAAAAATTTTGATATTCATTTTTAAATTATATATATAATGTACTCAATATTGTCTATTTTAAGATAAATGATCAAAAAAAAAGTACTAATACTCGGCGCATCTGGACAGATTGGAAAACACTTAATCAGAAAACTTACAAAAAATAATTACAAAGCCATTTGTCAGACTCGAAATGCACATAAATCTGTTTTTTTAAAAACAAGTGGACAACTTGGGTATATTGATATTTTAGAGCTCAATATATTTGATAGTAAAAAATTAGAACAAGCAATTTCTTCAGCGGATATTTGCATAAATTTAATCGGTATTTTATTCGAGAAAGGAAATATAAATACATTTAGGAACATACACACTAAATTACCCGAGATAATCTCAAGTATTTGCGAAAAATATAAAGTACAATTTATTCACTTTTCAGCTTTAGGAGTCGAAAAAGCCAAGGACTCTGAATATGCTAGATCAAAAATTAATGGAGAAAACAAAATACTAGAGAATAATAATGAGGCGGTAATTATTAAGCCTTCTATTGTTTTTAGCGTTTCAGACTCATTTACAACCAAGTTTTTAAGTTATCTGAGTTATTTACCTTTTTTTCCATTATACTATGGAGGAAAAACAAAGTTTATGCCAATACATGCCTCTGATGTTGCTGACTTAATATATTATGTAGTATCAGAAAATATCAAAAGTAAAAAAATTGAGGCATTAGGTCCCGAAATAATAACATTTAAAGAAATGTTATCTATAATGTTAAAGTGTATTAATAAAAAAAAATTATTGATACCTATGCCTTTACCTTTGGCAAAAATATCTGCCTCTTTTTTGCAGTTGATGCCTAATCCTATTTTAACAATTGATCAACTTAAATTATTAAAATATGATAATATAAAATCCGATGGTGCTTTTACAAATACCGATGCAGGGTTACCTGGAAAAATTAAATTTGAAGAAGGTATTATGAGATATTCATACAATTGGAGGGAAGGTGGTCAATATAATTTCAAAAAAATTAATTAAAATATGATCACAAATTTAATATATATTACGGTCGCAGCTATACTAATATTTGTTTTGTATCTTGCTGTGCAAGCTATTACTAGAGGTGTAGAAGCAAAAAATGACATAAAAACAGAGAGATCAGTTGATAATCAGTCAACAAATAAAAATGATAATGTATACGACCAATTAGTTAAATTAAAGGAACTTCATGAAAATGGAGTTTTAAATAAAGAGGAATTTGAAAAAGCAAAAAAAAAAATATTAAAGTAAATATTTTAAGCAGATTTTATTTTTTTCTCAATAAACTTAGGTATCTCATCCTCGTCCGTTAATTCGTCTTTTTTAGATTTAACTTGATAAATTAACAATAAATGCAAAGGACAATAAGAAAATTTTTGAACAGTTTTTCTTCCACAAAACGAAGAATGTTTTTCATCAGGATGACCTTCCATATATTTACACGTCTCATCCGTTAACTCCTCAAGCGTTAAATTTCTTGCTGGCTCAAAATTTTTATCCAATAATAAAGATTGATATTTGAATTTTCTGCCTTTTTTGAAATTATTATTTGATGATTTCTTTACATCTAAATTTGTATTATTTAATATTGGTGGCCTAGTTTTTATTTTTGCACTTAAATTTAATCTGTGAGCTTTTCCTATTACAGCATTTCTTGATATTCCACCTATTATTTCAGCTATTTGACTTGCGGTTTTGCCTGAACCCCATAATTTTTTTAACAAACTTACTTTTTCTTCAGTCCAACTCATAATACATCTAATAGTTGTTTTAAATTCTATATATACTATATCTAGTTAATATTTATGATAAGTTATAACAAGCCTTTTTTTTAATTTATTAACAAATTTAATGATTTATATGATCCGTTATGTCTGAAATAGAAACAAAATATCAAATAGGTGTAAGAAGATTTAAAATCAATTGGATAGGCATTTATGCTTTATATTGCAAAGAGACATTAAGATTCCTATCTGTTTATGGACAAACAATAATAGGACCAGTTGTTACGGCATTATTATTCTTAGTTGTATTATCTTTGGCTATTGGAAATGAAAGACCTAGCGTGTTGGGAGTCAATTTTATAAGTTTTTTAGCTCCCGGGTTAATTGCAATGCAAGTTATTTCTCAATCTTTCGCTCATTCATCTTCATCAATTTTAATGGGAAAAGTCATGGGTAATATTGTAGACTTAATTGGTGCGCCCCTGTCATCTTTGGAGGTTACTTTTTCAATAATCGCAGCATCTATAACTAGATCAATAATAATTTGTATTATATCAATAACTGTTTTCTCATTTATTGTGCCTATTGAAATAAAAAATTTATCTATTTTGGTTTTATTTTTAATCTTATCATCATTTATTTTAGGTGCGGCAGGTTTTATAGCAGGACTTTGGGCTGAAAAGTTCGATCATATGGCTACAGTAACCAATTTTTTTATAGTTCCATTATCCTTTTTGTCTGGTACTTTCTACTCTGTAGAAAAGTTACCATATATATTAAAGAAGCTAAGTTATTATAACCCATTTTTTCATATGATAGATGGGTTTAGATATGCTTTTATAGGATCCTCAGATGGATCAATCTTGTATGGAATATTATATCTTACAATTTTGTCTGTAATTATTTGGTATGTAGCATTCATACTTTACAAAATTGGGTATAAAATAAAATCATAAATGAGTGGATTGGCTAAAAATTATAATCGAAAAAATCTATCCTTTAAAAAAGGTAAAGGTAGTTATTTATATGGCACAGATGGAAAAAGGTACTTAGACTTTGTTGAAGGAATTGCTGTTAACTCACTAGGTCATTCTCATCCTAAATTAATTAAAGCACTTACGCTTCAATCTAAAAAAGTTTGGCACGTTTCAAATGCTTTTAAAATACCTGAGGGTGAAAAATTAGCAAAAAAATTGACTAAAAATACTTTTGCTGACTACGTCATGTTTCAAAACAGTGGGGCCGAAGCTACAGAAGCAGCAATTAAAGTTGCAAGAAAATACTTCTATTCGATTGGTAAGCCTAAAAAGAATAGGATTTTATGTATAAAAAATTCATTTCATGGCAGAACAATTGCCGCGATATTTGCTAGTGGATCAAAAAAAATGACTGAAGGTTTTGGACCATCAATAGAGGGATTTGACCATTTTGACTTTGGTGACCATAAGTCATTAATAAATTCCATAAATAACCAAACCGCAGCTATAATGATAGAGCCAATTTTAGGAGAAGGTGGAATTAAAGTGATACCTTCATGGTGTTTGAGAGAATTAAGAAAAATATGTAATAAAAAAAAAATTCTTCTTATTTTGGATGAAGTACAATGCGGCATAGGAAGATCAGGAAAATTTTTTGCCTTTGAACATTCAAAAATAAAACCTGATATTGTTCCAATTGCAAAAGGAATAGGAGGAGGTTTTCCTATAGGTGCTGTTTTAATGACAAAAAAAGTCGCTAAATTCATGACACCTGGGTCTCATGGAAGTACTTTTGGGGGAAATCCATTAGCAATGGCGGTAGGGAATGCAGTAATTGATGAAATATTAAAAAAAAACTTTTTGTATAATGTGAGACGGATATCAAAATACTTTCACTCAGAATTAAACAATATTAAAAATGAATTCCCAAATATTATAAAAGAGATAAGGGGTGTGGGATTACTAATTGGTATACAGCTTTTTAACAATCAAAATTTATTTATTAAAAATTTAATGAAAAAAAAATTATTAACTATAAGAGCTGCAGAGAATGTCGTAAGGATATTGCCTCCATTAAATGTGAAAAAAAGCGAAATTAAAATAGCATTAAATATTATTAAATCGGTTTGTAAGGATTTATCTTAAATGAGACATTTTATAAACATAAAAAATATTTCATCTAAGGATTTAAGAAAAATTTTAAATGATGCAAAAAAAAGAAAATATAAAAGAAAAAATTATAGTAGTTTAGAAATTGACAAAGGTGCGCCATTAAAAGGTAAATTATTAATACAAATGTTTGAGAAATCTAGTTTGAGAACCAGAATTAGTTTTTTTTTAGCCATAAGACAACTTGGTGGAAGTGCACTAACCTTAAGACCAGATGAATTACATTTTAGCAAAGGAGGTGAAAAAATATCTGATACAGCAAAAGTAATAAGCGTTTATGCAGACGCCTTCATGCTTAGAACAGACAATGACTCTAAACTTGATGAAATTTATAAACATATCAAAATTCCTTTAATTAATGGACTAAGCCCATCTTCTCATCCATCTCAAATTTTATCAGATATATTTACTATAGAAGAAATAAAAAAAAAAAAAATTTCAAAGTTAAATATTTGTTGGATAGGCGATTGTAATAATGTCCTTAATAGCCTTATCGAGGCTTCAGTTAAATTTTCATTTAAACTAAATATAGGTTGTCCAAAAAAATATGGACCGTCAACTAATATCTTGAAATGGTCTAAAGAAAATAAAGCTAAATTAAAAATATTTTACAATCCAAAATTGGCAATTAAAAATAGCGATGTAATTATAACTGACAAGGTTGTATCAATGAATGACAGAGTAAACAAAAAGAAAAAAAAAGTCCATTTTGAAAAATTCAAAATTAACAAACAGCTGATCAAATTAGCAAAAGATAATGCTATATTTCTTCATTGTCTCCCAAGAGGTGACGAAGTATCAGATGATGTTTTCTTAGGAAAAAACTCTAAAGTGTGGACACAGGCTTCAAATAGAGTTCATGTTCAGAAATCAATATTACTTTATTGTTTAGAAAAATTAAGGTAATGGCAATGGTTGAGAGGAATTCTCATTAAGATATAAGATTACACTTGATCTATCTTTTTCGTCCTTTAACCCAGCAAATCCCATTTTATTTCCTTTAATCCATGTTGCTGGTTTAAGAAGAAAGCCATTCATTTCTTCAAATGTCCATTGTTTTCCGTGATTAGTTAGTGCCTTAGAATATTTATAATCACTTAATTCACCTGACTTTCTTGTCATTACAGACCAAAGCGCTGGGCCAATTTTATTTTTCCCACCTTCATTAATACTATGGCATGCAGCACATTTCTTGAAAACTTTTTTACCGTGCTCAACATTTCCTAATGCCACAAATGAAGCAAGATCAATTTTTTCAGTAACAGCTACCTCTGAGGTTCTTTCTTGAACTTCAACTTTATATGCAACAACGTTTGTTTCTGTTTTAAAGATAAAATTACTAATTTTTGATATACCAAATACAACTAAAACAACTACAACTATAGCGGTTAAAATTTTTTGAAATTCGTAGAACATTTTAAGAAAATTCATACACCACTAAAATCGATAAAAAAACTAAATAATACATCTATCTTTTGCGTCGCAAAGACGCATAAGATATATAAATATGATGACTAAAACTTTAGTATTAATTCCTTCAAGATTATCAGCCAAAAGACTCCCTGGTAAGCCACTTTATAAAATTAATGGTCTTTCAATCATCAATCACGTTTATAACAAAGCTCTTAAAAGCAATATTGGAGATGTGGCTGTCGCTACTGGCGATATGAAAATTTTAAAAGAGGTAAAAAATTTTGGTGGTTTTTGTGTATTAACAAAGAAAAAACATAAAACTGGTAGTGATAGAATTTTTGAGGCTTATACAAAAATAAAATCTTATAAATATGATTATATTTTGAATCTGCAAGGTGACGAACCAATGATAAACATTAAAGATATAAGAAGATTGAATAATACCGCAAAAAAATTAAATAGTAAAATGGCAACATTATGTTGTACTATAAAAAAAAAATCTTATATTTCGAATAAAAACATAGTTAAAGTTTATACAAACAAAAAACTAAATTACAAAAATTCAGCAATAGCTTTGGATTTTTTCCGAAATTTAAAAAATAAAAAAAAAAATTTAAGTATTTACCACCACATAGGAATATACATCTATAAAACTAATGTCTTAAAAAAATTTGTTTCACTTAAACAAACAAAAAATGAAAAAAAATTTAAATTAGAGCAATTAAGAGCTCTTGATAATCAAATTCCAATCAATATAATTTTAACCAAACGTAAACCTATAGGCGTTGATACACTTCATGATTACCATAAGGTAAAAAAACTTATGGAAAATAAAAAAAATTAGAATATAAGAAAATTATGAAATATGCTTATCAAGGTATACCCGGATCATATAGTGAAATTTGTATAAAAAATAATTACCCAAATTTTGAGGAAACAATACCTTGTAGAACTTTTCAAGATGCTTTTGAACTTGCTAAAAATGATAACAGTGTTCGAGCAGTAGTACCTGAGCAGAATCAGTTAATTGGATCTATAAATATAGAAACGCTTATCCTAAAATATAGACTAAATGTAGTTGCCGAGCACTTTATATCGGTTGATCATAGTTTGTTAGTTATACCTGGAACTAAAATTGAGGAAATAACAGATGTTTACTCACATACTGCAGCATTAAGTCAGTCAAATAATTTTATTAAGCAAAATAATTTTAAAGAAAACGTCATGGCTGATACCGCTGGTAGCGCCGCTTATATTTCAAAGATGAAAGATAAAAGTAAAGCTGCAATTGCATCAAAAGAAAGTGCAAATATTTATAATTTGCAAATTTTGAATTCTAGAATACAAGATGAGCAAGAAAATTACACCCGTTTTTTAGTTTTTCAAAAGGACGTAATTCAACCCGAATTTAATAAGAGCGAGAAATACATAACTTCATTTATATTTAAATTGAAAAATAAACCCTCTGCATTATTTCAATCATTAACAGGTTTAAGTCTTAGACAAGTTGACATGACCAAATTACAATCTTTTCCTGAAAAAGGCACATTCACCTCATATTATTTTTTTTGTGAAGTACAGGGACATATCATCGAGGATAAAGTTTCTGGGTCTCTAAAGGATCTAGAGCTTCACTGCTCCGAATTTCAATTATTAGGTGTGTTTAAACAATCCTCATTTAGAAATAGATAAATAAATTTAATTATTATTAATAAAATTTACTGTTATAATATATTTTGGGTCAATCAGGTGGTTTTACGGTTAATCCTGTCAGATTCGAAAGAAAGCAGCAGTACCCAGTATTTGCTAGGTTGATTGGCCCTAAATTATGAAAAATTCAAAAATTCTAGCACTTAAATATAGACCCAAAAAATTTGAAGATTTAGTTGGTCAAAGTGAAGTTTCTAAAACTATATTTAATTCTATAAAAATTAAGAAAATTCCAAATGCATTTTTGTTTCATGGTATCAGAGGGACAGGAAAAACTTCTCTAGCAAGAATTGTTGCAAAATCTTTAAACTGTAAAAATGGCGTCGAAAATTTATGTACCGATAATTTTTGTGAAAGTTGTCAATCAATTATAGACTCAAATCATTTAGATGTTATTGAGCAGGATTGTGCAACAGCGACTGGAATAGATTCTGTAAGGGACCTAATTGAATTTTGTAGATATCCACCCTCAACATCAAATTTTAAGGTTTTAATCTTGGATGAGATCCAAGCTATGTCTAAAGCTGGATCGCAATCTTTACTCAAAATTTTAGAGGAGCCGCCAAGTTACGTTAAATTTATTTTTTGTACAACTGAAATTAAAAAAATTCTTGTTACACTTTTATCTAGATGTACTAGGTTTGATTTAAAAAGAATAAAATCTTCAGAACTATTTGAATTTTTAAAGAAAGTTGTAGGTCTTGAAAAAAAAGCAATTTCTGATGACGCAATAAAGTTAATCTGCAAATGCTCAGAAGGTAGTGTAAGAGACTCTCTTTCACTATTAGATAGAGCCTTACTTTCAGCAAAAGATAACGAAGATATAAGTCTAGAAACAGTTCAAAATATTTTTGGTCATTTTGACAAAACTTCAATAATAAACTTACTTCAATATATCTTGATGGGAAATGAACACGATAGTATTAAAATTTACAGAGATATTTATAATTCAGGCATAGAGCCGAGTGTTTTTTTGAATGATTTCCTTGAAATTTTATATTATTTAAAAAATATTGAATCTCTTAAAGTTAATGGCTCCAACTTTGATCTAAACGATGAAGAATTTAAAAAAATACAAAATTTAAACCTAAATATAGAGCCAGAAACATTAATTATTTTTTGGGAATTTACTATCAAGTTTATAGAAGAATTAAAAATAGTATCAAATCAAAATATATCTATTGAAATGTTTATATACAGATTAGTTCATCTTAAAGGTTATAGAAAAAATAGTGAATTTGAAAAAAATGAAAACGTAATTACACCAAATAAGCTGAATAATGAAAATCTAAAAAATATAGTTTCCAATGACAATAGCACTGTAAATCAAATAAAAAATATTACACAACAAGAAGAGCCAAAAATTAAAAAAGAGAAAAATAATGAAATATTGAGTATTAATTCTTTCGAAGATCTAATTCATACTTGCCTAAAGAAAAAAGAAATGATGTTAAAATATGAGTTAGAAACTCATGTAAATCTAGTAAGTTTTGCACCCTATAAAATTGAAATTTCTTTTAATGAAAAATTAAATAAAGATTTTTTAAAAGTTTTATCCGCAAAATTATTAGAATGGACAAATAACAGATGGATTATTGCTATTTCTCAGACTAAAGGGAAAATTAGTAAAAAAGATGAAAAAATTTTAGAAATCTCAAAAGAAAATGATATTTTTGTAAAGTCAAAAGATTATGAGGTAATAAAAAACCTAATTGAAGATATTGAGTTAGGAAAAAAAAATGACTGATTTCTCAAAAATTTTAAATAAGGCAAAAGAGCTGGAAAATAATATGAAAGAAAGTCAACAAAGAATCAAAAAAATTGAAGCTGAAGGTGTGTCAGGTGGAGACAAAGTAAAAATAACGTTAAATGGGAACAACGAAATAGTGAAGATTAGTATATCACCTGATATTTTAAGAGAAGATATATCTGTTCTAGAAGATTTAATTTGCGCTGCACATAATAATGCCAAAGAAACACTTAAAAGTAAAACTGCAGAAGAAATTTCAAAAGTTACAGGAGAATTTGGAATTCCAGGTTTTAAATGGCCATTATAAATGCAAAATGTAGTTGAAATAGAGGAATTAACAAAATTAATTTCTAAATTACCGGGACTTGGACCCAAATCTGCAAAAAGAATAATTTTAAAACTAATAAATAATAAAGATGAACTCTACAAGCCCATGGTAAATTCAATGGCCAAGGTTTTTAAAAATGTTATTAGATGTAATATTTGTGGAAGTTTAAAGTCAGCAAAAGAAACTTGTAACAATTGTCAAGATAGTAAGAGTAAAGAATTAAAAATATGTGTTGTTGAGACTATTGCGGATCAATGGTCTATTGAAAGCTCTTCAGTATTTAACGGTTTTTTTCACATTTTAGGAGGAAATATCTCTGATACATCGATGGATAACAAAAAAAATTTATTAATTGATAGTCTGGTAGATACAGTTAGTAAAAAAAAAATTGAAGAAGTTATAATTGCAACTAGCTCAACAGTTGAGGGTCAGACGACCGCTTATTATATTCAGGAATGTCTAAAAGATATTAATGTTAAAGTATCAAAATTAGGACAAGGAGTTCCAGTTGGTGGCGAAATTGACAATTTGGATGACGGAACACTTATTTCAGCATTTAATAATAGAAAAAATTTTTAATTTTTTTTGATTAATCTATTTAAATGCAATAACGGTTCAGTATAACCGCTTGGTTGATCCTTTCCTTGAAATACCAACTCACATGCAGTTTTAAATGCAATAGATTGGTCGTAATTCGGTGACATATTTAAATAATTTAAGTCTCCTGCATTTTGTTGATCAACAATTTTTGCCATTTTTTTCATTATTTCTAAAACTTGTTTTCTGCTACATACTCCATGATGTAACCAATTAGCTATTAATTGTGAAGAAATTCTTAATGTAGCTCTATCTTCCATTAGATTTACACCATTAATGTCTGGAACTTTAGAGCAACCTATCCCTTGATCAATCCATCGAACTACATAGCCTAGTATGCTTTGTGCGCTATTGGATAACTCTAAACTGATTTCCTCTTTAGACCAATTTGGTCTATTAATTATTGGTAATTTCATAATTTCTGAAACTTTAACTTTTGACCTTTTATTTATTTCTGAATGTTTTTTGAAAATATCAATTTCATGATAATGCAACGCATGCAGAGCTGCAGCGGTGGGCGATGGTACCCAAGCACAATTAGCACCTTGAATTAAATGAGAAATTTTTTCTTTTAACATTTTTCTCATATTATCAGGCTCAGGATACATACCTTTTCCAATCTGAGCAATTCCACTAAACCCGCAGCTTAGACCAACTTCCACGTTGTTATTTTCGTAAGCCTTAATCCAAGAAGAAGATTTCATATCGCCCTTTTTAATCATAGTTCCGGCCTCCATCGATGTATGTATCTCATCACCAGTCCTATCTAAAAAACCTGTATTTATAAAAAAAACTCTATTTTCCAAAGATCTAATACATTCTTTTAAATTAACTGAAGTTCTTCTCTCTTCATCCATTATACCACACTTAATAGTGTACTTTTCTAAATTTAAAACTCTCTCAACTTTGTCAAAAATTAAATTTGTAAATTCACATTCCTCTGGACCATGTTGTTTAGGTTTAACAATCATGATTGAACCTGACTGTGAGTTTTTTCTACTTTTTAAGTCATGCAGTGAACAGAGAGATGTGATAAAAGCATCCATAATTCCTTCAGGAATTTCTGATCCATCATGTAATAATATTGCTGGATTAGTCATAAGATGACCAGCGTTTCTATTTAATATTAAAGATCTACCTTTTAATTTTAAATTCAATCCTTCTTTAGATATATATTTTCTGTCTGGATTTAATTTTCTTATTAATTGTTTGCCTTTTTTATCAAAACTAATTTTTAAATTACCTTTCATTAATCCAAGCCAGTTTCTGTAACCCAAAACTTTGTCTTTTGCATCAACCGCTGAAACTGAGTCCTCATGATCGCAAATAGTTGTAACTGCGGCCTCAACTATTATATCTGAAATTCCAGCTGGATCACTCTTTGCGCTAAAAGCATAAGGGTTTATAATAATCTCTAAGTGTAAATTATTATTTTTTAAAATGATCGCTGTTGGTTTTTCTCTTGATCCTCTAAAGCCAATGAATTTATTATTATTTTTTAATTGTGTCTCTTTTTTATATATACTTAATATCAATTTATTATTAATAATTTTTAAATTATCTACATTTTTCCATGAATTATTTTTTAATGTAAAATGTTTATCTAAGAATTCTTTTGAATATTTTATTACTTCCAAACCTCTCTCTGGATCATAACGTTCACTTGCTGATTCTTCGGATTCAATTACATCTGTTCCGTACAAACTATCGTATAAAGATTGAAACCTGGCATTAACTGCATTTAAAACATATCTTGCGTTTGAAATTGGCACTACAAGTTGTGGGCCAGGAATTTTAGATATTTCCTCATCTAAATTCTGAGTTTTAATTTTAAAATTTGGTCCTTCTTTTTTTAGGTATCCTATTTTTTTTAAGAAATTCTCATAACTTTTCTGATTAAATTCCTTTGATCTATTATTCAAATGCCACATATCAATTTCAAGCTGTAATTTTCTTCGAATTTGCAAAATCTCTTTATTTCTAATGGCCAAAGTGTGAACGTTTTTATCGAACTCTTTCCAAAAATATTTCTTATCGATGTTGGTTCCAGGCAAAGCCTCTTCGTTTATAAAGCTCAGCAGACTTTCTGATATTGATAAATTACCAATTTTTACGTATTTTTCTAACATTTTTGCAATTTAATTACATTCTAACAATGAAACATGACACACTTTATTTCCTTTTTTAATTATAATAAACCTATTTTTAATGAAAAATTATCTAAATTTTGAAAGTGAAGTTAAAAACCTTGAGATTGAATTAGAAAAACTTAAAGATCCGTATAATGCTGAGGGTTTGTCAGAAGTAAATACAGATAAAATTAATAAAATTGAAAAAGAATTAGATTTAAAATTAAAAAAAATATATTCAAATCTAGACCCATGGCAAACTACATTAGTCGCAAGACACGAAGATAGACCCAAGGCAAAATTTTTTATCGAAAATTTAATAGACGATTTTGTCCCACTTTCTGGAGATAGATTTTTTGGTGAAGATAAGTCATTGATAGCAGGATTGGGCAAGTTTGATAACAAATCTGTCTTAGTTTTGGGTCAAGAAAAAGGTGAAGATTTAGATAGTAGAATTGAAAGAAATTTCGGTATGATGAGGCCCGAAGGTTATAGAAAAAGTATTAGACTTTTAAATTTAGCAAATAAATTCAATATACCAATAATATCATTTATAGATACACCAGGTGCTTATCCCGGTGTTGCAGCTGAGGAAAGAGGTCAAGCAGAGGCTATAGCAAGGTCAATAGAATGTTGCATGCAACTAAAAGTTCCAAACATATCAATTATAATTGGAGAAGGTGGATCTGGAGGAGCAATAGCGTTAGCTTCTTCTAACAAAATCATAATGTTAGAAAATGCAATTTATTCAGTCATATCTCCAGAGGGATGTGCAACAATTTTGTGGAGAGATCCAAAAAAAACTTTAGAGGCCGCAAGGGCTATGAAGCTTACTTCTCAAGATCTATTGGACTTAAAGATTATAGATGAAATTATTCCAGAACCTACTGGCGGAGCTCACAGAAATAGGCAGGCCATTTTAAACAATGTAAGATTGTCAATAAAAAAAAATTTGGAGTATTATGTGAATTTTTCTAGAGACGAAATTTATAATATGAGAAAAGAAAAATTTTTAGCAATAGGAAGAGAAAATGGTTTTAAAATTAATGAAAAAGGAGAAAATACTCTTTTAAGTACCCAGCCAAGCAAAAATAATTTAATAAGTGTTATTAAGAAAAAAAAAAATTATATAATTTTGTTACTTATTTCTTTGATGATTTCTCTATTTTTAATTTTATAAAGATCCACAACAATGTTTATATTTTTTTCGGGAACCACAAAAACATGGTTCGTTTCTTCCAATTTTTTTTCCTATAAGACTTGGATCAATTTTCTTATTTTTCAAATCCTTATCGTTTTCTTCACTCATGTTATTAACAACTTTAAGGTTTATTAAAATTGTTATTAAGTCGTACTTTATCTTATTTAACAAGTTTTCAAAAAGTGAATAAGCCTCTTTTTTATATTCAACTAGTGGATCTCTATTTCCATATGACCTTAGACCTATGACTTGTCTAAGTTGTTCAAGATATTGAATATGATTTTTCCAATTCATATCTATAACCTGCAAAAAAATTCTTTTTTCAATCTCATAATTTTTCTCTTCTCCAGCTAAATCGACCCTCTCTTTTCTTTTTTTTAAAAAAATATCTTTCATAAATTTTTCAAATTTCTCTGAATTTAGATTATTAATTTCCCTATTTTCAATTTCGCTGGACGATTTCCCTAGCACACTTTTTAAATTTCTTAAAAAAATATTATTTTTTGGATCTGATAAATATTTTTTTTTGTCAGAAATTAAATTTTGTATAATTTCATCCATAAAATTATCTACAGGTTCAATGTTCTTATTTTCGATAATATTATTTCTTTGAGTAAATATAACCTGTCTTTGATCATTAAGAACATTGTCAAATTTTAGTAAAGTTTTTCTTATATCAAAATTCCTAGCCTCGACTTTTTGTTGAGCTCTTTCTAAAGCTTTATTTATCCATGGATGATCTATGCTTTCACCATCTTTGAGACCCAATTTTTTTAGCATATTGTTCATTGAGTCTGACCCGAATATTCTCATTAAATCATCTTCAAGACTAACAAAAAAAATTGAACTCCCCTCATCTCCTTGTCTACCAGATCTTCCTCTCGCTTGATTATCAACTCTTCTGCTTTCCATTCTTTCAGTCCCAATTACATATAGCCCCCCAATTTTTTTAATTTCATTAAAATCATTAGAATTGAATTCTTTTCCACCTAATTTTATGTCTACTCCTCTACCAGATATACTAGTTGTTATTATTACCGAAAATTTTTTTCCAGCATTAGCAATTATATCAGCCTCTCGCTCATGATTTTTTGCATTTAGGATAAGGTGTTTTATTCCTTTTTCTTTTAACATTGAGGAATAATGCTCTGATTTTAAAATACTAGATGTAAATACCAATAGGGGTTGACCCTTTTGATTTATATCCATAATTTTTTTTACAATTGCATTATCTTTTTCAATCTGAGTTCTAAATATTTGGTCGTTATAGTCTTTTCTAATCATCTCCTTGTTGGTAGGAATCGAAATTACTGGGAGTTTATAAATTTCATAAAATTCTTGAGACTCAGTTAAAGCAGTTCCAGTACAACCACACAATTTTTTATATAGTTTAAAATAATTTTGGTAAGTTATTGATGCTAAAGTTTGACTTTCAGATTGAACTTCTAAATTTTCTTTTGCTTCTATGCTCTGGTGTAAACCATCACCATATCTTCTACCAGGCAACTGTCTGCCGGTTTGCTCATCAATAATTACTATACCTTCGTCTTTTATAATATAATCTTTTCCATTTTGAAAAAGATGAGTTGCTTTTAAAGCTTGATTAACAAAATGTACTAAAGAAATATTTTCTGGATCATAAAAATTATTATTTTTCAAAATTCCCGCTCTTGAAAAAATTTTTTCAACTTTATCAATTCCTTTTTCTGTGAGTAGAATATTTTTATCTTTTTCATCAATGTCAAAATCGCCTTCTTTTAAAGTTTTAACGAGTTTATTTACAGCAACATATTGACTTGTTTTATCATCTGACTGACCACTTATCACAAGAGGCGTCCTTGCTTCATCTATTAAACAAGAGTCAATTTCATCGACAATTGCAAAACTATGACCTCTTTGAACCATAGTATCTTTGGTAAATTTCATGTTATCCCTTAGGTAATCGAATCCCAATTCACTATTTGAGGCATAAGTAATATCACATAAATAATTTTTCCTTCTCTCTTCGTCGGATTGTCCTGAATTAATATATCCACATGTTAAACCTAAATAATTATAAATCCTCCCCATATTTTCCGAATCTCTTTTGGCAAGATAATCATTTACTGTTACAATATGTACTCCTTCTTTTTTAAGAGCATTTAAAAAAGCCGCTAATGCAATAGTTAAAGTTTTACCTTCTCCAGTTTTCATCTCAGCAATTTTATTATCATTCAAGACTACGCCACCAATTAATTGAACATCAAAATGTCTCTCTTTAAGAGTTCGACTTGAGGCCTCTCTTACTAAACAAAAAGCTTCTGGCAATACAAGATTTAAATCTTTATCTTTTTCTACTTTGTCAATTAAATTTTTAGTTCTCAATTTTAATTGATTTTCGTCAAGATTAATAAAATCTTTTTCTAAGTCATTTATTTTGTTAACTACTTTTCTTATTTTATTTAATTCATTTTCATTATTTGACTTAAATATCTTGGAAAAGAAACTTAAAGGGTTCAACATTTCTTAAATTTAATGTTTAATTTATTTTATTGTTTTATATAGTCATTAGTTTCAGATTTTAAATAGTATGTTTAATAAATTTAAAAAATTAGTCGACCGACAGGACAAAAGTACGGTAATTGGACATTTTCAAGATTTAGAGCATATAGATGGAGTGTCAATATCAGCAGTAGATGCTGGTCTCTACAATTATAAAAGAGATGATTTGGTTTTATTTTATTTTAGAAATGGAGCTTATCACGCGAGTGTTTATACAAAATCAGAGATCATATCTGAAAATATAAAATGGAACTATAAGGTAACTTCTAAAAAAATTAAGGCAATACTAATTAACACTCGAAATGCAAATGCATTCACTGGATTGTCAGGATTTAAATCAATAAAAGAAATTTCAGAAATCTTAGCTGACGAGCTAACTAAAAAACAAAAGAGCGACGAA
This sequence comes from uncultured Pelagibacteraceae bacterium, assembly GCA_902618975.1. Taxonomy (GTDB): domain Bacteria; phylum Pseudomonadota; class Alphaproteobacteria; order Pelagibacterales; family Pelagibacteraceae; genus Pelagibacter. The sequence continues at coordinate 33,415 of CACNCN010000005.1, read as the reverse complement.
GAGAATCCTACAAAAATAAAATCAAGCGAACTATTATTCGCAAGCACAGGAACAATTGGTGAAAAATTTCCGAAAAATAAAATTATTAATGCAATTCCAGAGTTAGTAAAAAACTTAAAATATACTCAAAACAAATACCTATGGATTAAAGCTGCTATGGGAATACTCACCACGGACACTAAGCCTAAATTAGTGATGGAACAATGCAAGATTGGTAAAACGGAAATAAATATTTATGGTGTGGCTAAAGGTTCTGGTATGATTTATCCTAATATGGCTACAACATTAGGATTTTTATTTACAGATGCAGATTTATCTTCAGGAATTCTAAAAAAAATTTTACAAAAAAATATACTCAATACTTTTAACTCTATTAGTTGTGATGGAGATACTAGTACTAACGACATGGTCTCAATCTTTGCAACATCAGAGGCCGGAAATAAAAAAATTGAAAATATTAATGATCCTATTTTATCTGACTTTAAACAAAAGATTAATAATGCATTACTCAATTTAGCTAAAAGAGTTGTTGCTGATGGCGAGGGGGCTTCAAAATTTATTACAATCAATGTTATTGATTGTAAAAATGAAAATGATGCAAAAAATATTAGTTTCTCTATTGCTAACTCCACGCTTGTAAAAACAGCACTGGCGGGGGAGGATCCTAATTGGGGAAGGATTGTAATGGCTATAGGAAAAAGTAAAGTTAAAGTCGATGTAAAAAAATTAAAAATATTTTTTGGGAAAATTAAAATTGTCGAAAATGGGGAAATTTATGAAAAATATGATGAGAATGAAATGAATGATTATATGAAAAATAGTAAAATTGATATAACCGTAAGTTTAGGAAAGGGATCCAAAAAATTTACAGCCTATACTATGGATTTAACTCATAATTATGTGAAAATCAATTCTGACTATAGATCATAATATATCATTGAAAACTATAAATAAACTATTAACTTAGAAACATGATTAAGTACGATTTAATATGTGAAACTTGTAAAAAAGTATTTAGTAGCTGGTTTGCATCATTCAAAGAATATGAAAAGATTAAAAAGAAAAAATTGTTAAATTGTCACCACTGTGGATCATTTCACGTAAACAAATCTCTAATGGCGCCAAATCTTAATATGAGTAAAAAAAGTAATGCGAATAAAGAAAAACAATACAAGTACATAAAAAAAAAAATAAAGGATTATCAAAATTTTATTAAAAATAACTTTAGCTATGTAGGGAATAATTTTACTTATGAAGCAAGACAAATTCATTACGAAAACAAAAATAATAGAAAAGGAATATATGGAAATGCAACCAATAAAGAAATAAATGAGTTAAAAAATGAGGGAATAGAGGTACAGACTATTCCTTGGATTAATGACAAAGAAAATTAATTTTTTATAAACTGAGATATGTAATTTACAGACGTATCTTTAGTTTTCTTCCAATCAAGTGTTAATAAACTGAATTTGACACCTGTAATATTTCTAAATAGTAAAGAGTTATTTTTAGCTATTTTTATTAAATCTTCGGGTTTAACAAATTTTTCCCATTGGTGTGTGCCAATAGGAAGCCACTTTAAGACATATTCAGCACCAATTATTGCAAACAAGTAAGATTTTAAAGTTTTATTAATAGTAGCAACAAACATTACGCCGTTACTATTTAATAAACTGGAAGATTTTTTTATAAACAAATCTAAATTATCTACATGTTCTACAATTTCCATATTTAATATAACATCAAATCTTTTTCCTAAGTTTAAAATTTTTTCAGGTGAAGAACATAAATATTCAACTTTTAAATTACTTTTTTTAAGATGCGCTTTAGCAACCTTAATGTTATTTTTTGACGCGTCAATTCCAATTACCTTGGCACCTAATCTTGCCATGGGTTCAGACAAAAGTCCACCTCCGCATCCGACATCCAAAATTTTTAAACCTTTAAATGGTTCAAAGTCGCTTTTTATTTTAAAATGTTCTTTAACATTGTCTTTTATAAATTGTATTCTCAAAGGGTTAAACTTGTGTAATGGTTTAAATTTTCCGTTAGGATCCCACCATTCATTAGCAATTTTATTAAATTTACTAACTTCTTCTTTATTTATAGTTGTTTTATTCATTGCTGTTTGACATTATAATTAAGATGTATTTTATCAATATATTTAAATTTAAAATAAATTTAATTCAATGAAAATTGTAGTACTAAAATTTGGTGGAACTTCTGTAGGAGATTTGAATAGAATAAAAAAAGTCTCAAAAATCATAATTTCTTACATTAAAAAAAAATATAAAGTCATTGTTGTAAGTTCCGCAATGAGTGGTGTGACAAATGATTTGATTATTAAGTCAAAAAAAATAACACAAAATTTTGATAAGGCTGAATACGATGTACTGGTTTCTTCTGGAGAACAGATATCTTGCGCTCTCATATCAGGATATCTAAAAAGTCTTGGATATAACTCAAAATCCTATATGGGTTGGCAGGTTCCTATAATTACTGATCTAAATTATAGTGACTCAAAAATAATAAAAATAAAAACAAATCAGATAATGAAACATCTTAAAATAGGTGGTATAGCTGTGGTAGCAGGTTTTCAAGGGGTCAACATAGAAAATAGAGTCACTACTTTAGGACGAGGAGCATCTGATTATTCAGCTATTTTACTTTCAAAATATTTTAAAGCCAAAAAATGTGTAATATATACAGACGTTGAAGGCGTAATGACCACTGATCCCAAATTAATTAGTCAAGCAACTAAGATTAAAGAAATTTCTTATGAGGAAATGTTAGAAATGTCTTCTTTAGGTTCAAAAGTAATGCAAACCAATTCCGTTCAAGATGCTAGGCTTAACAGAATAGATGTACATGTGAGATCTTCATTTACTAATAGATCTGGTACACTTATAACAAAAAAAAATAATATTAAAAATAATAAAATAATTAGGGGAATTTCTTTTACAAAAAATGATGCTAAAATTACTTTGGTTGGTGTTAAAGATAGACCTGGTATAGCAGCATCTATTTTTGAGCCATTATCTAAAAATAATATAAATGTTGATATGGTAGTTCAAAATATATCCGCTAATGGTTCTGAGACAGATATTACGTTCACAGTTAAAAATGAAGACCTGAAAAAATCTGTAAAAACTTTGAAAAAAAATAACTTGTTCAAATATAAAAAAATACTTGTAGATGATAAAGTTTCAAAAGTTTCTATTATTGGAGTCGGAATGATAACAACACCAGGTGTTACGTATAGAATGTTTAAATCATTAAGTAAAAAAAAAATTAATATTTTAGTGATATCAACATCCGAAATAAAAATATCAGTTCTAATTAAAAGATCAAACGTCAAAAAAGCAGTGGCTGCACTTCATAAAGAGTTTAACTTGAGCAAAGTATGAACATAAGACCCTACAGAGATATAAAAAGAAAAAATACAAAACTTGTAAACGTAGGTAAAGTCAAAATCGGCAATCTGCACCCCATCTCTGTTCAATCAATGACAAATACTCAAACTACAGATACTAAAGCGACTATTTCTCAAATTAATAGTTTAGCAAAAGAGGGTGCAGACTTAGTTAGAGTTTCAGTTCCAGACAAAGAAAGCTCACTAGCTTTAAAAGAAATAGTAAAATATTCTAATGTACCAATAATAGCAGATATTCACTATCATTACAAAAGAGCTTTAGAATCAGCGGACAATGGAGCAAAATGTTTGAGAATTAATCCTGGGAATATCGGAAGTAAAAACAAGGTTCAAGAAATTATTAAAGCTGCAAAAAATAATAATTGTGCTTTAAGAATAGGCGTTAATGCTGGATCATTAGAAAAAGATATTTTAGAAAAGTATAAAGAACCTTGTCCTGAGGCTTTAGTTGAAAGCGCATTAAGAAATATCAATTTAATTGAAGACGAAGATTTCTTTAATTTTAAAATTAGTGTAAAATCCTCTGATGTTTTTCTTTCAATTGGTGCATATAGAAAATTATCAGAAGTAACTAATTATCCACTACACTTGGGTATTACCGAGGCAGGTGGATTTGTACCTGGGAGCATTAAATCTGCAATAGGAGTTGGTTCATTGTTAATGGAGGGTATAGGAGATACTATTAGGATTTCTTTATCAGACGACCCTATCAATGAAGTTAAAATAGGAAATGAAATACTGAAATCATTGTCTTTAAGAGAAAGGGGAGTAAAGATTATATCTTGTCCTTCATGCGCTAGACAAGGCTTCGAGGTTATAAAAACAGTTAAAGTTTTGGAGGAAAAATTATCTCACATTAAAGAGCCTCTAACATTATCTATTATCGGCTGTGTTGTTAATGGACCTGGTGAAGCCGCACAGACTGATATTGGTATAACTGGTGGTGGAAAAGATAGTAGTATGCTTTATTTGAAAGGTGTGCAAACTGAAAAAGTTTTAAATGATGACATTATTTCGAAAATTGTTGATCTCGTAGAGCAAAAAGCAAAAGAGATAAGATATAAATAATGATTCCTATACAAAAGGTAAAAGAGATAATCTCTAAACATTCTTTATTAGAAAAAGAATTATCATCTGGTAAAATTAGTAAAGATGATTTTGCTTTCAAATCGAAGGAGTACTCTGATTTAAATGAAATAATTTCAACAGCTAAAGAGTTTGAAAATTTTGAGAAAAACAAAAACGAACTTGAAAATATGATTAATGATGAAAAAAATGAGACCGAAATTAAATCTATTGCAAATGAAGAATTAAAACAATTACAAATAAAATATGATATTAATGTAAAAAAATTGAAATTATTCCTATTACCAAAAGATGAAGCAGACACAAAAAACGCGATGATAGAAATAAGGGCTGGTACCGGGGGTTTGGAGGCCAGTCTTTTTGCATCAGACTTATTTAAAATGTACGAAAAAATTAGTAATAAAAAAAAATGGTCACTGGAAATAATAAGTATTTCAAAAAGTGAAGCTGGAGGGTTAAAAGAAGTTATATGTTCTATAAAAGGTAAGAATATTTATTCATCTTTAAAATATGAGAGCGGTGTTCATCGGGTTCAAAGAGTTCCGCAAACAGAAACACAGGGAAGAGTACATACTTCAGCAGCTACAGTCGCTGTACTTCCAGAGGCAGAAGAGGTTGATATTAAAATTGAGGAAAAAGATTTAAGAATTGATGTCTTTAGAAGTAGTGGTCCGGGAGGGCAAAGTGTTAATACAACAGATAGTGCAGTAAGAATTACACATATTCCAACTGGAATTGTAGTAAGCCAACAAGACGAGAAATCCCAGATAAGAAATAGAGAAAAAGGATTGAAGATTCTTAGGTCAAGAATTTATGAAATGGAAAGACAAAAAAGAGATGACCAAAGATCTAAAGATAGAAAAAGCAAGATTGGCTCAGGAGATAGATCTGAAAGAATTAGAACTTATAATTTTCCACAAGGTAGAGTTACAGATCACAGGATTAATATGACAATCCACAAATTAGATCAATTTATGGAGGGAGAAATATTTGACAACATGATAGAAAATTTATCATTACATGCACAAGAAGAAGAACTTAAAAATTTAAATTAATGAAATACATTGATCTTTTACATGATGCTAAAACAAAATTGAAAAATTCATCTATAAATACCGCTGAAATTGATAGTGAATTGTTATTGTCAAAAAGTTTAAATTTAAACAGAGAGGATATTTTGTTGAATTTAAACTCAATTGCAAGCCAAAATCAAATTAAAATTTTCTTTAATAAAATTAATAAAAGATTAAACAAAGAGCCAATAGCATATATTTTGGGTAAAAAAGATTTTTGGAAGACTAATTTTACTATCACAAAAAATGTTTTAATTCCCCGACCAGAAACAGAAATCATAGTGGAACAAGCATTGAAATTAATTCCTATATTTAGCCAAAAAAATATATTAGATATTGGGACTGGTAGTGGTTGTATAATCATATCCATACTATTAGAGAGAAAAAAATGTATAGGAACTGCTATTGATATATCTAAAGAGGCGATAAAGTTGGCTAAATATAATGCAAAAATGCAACACGTAGGAAATAGATTAGACTTTAAAAATCTAAATATTGACAATTTTTTTTCAAAAAAATATGATTTAATTGTATCTAATCCTCCGTATGTAAAAAACTACTTAATAAAATATTTATTAGAGGATGTAAAAAACTTTGAACCGTATTTAGCATTAGATGGAGGGTTAAACGGCTGTAAAGTTATTGAAAAAGTAATAAGAAGAAGTTCAGAACTGTTAAAAAGAAATGGTAATTTAATATTAGAAATTGATCCACATCAAATTTATGAAACAAAAAGAATAATGAAGAATAATAATTTCCATAAAATAAATATTATTAAAGATTTAAGTGGTAATTATAGGTGTATAATAGCTAGAAAAAATTAGATGAGAAATTTCAGAAATAACTTCAAAAAAAATAGGTTCCGAAGCAATAGCGACAGATATTTTAAGAGAAACGATACCAATAAAAACTCAAATACTAGTTTGGTAGATAACGGAGAATTTAAAAGAAAAAAAAACGGAAGAAACATCAATGCGCCTAAGCTTATCGAAAAATACATGGATCTAGCAAAAGAGGCTTTATCAAATGGTGATAAGATATTATCAGAAAATTATTTTCAACATGCCGATCATTTTTCTAGAGTTCTTGAAAATCAAAATTTATCAAAAGAAGGAAAGAAAATTTTTCAAGAAAATGCTAATCTTTCAAATGATGAAAAAGAAAATAGTGTAAAAAATTCTAAAATAGAAAATATTTAATTATCATTAAATATTAACTCCGATTTTAAAACATTTGTTTTTATCTTTGTAACTTCAAATTCTTTTCTAATTTTACCTTTTAGAACTTTTCCTGAAGGTAATTTTAATTTTTGTGAATTTACTTTTTTCCCATTTACAATCACTTCATAATGTAAATGAGGTCCTGTTGACATTCCAGTTGAACCAACATACCCAATAACTTGACCTTGAACAACTTTTTTCCCTTTCTTAATCCCTCTCGCAAATTTAGACATGTGAGCATATACAGTTGTGTAAGTTGAATTATGTTTTATTTTTACACAATTGCCACCTCCACCGCACCAAGATGCTTTTATTACTTTCCCATCACCTGACGCCATTATGGGAGTCCCTGTAGGTGCCGCAAAGTCTGTTCCAGTGTGCATCTTGGTAAAACCAAGAATGGGATGTTTCCTTTTACCAAAACTTGATGATAATCTAGCTCCGTTTATAGGTGTTTTCATTAAAGTTTTTTTTATACTTTGACCTCGTTCATCAAAGTGATCAGAAATATTATTGTCATTAAAAAAATATAACTGGTTTTCCTTTCCTTGAAGTATTAGGTTGGCATAAATTATATTTCCAGTATCTAAAGTATTGCCCTCTTCATTTAAAAATTTTTCATAAATAATCTGAAATGTATCATTCTTCCAAATATCTCTTTGGAAGTCTATTTGAAAACCATATATCCTTGCAAATTCTATAATTATATTTGGTGGGATCCCTTGATTAATAGCACTAGAATATAAACTGTTAGTAATTTTTGATTCATTATAAGATATTTTTTTTATCAAATTTTTTTCAATAGTATTTATAGTAAATTTTTGTAGATCAATAGATCTTTTAGCAATTAAATTTTTTGTTCTTGATAATGAGACATCAATTTCAGTTATCTTGGATGGGTTTTTTTTATCAATTTTAAATTTAATAATCTGACCTGCATATAATTTTTTAAATACTTTTTTTTCTAATACTAACTTTCTGAGAATAATGTTTTTTTCTTGCTTACCTATATTTAATTTATCTAAAATTTTATCAAAAGTTTCACCACTTTCGACTTTATGAATTACCTTTTCATACCTTGGGTCAAATTGGTCGATAATGTTAGTAACAGTTTTTTTAAAGTAAAAATTACTAGAAAATTTTTCTAGTTTATTTAGTTCTTTTTCTTTGTACCTATCATAGAAATTAATAATTATTAGTAAAAGAGATATAACTGATACTACAAAAATTAAATTTATATAATTCTTCTTATAGTTTAATTTAATCAATTTTATCATTAAAAAACCTATATTTTACTTAGTTTTTTATCATATTATTTATAATCTAATAGCTTGATTTACTCTATTTTTAGCATATAAGCGTCACACTCATTGAAAAAAATGATTATTTATTAGGATTTTCCTAATTAGCTATTTTATTTGTAAAAATTTTGAAAAGAGAAGTGTGGACGGTTAAGGTTACCAAAATTTGTCGTACACACTTCAACTTTGCATAAACATTATTCTTAGTGTTTATGTAGAAGCTAGTGTGCGCCGTTTTTAAACTTGAGAGTTTGATCATGGCTCAGAACGTACGCTGGCGGCACGCCTAATACATGCAAGTCGAACGAAGTAGCAATACTTAGTGGCAGACGGGTGAGTAACATGTAGGTATCTACCCTATGGTGAAGAATAACATGAGGAAACTTGTGCTAATACTTCATAAGTCTTTACGGAGAAAGCTTTATGCGCCATTGGATGAGCCTGCACTTGATTAGTTTGTTGGTGGGGTAAAGGCCTACCAAGACTGTGATCAATAGCTGATTTGAGAGGATGATCAGCCACATTGGGACTGAGACACGGCCCAAACTCCTACGGGAGGCAGCAGTAGGGAATCTTGCACAATGGGGGAAACCCTGATGCAGCGATGCCGCGTGAGTGAAGAAGGCCCTTGGGTTGTAAAGCTCTTTCGTCGGGGAAGAAAATGACTGTACCCGAATAAGAAGGTCCGGCTAACTTCGTGCCAGCAGCCGCGGTAATACGAAGGGACCTAGCGTAGTTCGGAATTACTGGGCTTAAAGAGTTCGTAGGTTGTTAAAAAAGTTGGTGGTGAAATCCCAGAGCTTAACTCTGGAACTGCCATCAAAACTTTTTAGCTAGAGTTTGATAGAGGAAAGCAGAATTTCTAGTGTAGAGGTGAAATTCGTAGATATTAGAAAGAATACCAATTGCGAAGGCAGCTTTCTGGATCATAACTGACACTGAGGAACGAAAGCATGGGTAGCGAAGAGGATTAGATACCCTCGTAGTCCATGCTGTAAACGATGTGTGTTCGACGTTGGAAATTTATTTTCAGTGTCTCAGCGAAAGCAATAAACACACCGCCTGGGGAGTACGACCGCAAGGTTAAAACTCAAATGAATTGACGGGGACCCGCACAAGTAGTGGAGCATGTGGTTTAATTCGAAGATACGCGCAGAACCTTACCAACACTTGACATGTTCGTCGCGACTTTAAGAGATTAAAGTTTTCGGTTCGGCCGGACGAAACACAGGTGCTGCATGGCTGTCGTCAGCTCGTGTCGTGAGATGTTGGGTTAAGTCCCGCAACGAGCGCAACCCTCACTTTTAGTTGCCATCATTTAGTTGGGCACTCTGAAAGAACTGCCAGTGATAAGCTGGAGGAAGGTGGGGATGACGTCAAGTCCTCATGGCCCTTACGTGTTGGGCTACACACGTGCTACAATGGCATTTACAATAGGAAGCAAAATGGCGACATTAAGCAAATCCTAAAAAAATGCCTCAGTTCGGATTGTACTCTGCAACTCGAGTACATGAAGCTGGAATTACTAGTAATCGCGGATCAGCGCGCCGCGGTGAATACGTTCCCGGGTCTTGTACACACCGCCCGTCACACCATGGGAGTTGGTTCTACCTTAAGGCAAAGTGTAAAATCTTTGACCACGGTATAGTCAGCGACTGGGGTGAAGTCGTAACAAGGTAGCCGTAGGGGAACCTGCGGCTGGATTACCTCCTTTCTAAGGATGATTAAGGAATATTTCTTAATCTAAAAAATTAACAGGATAATGTTGACCGTCCTCATTTCTCTTTTCAAATATTGTTTCACTTGAAACTCTACATTTGGGCCGGTAGCTCAGTTGGTTAGAGCACACCCTTGATAAGGGTGGGGTCGAAAGTTCGAGTCTTTCTCGGCCCACCAAAATTTTTAGGGGGATTAGCTCAGCTGGGAGAGCGCCTGATTTGCATTCAGGAGGTCAGCGGTTCGATCCCGCTATCCTCCACCAAGTGAAATTAGCTATTAAAATTGTGAATAAATAAATTATTATCAATATCTATATCCGATTGTTCGAATAGATGAACAATCTAAAATGTTTAAAATTAATAAACATGAAAAAATTTGATTCTACACAGAATTTTTTTCTGTGCATATATCAAGCGTTTAAGGGCGTGTGGCGGATGCCTTGGCACTAAAAGACGACGAAGGACGTGGTATACTGCGAAAAGTTGCGGGGAACTGTATGCAAGTTTTGATCCGTAAATTTCCGAATGGGGAAACCCACCACTTTATGTGGTACTTTAAACTGAATAAATAGGTTTAAAGAGACAACCTGGAGAACTGAAACATCTAAGTAACCAGAGGAAAAGAAATCAATTGAGATTCCGTTAGTAGTGGCGAGCGAAAGCGGATTAGGCCAGTATTTTTATTAAAAAAATTTGAATAGTTTGGAAAAGCTAACCACAGAGGGTGATAGTCCCGTAAAAGTAATGTTTAATAAATCTCATGAGTAAAGCGGGACACGTGAAATCTTGCTCGAATATAGGGGGACCACCCTCTAAGCCTAAATACTCTTTAGTGACCGATAGTGAACTAGTACCGTGAGGGAAAGGTGAAAAGAACCCCTATTAGGGGAGTGAAATAGAACCTGAAACCGCATGCCTACAATCAGTCGAAGCTCTTTTTAGAGTGACGGCGTACCTTTTGTATAATGGGTCAGTGACTTAATTTATAAAGCAAGCTTAAGCCATCTAGGTGTAGGCGCAGCGAAAGCAAGTCTTAATAGGGCGATTAGTTTTATGAATTAGACCCGAAAACGAATGAGCTTAC
>CACNCN010000005.1:0-20000 GCA_902618975.1 uncultured Pelagibacteraceae bacterium | reverse complement strand
CTTTGCTGGAATACCCAGATCAAAAATATTTTAAATTTGATCATGACAAATATTTAAACACACTAAAAAAAAATATTAGTTCTAAAAGTTGTGATTTTGAAAAGTTATTTATTGGTTATTTAGAGGCTTTTTCTAAATTAAAGGAAAAAAAAACAAAAGATCTAAAATTTGACTACATTTATGCAAACTCCGGATTAAGAAGAGAACTATATTTGTTATGTAAAAAAAAATTTAATGTAAAAATAATCGTTCCAGTAAGAAAGTTTGAAACTTTTTGTTTCTCTAAAATTTATGGAAGATATAAATCATTAAAAATAAATGATAAACTTATGAAAGAGGCGTGGGCACATTGGAAAAATAAAACAATCGATTATTTAATTTTGAAAAAACTTTTTCCTAAAAATTTATTTCTTGTAAGATTTGAAGATTTAATCGAAATAAAAAATAAAAAAAAATTCACAAAAAAAATATGTAAATTCCTATCTATAAAATATCATAAAAACTTAGAATATAACTCATTTATTGGCAATATAGTAAAACCAAATACATCTTTTGAAAGAGAAAAACTTGCAAATTTCGCTGTGTTGGATACAAAATTAATTCCAAGAGAATATTATAACATATACAGTGAAGTTGAAAAAAAATGTTATTAGATAAAAAAAAATGCCCTTTGTGTGGAAGTAAAAATGTTAAATTTTCTTACACCTCAATCAAAGATAAAATAGATTATTCTTTTTGTAAAAATTGTACCTTATATTTTCAAACAAAAATTTATTCTTTATCAAATAAAGATATATCAAAATTTTATACAAAAAATTATTTTTACAAAGGTTACACTCATGGTTCTAAGGGCTTTTTACATAGAAGTCAGCAGTACGTTTTAGATAGAAAATATATAAAAAAATTTTATAAAGATAATAAAAAGAACTCAATTCTAGACTATGGATGTGGAAATGGAGAATTCATAAAACTTTTTAAAAGTAAAAAATTTGGATTTGAATTTAATTCAGATGCAAAAGTTAACCACTCAATAAAAAGAATTAACTTTAAAGAAATTCAAAAATTTAAATATGATCTTATAGTTATGCGAGGCGTAATTGAGCATCTAAAAAACTTTAAAGATATCACAAAAAAATTGGTAAAATGTTTAAAAAAAAATGGGCAATTTGTAATTATGGCAACACCGAACTCTCATAGTTATGCTTTTATAAAAAATAAAAAAGCATTTAATCAAAATAATGAAAGACACTTGTTTCACTTTAACTCAATTAATTTAACAGATTTTTTTTTAAAACTTGGGCTCTTTAATATTGATTTGAGTTACCCATATCATGATACGCCTTATAAAAATTTTAAAGCAGATTTTAAAAAAATAAAAAAAATTAAATCTATTAAAAATTCCCCACCAGGTGTTGGAAATATGATGTCTCTTGTGTTTAAAAAAATAAACAATTAGATTAATTCTCAACTTAAGTTAGGTGCACTAATAGCTTAATACATTTTAAAATATTTATTAAGCAAATAGTTTTAGAAAAACAAATTAAACTTTTGGAAAAATTTTGAATACTGCTCTATTATTGTTCATAAACAAAAATGGTTTTTTTTTATATAAATTAATTATTTTTTTAAAGCCAAAATAAAGACTCGGATAAAAATAATTATATATATTTCTAATTGTGATCAGGTCTACTGGATAATCAATTGTTAATCTTAAGAAATTGTAATTTTCTGGGAATGTAGTTTTTTTGGTATTTTTACTCATCTCTCTATAAATAAATGGCATAACATGCTCTCTGTCAAATTTTGATTTAGCTTTTTTATTAGCAACTTCAAGAGATTTAAAATCACAAATTGAAAAACTTATACCGAGCGGATAAGTTTGGCTTTGATAATTATTTAGTATTTTATAATTTTTTTTAATATAAATTTTTAAATGTTCGTCAATGATATCTGCACTTATAAGGGGACAGTCGGATGTAATTCTTACTATAATTGTTGCCTTATACTTCTTTGCAGCTTCAAAATATCTATTAAGAACATCTTTTTCACTACCTCTAAAAATAGAAATTTTTTTAAATTTGAGAAAATTATTTAATTTATCTTCTTTTTTATTTTTAGGAATAGCAACAACAACTTTATCAATTATTTTTGATTTTTTTACTCTGTTATATATTAGTTCAATTATTTTTTTACCATTTACTTCTTTCATAATTTTGTTAGGAAATCTACTAGACCCTAGTCTTGCTTGAATAATGCAAATGATTTTCATCTTTTAATTTTTAAAATTTGTTCGATTTCCTTCGACAGATTAAAAAAACATTTTTTGTTAAACATTTTATATGAAACTAGTGAAAGTTTTTTTATAATAATTTTATTGGAAAAAATATTTTTAAGTTTATTTTTCACTATATTAATCTTTATGTTTTTATAGTGTCCTAAATATAATATTTTCTTTTTTTTATGTAGATTTTTTACTGCGCTAAGCTGATTATCTGCTGTGGATATAACAATTGATGGCAAGCCAAGAAATAATCTTTCTAAAAGATTTACACCTCCAGAACCTATAGCTAAGTCTGACCCAATCATCAATTTTAGCATTTGTAAATTCCTTATGTTGTAATAATAACTGAAGTTCAATTTTTTACACATAGATACTATATCTTTTCTAAATCTTGAATATTTTCCAATAATACAATTTACTTTAATATATGAAAAACTGTTTAAAATTTTTAGAATTTTTAATGTTAATGAATTTGGCTCTGCATTTCCAAAAAAAACGAAAATTTTTTTAATTTTTTTCCTAAGTCTAGTTTTCGATTTATATTTTAAAAAAAAATGGTCTAATAATAAATACTTTTCTCCAGCAAAAATTTTGGTGTTTGGATGTAATTTTCTAACCAATTTTTTTTGATAAGAATTTAAAAAATTATTGTTAATTAGAACATCACAATTATGTTTCCTCCAATAGTAATCATCAAATACGAATAGAACTTTAACAAGTTTTCTTAATTTTTTTTCAAGTTCAAGACTTATATTGTATGAGTCTATTATTAAATATTTAATATTATATTTAATTATTTCTACACTATATTTCAAATAAAGTTTATTACTATTGGTTGGTACATTATTACTTATAATTATATTTTTAATATTTTTTGATTTTCTAAAATTTATTTTAGATGACGTTAAAAAATAAAAATTTCTGTTATTTTTTTTAATATGTGAGATTAAATTCAATGATCGTGATATATGACCACTACCAATTTTAGGAGATTCATTTGAAATTATACCAAAGTTTTCATTTAATAAGAATTTTTTCGATAATAATTTTTTTTCCATTGAATTTAATATATGGGTTAGGATATGGACTAGATAACATTCTTAATTTATTTGCTATATAGTTTTTTGATTTATTTTTTAATTCATTTGCTGTTATTTCACTTTGGGAAGGTTTTCTTCTTTTAAAATATGTAGCATATTTATGATTTTGTTTTCTAATTTTTACATTTTTTCCTGATAAAATATTATTAGTTCCCTCTGTGCCTAAATCTATTATTCTATTGAATATTTCATCTAAGGTCCCATTTAAAGAAAATTTTTTTTGAAAATATATATCTCCTCCGTCAATAATCTCATTTATTTTGAAAATTGTAACAGCAGAAGATTTCTCGCCTCTTATTATTTGATTTTGCAACGGACTTCCGCCTCTATACTTTGGTAACTTTGATGGGTGAAGCATAAAAGAATTATATTTTTTATATATAGAACTTTTTATTATCCAACTCCAACCATAAAAAAGTATTATATTTGGTGAGACTTTTTTTATTTTCTTTATCAAACCTTTATTCTTTTTATGAATAAAGAATTTATTTTTTTTACTTTTTTTTATATTTTCGTAAATTTTTTGAGACCAAGCTCTATACCCTACACATAAAATTTTCATTTAGAAAACAATCTTATTATTTTAAATGCCTCAGCATATTTATTTAGTGATTGCATTCCTCGATATTTAGCTAATGACTTTATACCGTCAACACTTCTAGGATGTGGGAAATTATTTATTTCAGATCTATAGATTTTCATCGCTTTAATTTTGGCAGTAATTTCTCTTTCTATATTAATAAACAAGTTTGGTTCAAATATATTACTGTACCTCCATTCTGTAGAACTAAGAATTTCAAAAGATAAAAGTCCTTTAATTTTATTTTCCTTTTTGGTTGGTCTGCAACTTTGTAAACATGCTTGGTAAATTGTTTTGTGATCCATATTTACATCAAAATCCGAATGAGTAATCAAAATTTCTGGTTTAAATTTATCTATTTCTTTCTCAACTAAATTTGAAATTGTGGTAATAGGTAATGAATTTAATTTTCCACATTGCAAATTGTAAAATATATAATCATTCACACCTAATTTTTTTAAAGCATCAATACCCATTTTTGTTCTTTGAGAAATAGATTTTAAAATTTTATTTTTATCTTTTTTAAAATCTTTAAATCTGCAAGAAGTACCCTCAGCTATAAATACTACTTTTATTTTTTTTCTTAATTTTGATAATTTATACAATGTTCCTCCACAACCCAATGTTTCATCATCTGGATGAGCTACTACAATTAAAAATTTATTAAAGTTTTCTAACATTACTTAATCACAATATAGTCTTCTATATATAAATAATCTAATTTACTAGATTTAAAAGCTCTCAAAGCATCATTAGGAGTACATACTATTGGCTCTTCATGCACATTAAAACTAGTATTTATTAAATTTGGTATTTTTGAGATTTTAAAGTATTCTTTTAGTATATTATAAATTTTTAAATTATCATCTTTAGATATTAATTGAGGTCTTGCGGTTTTATCAATGTGTACTGCCGCAGGTGATTTTTTATTTGCTTCCAGTGTACATTTTACAGTTGTTGTCATGTATTTGATGGCAGTCATTTTACCATCTAAATTTTTGTACATTCTGTCTAAATATTTTTTAATTGTTATCGGCGCAAATGGCATAAATTCTGTTCTTTTTAGCTTTTTATTAAGCCAGTCATTAACTGCTTTATTACACGCACTCACCAATATACTTCTGTTCCCCAAAGCCCTTGGACCAAACTCCATTCTTCCCTGAAAGCATGCTACAACTGATCCTTTATGTAATTGTTTAGCAATAAATTTTTCAGGTTTAGATGCCTTTATAAACTTCAAATTATTTTTTTTAAGTAAATTGAATACTTCTAAATTTGAGTAACTTGGCCCTAAATAAATATTATCAATTTTTTTCGGAAAATAATTTTTTCTTTTATAATATGTAAGTAGAGCACATCCTATAGATAGTCCTCCATCGCCCATATTAGGATAAACAAAAATATCTTTAATATTTTTTAATTCAGAAATCTTTTGATTTATTTTTACATTTGCAAAAATGCCACCAGCCAATGCAAGTTTACTATTATTTGGTATATTATCTTTTATAAATTCTATTACGACTTCTTCTAATCTTTTTTGTGCAGCAGCAGCAATATCTTTTGCCTTAAATTTTTTTTTTAATATTTTAAGATTTGGATTGTCATATTTAGGTAAATATATACCTTTTTCAAAATTACCTTTAAATGATTTATTAATTTCATCATAGGAGATCATCTTCGAAATATAAGGATATGCTTTTTTATAATTTCCAAATGCCGCTAACCCTAAAATTTTCCCCTCATGTCTGTGTGGCTTAAAACCTAAGAGTTTAGTTATACTACCATAAAAATATCCTAAAGAATCTATTGTATTTGTCCTAGCTATTTCTATTAATTTACCATTATCAGACTTAAACAATTTTGAAGAACTGTTATCTCCCCATCCGTCAATAGTAAGAGTGTAGCATGATTTCCAGCCAGAACAAAAATATGCACTTGCGGCATGAGCCTCATGATGATCATGAACTTCTATTTTTTTGTATTTTTTTTTTAAGGACTCAACATTCCTCCTTACTCTTTTATTTGCCTTAGTTTCATGGCTTTTCCTTTGTAACAAATGTTTGATTTGTGTTATCTTTTTTTTTTTATTTAAATTTGATTCTAAAATCTCTTTTTCTTTAATTTTAAAATGTTTTGTATTTGGAATATCATTTTTTAGAGCTGATAACCCATGAGTACTAAAAATATCAATATCTCTAATTTTATTTTTTGTTTCTTTCAAAACAAAATCAATCGCTTTATATGGATTTCCCCACCAATTTTTAATTCTATTTATTCTTTCTTGGCTTATTGCATATTTTATTTTTCCATTCTCTATTAGGCATACCGAAGATTCAGATAAAAATCCTATTCCCAATATTTTCATTTATACTCACTAACTAGATTTTTAATAGCATGTTTTGATGTAATCATTTTATCACCTAATTTCATCTCAATTTTTTTTACATCTAGACCCAAATTTTTACTTCTTTTTGTTTTGAGGATATCACAGCTAGTTGTCTTATAATTTATTTTTTTTCTAAGCAATTTTGAAACATAAATAGCAAATTGTTTTTTTGAAATCATATTCTTAGTGCCGAGGTTATACACTCCATTAGAGGTTAGTAAAGATAATCTGATTATAATTTTTGCACAGGTAAAAGCATCAATAGTTGAGGTATACATATCAGAAAATAAGTTAATAGTTCTTTCATTTCTAATACTTTTTATTAGCCAATCGATAAACGAATTTTTTTTTTTACCTGTAAAATTAGTTCTTATTATTAGACAATTTTTTTTATTTTTTAAAATTTTTTCTGATTTAATTTTTAACGCTGAATATTTATTCGTAGGAAATATTCTAGATTTTTCGTCATTTAGTTCACGTTTTTTTTGGTTATAAACTTGGTCTGTAGATATATGGACTAATTTAAAGTTATGTAATTTTGACAAATTATACAGACACTTCACTAATTTAAAATTAATTAACTTTGCCTCTTCATAATTTTTTTCACAGAAATCAATATTTACTTTAGCAGCACAATTAATAACTATATCAAATTTATTTTTAATAAAATAATTTTTTAATTTATTGAAATTTTTAAGATCCAAGTTGAAATCAGAATTTCTTCTTGCTATTCTTTTGTATTTTATTTGATTTTTTTTAAGATATTTGACTATATTAGATCCTAGTAGTCCATTTGCGCCTATAATAAGAAACTTGTTTTTTTGCATTATTTGAAATTAAAATTCAATATCTTTTAATTTAACTGGTTGTCCTCCTGAAATATTTTTATTAACTCTTTTTCCAATAATTTTGTTAAAATATTTTAATTTCAAACCAATTCCTGGTCTTACTGATTTAATATTATTTTTATTTATTGTTTCACCTTTAATCATATTTTTACAAAAAAATATGGATCTAGTAACAGTTTTAAGCTTATTTTTTAAAATTCTTTTTTTATTCACATTCTCATTTCCTAACATTTTTTCTATTAACCTTATTTTTTTAACCAAATTGTTAAATTGTCTTGGGTTATAAGAAAAAACTTTATCTGGTGAATTAATTTTCTTATTCAAAATGAAATGTTTTTCAACTACTTTTGCTCCCATACCAATAGATAATAAACATGATAAATCTGATTGACTATGATCTGAATAGCCAACGATTTTAGAAAATTTTTTAAGTTTGTTAATATGCAAGAGGTTTAATTCGTCATTTTTTGCAGGATAACTTGAAATGCAATTTAAAAGTATAATATTTTTATTTTTCGCTTTTCTACATACGTTAATTGCATCTTTAATATTGTCTGTATCTGCAATACCTGTACTGATTATTATAGGCTTCTTAGTTTTTGCTACGCTTCTAATTAGATTTAAATCCTCAATCTCTGGTGAAGCGATTTTATAAATAGGGCAATCACATTTTTCTAATAAGTTTACAGCAGAAATATCAAATGGAGCAGAGAAACATAAAATTTTATTTTTTTTTGCAAATCTAAATATTTCTTTATGCCATCTAAATGGTGTCTCAGCTTTCTTATATAATTCGTATAAATTTTGACCTTTCCATATAGATTTGTCATTAATTTTAAAATGCACATTATTATAATTAAGTGTCATAGTATTAGCTTGATAAGTTTGAATTTTAACTGCATCTGCTCCAGCTTTATTGGCTGCTAGCATAGTTTTTTTAAGTATATTTAAATTTCCGCCATGATTTGCAGATATTTCAGCAACAATAAAACATTTTTTATTATTTGAAATTTCAATTTTTTGAGAAATTTTAATTTTTGTATTAAGTGAACTAATTGACATTTTTATTATAAATCGTAGATTTTTATATATATACTAATAAATCCTTGACCGTTCAATATTTGAACGTTAATTTGTTCAAATAATGAACGTTGTATATGAAAAACAGTAACGATTACTTTGAAATTCTTAGAAAAATTCAAAAAAAACCTCAATCCACTCAAAGAGATTTAGCAAATGACCTTGGTATAAGTTTGGGTAAATTAAATTATTGCCTTAAATCTTTAAAAGAAAAAGGACTTATAAAAATTAAAAATTTTAAGAAAAATCCAAAAAAGATGAATTACATTTACATTTTAACCCCCCAAGGTATTGCAACAAAAACAAAACTCACAATCGCATTCATGAAAAGAAAGTTAAAAGAATACGACGAGCTTAAAAAAGAAATTGAAATACTTAAAAATAAAAATAATTAAAATTAATTCAATTAAATGATTTTAGTTTAAGGATATGAATATTTTGTTTCTACCAATAGAGATCAAATCTAGAGAGTTAATTCCAAAAATTTTTTTAATATCAAGGGCTTTAAAAAAAAATATTAATTGTTTTATAGGTGATAAAATTGCTGTAAACCGAGCTGTAAGGTATTTCAAAAAAGGAGTATATTTTCATAAGTCTATAAGTAAATACGATGCAAAATATATTTTAGATATTAAATCTAAAGTAGATAAGTATGTATCTTTAGACGAGGAAATAGGCTTTGCTATTAGCAATAAAAAAGAATTCAATAATTATTTAAATTTTAGAAGTAGCCCCGAGAATGTCAGAAATGTTGATAGAGTTTATACATGGGGAAATTTTGATTATACATCTTGGAAAAATAAATATTCAAAATTTAAAAATAAATTTATTATTTCTGGAGCACCCAGGATCGACATTTGGAATAAGAAAGTATATTCTTCGTTATTTAAAAATGACATACTTGAATTAAATAACAAATATGGAGAATTTATTTTTATTCCCTCTACTTTTGTTTCTTCAAAAAAAAAACTTAAAGAGGCAATATCATTAGAAAAAAAATTAAGTCCAAAAAATATAAAAAAAAAAAAAATTTCTTCCATTATTCACGAACACAACTTATTTAATGAATTCATAAAATTAACAAAAAAAATTTCTAAAGATTTTCCAAGTATTAATATAGTGATAAAGCCTCACCCAACTGAACAAAGTGAGGATTGGAAAAATAAATTTTTGAATTATGAAAATGTAAATATTGATAATAACTTTGATCTAACTGCGTATATTGCAGCATCAAAGCTTGTTATTTTTAACTCATCTACTGCCGGTATTCAGTCAGTTCTAATGCAAAAAAAAACTATTTGCTATTCGTCAATATCTAAGAAAAATTCTTTAAGACAGTTTCCAAATAAATTTGGTCAACTTTGTAAAAATTATAGTCAAGTAAAAAATATATTAAACAAAAAATTAAAAAACAATTTCTTTTTAGATAAAAAAAAAATAAGAGAGAGAATTTTTATTTCATCAAATTTTTCATCTGACATAATATTAAAAGACTTGATATCAAATCTAAAAATAAAAAAAAATTCAAAAAAAAGGGGATTAATATTATTTAGAATAAATTCTTTTTTATTTTTTATTTACGATTTAATCAAAAAATTAAACTTTGTTAAAAATAATAAATCCAGAAAGAGTTACACATTACTTTCAATGAGTCATAAATTAGGTGGCGGAATAAAAAAAAAAGAACTAACTAACAATCTAAATAATCTAAATTCTTTTGATTTCAATATTTTAAGATATGGTAAAAACGGCTATTTTATTTACAAATGATAATGTTCAACTTAATGTTATTTTATTTTCAATTTACAATTAATAATTTTCTCAAATTTAAAACTTAATAAATATAGGAAACTTAAAAAATTGAATTCAAATTAAAATATTAAAAAAATAATTAATTGACTGCAAAAAACAATAAATATACTTTAATTTTCAAAGATGTTTAAAAATAAATCAGTATTGATTACAGGAGGTACAGGATCTTTTGGATCTAATTTAGCAGAGTATTTATTAAAAAATTTTAAAGAAATAAAAAAGTTGGTTATTTTTAGCCGAGATGAACTTAAACAACATAACATGGCTCAAAAAAAAATATTTGCTAACAATAAAAAAGTTCGTTTTTTTTTAGGAGATATAAGAGATAAAGATCGATTAGTTAGGGCTTTCCATAACATTGATATAGTTATTCATACTGCTGCGCTTAAACAAGTTCCAGCAGCAGAGTATAATCCAACAGAATTTATTAAAACAAACATTGTTGGATGTCAAAATGTTATAGAAGCATGTATTGATAAAAATGTTAAACAGTTAGTTGCATTGTCGACAGACAAGGCTGTTGCGCCAATTAATTTATATGGAGCTACAAAATTATGTGGAGATAAACTTTTTATAGCAGCTAACAATTACGCTGGAATGTCTAAATTTAGATTTACAATCGTTAGATATGGAAATGTTATTTCTAGCAGAGGATCAGTAATTCCTAAATTCATTGAAATAAATAAAAACAATAAACAAAATTACTTCCCACTCACTGACGAGAAAATGACAAGATTTTTAATTTCTCTTGAGGAAGGCATTAAAACAGTACTTTTTGCATTGAAAAACCAAATTGGAGGAGAAATATTTATACCAAAACTGCCGTCAGTAAAAATTAAAGAAATTTGCAAAGCTATAAATCCAAAAAAAAAAATAATTATAACAGGTGTTAGACCAGGTGAAAAAATTCATGAAGAGCTAATTGCTAAATCCGACTCGATAAATACTTATGATATTGGCAAATTTTACATTATTTTGCCTAATAATAGTGAAATAAATACAATAAAAAAAAAATTTCAAAAAAAATTTAATTTGAGCAAGGTTAAAGAAAACTTTTCATACAATTCACTTGAAAATAATAATTATTTAACAAATAAGAAATTAAAAAAAATTTTAAATATATAAAAAAACTGTAATTTATAATTTTCCGTAAGGTTTATTAATTTATTATTTTTCCTTCGTTACTTCGTAAACTTGGGGATAAATCTCTTTAACTTTTATTTTTTCTGAAATATTTAAGTAATTTTTATAGAGATTCAAAGTGTTTTCAACTTCACCTTTTTTAATTTTATCAAATTTTTTCTTTAAAAGCACTCCCATCATTTTATCTTGTTTGGTAAATATATTACGATAATAAAATCTGATATAGTAGTACAAATTAAAAAACAAAGAATAAAATTTTCCCGAAAACTTATCTTTACTATTATCGAACTCTGTAAGTTTTTTTGTAATATTTTTATTTCTGCTTATGCATTCATAAAAATTTTCAAAATTGCAATCATCATTACCAAAATTATGAATTGAATCTTTTATAGTATTATTTATTAAATTTTTATCTAAATTATATTCAACTTTATTATCTAAAAAATCAATTAACTCACTATCTTTACGAATATTTTTGCTTGTAATTTTTGGGATACTAAATTCTACTTTTTCATCTTTATATACAATGTAATTTGCTGTGATTTTATCGAGCAAATAACCTTCTAAACTTGTAGTACAGTTTGACGTAATACATTTGTTACTGGCAATAATCCAACTATTTGTGCTGTCATCGTCAATGATTGTTTCTACATTTTTCAAATTTTTTGTAAAATCAAACCACATTTTTGAGTATTCTCCTGGATGTGGTCTTATTATAATTTTTTTTTCTGGAAAGTTATTCGAATAATTTAAAATAAAATTTTTTAATGATTCTAAATTTTTCCTTTGAAATTCTAAGTAAAACTTAGCTAATTTTACTTTAACACTTTCATGGCTCAGACCGTCCTTTATAAGTTCATTTATATAATTAGACCCCCTCATAGCTATCAAGCCGTTGTTTGCTTTTGTAAACATTGTATTAACTAAAATAAACTCACCATATTTTTTTTTAATTTTTTCAGCTGTTTTTAAATATATTTGGTTAATTGGTTTTTTTAAAATATCAATTCTACTGTTACCTATTATAAATATTTTATCTTTATATTCTGGAAATTTATTCACTATAACATTGTAATCTTTTTTTCCCCAACAAAAAAAAATATCTAAGAGTTCCATAGTTGGAGAATGAATTCTATCTAGATATTCTTCACCAGAAAAAAAATTCATCCCTTCCTCATCTAGTGATCCAACAATAAACCCAAGTTTTTTATATTCTAAAATATACTTATAATTACGCTTACCTATACTTTTAAAGATAATTATTCCCTTTTTCATTCTTTTACGATTGTCAAAGATTTTAGGTTTTGCAGCAAAAACGACTGAGTAATTTTTTAAGGATGCCTTGAGCGCAAAATATATCCTTGCGTCAAACTCTCTTTTTTTTGTTTCAATTAATAGGTAAACTCTTGGTTTAATTTTTTTCATCAGATTAAATCATATATTAATTTCTTTTTTTTCGAACACAGAAAATATAATTCGGGTGTTTTATAATTTTTTTTTATCTTATGAGTTAAATCAATTGTGTAAATTTTATTTTTGTTAAGATACCCTAAGAAGTCTTTAGTTATTGAAAATAGATGCTGTTTTTCAATCCGTTCATCGATATGACAATACACCACAACATAATCACTATTTTTTATTGCAAAATTGAAAATTTTACTTGGCTCAAATGTGTGATCAATTGTATGAAAAATTCCAAATAAATCAAAATTTATTTTTTTATTGACCCTGTTAAAATCTAAAATTTCTATATCTAGTAACTCTGATGCTAAGGATTTACTGTTTACAGATTTATAATTATCGTTTTGTCCCCAATTTAAACTTGAGTTGTCTATTATAAGATATTTATCATTTTTTTTTTTAATTAAATTTTCTTTTTTCAATTTTTTGCAATTTAATAAATATTTCGAGGCTTTAGCCCCTAATCTTTTTTGCTGATACTTAGTTTTTCCGGCAACTTGTCTTGAGGAAAGGTATTTAATTGTATTATTAAAAATATTTTTGCGAAATATTTTAGTATCTCTATACTCAAGTTTAAAAAAATCTAGCATTAACCCTGTAAATGGATTATTGAATTCAGCGTATCTTTTTATTTTAATTTTTTTTAATAAAATATCATACAAAATACCATGTTTTGGGGTTTTACCATTCCTAATATAATTTATCAAATTCGACCAACCGCGATTATGTTGTCCGTAAATATTAGAATATATTTTTCTTGATGTTGTTTCGGAAAACCAAGGATTATTTTGTATAATTCCACAATTTAAACATCTATAAACCTTTAATGTTTTAATTTTTTTTTCAGAAATTTCCAAGTCTTCCATTATAGCTTCTATATAAAAGTTTTTTTTAAGATATTGATTTTTTTCTTTTATTAATTTTTTTGACTTACAATAAATACATTTATTATAATCTTTAAAAAGCATAAAAAAATATTTTTTTCCTTAATTGAATCATCAATTTATCAAAGAATATGATGTTATCTTTTTTTCTGTTTTCTCTTTTATAACTGTTATTATATTATTTACTTCCATTGTTTTCATCCCAATTAAAAATATAGTTTCCATCGCTGTCTCTACTAGCAAATCTGCCTTGATAATAATCGCGATTTAAAAGTTCAACATCTGTCATATCTCTATTTTCACTACCTAGAAGAACTTTGTAGTCATCAATATTTTCATCAATATATTTTTTTAATTCTATTTTTTTTAGTTTACTTAAATTTACCAATTCCTTAAGTTGATCAGGATTTACAGAAACAGGTCCATCTTTAGTCTCATTTTTTTTTAAAATTGTAAAATGTTTCTCTATAACATCTATACCAAGAAAGAATGAAACAGCTGCTATTATATTTTTACTAATTTCTGGATTAGAATGGTCACTTACCCCCACACTTGAACAAAATTTTTTTAAGAAATTTATTCTTGATATATTTGCGTATTCTACAGGTGTTGGATAAATTGAGACACAATGAAGTAGGGTAAATTTTTTTTTTGAGTTATTTAATATCTCACAAGTTTTTTTAATTTCCCTATTAAACGTAGCACCTGTTGAAACTATTATATTTTCAAAATTCTTTTTAGACACATTTTTTATGAGTCTATGTGATGCGCAATCGAAACTTGAAATTTTTATTTCTTTAAAAATTTTGGAGACCATGTCAATTTTTCCAACAGAAAAAATAGTAGTCAATGGCTTAATATTAAATTTTTTACAAAATTCTAAAAATTTAAAATGATCTTCTTCCTCAAGATCTAGTTTTTTTAATCTGTCATATTCATCTTTGTAAGGTCTTTTTATTGTTTTTACCTTACCACCTTCTACCAGTCCTTCATCAAATCTTTTTCTGTGTGTTAGCTCACTTGAATGAAGAGATTGAATTTTAGCATAATCTGCACCAGCTTCAGATGCAGCTTGCACCATTTCTTCAAGTACCTTGATATCACCATTATGGTTTTGACAAAGTTCAGCAATTATTTTAACCATTTCTTCCGCTCACAAGTAATTTTTTTTTAATCATTTTTACAACCTGTTCTGCACCATTAAATTTATATCTTCTATATTTTAGTTTTTTATAAATCTTTTTACTATCTTTTTTAATAAATGACTTTAATTTATTATGAAAGTTTTTTCCCCAATCATTTTTATAAATTAAACTCGCAAGTTTGTATTTTTTTGTTAATAAACGTAAATTTTCACTCACTTCAGGATTATTTTTTTCATTAAAAAAAAGTGCAGGTTTTTTTAATACTAAGCACTCTGATATAGTATTATACCCACCTCTTGCTATAACTATGTCGGCTTCAGAAAGTTTTTCATGCATATTTTTTAAACCTGAAACAGGAACAATATTATCTGATGAATATATTTGATTTCTAATTTTTTGACTCAAATGATCTACACAAACATAAAACTGCATATCATCAATTTTTTTCAAATAAGGAACTGTTTTATTAATTAAACTTGATAAAGACCTAGTTCCATTATCCATAATAAGACATTTTTTAAAATTATTTTTTTTAACTTTTTTGGCGAAATCCCCAACTATAAAATTAATATGAGAAATTTTTTTTTTATATCTATTTAAAATTTTTTTCGATGTGAGGGGTGGAAAAAAAAAATAATCACATTTTAAAAATGAATTTTGCATTTTTAACAAATATCTTGAATTTACTTTACAAACATTTTCAAAAAACCAATCCCATGTAAAATGGCAAATACCAAAACTTGGGACATTAAACTTTTTAGATAAATCAAAGGCTTCAGGTACACAATCTGAAATAATAAAATCTAAATCAGCGAAAAATTTAGAAACTTTATTTTTCCATGGAATTATACTTTTGTCCCAATTATAAAATATTTTTTTTGTCTCTAATATATTTAGTGAACCGTCTTTTTTTTTTATAGTTTTTATATGTGAGGATAAATTAATATAACTTATCTTATTCTCAAACTTTTCCTTTAGGTAGAAAATATTTTTTTTTGTAAATAAAGTAATTTTTATTTTAGGATATATTTTTATTAGTTCAGAGATAATTGCTCTTTGTCTGACCATATGCCCAAAGCCTTCATCTGATATAAATATCGCGCATTTAAGTTTTCTAGTCATTTTTTTTCAAGAATTTTTTTTACAATTAGATATTCTTTCATATAATGTATATCTAGGTAATTTGTCTTAAATACACCTACTTTGGTGCTTAAAGTTTTTTGAAAAACTGTTTTGTAAGTCATAATTCTGAAAGCTCCATTTTGAAGATTATTTTTATCAATTGCAAAAACTTCTTTAACTTTTTTTCCCTTAAAGATAGTTTTAAAAAATTTGATTGCTTTATCTAGATCATATGCATTAACCTGGGGTGTATTTACTTGTAAAGAAATTACAATTTTGGGAAAAAAATGTTTTTTTTCTGATAAATACTTAGTAGCATGAACTATTACATCTTGTTTTTCAACGTTATCTTTTGATAAATATTTTGGTCTTTTCAAAAATTCAATTTTATGTTTTTTACATATTTCTAATATTTTTGTATCTTCAGTAGAGATTATAATTCTTGGTTTATATTTAGATTTCTTAATATTTTTTGCAACATATACAAACATTGGCAAACCATTTATTGGTAAGATATTTTTATTTTTCAATCTTTTTGAATTTCCTCTTGCTGGAATTATTATTAAAATTTTTTCTTTTAATTTTTTATTCAATTTATATTAAGTAATAATTTATAACTTTAAAATTAAATTAGATTATTTATTCATTTCTTATCTAAATAGGGTTTTTTATAAAAATTTAATATATAATCAATTTTTTTTTGATTTTTGCAGTTTATAGTACTTACGTTCATCTTTTGAACATATTTATCGTTCAAAATTTGAACAGTCAAGCATTTATAAATATTGAAATTAAAAATTTATTTTATGAGCTTATTACAAAATATTTGGTGGAGTTTAGGCCGCTTTAAATATAAGACATTAATTTTTACTTTTTTATTGTTAACAACAGCAATCTTTGAAACTCTGGGTATCGGCGTTATTTACCAAATATTACAAATTATAACCGATAAAAATTTTTTAGAAACGCAGAATTACTTTAATAATATTAAGGATATTCTAGTCATTTCAGATGACCAAATGTTAATTTTAATACTTATTTGCATCATAGCAATTTTTGTAATTAAAAATTCACTAACAGTTTATTTCACCCATTGGCAACAAAATTTTTTGAATGAATTTGACGTAAGTTTGTCAGATAAACTATTTTCATATTACATAAACCAGCCATATGAGAGGTATTTAAAAAATAACTCTTCAGTTTATGTGAGAAATCTCACTGTGGAAATGTCAAACTTTAAAGGCTCATTACAAACTTTGATAAATTTAATCAGTGAGTGCATTATAATAATTTTTATAGTTGGTTTTCTGATTTATATTAATCCAATAATTACATTTATTATTTTGTTAATTTTAATTGTATTTTCATCTTTTTATTTTTTTGGTCCAATTAACAGATTTTTAGACAAATGGAGTAAAAAAAGATTACTCTACTCAAACAAATACACCAAATATTTAATTCAAGGGCTTGCCTCAGTAAAAGAAATAAGGGTTTATCAATCAGAAATTGAGGCAAGGAGTGATCATTATATAAACAAAAAAAAAGTAAATAATTTACTAAAACACTTAGTAGTATTAAATGTTATACCAAAAAATATATTTGAAATTATAATAATATTATTAATTAGTAGTTATATAATTTTTTTTGTCATTACTGATCAAAAATTAATAAATATTATACCATTATTTGGTGTCTATTTAGCTGCTGCTTATAAAATTTTACCTTCATTAGTTAAAATTATAAATGCAAGGAATACTTTACGTTTTTTAAAAGCATCTACAGAATATATTTATAAAGAATTAAAAGAATCAAGCAAAATTAATTTTGATAAAAAGATTACCAATAGTCTAAAAAAATTTGATTTGTTAGAATTTAAAAATGTAAGCTTTAATTATATTAAATCAAAAAAAAAAATATTAAAAAATATTTCCTTCAAAATACAGGAGGGGGATGTTGTGGGTATAAAAGGAGAGAGTGGAAGTGGTAAAAGTACTTTGATTAATTTAATGCTAGGTTTATTAGAACCAACTAGCGGTAAAGTTATGGTAAATAATTTAAACTTAAAAAAACTAGATAATAGTTGGTTAAAAATGTTAAGTTATGTCCCACAAAACTTTTTCATAACTGACAACGACGTATTTAAAAATGTTGCATTTGGTAAAAAAATTTCTAACAAAGAAAAATTAAAAATTATTAAAATACTTAAAAAATTAAGAATATATGATGACATTAAGTCTAAAGGATTAAAAAAAGATCTTGGGGAAAGAGGATCTTCATTTTCTGGAGGTCAAGCCCAAAGAGTAGTTTTTGCAAGAGCTTTATACAAAAATCCTAAAGTAATTTTTTTTGATGAGGCAACAAGTGGTTTAGATAAAAAAAATGAGCAAAATATATTTAAAATTTTGTTAAAACTTAAGGGTAATAAAACACTGATAATATCCTCACATAATGATGATTTATTGAAAATTTGTGATTATATTATTGATCTCAATAAAAAAAAATAATGTAAAAAAGTTTATGAAAAAGCAATTTACAAGAGTTTCCAAACAATTAAGCAAAAGTTTAATAGATGTTTTAAATATTTTTAATATTCAAATATAGTTTGATAAATAATCTATGAACGATCTAGAAAAAATTGAAAATAATATAAATTATATCCTTAGTGACGATATAATCTTATCACAAAAAAAAGAGTTAGATGTTAGTGAAGTAAAGAAAATAAGTGAAAATTATAATATTAATTTTTTGTTTAAACTAAAAAGAAATCTAAAACTTCTTGTCAATAAGATTATAAATCTATTTCTTAAAGATAAAATAAATTTAGTGAAATCAAGACAAGTTTCAAATGTAAAAAAAAAATATGATACCATAGCCGGCTCTTATCTTGAAGATATTTTAAAACCAAACCAAAATTTTATCGCACAAACAAAAGGTAAAGTTTTTAAAGTTAAGGGAAATATAAAAAATTATTATGCAAGTTGTATTTCAAAATTGATAGTAATAACAAATTCGCAAAAAATTTTAGATGTTGGTGCAGGAGAACTTACAACTTATTATTTGATCAAAAAAATATTAGATAAAAAAAAATATAGTATTATCAAACCTTACTGTTTAGATCTTTCATTAAAAAGATTAATGATTGGAAAAAATTTTTTAAACTCAATCGGCCAAAACATTGATATAGTTCAATCCGACGCCCAAAACATGCCATTTGATGATAATAGCTTTGATTTAGTATATACCTGTCACTGTTTGGAACAAGTGCCACAAATTTTCGAAAAATGTATACGTGAAATGTTAAGAGTTTCAAAAAAATATCTTATTTTAATAGAACCATCTTATGAACTCAGTAATGATATTACAAGAAAACATATTTTCAAAAAAAATTATATTAAGATCAATAATAAAATATTAAATAGTCTTAAAAAAATTTGTATTTACAAACGATATAGAATGCCGTTAATTCAATATGTAAATGGAGCTGAAATTGTGATTATAACAAAATTAAATAAATAAAATAATAGATAGTGCGCTTAGTTATATAATAAAAAAAGTTTTATTTAATTGCTAGAAAACCCTCAAATGTGACAAACTTAAAAATTGTCATACAATCTTTAAATCCAGATCTCTTTAAAAATAAAAAATTTTCTTTAGTAGAGAATGGTTCCAAAACACCTTTTAAACTATTACTTTTATTTAAAATTTCCTCAGGAGAAAATTCCCTATCTATTTTGTAATTAATATAAATTTGTGACATTATATCTTGAAATCTTGCATCTGGTGCTCTCACTTTGTCAAAGAATATTACAGCACCACCCCAGTTTAAAGATTTAAAAATTTTATTGAAAACTTTTTGCCTATGTGAAGGTTTAATAAAACTTAAAGTAAAAAAAGAAGTAATTAAGTCTATATTTTTTGGCAAGTTAATATTTATTACATCTTTATTTAATATTTTTACATTTTTTTTGTTTTTGTTATTTTTTTTTGCTGCATCTACCATTTTTTTAATTGAGTCATACCCCTTTATATTTAGTTGCTTATTTTCATGTCTCTTATTAAGTTTTTTTATAAAAGTTCCTGTTGAACATCCTATATCTAAAACATTAGAATTTTTTTCTACAAAAAAATCTGAAATTTCAAGACCCAATTTATGACATA
>CACNCN010000004.1 GCA_902618975.1 uncultured Pelagibacteraceae bacterium | reverse complement strand
CTAAAATATAAACCAGTGCCTCCAACTATTATTGGAATTTTATTTTTTTTTCTTAGCTCCTCTATTTTTTTTATAGCTAACTTAAGCCATGTCCCTGTTGAAAAGTTTTTCTTTACACTGATTATGCCGTATAAGTGATGTTTAATCTTAGATACAAGTTTTGTACTAGGTCTGGCATTTAAAATTTTTATCTCCTTATACACTTGCATACTATCTGCATTTACTATTTCCCCATTAATTTTTTTTGCAATTCTATATGCAAATTCAGATTTGCCAGATGATGTAGGACCTGCAATTAGAATTATTTTGGACTGAATGTCCATTTTATTAGTTCAATTTAACACCAATATATCTTTTTTGGTTTTGATTATTATAAATTGCTATTAAAATTGTTTTATCTTTACTTCTATTCGCAATGTTAACTAAATTAATAAGTTCGCCTATAGTCCTTATTTTTTTCTTTTGCGCTTCAACAATTATATTATTTGTATTCAGATAGTTAATTGGACTGTCTGGATCTATTTCAGTAATAACGACTCCGGTTGTATTTTCTGGTAGATTTCTTTCAGAAATGTCGTTTTTATCTAAAAGTCTTACTTTTATTTTTAAAGGTTCTATTCTAGTTAATTTAGGCTCTACAGTTTTCTGATCTTCTGCTAAGAAATCCTGTGACGTTTCAAGTCTTCCTAATAAAATAGTTTTTGTTAATTCTTTTTTATTTCGCCAAATTTTAACTTTAACATTTTTACCAACTTCAGTTTCTGCAACTATTTTTGGTAATTCTTTCATTTCATTTATTGTCTTTCCATCAAACTCCAAGATTACGTCTCCATCTTTAATCCCTCCTCTATCTGATGGACTTCCTTTAGCCACACTCGCAACTAATGCTCCTCTGGCTTTATCAAGTTTTAGACTGTCTGCAATTTCTTTAGTTACAACTTGAATTCTAACACCGAGCCAACCTCTTTTTGTTTCACCGAACTCAATAAGTTGTCTTATAACTTTATTTGCGCTATTTGAAGGAATAGCAAAACCAATACCTATAGAACCGGATTGACCAAGTATTGCCGTGTTAATTCCTATTACATCTCCATCAAGATTAAATAATGGGCCTCCTGAATTACCCTGGTTTATGGAAGCATCGGTTTGAATAAAATCTTCATATCTTGATAATCCAATTGTTCTATTTCTAGCAGATACAATTCCGGCTGTAACAGTACCTCCTAATCCAAATGGATTTCCTATAGCAACTACCCAATCTCCTATTCTGGCTTTGTCTGAGTCACCAAAATTAACCGGTGTAAAATTTTTATCTGATTTAATTTTAAGAACTGCAATGTCTGATAATGGATCTGCTCCAAGTAGTTCTGCTTTAAATTCATCTTCACCATTTACTTTTACAAAAATGTCGTCTGCATCTTTAATTACGTGATTATTGGTAATAACTATTCCACTTTTATCTATGATAAAACCAGATCCAAGAGCACTCATTTGTCTTTCTTTTGGCGGTCCCTCAAACATATCTTTAAAAGGAGAGCCAGGTGGAAACTGAAAAGGAAATGGATTATTTTTTGTCTTTACAGTCGTCGTTGTGGAAATGTTAACCACTGATGGCATTAATTTTTCCGCAAGGTCAGCGAATGATTTAGGAACTTCAGATGTATATGCGCAGTTAATATGAACAATAAAAATTGATAAAATTAGAACAAATTTTGAAATATAGTTTCTCATTACGTTTTAAAGTGCCAAATTATTATAAAGCCTATTATAAAAAAAAAAAGTCCACAAATTCTTATTTGATTGTTTTCTATAGAATTTAATTTCAAAATAATATATTTCATTTTAGATGGAAATAAGGCATATAGACCACCTTCAATAAATAAGAAAAGACCAAATGCTATGATCAATTCATTCATATTGAAATATTTATTAAGGTTGATTTTGAGATTTTATGTTTCCAAAGAATTTAAAAAATTCACTATCTGGCGATAATATCAATGACGTTTCTCCGCCTATTAAAGCTGTTTCATATGCCTGCATAGCTCTGTAAAAAGCAAAAAATTCTGGATCTTGACCAAAAGCGTCGGCAAAGATTTTATTTCTTTGTCCGTCTCCTTCACCCTTAAGAATTTGAGACTGCTTTTCTGCATCAGCTAGTATTACTGTTACTTCTTTATCTGCAGTTGAAGTGATTGTTATAGCCATCTCAGCACCCTTTGCTCTAAACTCTTTAGCTTCTCTCTCCCTTTCAGTTTGCATTCTTCTATAGATAGCGTCACTGTTCGCTGGAGGTAGATCAGCTCTTTTAATTCTAACGTCAACTATTTCAATTCCAAATTTTGCTGCCTCGTTGTTCACACCGTCTTGTATTAAAGCCATTTGCTTAGTTCTCTCCTCAGATAATAAAGTTTGTAATCTTTGGGTACCTAAAACACTTCTTATCCTAGAATTTATGATTGTAGAAAGACGTGATCTTGCAACTCTTTCATTTCCTACCGAGATATAAAATTTTAAAGGATCAACAATTTTAAATCTTGCAAAAGCGTCTACAATTAATCTTTTCTGATCAGATGCAATAACCTCTGCTGGAGGAGCGTCTAAATTTAAAATTCTTTTATCTAAAAAAACAACGTTTTGAATAAAAGGTATTTTAAAATTTAAACCAGGCTTCATTAATATTCTTTTTGGATCACCAAATTGAAGAACTATGGCTTGATTTATTTCCTTAACTATAAATATTGAAAAATAAGCTGTTGCTGCTATTAAAATTAAAATTGGTAATAAAAATTTCGTTTTTTTCATTAGTTAACCTGTGTTTTTTTTAGCTCTGGTAATGGTAGATATGGAACTACACCTGAACCAGCATTTTTTTCAATTATTACTTTATCGATGTCTGCTAAAACTTTTTCCATTGTCTCCAAATACATTCTTTCTTGGGTGACTTGTTTTGCATTCTTATATTCTAAAAAAATAGATGTAAACCTGCTTGCTTCACCTTCAGCTTTTGCTACAACTTCTTTTTTATAAGCTTCAGCAGCTTGCAATATTTTTGCTGCTTCACCTCTTGCTCTTGGTATAACATCATTTGCATAAGCTTCAGCTTCGTTTTTTGATCTTTCCATATCAGCTCTTGCTGCTTGCACATCTCTAAAAGCATCAATAACTTGATCTGGTGGGTCAGCTTTTTGTGTCTGAACCTGTGTTACTTGAATACCAGATGTATATTCATCTAAAATATTTTGAATAATTTCTTGTGTATCTATCTCAATTTTAGATCTACCTTCTGTAAGTATTGGTTGAATATCGCTTCTCGCTATTACTTCTCTCATTGCTGTTTCTGCTGCGGCTTTCACGGTACCTTGTGGGTCCTGAATTTTAAATAAAAAATTTCCAGCGTCTTTTATTACCCAAAACACTGAAAAATCTATGTTAACGATGTTTTCGTCTCCAGTTAACATTAAGCTTTCCTCTGGTACATCAGCAACTCCGCCGCCGCTTGAAAATCCGCTTTCTCTTTCAGATCTAAAGCCAATATCCATTCTATTAACTTTAGTTACTTTTGGTGTTAGAACACTCTCAATTGGAAAAGGTAAATGGTAATTTAATCCTGGTTGTGTAGTTTTAACAAACTTCCCAAATCTTAGAACAACTCCTTGCTCATCTGGTAGTACTCTGTAAAGACCACTTCCAACCCAAAGCAATGCTAAAATTATTAAACCTACAATTATAGGTTTTGCTCCCCCTGAACTTCCAGGAAGTAGCTTGTTAATAGTATTTTGAATTTTTTTTAAAATTTCATCTAAATTAGGAGGTGTCGGACCTCTTCTAAAACCACCATTTCCACCACTACCACCTCCGGGTGGCGGTGAACCCCATGGACTTTGATTTTTAAAATCATTCATTATGACACTCTATATAGTGTCTTTATTCCTAAAAACAAGGTAAGTTGAGTTAGATGACAGACGAAAAAACGAGCATTAATGACGCTAGAAGAAGTAAAAGATTTGAAAAAAACCCAATAAAAGGAACAAAATTTACCATTGTTATTTCAAGCGCCAAAGGAGGTGTTGGGAAATCCACATTTGCATCTAATCTAGCTCTAGCTTTAAAAAACCTTAATTTAAAAATAGGTTTACTAGATGCTGATATATACGGCCCTTCGTTACCAAAATTATTTTCAATAAATCACAAACCAGAAAGTATAGAGGGTAAATTAATTCCAATAAAAAAATACAATATACAATGTATATCAATGGGGTTTTTAACCGAAGAACAAACACCAATGATTTGGAGAGGGCCTATGGTTACAAGTGCGATTAAAACTTTTACTCAAAAGGTAGATTGGAACAATTTAGATTTTATAATTGTAGATATGCCTCCAGGTACAGGTGATACGCAATTAACATTTGCTCAGGAAGTTAAAGTTGACGGAGCTATTATCGTTTCAACACCACAAGAGCTTGCATTACAAGATGTGAAAAGAGGAATAGCGATGTTTGATAAGTTAAATGTTAAAATAATAGGTTTAGTTGATAACATGAGTTTTTTTATAGGAGATGATGGAAAAAAATACTCAATTTTTGGAGATGGAGGAGTAAAGAAAACTTCTATAGAATTTGATAAAAATTTTCTTGGAGCAATACCTATAAATTCCGATGTTGGTAAATTTGGTGATCAAGGAAAACCAATTGTAGAAAGTGAGCCAGAACACGAAATTTCAAAAATTTACTTAAATTTTGCAAAGCAGATCAAATCAATTTATCTTGGAGATTAAATGCTTGCATTAATTCATTCCACTCTCTTTTGGATAAATCTGTTTCGTCTATAGATATATTTTCACCTTTAATTAATTTTTTAATAACTTCTTTTCCCTTGGATGATACTTCTGTACCTCCAACTCTATAATCCATAAAAGCATCATAAGTTATTGGAACCCATTTTTTTAAGGTGTTAAGCATAGCATCAGCGTAAGCCCTTATTTCATATTGTGCATGGTGATCAGCCCTTAGTCTCAAAAAATTCATTAAGTTTAATAAATCAGTTTTCCAATACCACTGAGTATAAGTATTTAAAGTTAAATTCATTCGCGCTAGCTCTCTAGCTAGGCCTGTTTTATTCTCATCGATTATTGATCCATCGTATCTTTCATTAAGCATTTCTTCGTAATTATTATAAGTACGCTCAGCGTCATTTTTTAAAAGATTTAAGACTTCTTGAGCTTGAGTCCCACTAATAACATCGCCTCTACCTTGTCTGTTATTTTTAGATTGAGCCGCAAGATTTTCTTTATTTGGTAAATAAAATTCTTTATCTAAAATAGAATATCTTGCTGAATATTCGTTAACATTTGCTGTTCTGTGTCTTATCCACTGTCTAGCTATAAAAATTGGAAGTTTAATATGATATTTTATTTCACACATCTCGAATGGAGTACTATGCCAATGTCTCATTAAATATTTAATTAAACCAGAGTCGGTATTTACCTTTTTCGTGCCTTTTCCGTAAGAAACTCTTGCCGCCTGAACAATTGAATTATCATTTCCC
This sequence comes from uncultured Pelagibacteraceae bacterium, assembly GCA_902618975.1. Lineage (GTDB taxonomy): Bacteria > Pseudomonadota > Alphaproteobacteria > Pelagibacterales > Pelagibacteraceae > Pelagibacter. The sequence continues at coordinate 68,752 of CACNCN010000004.1, read as the reverse complement.
ATATAATCAATAACTCTGATAAAACCATGATCTAAAATAGGTATAGCTTCATATAAAACTTCCTCCAATTCAGGAGCTATAACTCTTTTAGTTTTATAACTTTGGGATTGTAAATCCTTTATTTCTTCAATTTGTTCTTTGCTTAATTTCATTAATTATATTGAATCTTTAAACTAACGTTTTATATTATTGCTGTTGGTTTTCCAACTACGACGATAAACGAATTTCGTAATAAACATTACGGACGTGGGGGCAGTACCCACCACCTCCACCATTTACAACTTATGGGGGTGAACTAGGATCGACGGATGTCTAAAGGCTATTCTTTCGTTCGGTATTGTTCCACCGTGAAGGGCTAAATTATAAATGCAAATAATAAATTTGCACTTGCAGCTTAATTAATCTTTTTAATTAAGTTACGGGGTTTGGGGCACCTGGCAACAGAACGCCCCTAAATTATTAATTGAATTTTAAATTTTGTGCGGCCAGAGAGACTTGAACTCTCAAAGGAAAATTCCCACTTGGCCCTCAACCAAGCCTGTCTACCAATTTCAGCATGGCCGCTTATGCGTCAGATTAAGTGAATGACAACTCTAATTCAAGTTGATAAATTTAAATATGGAATTTACTGCAGAAATCAAAAAAGCTACTGAGCCTATATATAAAAAAATTTCTAAGGCAATCCCTGAGATTGAGTGGTCAGTACATGCACCATATATTTATGAAATAAATAAATTAAAGAAAAAAAAGAATGCTGTTATTTTAGCACATAATTATCAAACTCCTGAAATTTACCATGGTATATCGGATTTTTCAGCTGACTCACTTGCATTAGCAATTGAAGCCGCGAATACAAAAGCTGACATTATTGTAATGTGTGGAGTTCATTTTATGGCAGAAACCGCAAAATTAATGAGTCCAGATAAAAAAGTTCTACTACCCGATATGAGAGCAGGATGCTCACTTTCTGCATCAATAACTGGCGAAGATGTTAGAAATTTAAAAAAAAAATATCCTAATGTTCCAGTTGTATCTTACGTAAATACTTCAGCAGATGTAAAAGCAGAGACTGATGTTTGTTGTACTTCTGCAAATGCGGTAAAAATTGTTAATTCACTTGGAGCGAATAAAGTAATTTTTTTACCAGACGATTATTTGGCGAAATATGTAGCATCTCAAACAGATGTTGAGATTATATCATGGAAGGGGACTTGTGAAGTGCATGAGAAGTTTACTGATACTGAAATTAATGAGATAAGGGAAAATAATCCAAATATAAAAGTGATTGCGCATCCAGAATGTCCACCAGATGTTATCAAAGCTAGTGATTTTGCAGGATCAACTAGCGGTATGATAAAATATGTAAAAGATAATCAACCAAAAAAAGTTATGATGGTTACCGAGTGTTCTATGAGTGACAATATTCAGATTGATAATCCAAATGTTGAATTTATAAGACCATGTAATTTATGTCCACATATGAAAAGAATAACTTTGCCCAAGATTTTGGACTGCTTAAAAAAAGAGACTAATGAAATAATTATGAGTGAAGAAATAATTAAAAGGGCGAGAAAATCTGTAGAGCGTATGGCAGAAGTAGGCAGATAAAATCTGTGTCGACAGTAAAAATCAATAATAAATTTATTTATAACACCTGCAAACTAGCCTTAAATGAAGACCTTTATCCTTCAGGCGATATCACTTCAAATTTGATCGCAAGTAAATCAATAATAAAAGCAAATTTAATTTCTAATGATAATGGGGTTATTGGTGGATTAAGGTTTGTTAAGATGACATTTAAAATTTTAGATAAAAATATTAAGTTTACATCTAAAGTTTCAGATGGTTCGAAAATAAAAAAGGGACAAGTTATTGGAGTAGTGAAAGGAAATGTGAAAAATATATTAATTGGTGAAAGGGTAGCCTTAAATTTCTTGTCACATATTTCTGGAATTGCAACAAAAACTAATAAATTTGTAAAAGCTGCTAATGAAAAAACTAAAATATGCTGTACAAGAAAAACGATACCCTCTTTAAGAGTGATTCAAAAATATGCTGTTAAATTAGGTGGTGGAATAAATCATAGATTTAATCTTAGTGATGAATTTTTAATAAAAGATAACCATATCTCCTCAAATGATATTTCTAATTTAGTAAAAAAAGCCATAAAGAGCAAAAAAAATAAAAAGATTACTGTTGAGGTTGATAAATTAAGTCAATTAAGAAAAATTGTAGGATTAAAATTTAATACTGTTTTGTTTGACAATATGAGTTTAAAAAATATTAAAGAAGGTGTCAAAATTGCTGGTAAAAATTATGAGACAGAAGCATCCGGAAATATATCGCTTAGAACAATCAAATCTGTTGCCTCAACCGGTGTAGACAGAATCTCTATTGGTAGTATTACTCATAGTGCACCTGCATTAGATTTCAAAATAGAGTTTTAAATAATATATTATAATTTAATTTTTTTTTAACTCCGCTTGAGCTGCTGCTAAAATTGCAACTGGAACTCTATAAGGTGAACAAGAAACATAATCTAAGCCAGTATCAGAGCAAAATTTGATACTTTTAGGGTCACCACCATGCTCACCACAGATACCAAGTTTAATTTTGTTATTTTGCTTCTTACCATTTTCTGCTGCAATTTCAATTAGATCACCAACTCCTTCATCAATTGATACAAAAGGATCAAAATCAAAAATTTTATTCTCAATATAATCATTTAAAAATTTTCCACTATCGTCTCTACTTATCCCGAACGTTGTTTGAGTCAAATCGTTGGTCCCAAAACTAAAAAATTCTGCATGTTTTGCAATTTCTTTTGCTTTTATTGCTGCTCTTGGTAATTCTATCATTGTTCCTACAAGAAACTTAATTTTAACTTTTTTATTATTTTCAACAACTTTTGCTATTTTAATTACCAAATCTTTCATTATTTTTATTTCTGCCTCTGTTGAAACCAATGGAATCATTATTTCTGGAATTATAGATTTAATCCTATTTTTTTTGCATTCTACTAAAGCCTCAAATATTGCTTTACACTGCATCTCATAAATTTCAGGAAATGATATAGCTAATCTACATCCTCTATGACCTAGCATTGGATTTTGTTCGTGAAGCTCTTCTATTCTTTGCTCTACCTCGTTAATTGAAATTTTTAAAAATTTAGCTACACTTGAAATCTCATCTTTATTTTTTGGTAAGAATTCATGTAGTGGAGGATCTAATAGCCTTACTGTTACAGGTAAGCCTTTCATGATCTTAAAAATTTCAATAAAATCATTTTTTTGATATGGCAAAAGTTTAGATAAAGCTAGATCTCTATCTTTCTTTGATTTAGATAGTATCATTTGCCTTACGGATAAAATTCTTTCTTCATCAAAAAACATATGTTCAGTTCTACATAATCCGATTCCCTCTGCACCAAAATCTCTAGCAGTTTTAGTATCTAGGGGTGTTTCTGAATTTGTTCTAACTTTTAGTTTTCTATATTTATCTGCCCATTTCATAACCGTCAAAAAATCTCCAGATATTTCAGGTTTTACAGTTTTAACTTTTCCTAGAATTATTCTTCCAGAAGATCCATCTATGGTAATTATCTCGCCTTCTTTGACTATTTTATTTTTAACTTTAAAAATTTTTTTATTATAATCAATTTCAATTTCATTAGATCCAGATACACATGGTCTACCCATTCCCCTTGCAACTACTGCTGCATGACTTGTCATGCCACCCCGAGATGTTAATATACCCTTTGCTGCGTGCATACCGTTTATATCTTCTGGAGAAGTTTCTACTCTTACTAATATTGTATCTTGCATCATTGAATTAAGCCTTTCGGCTTCCTCTGATGAAAACACAACCTTTCCACTTGATGCTCCTGGTGATGCTGGCAATCCATTCGCAATAACATTCATTTCAGTTTTTTCATCCAAAGATGGGTGAAGTAAATTGTCAAGAGATCCAGGATCAATTCTTAATAATGCATCTTTTTTAGTAATCAATTTTTCTTTAACCATATCAACTGCAATTTTAATTGCTGACCTGGCAGTTCTTTTTCCTGTTCTCGTTTGAAGTATCCAAAGCTTTCCATTTTCTATTGTGAATTCTACATCCTGCATATCTTTGTAATACTTTTCTAAAGATAACAAAATTATTTTTAATTCTTTGAATATCATTGGCATAGACTCTTCTAGTGACATTTGATGATTCTTTGATTTAAGTCTTGCTTTCTTGGTAATGTATTGAGGAGTTCTTGTTCCTGCTACCACGTCCTCTCCTTGAGCATTAATTAAATACTCACCATATATTTCCTTTTCTCCATTAGAGGGATTTCTTGTAAAGGTCACTCCTGTTGCACATTTATTACCCATATTCCCAAAAACCATCGATTGTACATTAACAGCTGTTCCCCAATTAGACGGTATTTGGTTTATCTTTCTGTAAGTTTTTGCTCTATTACCATCCCAAGATAAAAATACTGACGAAATGGCATTAATTAATTGGTCATTGACGTTTTGAGGGAAGTCAATTTTCGTCTCTTTTTTAACAAGATTTTTAAAATCTTTAATTAAGGCATCCCAATCCGTTGTTCCAAGTTCTGTATCTAGAAGAACACCCTTGGTTAATTTATAATTTTCTATAAGATCTTCAAACTTATAGCTATCAATATTTAATACTACACTTGAATACATTTGTATAAATCTTCGATAGCTATCTTTTGCGAATCTATAATTTTTGGTTTGATTTGCAAGTGCCTCGACTGTTACATCGTTAAGGCCAAGGTTTAAAATTGTATCCATCATGCCAGGCATTGAAACTCTCGCACCAGATCTTACAGATAATAAAAGAGGGTTAGAAGCATCTCCAAATTTTTTACCAATTTCATTTTCAATTTTTTTTAATTCTTTTTTAATTTGAATTAAAACTTTATTGTTTAATTTTTTTTTATTCCTATAAAATAAATCACATACATTCGTAGATATAGTAAATCCTGATGGAACTGGGAAACCTAATCTACCCATTTCAGCAAGATTGGCTCCCTTTCCACCTAATATATTTTTGGGAAATTTAAATTTTTTTGTTTCTTTAGATTTAAAATTAAATACTAGTTTTTTCATTTAGGAATTCAACTTTTTTCAAATTAAAATATTTATCAAATGTATTACATAACATTTTTAAAAGCTCCAACCTATTTTTTTTTATAATCTCGTCGTTGTCGTTAACTATGACATTGTCGAAAAAACTAACTACCTCTTTTTTTGCAGATGCTAATAAAGATAATTGTCCTTCATAATCATTCTCCAGATTAATATTAGTAAAGTCTTTTCTTATGTCATGTATTTTTTTATAAAGATCTTTTTCAAAATTATTTTTAAATAGCGCGGGATCAGCAGATCCTATATAATCACCTTCTTTTAAGTTAATTTCTAAATTTAATATGTTTGAAGCTCTTTTGTAATTTTCAATTAAATCCATTCCTATTTGTTTTTCTATTACTTTATTTAGTTTGTTAGCCTTTGTAAAAATAATAAAAATTTTATTTAAATCACAATCAATTGATGAGCTTTCTATTATATCTTGCCGTATACCCTTCTCTTTCATATAATTTTTGAACCTTTCTATTATAAAAATACTAAGATTTTTTTGTACTAACTTGCTATCAAATTTTGTCGACACATTTTTATATAATTGACAGGAGTGATCTATTAGTTCTTTAAGTTTAAATATTTTTTTATTCTCTATAATTAACTTAATAAGACCGATTGTTAACCTTCTGAGGGCATAAGGATCTTTTGAACTTGAAGGAACTAAATTTAAACCAAAAAAACCTACAAGTGTATCTATCTTGTCACTTAATGATAACGCAATGCTAAAATCATTTTTTGGTATCCTGCTATTTAGTCCACTTGGCAAATAATGTTCACTTATTGCTAAACACACCTCTTTTTCAAATCCCTGTGACTCAGCAAAATAGCCTCCCAGAACGCCCTGCATTTCTGGGAACTCTTTTACTAAATCTGACATTAAATCTACTTTACATATTGTCGATGCCAACTCTACTTTCTCTTTACTAATCAACAGTTCGTCTGAGATTATACTACTTAAATTTTTTATCCTTTTGGTTTTATCAAGATAATTTCCCAAACCATTAAAATAATTTACTTTTTCAAGTTTAGAAACACGTTTTAGCATACTTTGTGATTTATTTTTTTTCCAGAAATATTCAGCATCTGATAGTCTGGCAGTAACTACTTTTTCATTTCCCTTTTTTATAAATCCAAACTTATCTTCTTTATCGGCTACAGAAAAAAAATAATTTAATAAATTTCCCCTGTTATCTGTGACGGGAAAATATTTTTGATGATATTCAATAGTTAATTTTACAATTTCATTTGGTATCTGTAGAAATTTTTTATCAAATGTACATAATATTACTTTAGGTTTTTCTACTATATTAGCGACTTCATCTAAAAGCTTTAAATTTATATTTGAACTAAAATTCTTTAATTTAGAGATTTTATCTATATTTTTCTTAATAATCAATTTTCTCTCGTTGTCATCAACGATAATTCCAAATTTTGAGAAGTAATTCTTATAAGAAGCAAAATTCTTAAAAGTTACTGTTTTGCTCTCGTCGTTTTTGTTTATAAATGTCTTGTTTGAGCTTTTAAGATGAAAAAAGTTATATTTAAGGTGAGAACCATCAAATAAACACATCATAGATTTTAAGGGCCTACCCCAAAATAAATTATGATATGCCCATCTCATCGATTTTTTCCATTTAATTTTTTGTAAAAGCAACGGAATATTTTCTTTTAAGACTTCTTTGGTTTTTATATTTATTGATGGTGTTTTGTAAAAATAAAACTCGCCTTTTTTAGTATTTTTTATATAAATATTTTTTTTTGTAATATTTTTAGATTTTAAAAAACCTTCTACAGAAGCTTTATCTAAATTAGTTCTAGGACCTCTAATTTCCTCTGATTTTTTTGAAAATTCTTTTTGAATACTTTTAAAATAAATTATAAGCCTATTTGGAGTTGAAATAGAAAAATTTATTTTATGATAAGCTATATTCTTTTGATTAAGGAAGTCTTTAAAAATTTGTAGCAAATCCTCTTTGGCAGATTTTTGTAAAGCTGGTGGCATTTCCTCTGTAAACAATTCTAAAAAAAATTCTGACATTTAGTTTTTTTCCTCTAGCCATTTTTCACCTACTTCTTTGACTAAATCTCTTATTCTCGCAATATATCCTGCTCTTTGTGCTATACTAATAGCTCCACGGGAATCTAAAATATTAAAAACATGACTTGCTTTTAGGCTTTGGTCATATGCGGGAAGAGGAAGTCTATTAATTAGTAAATTTTTTGCCTCTTTCTCAAGACCATTAAAAGTATCAAATAAGTTTTGAATATCTGCAAACTCAAAGTTATATTTAGAAAATTGTTTTTCATTTTCCTTAAATATGTCTTTGTAAAGTACTCCATCTAAATTCCATATAAGATCATATACACTTGCCTTATCTTGAACAAACATACAAATTCTCTCTAGACCATATGTAAGTTCTACTGAAACTGGATTACATTGAATGCCTGCCATTTGTTGAAAATATGTGAATTGAGCTATTTCCATACCATCACACCATACCTCCCAGCCTAAACCTGCTGCTCCTAAAGTTGGACTTTCCCAATCATCCTCTATAAATCTGATATCATGAATATTCTGATCTATTCCTATAGACGAAAGACTATCTAAAAATAATTTTTTTATATTTTCAGGAGATGGTTTTATTATTACTTGAAATTGATAGTAATGTTGAAGTCTATTTGGATTTTCTCCATATCGTCCATCTGATGGACGTCTTGAAGGCTGAACATACGCGGCTTTCCATTTTTCCTTCCCGAGAGATCGAAGTGTAGTTGCAGGATGAAAAGTTCCAGCTCCAACCTCTATATCATACGGCTGTAATACTAAACATCCATTTTTACTCCAATATTTTTGAAGATTAAGTATAGTGTCTTGAAATGTAATAAGTTTTTTATTTTTTTTAGAAACCATATTTCTGCCAGAGATTCTTTTCTTCAATTGTATTAAATAATTTTTCTACCTGTGTTTCTGAAGATATTTTTCTAGCTAGCCAACTCTTAGATTTTTCAAATTTTTTAATTATAATATTTTCACCAAATTTTTGTTTTAAGATATCATTAACGTTGCCTATACCATCTATCAAACCTAATTCTAGAGCCTTTTTTCCTGACCAAAACTCACCTGAAAATAACTCTATACCTTGATCTTTTTTAAGCTTAGAAGATCTACTATTTTCTACAACTTCTATAAAATCTTTATGTAAGTCTAATTGTATATTTTTTAACCTTTTTATATCTTCCTCTTTTTCTTCTAAAAAAGGATCTAAAGTACTTTTATTTTTTCCAGCGGTATAAACTCTTCTTTGAACGCCTATCTTTGCAATTAAATCTTTAAACCCAAAAGATGAGTAAATTACACCTATTGAACCTATAATTGAACTTTTGTTGGCATATATTTCATCACCAGCACAAGCAATGAGATAACCACCAGATGCTGAAACATCTTCAGCAAATACAAAAACTTTTTTATTATTTTTTTTTGCTAAGTCTCTTATATGATCATGAATTAAATGGGATTGTACTGGCGAGCCACCAGGTGAATTAATAGATATAGCAACCGCAGGAGATTTTTTTAAATTAAAAGCTTTTGTTATAATTTCTTCTTGCCCTGAGAAATCAATACCTTGTTTAAACTTACCAACATTTCCTATAATTCCATTAAGTTTAATTAAAGGTATAATTTTTTTTTTTTTGAAAAATGAAAACATATGAATGCTTATTAAATTTTTGTTTCAATATAAAGTCTCCTTATAGTTGAAGATTTGGGTGCGTCAATTGATAAGTATATTAATAATAAAATTATAATATTTTGCAATCATGGGATCTGTAATTCAATTAAAAACCAAGATTAATAACTCTTATTTAGATCTTAAAAATTTGGTTGAGGATAAACTTGAGCTTGTAGACGAAAAAATTCGAAATAAACTTATAAGTGAAGTGAATCTAGTCGATAATATGACTAAATACCATTACAAAACAGGCGGTAAACGACTCAGAGCATTGTTAACGCTTGGTGCAGCAAAATTATGTGGATACAAAAAAGGGGCTAGAGATATAAATTTAGCGGCATGCATAGAATTAATACATGCGGCGACCCTAATGCACGATGACGTGTTAGACAATGGTGAAATAAGAAGGGGTAAAGACACTTTAAATAAAATTTGGGGGAATCAATCAGCTATCTTAGTAGGAGATTATTTGTTAAGTAGATGTTTTGAGATGATGGTTGAAGATGGAGATATTGAAGTATTAAAATTATTATCTTCAACATCTGCTGAGATATCTCAAGGCGAAGTTCTTCAGCTACAACACAAAAAAGATGTTGATATTTTAGAGGAAACTTATTTAAAAATAATATCTTGGAAAACAGCTTCATTATTTGGTTCAGCTACAAAAGTTGGAGCGATTTTGACAAATAAAGATTTAAAAATTAAAGAAGCTCTTAATTCTTATGGTAAAAATTTAGGATTAACATTTCAGATAGCAGACGACACTTTGGATTACAATTCAGATTTAAAAATATTCGGAAAAGAAATTGGTAATGATTTTTATGAAGGTAAAATAACATTGCCAATTATTATTTTATACCAAAGGGCAAATTTTGAAGAAAAAAAATTGATTAAAAAATTTTTTGCAAAGAGCAATAGAAATAAAGAAGATTTAAATGAAACAATTAAGTTTCTTAAAAAATATAATGTAATAAATGAATGTTATAGTAAAGCTAGTTATTTTATAAATCAAGCTTCTAATGCTTTAAATATTTTCTATAATTCAAAAGAAAAAGAAGTACTTAAAGGTTTAACATATTTTAGTTTACAAAGAGATTACTAAGGATTTAGTAAAACTTTTTGCCAAATATTTTTTTTGTCCAAAATATACTTTAACCTTTCATGTATACGATTTTCTCCATCAAGCCAAAACTCTATTTCAGAGGGGCTCAAACACCATCCGGACCAATGATTTGGTCGAGGAACTTTATTTTTATCTGGGAATTTTTTTTTATATTTATCAATTGATTTGTATAAATCTTCTCTTGTATTTAAAATGGTGCTCTGTTTTGATGCCCACGCTCCAATTCTACTACCATACGCTCTTGACTCATAATATTTATCTGCCTCAGATGAACTAACTAAGTTTATTTTTCCGACAATTCTTATTTGTCTTAAAAGGCTTTTCCAATGAAAGCACATGGATGCATTTGGATTATTTTTTAAGTCATTACTTTTTTTACTATCCAAATTTGTATAAAAAACAAATCCATTTTTACTTACATCTTTTAAAAGAACAATTCTAACTGATGGAATTGAATTTTTATTTGATGTAGCTAAAGCAACAGCATTATGGTCATTAATTTCTGATTTTTTTGCCTCATCAAACCATTCTTTGAATAAATTAATAGGATTCTCGTGTTCCCCAAAGCATAAATTAATTCCTAATGTATTTTTTTGATTCATAATTTAAACAAAATAATTTATATAATATATTTTAATGTCTTATAACACATTTGGAAAAATATTTCGTTTTACAACATGGGGAGAGTCTCATGGTCCTGCAATTGGTTGTGTAGTAGATGGTTGCCCACCAAATATACCAATAAATGAGACAGATATTCAGTCTGAACTTAATAAACGTAAACCAGGTCAGTCTAAATTTACTACTCAAAGAAAAGAAGATGATAAAGTAAATATTTTGTCAGGTGTATTTGAGGGCAGAACAACAGGAACCCCTATATCTTTAATAATATATAACAAAGATATGAGATCCAGAGATTATGAAACCATAAAAAATAAATTTAGACCAGGTCATGCTGATTTTACATATTTTAAAAAATATGGGATTAGGGATTATAGAGGTGGTGGCAGACAATCTGCCAGAGAGACTGCTTCCAGAGTGGCTGCAGGTGCAATAGCAAGAAAAGTGTTAAAATTAAAATTAGGAAAAAAATTTAATGTTGTAGGAGCTGTAACTCAACTGGGGATCATGGGATGTAATTTAAAAAACTGGAGTGATAAATTTATAAGTAAGAATAATTTATTCTGCCCAGATAAATCTATTATTAAGTTATGGGAGAAATATTTATTAAATATCAGAAAGGCCGGTTCCTCATGCGGTGCAATTATTGAAGTAAGAGCAAGAGGCATTCCTGTAGGCTTGGGTGCTCCTATATATTCGAAACTTGACATGGATTTAGCATCTGCAATGATGAGTATAAATGCAGTCAAAGGTGTAAACATTGGATCTGGAATGAATTCTGCACAATTAACTGGAGAACAAAATTCTGATGAAATGATTAAATCTAAAAAAAAAATTATCTTTGAAACTAATAATGCAGGAGGTATTTTAGGTGGAATTTCTTCTGGTCAAGAAATAGTTGTTTCTTTTGCTGTGAAACCAACATCTTCTATTATCACAAAAAGAAAGACAGTAGACAAGTTTGGAAAAAATACAAGTATATCTGTTAGAGGAAGACACGATCCATGTGTTGGCATCAGGGCAGTACCAATTGGTGAGGCAATGATGAATTGTGTTTTATTAGATCATTTTTTAATGAACAATGCTCAATGCAAAAATTAATTTGTTTTTTTTATAATTATTTTTGAATTAATTATTTCCATAACTTTTTCGGCAATATTTTCCGAGTCCATACCTGCAGATTTATACATTTTCTCTGGTTTGTCTTGATCTATAAACTTATCAGGAAATATTATATTTCTAAATTTAATATTACTGTCTAAAAGTTTTTTTTCTGATAAAAAATTTGACACATGTGATCCAAATCCTCCTATAGAGCCTTCCTCAATAGTAATTAATACTTCATGATCATTTGCAACTTGCCATAAAAGATTTTCATCTAGTGGTTTTACGAATCTTGCATCTATAATTGTAGGATTAATTCCTTTTTTGTTTAAAATTTCTACAGATATTAAAACTTCTTTCAATCTTGCACCGAAATTTACAATAGCAATTTTTTTTCCCTCTTTAATTACTCTGCCTTTACCAATAATTATTTTTTCTTCTATGGAAGGTAGATTAATACCTATTCCATTACCTCTTGGGTATCTAAATGCAGAGGGTTTATCATTAATATCTATTGATGTATTAATCATTCTAACAAGTTCTGCCTCATCACTTGCAGCCATAACAATAAAATTTGGTAAAGTTGCTAAATAAGTTATATCAAAAGAGCCAGCGTGCGTTGGTCCATCTGCCCCAACAAGTCCAGCTCTATCTATAGCAAATCTAACTGGTAAACTTTGAATTGCAACATCATGAACAACCTGGTCATATGCCCTTTGAAGAAAAGTTGAGTATATTGCTGCGAAAGGTTTAAAACCTTCGGTTGCAAGCCCTGCAGCAAAAGTTACGGCATGTTGTTCGGCTATACCAACATCAAACATTCTTGAGGGAAATCTTTTTGCAAATAAATCCATTCCTGTACCAGAAGGCATGGCAGCGGTTATACCGATTATCTTGCTATCTTTTTCCGCATGCTCAATTAATGTATTTGCAAATACTTTAGTGTATGACAACGCATTTGATTTTGATTTTTCTTGTTTGCCAGTATTTACATTAAATTTTGAAACTCCATGATATTTATCATCTGAATTTTCAGCAAAACTATAGCCTTTCCCTTTTTGAGTTTTTATATGTATCATTATAGGTCCGTCATAATTCACATCTTTTGCATTTTGTAAAACTGGCAATAATGCATCAATATCGTGTCCATCTATTGGGCCAACATAATAAAATCCCATGGAATTAAATAAGGTACCACCAGTAACCGCTGATCTTAAAAAATCTTCTGCTTTTCCAGCTTTTTTAGAAAATCTTTTCGAAAATGCTGAAATAATTAGTTTTACAGTCTCCCTCAAACTAAAATAAATTTTTCCTGATAATATTTTAGCAAGATAAGTTCTCATGGCACCTACGGGTTTTGCAATTGACATATCGTTGTCATTTAAAATTACAATAATTTTAGTTTTACTGGCTCCTGCATTGTTCATTGCCTCGTAAGCCATTCCAGCACTTATTGCTCCATCTCCAATTACTGAAATGACATTGTTTGATTTATTAGATAGTTTGTTTGCAATCGCAATTCCTAAACCTGAAGAAATAGATGTTGAACTATGAGCTGCACCAAATGGATCATATTCACTTTCTGACCTTTTTGTAAAACCAGATAGACCGTTTCCCTGTCTTAAAGTTCTTATTTTATCTCTTCTACCAGTTAAAATTTTATGTGGATAAGCTTGATGACCAACATCCCAAATTAATTTATCATTAGGGGTATCAAAAACATAATGAAGAGCTACTGTTAATTCAACAACTCCTAAACCAGCTCCCAAATGTCCACCAGTTAAAGATACTGCGCTTATCATCTCTTGTCTTAACTCTTCAGATAAATGCTTAAGTTCTGATTTTTTAAGTTTTCTAAGATCGGAAGGAAAATTTATTTTATCTAAGTATTTAAGTTTATTTTTCATCTAGTCCTTAATAATACATAATTTAATGTTTCTTTTAAATTATTAGCTTTTTTTCCAAATTCTGACAATTTATTAAAAATTTTATTTTTTGTTACCACAGAATATTTAATAGTATTTTGATATCCAAGTAAACTTATTAAGGTTGCTTTCCCTTTTTTTTTATCTTTTTGGGTTTTTTTTCCAGCATTTTTAGAATTACCTTTATAATCTATTATATCATCTGCTATTTGAAAAAGTAGACCAATATCTAAACCTAATTCTCCAAATTTTTTATAGTACTTAGTTTTTCCAGATAGAACAACTGGTGCTAAACAACAAAACTGAAACAACATACCAGTTTTTTTTCTTTGCATATCTATAATTTTAGATTTAGAAATTTTTTTTTTTTCATAATTTAAATCTAAGAATTGACCTCCAGCAACACCTAAATGTCCTGTACATTTTGAAATCAAGTTAATAAGAATATTTTTATTTTTATTTGATAATTTTAGTTGATTTGAACTTAAAATTTCAAATCCAAGAGTTAGTAAAGAATTACCGGCCAAAATTGCAGTCGACTCTCCAAATTTTTTATGCGTTGTCAGTTTGCCTCTTCTTAATTCATCATCATCCATACATGGAAGATCGTCGTGAATTAAAGAATATGCATGTATACACTCTATTGCTGCTCCAATCTTAATTAGTTTGCTATATCTGAGATTAAATATTTTACCGACATCTACTAAAATTTTTGATCTTATTTTTTTTCCACCAGGTAGTAATCCATATTTCATCGCTTTCAAAAGTCCAGAATTATTTTGTTTTCTTAAAAAGAAAATTAAATATTTGTTTATATCATTTGCAACTGTTAGTAATTTTTTTTTCATTTTTTTAAAATTTTATCTATTTTTTTTTTTGTATTTTGAGATAATTCTTTAGAAACTATATTAAATTTTTTTTGTATAAAATTGTTTAATTTTAGTAATTTTTGGTAATTATCAATTGATCCATCTAAGTCCTTTACATTTTCCAAGTTATCTACCAAATTATCTGCTAGATTTCTAAGCTCATCTAGTGATTTATTTTCAATATCGACTAGTATATTTTTGTCTTTCATAATAAATATTTACTTAATACATGAAAACAAATAATTCCAGTATCAAAAAATCAATTCATTTGTTAAAAAAAAATGAGTGTGTTGGTATTCCTACGGAAACAGTTTATGGATTAGCGGCAAATGCTTATTCAAGTAAAGCTATTTTAAAAGTATTTAAGCTTAAAAGAAGACCGAGAACCAATCCTTTGATCGTTCACTACCACGACATAAAATTTCTTAAAAATGACTGTTATTTAAATAACAGATTTATGAAACTTTATAAATTATTCTGTCCTGGACCAATAACTTTTATTTTAAAAAAAAAGCCAAATTCAAATATTTCGAAATTTGTTACAAATAATAAAAAAACTTTAGCTGTGAGATTCCCAAAACATCGAACAACAAGGCTACTATTAAAAAATATTAGTTTTCCGCTGGCTGCACCAAGTGCAAATGTATCAACAAGTATTAGTCCTGTTACAAAAAAAGATGTGCTTGAAGAATTTGGCTCTAAAATTAAATACGTAATAGATGGAGGTAAGACTAAAGTTGGATTAGAATCTACAATTATAGATGTGACTGGAAGACCAAAAATACTTAGAGTTGGTGGATTGGATCTTAGAACAATAAATAAATCTCTTAAATTAAATCTAAATTACAATTTTAAAAATAAATATAAAGCTCCAGGTCAAAGTAAATTACATTATTCTCCTGGAATTCCTATAATTCTTAATGTTAAAAAGCCTAAAAAGTTTAGTGCCTATATTTTGATAAGCAAAAGAAGATATAATAATAAAAATTACTTTTATCTAACTAAAAACAGAAACTTAAATGAAGCAGGTCAAAACTTGTATAAAATATTGAGAAATATAAAAAGAAAAAAATATAAACTTATTGAGGTTGAAAATATTCCTAACCAAGGACTAGGTTTAACTATCAATGATAGACTCAAAAGGGCATCATACAAATGAGTATTGAAATAAAACAAATAAGTAAAAATTATAATAATTTTAAGGCAGTAAAAAATTTAAATTTTCAAATTAATGCGGGATCTACAATCGGATTACTTGGACCCAATGGATGCGGAAAAACCACAACTATTGGAATGATATTGGGTCTGATAAAACCTTCAAAAGGGAAAATATTAATAAATGGTAAGGATATTGAAAATGAAAATGACAGAATAAAAGTTTTAGAGAGGATGAATTTTATATCGCCTTACGTAGAATTACCAAAAAAACTTACAGTAAAAGAAAATTTATTAATATATGGAAGAATGTATGAGGTAAAAAATTTAAAAAAACGTATTGAAACTCTTATGATTGAGTTAAATTTGAAAGAATTAGAAAATAGAAAAACCGGAGAGTTATCTTCGGGACAAAAAAATAGAGTTTCCTTGGCAAAATCATTGATTAATAGTCCAGATATTTTGTTATTAGATGAACCTACAGCAAGTTTAGACCCTGATACGGGTGATTATATAAGGTCGTATATTGAAAATTACGCATCAGAAAATAAGACTACAATTTTGCTTGCTTCTCACAATATGAATGAAGTTGAGAGATTGTGTTCTAAAGTTATGATGATGAAAGGTGGAATAATTATAGATGAGGGAACTTGTGATGAATTAGTATCAAAACATGGTCGAATAAATTTAGAGGAAACTTTTTTGAAGTTAGCTAGGGAATAATTATGAATTTTAACAGAATGTATGCCTTATCAATACGACATCTTTATTTAATAAAAAGCTCTTTTCCTAGAATATTAGATTTAATTTACTGGCCTACTATTCAAATAATTTTATGGGGTTTTATTTCTAAATTTTTTACAATGTACAGCGATTATTACACAAATACTGTAGGTGTTATTTTGAGTTGTGCAATACTTTATGATTTTCTTTTTAGGTCGAGTATAAGTTTTAATATGTTATTTTTGGAGGAAATATGGAGCAGAAACTTTACAAACTTATTTGTAGCGCCTCTTAAAATAAGTGAAATTATTATTGCATTAACGAGCACAGCATTAATTAGAACATTAATTGGAATTGTTCCCGCAATTTTATTAATGAGCCCTCTTTTTGATGTTTCAATTTTAGATATGGGAGCTACTTTGTTTTTGCTATTTTTGAGTTTGTACATGTTTGGAACAACACTGGGGATACTAGTTACATCTGGTCTTTTGAGATTTGGACCCTCATTTGAAAATACAGCATGGTCTTCACTTTTTTTACTTGCACCCTTAGGGTGTGTTTATTATCCGATTACTATACTCCCAGATTGGCTACAAATTATTTCTAAGTTTTTACCTTTAGTATATATATTTGAAGAGGCACGTTCAATATTAGTGAATAATGATGTAAATTATATTAATATCATGAACGCGTTAGTGTTAAATGTATTTTATTTTTTAATATCAGTTTTTGTATTTTACTTTTCTTTTTATGGGGCAAGAAAAAAAGGTACTTTAGTAAATATGGGAGAGTAGCTTAATTAAAATATGAAAACTTTTTTAATTTTTGGTGCGCCTGCAAGGAGTCGAACCCTGAACCTCCAGAGCCGAAATCTGGCGCTCTATCCAGTTGAGCTACAGACGCATACATAATTATTAATATAATTTATGAGTAATATCATTAAATTTATTGTTGAAGATCCTCAAGAAAGTATACGTATTGATTACTATATCAGCAAAAAATATAAATTTTTAAGCAGGACAAAAATCAAAAACTTAATATTAAATAATAAACTTAAAATAAATAATAATATAGTAAAGAATCCAGCCAGAAAGATTAGGAAAGAAGACAATATAATCCTGGAGCTAGAGGAAGAAAAAAAATTATCTCTAAAGCCATTTGATTATAAGCTTAATATATTATTTGAAGATGAAGATTTAATTGTATTAAATAAAAGTGCTGGGATATCAATTCATCCTGGAGCAGGAAATTATGATAATACCATAGTAAATGCTTTAATAAAATATAATGGAAGAAATCTCTCAAATATAGGAGAAAATTTTAGACCTGGAATTGTACATAGAATTGATAAAGATACTTCAGGTTTAATTGTAATAGCAAAAAATAATTTTTCTCATATTGGTTTATCTAAACAATTTAAAAATCACTCTATAGATAGAGTGTATTTAGCTATGGTTTGGGGTAAATTAAGGCCCAGCTCAGGAAGAATAGAAAATTATATCAGAAGAAGTGAGAAAAACAGACAACTTATGAAAGTTAGTAAATTAAAAGGTAAAAAGGCTATCACTAACTACAGAACTCTAGAGATATTTGAAAATAATAATTGTCCTACATTTAGCCTTGTAGAATGTAAGTTGGAAACAGGAAGGACGCATCAAATTAGAGTCCATTTAAGTGATAAAGGCAACTTTATTTTAGGTGATAAACATTACAAAAAAAAATTCAAAAAAATTAAAAATATTAATAAACATTTAAGTAAAATTCTCGAAAATTTAAGTAGACAATTTTTGCATGCTAGTAGCCTTGGTTTCATACATCCTAGAACAAATAAAAAATTAAATTTTAACTCAAAATTGCCCCACGAATTAAGCCATATACTTAAAACGCTAAGGAATACTTGATAAAGAAATTATTGTAATAATTTATTTATTTTATAAATAAATAGCATTATGAAAAATACTTCAAATAATTTTCCTACACTTTCAAACGAGAGTGGTCTGGCTGCATATTTATCTCAAATTAAAAAATTTCCTATTCTCGATGCGGAAGAAGAATATATGTTAGCTAAAAATTGGAGAACGACTGGCAATGTTAAGTCAGCAGAAAAATTGGTGACAAGTCATTTGAGATTAGTGGCTAAGATTGCAATGGGTTATAAAGGTTATGGTTTACCAATAAATGAAATGATTTCAGAGGGAAATATTGGGCTTATGCAAGCGGTTAAAAAATTTGAACCAGAGAAAGGTTTTAGGTTGGCAACTTATGCAATGTGGTGGATAAAAGCTTCAATACAAGAATATATTTTACGTTCTTGGAGTTTAGTCAAAATTGGAACTACCACAGCTCAAAAAAAACTATTTTTTAATCTTAAGAAAATTAAAAATCAAATAGCACCGAGAACGGAAGGTGATTTAAAACAGGATGATGTTAAAGATATTGCAAACAGGCTTGACGTGAGTGAGGAAGAAGTAGTATCGATGAACAGAAGGTTGTCAGGAAAAGAACAGTCTTTGAACTCACCAATTGGGGAAGAAGGTGATGAATGGCAAGATTGGGTAGTTGATGAAAAAATGGATCAAGAATTAAAATTAGCTCAGCAAGAAGAGATGGAACAAAGAAAAGATTTACTTCAATCCTCGATTAAAATTTTAAATGAGAGAGAAAAAGAAATTTTATACTGTAGAAGACTAAGTGATGACCCAACAACATTAGAAGATCTTAGCAAAAAATTTAAAATTAGTAGGGAAAGGATTAGGCAAATAGAAAACAAAGCTTTTGAGAAATTACAAAAACATATGTTGAACGCAGCAAAATCTAAAAATTTACTTCCAGTTAATTAAATTATATTTACAAATTAAGAAAACGGATTAATTATAAGAATTGTATCTTTTCTTTCAGGACTTGTTGAAATACTTGATACTTTAGTTTCTATAAATTTTTCTATAAATTTAACATAATTTTTTGCATTCTCTGGTAATTTAGCAAAATCCTGAACGCCTTTTGTTTTGCTTTTCCAGCCCTTAAAACTTTTATATATTGGTTTTACTTTTAATTGATCATCTACCGCTGCGGGTAAATAATCAATACTTTGTCCATTTAAATGATATCCAACACAAACTTTTATCTCATCTAGTTCATCTAATACATCAAGTTTTGTTAAAGCTATTCCATTAATTCCTGATATTTTTATAGTTTGTCTAACAAGTACTCCATCGAACCAACCGCATCTTCTTTTTCTGCTAGTTACAGTTCCAAATTCTTTTCCTCTCGAACCTAGTTCTTCTCCAATTTCATCTTTTAATTCAGTGGGAAAGGGACCTTCACCGACTCTAGTTGTATATGCTTTTGTTATACCTAAAACAAAACCAATAGAGCTAGGTCCACATCCGGTACCAGTAGCTGCGGCTGAGGCGACAGTATTTGACGAAGTAACAAATGGATATGTACCATGATCTACGTCCAATAAGACACCCTGTGCACCCTCAAATAAAATTTTCTTATTTGCTAATTTAAATTCATTTATTTTTTTCCAGACTGGCTGGGAGAATTTTAATATTTTAGGTGCAATTTTTAATAATTCTTTTTTTAATTGATCTTTTTTAAAAATCTTTTTTCCTAATCCTTTCCTGATTGCATTATGATGTTGCAAAACTGTATCTAATCTGCGCTCAAGGTTGTTCTCAGAAAGTAAATCCATAACTCTAATTGATCTTCTTCCTACTTTGTCCTCATAGGCTGGTCCTATACCTCTTCTTGTAGTACCTATTTTGGAATTGCCGGCAGCATCCTCTCTAATTTCATCCATTTCTTTATGAAAAGGAAGTATGAGGTTAGCTGCCTCTGAAATAATTAAATTTTTTTCTGAAATATTTACTCCTTTATTTTCTATTTCTTCTATTTCATTTAATAATGCCCACGGATCAATTACTACTCCATTACCTATTATTGATATCTTATTTTTACGAACAATTCCCGAAGGAAGCAATCTTAGCTTAAAAGTTACTCCATCTATAACAAGAGTGTGTCCAGCATTGTGACCTCCTTGAAATCTTATAACAACATCTGCTTGACTTGATAACCAATCAACAATTTTTCCTTTACCTTCGTCTCCCCACTGTGAACCAATTACAACAACGTTTGTCATTATTTTCTATTGTTTAAATGATTTATTGGACCATTTCCTTTTCCATAGTTAGGTGCAGTTCTAATCGCATCATTAACATACTTAATTGCCAAATAACAAGAACTCTTTATGTCTTTTCCACATGAATAATAGGTAGCAATTGCACTTGATAGGGTGCATCCAGTTCCGTGTGTATTTCTACTTTTAATTTTTTTATTTTTATAAATTTTTAAAAATTTTTTATTAATTAATACATCAAATAAATAATTGTTTTTTAAATGTCCACCTTTGATAAGTACGTTTTTTGGACCTAATTTTAATATTCGTCTTGCTGCTATAATCATATCATTTACATTTAAGATATTCATTCCACTAATTATTTCTGCCTCAGGTATGTTTGGAGTTAATAAACTTAAATTCTTAAATAGTTTTTTTTTTATTGCAGATATATATTTATTGTTAACTAATTTTACCCCGCTTGTAGAGACAATTACTGGATCTAATATAATTTTTTTAATTTTAATTTTATTTAATGACTTTGAAACAGCTTGAACTGTTTTTTCATTATGTAGTAATCCAATTTTAATTGCATCAGGCTTAATATCTTTAGAAGTATATTCTATTTGATTAGATATATATTCTGGATTAATAGATATTATATCTTTTACACCTGTTGTATTTTGTGAAGTTACTGTAGTAATAGCTGTCATTGCATAAGATCCTAATGCAGTAATTGTTTTTATATCAGCTTGAATACCAGCGCCTCCTGAAGAGTCTGATCCAGCAATTACCATTATTTTTGATTTAATCTTCAATTTAATATAGACCTTTTCACAATACTAACACATTTATAAATAGTTTTTTTATCTTTGGCTTCAGCCATTATCCTTATTTTTGACTCCGTACCTGATGCTCTTACCAGTAATCTTCCCTTATTGCTGATTAATTTCGATGCAACTTTTATTGCTCTTGAGCATTTTTTTGAGTTAATTATAGATTTGTCTGCAACAATAACATTCTCTAAAACCTGAGGAGTTGGTTTAAAACCACTTAGTAAATTACTTGCTTTTGTTCCATTTGACATAGAATACAAGATTTCTAATGCAACTAGCAGACCATCTCCTGTGGTTGCAAAATTACCTAAAATTATATGTCCAGATTGTTCTCCTCCTAAATTTGAATTATATTTTTTCATCATTTCTTTTACATACCTATCTCCAACTTTAGCTCTATGAAATTTTATACCTAGTTTTTTAAAATATCTTTCTAAACCATAATTAGACATTTGAGTTCCTACAACGCAGCTTTTTAAAATTCTTTTTTTTTTCCACCTATTTGCTATAGTTGCTATTATTTGATCTCCGTCTATAATATTTAATTTTTCGTCGACAATAATAATTCTATCTGCGTCACCATCTAACGAAATACCTATATCAGCCTTAAATTTTTTTACTAATCTTTTAATATTATTCGGATAAGTTGATCCACAATTTCTATTTATATTATGACCATTTGGATTTATACCAGTTGCAAAAACTTTTGCTCCTAAAGAATGTAATAATAATGGAGTTGATTTATAACCGGCACCATTTGCACAATCAATAGCTATTTTCAATCCTTTCAATGAAAAATTTTTTGGAAAATTCTTTCTTAAAATATTTATATAGTTTAAATTCGCGTCTTCAATTCTTTTGACTCTACCTAAAGATTTGTAATCTGAAAAATTTTTCGAAATTTGTAAATCAATAATTTTTTCAATTTTTTTCTCTATTCTATCAGATAATTTTAATCCGTTTGGCCCAAATAATTTTAAACCATTATCTTGAGATAAATTATGTGAGGCAGTGATCATAATGCCTAAATTTGCTTTCATTTTTCTTGTTAACATAGCTAACCCGTTGGTAGGTAATGGTCCAAGTAAGATTACGTGCATACCAGTTGAAGCTAGTCCTGATACTAAAGCCGGCTCAAGTGTATAACCAGACAGTCTAGTATCTTTAGCAATAATTGCTATTTGTTTTGCTTTTTTTAAATTTTTAAAATAGGTACCAGCAGCTATCCCGAATTTAAAAAACATTTGGCCATTTATTCTACTATCATTTACCTTCCCTCTAATTCCATCAGTCCCAAAATATTTTTTTTTCATTAAAAATTTAGTTTTTTAAAAACTGTTAATGCCTGATTAACTTCTTTTGCTTCATGAATTCTAAGAAATTGGACACCTTGCATAGCTAAAAATATACTCGTTGAAATAGTACCTCCATGCCTTTTTTTGCTGTCATATTTTTTATTTAATTCACCTATAAATCTTTTTTTAGATGCCCCAACTAATATAGGAAATCCTAGAGAATGGAAAATGGAAATATTTTTTAAAATGCTCATATTATGTTTCAAATTTTTACCAAATCCTATGCCTGGGTCTAAAATTATATTATTGTGTTTAATTCCGGCTGATCTAATCATTTTAATCTTATCTTCAAAATAATCGTAAATATCTGTTAATACATTTTTATATTTTGGTTTTTTTTGCATAGATTGGGGGTTTCCTTGAATGTGATGTATAACGAAAGGTAAATTTGTTTTTTTTAAAAAATTTATTGTATTTTTGTTATAGTTTAAACCTGAAATATCGTTTATTAAATCAATTTTATATTGAATAGCCTTTTTCATTACGTCAACTTTTCTGCTATCCAATGAAATTAAGCTATTATGACTTTTAATTATTTTTAAAACATTCTTAATTCTGCTCCATTCCAATTCGGATCTAATTTCTTTTGAACCAGGTCTAGTTGATTCACCTCCTATATCAATTATATCGCATCCAAATTTTATCAATTCTTTGAAATGCTTTAAAGCTTTTTTTGTTTTAAGATATTTTCCACCATCTGAAAAACTATCTGGTGTCAAATTTAATACACCCATCAAAATTGGTATATTTGAAAACCTTAAATTTTTAAATTTTTTTTTTTTTGTAATATTAGATAAATGAACATTTACTTGATTTTTTAAATTTTTATTTAAGTATTTTATTTTATTCACTTTAATTTTTTTTTTGTAATTTTCGCCAATTATCTCTATTTCATCGAATGACATGTTGCTACTACCATTTAATGGTAGTGCAAGTTTTTTTCTAATTTTATGTTTTGAAATATTTCCGTAAAAAAAATTACACGCTCTTGTGTAATATTTTTTCATGAATTAATGAACAATTTTAGGTTTTAATCCTATGCTACCAAGAGCTGATCCTTTGTCGTCTTCTTTAACTTCCAATTCTTTTTTATTAGTTGGATATATATTTTTGTTTACTATATCTTCAATTTCTGAGCCACTTAAAGTTTCGTAAATAAGTAAAGCTTTAGCTAACTTATGTAGGTCCTCAATTTTCTCTGTTAAAACCTTTCTCGCTCTATCGTATCCTTTTTCAACAAATTTTTTAATTTCAGCATCAACTTTCTTGGCCGTTTCCTCAGACATATTTTGTTGTCTGGCAACAGATCTACCTAAAAAAACCTCTTCCTCATTTTCTCCATAAGCTATTGGTCCAAGCTCTTTACTTAAACCCGCTCTCATAACCATTGCTCTAGCTCTTTTTGTAGCTTGTTCTATGTCGCTAACTGCTCCCGTAGTAACTTTTTCTTCACC
The DNA here is from genome assembly GCA_902618975.1 of uncultured Pelagibacteraceae bacterium. Classification (GTDB taxonomy): domain Bacteria; phylum Pseudomonadota; class Alphaproteobacteria; order Pelagibacterales; family Pelagibacteraceae; genus Pelagibacter. The sequence goes on along the minus strand of CACNCN010000004.1, from coordinate 44,586 downwards.
AAATATAATTTCTTCAGCAACTCTTCCTCCCATTGCTATTGCCATTTGTGCATGTAGCTGTTCTCTGGTTTGAGAAACTTCGTCTTTTTCAGGTAATTGCATTACCATACCTAAAGCCCGACCTCTTGGTATTATTGTAGCTTTATGAATTGGGTAGGCAGCTTTTTCATTTATTGTAACGATTGCGTGGCCGGCCTCATGATAGGCTGTGAGTTTCTTTTCTTCCTCGGTCATTACCATTGATCTTCTTTCAGCTCCCATCATTACTTTATCTTTGGCTTCCTCAAACTCTAAATATGTAACAATTCTTTTATTTTTTCTAGCAGCTAATAGTGCTGCTTCATTAACCAAATTCGCAAGATCTGCTCCTGAAAAACCAGGTGTTCCTCTTGCAATTGTTCTTAAATTTATGTCTGGTGTCATTGAAATTTTTTTACTATGAACTTTTAAAATTTTTTCTCTACCTATAATATCAGGTAATGAAACAACAACTTGTCTATCAAATCTACCAGGTCTTAGCAATGCAGGATCTAAAACATCAGGTCTGTTAGTTGCAGCTATAATAATCACACCTTCATTTGTATCAAATCCGTCCATTTCTACGAGTAGTTGGTTTAATGTTTGTTCTCGCTCATCATTTCCTCCACCTAGACCTGCACCTCTACTTCTACCTACTGCATCGATCTCATCTATAAAAATTATACATGGGGAATTTTTTTTTCCTTGTTCAAACATATCTCTTACTCTTGAAGCGCCTACTCCAACAAACATTTCTACAAAATCAGATCCTGAGATTGTAAAAAAAGGAACTCCAGCTTCTCCAGCTATAGCTCTTGCTAGTAATGTTTTTCCTGTACCAGGAGGTCCAACCAATAAACATCCTCTTGGGATTTTGCCACCTAACCTACTAAATTTTTTTGGATCTTTCAAAAATTCAACAACCTCCTCAACCTCTTCTTTAGCTTCCTCAACACCCGCAACATCATTAAATGTAACCTTGCCTTTAATTTCATTCATTAATTTAGCTTTTGATTTACCAAATCCCATTGCACCACCTCTTCCACCTTGCATTTGTCTCATAAAAAATATCCAAACTGCAATTAATAAAAGCATAGGAAACCATGAAAGAAGAACCCCAAATAATGAAGGCATTTTTTCATCTATTGGTGCTGCAGAGATACTTACGCCTCTATCAGATAATTTTTCAATTAAGTTAGGATCATTTGGTGAGTATGTAGTAAAATTATTTCCGTCAGATAAAATACCTCTAATGTTATTACCTTGTATCTCAACTTGCACAACCCTTCCGTTTTCAACTTCATCTAAAAATTCAGAAAATATTATCTTATTAGTTTGGTTAATTGATCCTGTGGGATTTTTAAACATGTTATATAAGCCTATAGTCAAAACTATAATTACGGCCCACATTGCTAAATTTCTAAAATTCATAACTTAAAGTAAATTAAGAATTAAAAATTAATAAACAAGTGGCAAAATATACAATTTTCAGGTTTTTTTGGGCCTTTCTGGACAAATTTTAATCAAATTCTTGATTTTTTCGATTATACAACCGGATAGTGTTAATTTAATTGAATCATTTGATTTTAGACTTTCTAACAGACTCAGTATTTTTTTGCCCCTAGCTGGTTGAAGATTGTTGCCAATTTTTTTCAAAATAAAACTAATAGATCTTAAGACAATTTCTCTTGGTTGTGAAAAAAACTTATCATTTAACAAAAAATAATTTTTCATTTTAAAATATTTTGCATTTTTCAATAGATTTTCTTTTACATAAAATTTAATTGCTTCATCAGCGCTTGTGAGATTATTTAAAGTTAAATTTACTTTTTGTTTGTTAATACCTTCATCATTCATAAGTTTTATTATTTTTCTAACTCTAACTCGTTTAAATATTTGATTAGTGTTTGATGGATCCTCAATATAAAAATTAAAAATTTTTTTTGATATGTAAACTAAATCCTCCTTTGGTATATTTATTAATGGCCTAATTAAATTTATGTCTCCAACTTGAACTTCAACCTGATTTAGCGATACAAAACCTCTTAACCCTGAGCCTCTATTAATCCTAATGAAAAAATTTTCAATAACATCATTTTGATTATGACCCAAAAATAGATATTTAATTTTTACATTTTTCATCTCTTTTTTTAATAAATTGTATCTATTTAATCTAGCAATTGATTGGATTTGTGTTTTAGGTTTTTTTCCTAACCACCTAATTACTTTTAAATTAATGTTCCATTTTTTTAAAACATGCTTTACTTTTTGTGCCTCTTCAAAAGAGTTTTTTCTTAATTGATGATCAATATGATAATAAAAACATTTTTTTTTATTGGCTAAATTGTATCGGTAAATTAGATAAGCCAAAGCCATGCTGTCTGGTCCTCCTGAGATTGCAGCACCATACTTTTTGACATGAATTTTTTTTTTTAAATTATTTTCAAATAATTTAAAAATATTATTAATTCTTTTGTCAGATAAATTATCAGCTATAATCTTATAATTCTTCTTTTTTGCACTCAAACTTTTTTTCCTCATACTTGGCTTTTTGAATCACAGATTGTTTAGCATCAGGATATTGTTTCTTTACTCCCTTTATCATCAAACACCCTTGATCCTTCTCTCCAATCTGAACCAATGATACTCCAAGTTTAAGTAAATTTATAGGAGCTTTGTCACTTTTTGGATAGTTTTGATAGCCCTCTAGATATGCAGACGCAGCATCAGTATAAAGCTGTCTTATTCTAAAAGTTTCTGCGTACCAATATTGTGCGTTCCCTGCTAATTTATGTTTTGGATTTGTAATAACGAATTCTCTAAAAGCTCTTTCTGCTGTATTGTAGTCGCCAATTTTAAGAAAACTTGTTGCAAATTCGTATTGTTTTTCAGGTTTGGCGTCTGGTAAAATTTTTTCTTCACTATCTATAAAATTTTCTGTTAAAATTGTTGACGTAGACTCTATTGATTGTGTTTGCTGGGTTTCTTGATCTGGTGACATATTTTTGTAAGATACTGACCCCAAGTCTTGTGGTTCACTGGCTCCTGGTAGAATTTTATCTTCATTATTTGTTAACGAGGTAATCTTTGCTGCCTCATCGCTAATATTACTATTTATAGTTTTTTCTATCTGCTGAAACCTTAATTGATTATCTGATTGTACTTTAGATAATCTTTTTGAGAGTTTATCTAATTTAAAATTTATTTCCTCAAATCTATTTGTTAAATTTTGGAATTGATTTTCTATCTCCGACAATTTTAACAAGTGTCTAGTTAAAACATCCTCTGAATTTTGATCCATATCATAATCATTATCATTTTCAGATATTGTCTCATTCTTTTCCGAATATACCGCTCTTTCAAGAGTTTTAATATCTTTTTGAATTAATTCTAATATTTCATTTATATTGTGACTGTCTGAAAATGCTTGATTGCTAAAAAAATTAAAAAAAACAATTAATGCTAAATATAAAATTAAATTAGTTTTTTTCAAAGTAAACATAACTTAATTTGTAATAATAAAGATGGCAAAAAAAAGACCCCAAAATAAATTTGGGGTCTTTAAAATAATAAATAATTAATTTGCTTTTACTGTAACAGATCTTCTATTTTTAGACCAGGCTAAAGGATTTGAGCCAGAGTCTACCGGTCTCTCTTTTCCATAACTTATTACAGAAATTCTGTTTGAGGAAATTCCATATGTCATTAAATAATCTTTGGCTGCATTAGCTCTTCTTTCACCTAAAGCCAAGTTATATTCTCTCGTTCCTCTTTCGTCAGCATGTCCTTCAAGTACAACAGTTATATCTGAATTCTTTCTTAACCAAGCCGCTTGCTTCCTTAATGTATCTCTAGAAGCAGTAGTTAATACTGACTCATTTGTTGCAAAGAAAACTCTATCTGGCACTCCACTCGCTAAATATTCAACTGTGTCAGTTCCGGTATAAACATCGCTTTTCATTTGAGAGTCTACTTTTTTTTGAGTTGCACACGCTGATAAAATCAGACCGAATGCAATTACTAAAAATATGTTTTTGAAAATTTCATTAAATTTCATACTGCTCCTTAATAAATAAATATAAATTAACCTGACATTTTCACAAGTTTGTAAATCTTTCAAGCATAAAATCAATAATAATTGTTAAGATTTTGTCCAATTTAGGATTAATTACTCAATAATGAGGACCATGAAGGGTCTGATCCATCTGTTTCGGTATAAACTTTTCTCTCATTATAACCGGTGAGATCTATAGACCATAATTTGGCTGAAAAACCATCTCCCTTTTCATCAGTTTTAGTCTCACGGTAAAAAATTAAAACCCTACCATTAGGTGACCAGGATGGAGCCTCTTGATAATAGTTCTCTGTTAACAATCTTTCCCCAGTGCCATCTGTTCTCATTACCCCAATATAAAATTTTCCTTTGTGCAACTTTGTGAAGGCTATCAAGTCTCCTCTTGGAGACCAAACAGGTGTACCATAAAGACCTTTACCGAAAGAAATTCTTTTAACGTCACTTCCGTTTTTTCTCATTACATAAATTTGCTGGAAGCCACTTCGGTCAGAATTAAATGTTATAAATTCTCCATCTGGTGAATAAGACGGGGAGGTATCTATTGATGGGTGATTTGTAATTCGTTCAACAATTCTACTTTCAAGATCCATGGTATAAATATCAGAATTACCATCTTTAGCAAAACTCATTATAATCTTTTTTCCATTTGGAGAAAATCTTGGAGCAAAGGTCATGCCGGGAAAATCTCCTACAACCTCTTGGATACCAGTTTCAATATCAAGCAGATAAACTCGTGGCAAATTTTTAAAATAGGATAAGTATGTTACCATTTGATTTGTTGGATTAAATCTTGGTGTTAAAACAAGTTCATTTCCTAAAGTAAGATATTTAGTATTAGCCCCATCTTGATCCATTATTGCTAATTTTTTTATTCTTTTAGTTTTTGGACCTTCTTCTGCTACATAAATAATTCTGGTATCAAAATACCCTTTTTCTCCAGTAAGTCTTTCATATATCTTGTCGGAAATTATGTGACCTATTCTTCTCCAATTTGTTGGTACTGTAGTAAATGCTAATGCTATCATTTCTTTTGCTGCTAAGACATCCCAAAGTCTAAATTCTACTCTTAATTTATTATCATCATATTTAACCTTTCCAGTTATTAACGCTTGAGCTTTAATTAATGTCCAATCTTCAAATCTTGGCTTTAGATGTGCTAAGTCGGGTGTTTGCAAAAAAGCCTTTTTGTCTAAAGGGTTAAAAAGGCCTGTTGCTCTCAAGTTATTTTCTATAACTATTGAAATTTCTTCGCCAAGATTATTTATTCTTATTTTATCATTAATTTTTTTATTAGTTTCGTCTTCTGAAAATAAAGGCGAAACAGCTACTGGAAGAGGATTAAGGTTTCCTCTTGTAATATCTACTTCAATAAGAGCTTTAGCTTGGTTTAATGAAAATAATAATAAAATAAAAAAAATTCTAAAAACTATCATTATCCCTCTAACATTTCTCTTGCGTCGAAATTAAGTTGTATATTTTTCCATCTTTCATAACCTGTTGATGGAACTCTTAATGGTTGACACAACTGTACAGCTCTTAATGCACTTTCCGCTAAAACTCTATAAAAATTTTGTCCTGGTTTATTCATTCTAGCATGATCAAGTATTTCAGAGTCAATAATAGTACCATCTGGTTTTAACTTAAGTTTAATCCTCACTAATAAATTTTTGTTATAAGGCAAACCCAAAGGTATACTCCAACAACCAAATATTTGCGCCTTTAATGCATCCTCTTCACTAAGTGTAAGTCCTGTGACATTTAACGACTTATCTTGAGACTGAGTAATGTTTTTTGATATTTTATCAGTTTCGGCTATATTTTCTTTTGATTTATCTATCAGTGCTGCTATATCGGTAGGATCAAATATCTCTTTTTTTTCAAATTCTGAGACTTGTTTTACTTTACTGTCATCTTTTACTGGATTTTGTTTTTCCTCTGGTTTTTTTAATTTTACTATATCCTTATCTGGGAGAGGAATTGAATCTGGTTTAGGTTTTTTTGTTTTTTTTGGAGGTGCCTGTTCTGAAACTAACTTCTTTTCTTCTTCCTTAGCCTTTTCAATAATTTTTTTTGCTTTTGGAGCAAACGGAATATTAGTCTTTTCAGTAATTTGTATAAGCTCAACTGATATAATAGGAGGAATATCTAGAGGTTTTTTGGCAACAAATGGTAGACTAAATAAAGCAAATAGAATTATAAAAATATGAAATCCAGTAGAAATTATTAAACTTTTGTACACTTTTTTTAACGTTCTTTATATGGCTCAGAAATTAAAGCAACTTTTGTAAAACCTGATCCTGACAGCATACCCATTATTTCTAAAACTCTACCATAATTTATCGTTTTATCACCTCTAACATAAATTCTAGTATCAGTTCTGTTCTTAGATACAGCCAAAATTTTTGCAATTATATTATCATAATCAACTAAACTCTCTTGAATAAATATTTCTCCTTTGGAATTAATTGTTAAAGTTAATGGCTCTTGTTCCTCAGGGAGCGAGTCTGCAGAACTTTCTGGAAGATCAACTTGGACACCCACAGTTAAAAGAGGTGCAGTTACCATAAATATAATTAAAAGAACTAACATCACATCAACAAAGGGTGTAACATTTATTTCACTCATTGGTTCCTTGGTTGAACGTTTTATTTTAAATGCCATCTATATAATTGAAATAAATCTTTTCGAAAAATTTTCTAACTTTTGAAAATAGTTTTTAGAGTCAGTATTAAATTTATTATATGCTACAACTGCAGGAATTGCAGCTAGAAGACCTAATGCAGTTGCAAATAATGCTTCAGCGATACCTGGTGCAACAATAGCTAGGCTAGTATTTCTTGAAATGGCAATTGATTGAAAAGAATTCATAATACCCCAAACTGTTCCAAAAAGTCCTATGAACGGCGCAGTTGAACCAACTGTAGCTAAAAAAGTAAAATTTTTTTCAATTATAATCATCTGTTTTTCAATATTTGAATTTAAGGTACTACTCAACCTCTCGTTAATGTTAGTCCTTGATCTGGTTTTCATAACTATTTGCATTGAATTTTTGAAAACTTTCGCCATAGGGTCATCGATGTTAGCTGGTAAATTATTAAAAAATGTTTCTGCAGATTTTGACTTCCAAAATTTCTCTTCAAATTCTTCAGAGGATTTATTTATTTTTTTAAATAATTTGTACTTATCAAATATAATTGCCCATGAGTAAATTGATGCAGCAATTAACATTATAATTACTGATTTAACAATTATATCTGCTCTTAAGAAAAGCTTAATTATAGAAAAATCGTTACTACTTAACCCTACAGCTTGTGAGGCAATATCTGCTTCCATAAATAATTTTTCACACTAAATTGTGTCATCAATTTGTCTTGAATAAATCTTCTATACAGATGATTTGTAAGTATTATAAAAAAAACTGGCAATTAAAATTGCATCTGCTTTATTTATATCTTTTTTTTTTGATAAAATTGGCGCAATATAAGGAAAGATCTCAATTACTTTAGTTCTACTTGCCTGTTTTTCAGTTTTTATCAAATTAAAATATTTTTTCCATTTTGCAGGTCTAACAAAATACATTGATAACTGCATAGCCGAACAAATACCCTTTAACACACCAAAAGATTGTCCAAAATTAAACATGCTTGTTACTCCCTGTCCTGGCATGGCTGAAACATGCTCTATTACCACACAAATTTGATTTTTTGGCTTATCTTTAATTCTTGAATTAATTTCAGAGTATATTTGTGCTCCATTTACCTGTTTTTTGTTTTTTTTACCTTCTGCCATCGATGGCATTTCTAATACATCTATAACTTTTCCATTTTCAAAAAAACAAATTGCGCCTGAAATCCCTGGATCAATTCCTATTATATACATAAAAATTATGTTTGGTTATCTAAATTTGTATATACTTTTTGAACGTCATCGTCATCATTTAAACTCTGTATAAATTTTGAATATTTTTGTAAATCTATTTTTTCTGCGGGAACAGTTGTAAAGGGTAACCATTCTATCTCTGTAGAAATAAAATTTTCAATCTTTTTTTCTAATTCTTTTTTAATTCTATATATTTTAGATTTTTCACATTGAATTTCATAATGATTAGCTTTTATTAGATAATCTTCAGCCCCTACATCAAGTGCTTTCTCTAAAAATAAATCCTCAGAAATTTGTGATTTTTCAAATTTTATTACTCCTATATGTTTAAAATTATGTGAAGCTGAGCCTTGTGTACCTAAGGATCCATCAAACTTTTGAAAAATAATTCTTAAATTTGAAGCAGTCCTATTTTTATTATCAGTCAAAGTTTCAACAATACATGCAACATTATCAGGACCAAAACCTTCATATCTAATCGATTCAAAGTTTGTATCATTTGTGTTTTGAGATTTTTCAATCGCTCTCAAAATATTTTCTTTTGGCATGTTGGCTGACCTAGCAGATTGAATTGCAGACCTAAGCCTTGGATTCATAATAGGATCTTTATCACCGAGTTTTGCAGCTACAGTAATTTCTCTTGATAATTTTGAAAAAATTTTTGATCTATTTTTGTCTGTCCTGTCCTTTTTGTGCTTAATTCCTGCCCAATGAGAATGACCAGCCATATTATTTCTTTTGTAATTCTCCACCAAAAATAAAACTATCAATTGTTTTTGCCAAACCGTTTTTATTATTCGCTTCAACAATTGCTCCGCAAATTGTTGCTGTTCCGTTCGCGGGGAAATGTGAAATAGAGCTTTTTTTAAAGAACCTGTTTAGAGAATTAGATTTATCCATTCCTATTACAGAATTATAATCTCCACACATACCAGCATCTGTCTGATAAGCGGTTCCATTTTCTAAGATCCTTGCGTCATTTGTAGGAACATGAGTATGAGTGCCAATTACTAATGTAGCATTTCCATCAAACAAATGTCCTATTGCCATTTTCTCACTTGTTATTTCTCCGTGAAAATCTACGATTAGAAAATCATAGTTTTGTTTAAGTTTATATTGATTCAAAAAGTTTTTTGAAACCTCAAATACATTTTCACATTTTTTCATAAAGACATTACCCATTATATTTAATACGCCTACTTTATAACCATCTCTCGAGTTATATATACCAAATCCATGTCCTGGTAGATCACCAATAAGATTATAAGGTCTAAGTAATCTTTTCTCATTTTTAATAAAATCAAAAGTTTCTTTTTGATCCCAAACATGATTGCCAGTTGTAATTACATCTACACCGCAAGAAATAAGCTCATTTGTAATGTTTTCGCTTATACCTGTACCTGAATTAAATGAATTTTCACCGTTGATAACTACAAAATTTATTTCTTTTTCTATTAAAATTTTTGATAAATTTTTTTTTATGGCTTCGCAACCTGAGTTTCCAACAACATCTCCAAGAAAAAGAATTTTCATTTATAAATTTTTTTATTTGTAATTACATAATTTAAATTTTTATCAAAATTTTCAATAGGTAGTTTCTCTACATACTGAAAAGAATAAGCTAAACCGATAGTAAATATTTTTTTTTTATTTTCAAACTTATCAATATATCTATCGTAATATCCTCCACCATAGCCAAGTCTAAACCTTTTTTTATCAAATCCCAAAAGTGGTACAAACAAAATATCTGGTGTAATAATATTTTTACTTATTGTCTCTGGGATACCATATTTGTTAATTGCCAATGGATCTTTAAAAGAATACTCATAAAAGTTCATTAAATTATTTTTTTTTATTTTTGGTAGACATATTCTAAATTTTTGTTTTTCTAAATTTTCTAAAATTTCCAAACAATCTATCTCGTAATTTACTGGATAGTAACCACCTATTATGGGTTTTTTTAAATTTGATTTATTAATTAAGTATTTTATTTTTTGAAAGTTGATTTTAAAATTTTTATTAAATTTTAATTTTCTTAATTTTATCAGTTTTGATCTTAATTTTGATTTTAACACTTTTATTGTTGTATAGATGTCTCTTTGCGAGTTTTTTCTAAAAACTCTTCAATTTCATTAGACGCTTTTTCAATAATTTTACTATACTCATTTTTATTAGCATCTAAGTCGTTTCTTAGTTCTTGAATATCAGACTGTAATTTTTCGATGTAACTTTCTTTTTCATCTCTATAATTATTAACTAAAAATTTAAGCTCTTTGAATTTGTCTTTTAAGTTAATTATCTCTTTTTTTTTAATTTCAATATTTTTTTTTGTTTCAAAGTATTCATCAACAATCGTAATTGCTGTGATCAAAAGTAATTTATTTTCACCAATATTTCCTAAAGAAGATTTAAGTTTGTCGAACTTTTCATTAAGCACTAAAGCAAGTTCCTCTAAATGATCCTCCTGTCCATTTTCACAAGATAAAAGAAATTCTTTTCCGTTAAATTTAATATTTACATTTGCCATTTATCAATTTCGTTTATTAAGATATCTGTTTCTTGATTTAATTCATCAATTTTCTCTTCAAATTTTTTTTCTTTTTCAAATTCTTTTTCTTTTAAAGCTTGAATTTTGTTAAATCGTAATTTTAAATTGTCATATTCTTTTTCTAATATATTATATTTTGATTGTAATTCGGATTTTTCAATTTCTAATTGATTTTTTTGGTTCTGAATTAACTCGACTTTTTTATCCACATTAATATTTTTTGGATTAATTTGATTTAGTTTTTTTAGCACATCCTCGAGTTTTTTTGCTTTTTCATTAAAAGTTTTCATATATATCTATACTATTAAATAGAATCATCTAAGTCTACACAGGATAACTTTTGAGAATAAATAATAGAGATCTTGCTAATGCAATAAGGTTTTTGTCAATTGATGCAATACAAAAAGCAAATTCTGGCCATCCTGGTATGCCAATGGGAATGGCGGATGTTGCTACGGTATTATTCAAAGATTTTTTAAGATTTGACCCAAGAAATCCAAGTTGGATTAATAGAGATAGGTTTGTTCTTTCAGCTGGACATGGATCTATGCTTCTTTATTCTTTGCTTTATTTAACTGGATACAAAAGTATATCATTAAATGACATAAAAAACTTTAGACAAATAAATTCTATTTGCGCAGGCCATCCTGAATATCATCCTGACAGTGGAATCGAAACTACAACTGGACCATTGGGACAGGGAATTTCTAACGCAGTTGGTTTTGCAATATCAGAGGAGTTTTTAAAAAAACAAAATGGAAAAAATAAAATTAATCATAAAACTTACGTTCTAGCTGGAGATGGTTGTTTAATGGAAGGGATAAGTCATGAAGCACTAAGTCTTGCTGGACACTTAAAATTGAAAAATCTTATTTTACTGTTTGACAATAATTCTGTGTCGATCGATGGACCTACCAGTTTAGCAGTTTCAGATGATCATGAAAAAAGGTTTAAAAGTTACGGTTGGAATTATTTGAAAATAGATGGTCATAATTTTAGAGAAATATCTAGAGCATTGAATAAAGCACAAAAATCTCAGAAACCTACAGCAATTTCCTGCAAAACTACTATTGGATTTGGTTCACCAAATAAAAGTGGAAAATCTTCAGCTCATGGAAGTCCTTTAGGTGAGGATGAAGTAAAATTAGTTAGAAAAAAATTAAAATGGAATTTTCAGCCATTTCAAATTCCAAAAAATTTATTAGTTGAGTGGAGAAAAATAGGAGAGAAAGCTGGCAAAAATGCAAAAAAAAATAATTTCAAGGGTAATAAAATAATTAATGAAAGTATAAATTTTAATAGATTAAATAATTCACTTAATAGAATTAAAGATGAATATTTAAAAAATTTAAAACCTATTGCAACCAGAAAAACGTCAGAAATGTTTTTAGATGTATTTTCCAAATTACCTAACCTAGTAGGTGGTTCGGCAGACTTAGCAGGTTCAAATAATACAAAAACTAAATATCACAAAATTATCAAACCAGGAAATTTTTCTGGCAACTATATACACTATGGCGTTAGAGAACATGCTATGTGTGGCATAATGAATGGAATATCATTACATAGTAATTTAATTCCATATGGTGGAACTTTTTTAATATTTAGTGATTATTGTAAACCTTCAATTAGATTAGCTGCAATGATGAAACAAAGAGTAATTTACGTTTTTACACACGACTCCATAGGTCTTGGAGAGGATGGACCTACCCATCAACCAATTGAACAATTAACTAGCCTTAGATCAATTCCAAACCTAAATGTATTTAGGCCTGCAGATTTACAAGAGACTTTTGAATGCTGGACACTAGCTATCCAAAACAAGAGGACACCAAGTGTAATAGCTTTAACAAGACAAGGAATTAATCCTGTTAGAACTAAAAATTCTAATATTAACCATTCTGCAAAGGGGGGTTATGAAATTTTGAGGACAAGAAAAAAAATTAATTTAACAATTATCTCTTCCGGTTCTGAAACTAGTTTGGCATGTGATATTGGTCATAAATTAGCCACAGAGAGTATTTATTGTAAAATTATATCGATGCCCTGTCAGGAATTGTTTGACCAACAAAATAATGCTTATAAAAAAAAAATTTTGAAAGAGACCAAACTAGTTGTATCTATTGAAGCATCTGAAACAAGTTATTGGAAAAAATATACTGGGGATAATGGACTAAATTTTGGAATTAATGATTTTGGTAAAAGTGCACCTTACAAAGAAATATACAATTATTTTGGTTTAAATACTAAGAATATAATTAATAGGATTAAATCAAAATTATGAAAATAAAAGTTGGTATAAATGGGATGGGAAGAATAGGAAGAATGGTGTTAAGAGCAATATATGAAAATCAGTATAAAAATATTGAAATTAAGCATATTAATAATCGAACAAACTCAGAAGCGTGTTCTGCTTTATTAAAATATGACTCTATACATGGTAAATTTAATGCTGAAATAAATTTCGATGAAAATCATATCTTTATTAATAAAAATAAAATTTCTTTCAATCAAGAAACAGAATTAAAAAAGATAAATTGGAAAAAATATGATGTAGACTACGTATTTGAATGTACAGGAAAATTTAATTCTAAGGAAAAATTAATTTCACATTTGAAGAATGGTGCCAAAAAAGTTATTGTTTCTGCTCCTTGTAAAAATGCAGATAAGACTGTTGTATTTGGTGTTAATGAAAAAGAAATAAATAAAGATCATAAAATTATATCGGCCGCATCATGCACCACAAACTGTCTTGCTCCAGTAGCTCATGTTTTAAATAATAATTTTGAGATAGAAAAAGGTTTTATGACCACTATTCACTCGTTTACTAGTGACCAAAGAATTCTAGATAATTCACATAAAGATCCAAGAAGAGCTAGATCTGCAAGTCAGTCCATTGTGCCTACCTCAACTGGTGCATCACAAGCTATTGGTGAAATCATACCATCTCTCAAAGGGAAACTAGAGGGTATAGCTATGCGTGTACCTACTCCAAATGTTTCTCTTATAGAGTTGGTTTTCTGTACGAAAAAAAATTTAAGTGTAGATAAAATAAATTCAGTGTTAGATGAATACAGTAATATGTACCAAAAAAAAGTTTTGGATGTAACAAATGAAAAACTTGTGTCTATTGATTTTAACCATAATCCCGCTTCGTCTATAGTGGATAAAACTTTAACAAGTGTTGTTGGAAATAATATGGGTAAAATTTCAGCTTGGTATGATAATGAGTGGGGTTTTTCTAATAGATTGTGTGATATTGTAGAATATCTTCATAAACCTTCTTAATGAAATTTATAAGATACCAAGAAAATCTGAGAGACAAAAAGATTTTGTTGAGGCTGGATTTAAACGTTCCTATAAAAAATGGCATAATAAAAGATGAGACGAGAATTAATAAAATATTACCAACAATCAATTTTCTACTTAAAAAAAAATCCAAAATTTTAATTATTTCGCATATCGGTAGGCCTAATGGCAAAAAAGAAGAATCACTCTCCTTAAAACCAATCTGTGAAAATTTAAAAACTAAATTGAACCAAGATATTAGATTAATAAAAAAAGATATTTTTGAATTAAAAAAAGAAGATTTATTTAAAGATACAAAATATCAAATTATTGTTTTGGAAAATATTAGATTTTACAGAGAAGAAGAAAAAAATGATGATAATTTTTCAAAACATTTAGCAAAACTAGGAGATTTATATGTTAATGATGCTTTTTCGTGTTCACATAGAGAGCACGCGTCAGTTAGTAAAATTACAAAATTTATACCATCCTATGCTGGTTTGCAATTAGAGACTGAGATAAATGCATTAAAAAAGGTAACAAGTGAAATAAAAAAACCAATTTCTTGTATAGTAGGTGGTTCAAAAATTTCAACCAAAATTGGTTTAATCAAAAATTTAATTCCAAAGTTTGATCATATTATAATTGCTGGAGGGATGGCTAATAATATTTTAAGTTATAAGGGTAATCCTACAGGAAAATCTTTAAAGGAGAAGGATTGTGAGAAAATAATTGGCGATATTTTTAAAACAGCAAAAATTCACTCATGTTCGATTACTTTTCCTGAAGATGTTGCTGTAGGCAATAGTATAAATGGTAAATCTACTATTAAGGGAATTGCTGATGTTAAAAACGATGACTTAATTTTAGATATTGGACCAAAAACTATAAAAAAAATAAAAGATATAATCGAAATTAGTCAAACAGTTTTGTGGAATGGTCCCGTTGGATATTTTGAAAACATTAATTTTGCAATAGGATGTTACGAGATAGCAAAAAAAATAATTGAAAAAAATAAAAATAACCAAATTTATTCAGTTGCGGGCGGTGGAGATACAATTGCAGTTTTAAACCAAATCAATGCATTGAAAAGCTTTAATTTTGTTTCAACCGCTGGTGGAGCATTTTTAGAATATCTTGAAGGTAAAGAACTTCCTGGTATAAAAGCTTTAAGTTAAAATGACAATTTTAAACAATATCGCTCTTGAAATAATATCAGACGGTAAAGGTATATTGGCTGCTGACGAAAGTACAGCGACAATGACAAAAAGACTAGATAGTGTTGGAGTATCATCCACATCTGAAAATAGGTTGGCGTTTAGAAATATACTTTTTTCATCTGAAAGTATGAGGAAGTGTATTGGAGGAGTAATTTTATATGAAGAGACAATTAGACAATCATATAACAGCAAAAGAATACCTGAAATTATTTCAAACATGGGATCTCATATTGGAATTAAAGTAGATACCGGTGCAAAAACTTTAGCAGGGTCACCTCATGAAAAGATTACAGAAGGTCTTGATGGGTTAAGAGAAAGACTAAAAGAGTATTATAATTTAGGCGCAAAATTTACAAAATGGAGAGGTGTGTATATTATATCTCAAAAATATCCTACTAAGTTGTCGATGAAATCAAATGCTCATGCATTAGCTAGATATGCTGCTATTGTGCAAGAATGTAAAATGGTTCCAATAGTAGAACCAGAGGTACTTATGGACGGCAGTCATTCAGCAAATGAATGTTTAGAAAAAACTTCCGAAGTTATTAAAGAATGTTTTAGTGAGCTAATGTTACATAACGTTGATTTGAGTGGCCTAATCCTAAAACCAAATATGGTACTAGCAGGGAGTGACTCGGGAGATAAAATTTCTAGTGACGAAGTGGCAAAATTAACACTTGAATGTCTAAAAAATTCAGTGCCGAAAGAAGTGCCTGGAATAGCATTTTTGTCGGGTGGTCAATCTGAAGTTGAAGCAACAGAAAATTTAAATTTAATAAATAAATATAACAATACTAAGTTTATAATGACTTATTCTTACGGGAGAGCATTACAACAGAGTGCATTGAAATACTGGTCAAATAATGTTGAAGATACTAAAGGTACTCAAAAGATATTTAATCATAGAGCAGAGATGAATACTTTAGCAGCACAAGGAAAGTGGTCAAAAGATATTGAAACCGCACAATAAAAAATATATCTACTTAATTTCCCCGAACCATATATATAAAAATTTTTATGAAGATTTGCATAAAATTTTAAGGACTAATAAAGTTGCTTATTTTCAACTTAGATTAAAAAATTATAGTACAAAAGAAATTTTGTTAATAGGTAAGAAAATTAAATTAATCTGCTCAAGTAATAAAGTAAAATTTATTGTTAATGATACGCCAAAAATAGCTAAGATATTAGACTCAGACGGTTGTCATTTAGGCCAATCAGATATTAAAATCAGAGATGCAAGAAAAATTATTAAAAATAAGATTATAGGAGTTACTTGTCATAATTCTATTTTATTAATAAAAAAAGCAATTAAAAGTAAAGCTAATTATATTGCTTTAGGAGCATTCTATCCAAGTAATACTAAGAAAGTGAAATATAAAGCAAATTTAAAAACCATCAGTATAGCTAAAAAGTTGAGTAAAATTCCAATTGTTTTGATAGGAGGAATAAATTCTTTTAATTTTAAAAAACTTTTATTGCATAAACCTAATTTTTTAGCTATTTCCGGCTACATTTGGAATAATAAAAATTTGTCTCCTGTGGAAGCAATTAAAAAAATAACTTATGAAAATTAATGCAAATGAAATTAAAATAGGAATGCTCATAGAATACAAGAGTGATTTGTGGGAAGTATTAAAAACTCAGCACGTCAAACCTGGAAAAGGTGGAGCATTCAATCAGGTGGAAATGAAAAGTATCAATTCTGGTACTAAATTAAATGAAAGATTTAGATCTAATGACAGTGTTGAAAAGGCTATGGTTGACGAAGAAAATTACTTATTTCTTTATAAAGAAAATAATGATTTTTATTTTATGAATCAAAAAACATTTGAGCAAATCAATATTAACAAGTTGATTATTTCAACTAAAGAAGAATTATTGACAGAAAATTTGGAGGTAAAGATTAGCTTTTATAATGATATGCCTATAAAAATAGAATTACCTAATCAATTAGAGGCAAAAATTTTAGAGACAGAAGTAGCAATAAAAGGTCAAACTGCTTCATCTTCTTATAAGCCAGCAATTTTAAATAATGGATTAAAAATTCAAGTTCCTCCTTTTATAAATACTGGGGATGAAATTGTTTTTGATTCAAGGACATTAGAATATTTAAAAAAAATTTAAAACGTTCCAATGAAATCTATTTCACCAAATTTAAATATTATGATTAGGGCTGCTGAAAAAGCATCCAAAATATTGAAAAGGGACTTTGGAGAAATTGAAAATCTACAGGTATCAAAAAAAGGACCAAAGGACTTTGTTACTAATTCAGACAAAAAAGTAGAGAAATTAATAATTGATGAATTGCTAAAGTATAAAAAAAATTACACAGTAATTTCTGAAGAGAAAGGTATAATCGATAATCCTGATAAGGAAAATATATGGATAATTGATCCAATTGATGGAACTACAAATTTTCTTCACGGTATTCCACATTTTTGTATATCAATTGCGTTAAAATCTTATGGTAAAATCGTATCTGGTGTAATTTTTGATCCTATTAAAGACGAGTTATTCTACGCAGAAAAAGATCAGGGAGCATATTTAAATAATTCTAGAGCCAGGGTGTCAAAAAAAAAAAATTTAGAAGATTGTTTGTTTTCATCGAATAAGGAATCTGTTTTTAATACTAGTTTAAGTTCACGGATAACTGGGAGTGCAGCACTTGACCTTGCATATGTTGGTGTTGGAAGATTTGACGGTTATTTTCAAAATAATTTAAACATTTGGGATATAGCGGCAGGTTGTTTAATTGTTGAAGAGGCGGGTGGAAAACTCTGTAATTTTAACATGAAGTCTATTAAAAATATTAATATCATTGCTTCAAGTGAGATTATTCATGACAAATTGTTGAAAAAACTTGATAACTTTTAATTGTTTTTGATTTTGTTTTTGTTATAAAACGCGCTATGAAAAAAAACATACATCCTGATTACCATTTAATTAATGTTGAGATGACCGATGGATCAAAATTTGAGACAATGTCTACATGGGGCTCAAAAGGAGAAACTTTAAAACTCGAAATTGATCCTAAGTCTCATTCCGCATGGACAGGCGGTAAGCAAAAATTATTGGACAAGGGTAGAGTAAGTAAATTTAATAAAAAATTTAAAGATTTTAAATCTGAAAAATAATAATAATGACAAAAACTCCTTTAATGCCAATGGCTACTGCCTTATGGTTAGTAGAAAATACTACATTAACTTTCAAACAAATAGCAAATTTTTGTAATATGCATGAAGTTGAAATTCAAGGTATTGCAGACGGTGATGTTGGGAAAGGCATTGTGGCTTATAATCCTATAATTTCTGGTCAATTGACCAGAGAAGAAATAAAATTGTCTTCAGAAAATGAAAATAGACCACTGAATATAAATTTGAATGATTTAGAAATTAAAACAGAAGATAAAAAAATTAAAAAATATGTTCCCTTGTCAAAAAGACAGGATAAACCTGATGCTGCTTTATGGTTATTAAAACAACATTCTAAACTGAAAGACTCTCAAATTGCAAAACTAGTTGGTATTACGAAAAACTCAGTATCTTCAATTCGTAATAAAAATTATTGGAACTATAATAGCCTTAACGCTAAAGATCCTGTTGCAATGGGGTTGTTTTCTCAAAAAGAATTAATCAATGCTTTAGAAAAAGCTGATAGACGTATTAAAAAAGAAAAAAAAATTAAAGAAAAATTAGATAAATAAATATTATAGACAAAATTATTCTAAAGTGTTAGTAGACACTTTTTTTGGAGGTATTTATTAAAATAGAAGTTAAAGACAATAATGTAGAGCAAGCTTTAAGAGTTCTTAAAAGAAAACTACAGCGAGATGGTTTCTTTAAAATTATTAAACTAAAAAATAATTACGAAAAACCTTCTGAGAAAAAGAAGAGAATTCTTCAAGAAAATATAAAAAGAGTAAAAAAATTAAATAAGTTAAAAAACAGGATTTAAATTTCGCGGGGTGGAGCAGCCTGGTAGCTCGCAAGGCTCATAACCTTGAGGTCGGCGGTTCAAATCCGTCCCCCGCAACCAATAATAATGCACCTAATCACTGAGAAAAAAATTAAACTCTTAGACAATAGAATAATAATTTATTATTTGTTTTTACTTTATCCAACATGTTTTTTATTTGGAAATTTGATAATTAACTTATTTACTTTTTTAATAAGTTTCATCTACATAATAATTATTTTTAAAGATGGAATTAAAAAAAATCTTAATAATATAAATTTTTTTTTATTATTTTTTTTATTTGTATCGTATTTAATTAATTTGTATTTTTCCCAAAATATAGTCAATTCTTATCCTAAGGTAATTAAATTTTTTTTTATAATTTTTTTTATTCTTGCATTTATTGATTTAAATTCACACTTTGTTAATTTAAAGATTAACAAAATATATAAATTTTGGAGTATAATATTTTTCGTTGTAACCTTTGATGTTATCTTTGAGTTTTTATTTGGTTTTAATTCTTTAGGTTTTAAGTCCTACATGCCAGGAAGAATAGCGAGTTTTACAGGTGATGAATTAGTAATTGGTAGTTTTTTTTTAGGTTTTGTTTTAATTATATTAAGTTACATAACCAATACCTATTCTAATAAAAAATATATTATTTATAGTTTTTCTGTTTTATTTATATTTACATCATTAGTTATAGGTGAAAGATCAAATTTTATAAAAACCTTATTTGTAATAAGCTTATTCATTCTTTTTTTCTCAGGACTTTCAAAAAAATTCAAGTTCATCTCGGTTTTATCGATTATAGTTATTGTAGCATTAACAATTTTTACGAATGTAAATTATAAAACAAGGTTTTATAATGTATTTTATGCAAGTGGAGGTATAAATAAATTTTTAAATAACTCACAATACGGTGCTCATTTCAAGGTTGCTAAAGAGATATATTTAGACAATAAAATATTCGGAATTGGGATTAAAAATTTTAGAGAGGAAAGTGGAAACAAGAAATATGATAATTTAGACCATCCTTTGAAAAACCAAAGATGGGGTACTCATCCACATCAAATTCATTTACAGTTTTTAAGTGAAACTGGAATATTTGGATATATATGTTTTTTAATATTTATAACAACATCCTTTTATATATTTATTAAAAGTTTTATTACTGAAAAAAATTTATACTGTGTATCAGGTTTTTTATTTATATTAGCAAGCTTAATCCCTTTTCTTCCCTCTGGAAGTTTTTTTTCAACTTATTATGCAGGTTTTTTTTGGTTAAATTACTCAATAATGATGAGCAAATCAAAAATTAAATCTTAAATTTTGATTTTCTACTGTCAGCAAGAAATCCATTGACTGTTTGTTTTGTAAGCTGACCAAAAGTATTTCCAAATATTTCTATTTTTTCAATTATACTTGGCGGAATTGTAATAATATCACACTTTACCTGTTTCGCTTGAATAAAATTATATGCCTCTCTTGTACTCGCCCATAGTATGCTAACATTTTTATAATTTTTTGAGAGATTTATACTTTTTTTAAATTCAGGTAAAGGATCTTTTCCTGTGTCGCCCATTCTTCCAGCAAAAATAGAGATTATAACTTTAGTTTTTTTATCTATATTTTTAAGTATTTTTTTGGTTTGTGAAGATGTATATACAGCTGTCACATTTAATTTAATTTTTTCATTATTCAATGTTTCTATAACCCTGCCCATAAATTTACCCTTTGAATTTACAATTGGAACCTTTACAAAAACATTTCTACCCCACTTTTCTATTTTTCTGCCTTGGTCAATCATGTCGGATTCGCTATCAGCAAAAACTTCAAAAGAAACTGGTTTTTTTGTTATTTTTAATATTTTTTTGCTATAATTTTTGTAATTTTTTGCTCCAGCTTTTCTCATTAAAGACGGATTTGTTGTAAAACCTTTAACAATTTTTTTTTTATCAAATTTTTTTATCAATTTAATGTCAGCAATATCGCAGAAAATTTTTGTCAATTTATAAGCTCTTAATAATGTCTTCCGTCATCTTTTTTGCATCAGCAAATAACATTAAAGTATTATCTCGATAAAATAAATCATTATCAATTCCAGCATAACCTGGGGATAAACTTCTTTTAACAAATAATACTGATTTTGATTTTTCTACATCAAGTATTGGCATTCCATAAATTGGACTTTGTGGATCTGATTTTGCTACTGGGTTAGTTACGTCATTAGCACCAATAACATATGCTACATCGCAATTTGCAAAATCATTATTTATTTCCTCTAATTCAAAAACTTCATCGTAAGGAACATTTGCTTCCGCTAGGAGAACATTCATGTGCCCTGGCATCCTGCCTGCAACAGGGTGAATTGCGTATGTTACCTTAACACCATTTTTTTTTAATGCATCAACCATCTCTCTTAGAGCATGCTGAGCTTGGGCTACAGCCATACCATATCCAGGTACTATAATAACAGAAGATGCATTTTTCATCAAAAAAGCTGCATCATCTGCATTTCCACTTTTAACTGGTTTTTGTTCTTTTGAGGATGATTTTATGTTGTCTTCCGTTGCACCCCATCCTCCGAGTATCACATTAAAAAAAGATCTATTCATCCCTTTGCACATAATGTATGACAATATAGCTCCAGAGGAGCCAACAAGAGCACCTGTTATTATCAATGCGGTATTTTCTAGAGTAAATCCAATTCCAGCGGCTGCCCACCCTGAGTAAGAATTTAGCATCGAAATCACCACTGGCATATCTGCTCCACCTATAGGGATGATTAATAGTACTCCTACTGCAAAAGATATCAATATTATTGCCCAAAACAAATTACTCGATTGTGATTTGCATAACAAAAATATTAAGATTAGTAGTGCAATTCCTAAAAATAAATTTAAATAATGCTGACCGGTAAATGTTATCGGAGATCCTGACATTAAACCTTTTAGTTTTAAAAATGCTATAATTGAACCTGTAAATGTAATTGCCCCAATTGAAGCTCCTAAAGACATCTCTATTAAGCTTGCGATCTTTATATCCCCTGGAAAGCCAAGTTTAAATACTTCTGGACTTAAAAAAGCAGATATTGCCACGAAAACTGCTGCAAGACCAACTAAACTATGAAAACCTGCAACCAATTCCGGCATAGCTGTCATTGGTATTTTAAAAGCTATAAAAGCTCCAATCGATCCTCCGATTAATAAACAAACTAATAAATAAATTAGCCCTAGGGAAAAGTTACCTATTGAAATAACGGTTACACCTATTGCAATTGCCATACCAATTATTCCAAAAAGATTTCCTTGTCTTGAAGTTTCAGGGGATGAAAGTCCTCTCAGTGCAAGAATAAATAATACACCAGATATTAAATAAAATACTGCTAATAAGTTTGCTGACATTTTTGCTATTTATCCTTCTTTTTTTTTTTATACATTGCTAACATTCTTTGCGTTACCAGAAAGCCTCCAAAAATGTTTACTGCAGCTAAAATTATAGCTAAGTATCCAAAAATGTTGGAAGTATTAAATAAACTTGATTTATCTCCAGCTAGAGCTGCAACAATTGCTCCCACTATTATTACTGAAGAGATTGCGTTGGTAACCGACATTAATGGTGTATGAAGTGAAGGAGTTACACTCCATACGACGTAGTAGCCTACAAATATTGAAAGTATAAAAATACTCAATCTAAAAACAAAAGGATCTATTTCCATATTATTTTACCAACGTCTTATTTATGATTTCGTCTTCCATATTAATATTTATTTTTTTTTTTTCTTTATCATAAAGGTTTAAAACAAAATTATATAAATTTTTTGAATATAAGTTTGACGCAGATGTAGGTAATTTATTTAATATAGTACTATCACCAACAATACTAATTCCATTTTTATCTATTAATTTATCGGGTTCTGTATACGCTGAGTTTCCACCTTGAGATGCAGCAAGATCATATATAATTGATCCCGATTTCATATTTGCGATCATTTTTTCATTAATAATTTTTGGAGCCTTTTTTCCAGGTATTAATGCTGTACAAATTACTACGTCTATTTTTTTAAGAGTTTCAGCAAGAAGCTCTTCTTGCTTTTTTTTAAATTCATCGGATGCCTCTTTGGCGTATCCACCCTCAGTCTCTAAATTTTCAGCACCTTCTACTATTAAAAATTTACCACCTAAACTTTCAACTTGTTCTTTTGAGGCTAATCTAACATCTGTTGCAAACACTATAGCGCCCATTCTTTTAGCTGTAGCAATTGCTTGTAAGCCCGCAACTCCTGCTCCTACTACTAATACTTTTGCTGCAGAAATTGTTCCTGCGGCAGTCATCATCATAGGTATAGCTTTTTTAAATAAAGCAAAAGAATCTACTACAGCTTTGTAGCCAGCTAAATTAGCTTGAGAAGATAAAATATCCATAGACTGCGCTCTAGTTATTCTTGGAAGTAATTCCATTGAAAAAACAGATATATTTTTTTTAGATAGATTTATTATTAAATTTTTATTTTCACTTGAATTAAAATTACCAATCAATACTTTATTTTCGTCGATCAAATTAATACTTTTTTCATCTGGTAAATTGAGCTGTAAAATAATATCTGAATTTTTTAAAACATTATTTCTACTTTCAATTTTACATCCCTCTTTTAAAAATTCTTCATCGGAAATACCTAGATGCGTCGCGAAATTATTTTCTATCAATATCTCAAAACCGCTTGATATATATTTCTTTGCTATTTCAGGAGTTATTGAAATTCTTTTTTCAGTGTCTTTATTTTCTGTAACACTTCCAATTTTCATAATTATTTCTGTCTTGCTTTAAACTTAGGATTTTTTTTATTTATAATATAAACTCTACCTCTCCTCTTTACCAGTTTTGAGTTAAGATCTCTTTTTTTTAACGACTTAAGTGAGCTAGCAATTTTCATTATTTTTCATTTTTAATAAACGAATTAATATAATGTTTCAATCGTATTTTGCCATATCTTTTATGCACTTTGTTGTTAAATGACTGATTTATCAAAGCTGAGGCAAATCTCTCACCTGGTCTCTTTGGAAGAAACTTAATTTTTGACCTAAAAAACTTTGCAACTTCAAGTATAGAATAAATTTTTTTGTTTGAAATTGAGTAATGTAAACATTTATTTTTTTTCCACGCTTCGTAGCAAACTTTTACTGTGTCTTCTATATGGGTAAAACGCCTTGTTTGTGTTCCAGGTTTCACAACAGTTAATGGTTTTTTTCTTTCATAACTATTTTCAAAAATACCAATAACAGTTGCCATATCACCAGTTTTTATTTGTTTGGGACCGTAAACGTTGTAAAAATAAACTACTTCATATTTAAATTTAAACCATTTCTTCAGATTTTCTAATAACTCGAGATTTTTTGACTTTGTAAATGCATATGGTGACAAATTTTTATCATTTCCCATGTTCCCAAGACTTGCAGAGGTAGCTGAATAAATCAATTTGATTTTATTATCTAAGCAAAATTTAAAAACGGCTTTGCTACCTATTGAATTAGAGTCATAACACTGATTAAATTTTTTAAAGCTTTGATAAATTCTTGCGAATTCACCAAAATGAAAAATGGAATTTATTTTTTTTTTTACCTTTTTTAAAATATTATAAATATTTTTTGTATCACCGTTAATATATGTTATTCTTTTATTTTTAATATGATTTTTAAATTTGCCACTAGAATAATTATCAATACTAATTATTTTAAATTTGGTTTTTTTAATTAAATAATAAATTAGATTAGAACCTACAAAACCAGCGCCACCAGTTACAACTAATATGTTTTTCATTTGGATAGCCTGGCAACGACCTACTCTCCCGTGTCTTAAGACAAAGTACCATCGGCGCAGAAAGGCTTGACTTCCGAGTTCGGAATGGAATCGGGTATGACCCTTTCGCAATAATCACCAGGCATAGAAGTTATACATAATCAATTTTTTTTGTAAATACCTATAATCAATATTATTTAAGTAAATTTGAATAATTTTCGTATGTGTGAATTATCGAACTTTTGATGTCACATTTAGATTTCCAACCATATTTTTTTGCTAAAGATACATCTAAAACTTTTCTCAATACTCCATTTGGTTTTTTTTTATCAAATTTAATATTAATTTTTAGATTCGGGCAGAGTGTTTTTATAAAAAGATCGGTATATTGTTTTATAGTTTTATCGCGACCTGTGCCGATATTTATTAGGTTTTCTCTTACATTTTTTTTCATAAAGTAAATACAAGCGTCAGCTATGTCGTCTACATAAATAATTTCTCTTCTTGGACTACCATCACCCCAAATTTTAATAGATTTTTTACTTTTTATTTTAATCTCATATATTTTTTTTATAAGGGAAGGTACGAAGTGAGAATTTAAAACATCATAATTGTCATTTGGCCCAAAAGTATTAGTTGGCATTAAGCATAAATACTTTGTTCCAAATTGGTCATTATAGCTTTGACACATTTTAATACCTGCTATCTTAGCTATTGCATATGCATCGTTAGTTTCTTCTAGCTTTCCATCTAAAAGATAACTTTCTTTTATTGGTTGCTTGCAGTTTTTTGGATATACACAACTTGATCCTAAAAATATTAATTTTTTTATTCCTATTTTGTAAGCAGAATTAATAATATTTGTTTGTATCATTAAATTATCATAAATATAATCTGCTTTATATTTGTAATTTGATAAAATTCCTCCTACTTTCGCTGCTGCAATGAAGATAAATTCAGGTTTTTTTTTTTTAATATAATTTAGAACTTGAGATTGATTAGTTAAATCTAAATGTTTTCTTTTTTCAAATAAGATATTTTTATAACCTTGAGAAATTAACTTTCTTATGATTGCGCTTCCAACAAGACCTTTGTGCCCGGCTACAAAAATTTTAGAGTTTTTATTAATCATTGATTAAATTTAATTCACTATCAACCATATCATTAACTAAACTATAGATATTGTATTTAGGTTTCCATTTTAATATTTTTCTAGCTTTTTTGGAATCTCCTAACAATGTATCAACCTCTAAAGGTCTAAAATATTCTTTATCGCATTCAATTATGCAATTATTAAATTGATCATAACATTTTGACGATAAACCTTTACCTTTCCACTTAAATTTTATGTTAAGTTTTTTCATTACGAGCTCAGAAAATTTTTTAACTGTGTATTGATTACCTGTCGCGATAACATAATCATCAGGTTTTTTTTGTTGCAAAATCTTCCACATCGCAACTACATAATCTTTAGCATGACCCCAATCTCTTTTTGCATTTATATTGCCAAGATATAATTTTTTTTGTTTACCCATCTTAATTTTGCATAAAGCTGAAACTATTTTTTTTGTAACAAATGTTTCTCCTCTGATGGGACTTTCGTGATTAAATAGTATACCATTGCACGCATGCATTTTATAAGCCTCTCTGTAGTTTATAGTTATCCAATGAGCATATAGCTTTGCAACACCGTAGGGGCTTCTTGGGTAAAAAGATGTTTTTTCATTTTGTGGTATTTGGGTAACCTTACCAAACATTTCAGACGTTCCTGCTTGATAAAACCTAGTTTTTTTTTCAAGTTTATGAAATTTTATTGCCTCTAGTATTCTTAAAGATCCTAAAGCATCTGCATTTGCAGTATACTCAGGGACTTCGAAAGAGACAGCCACATGAGATTGGGCAGCTAAATTATAAATCTCTGTTGGTTGTATTTTTTTAATAATTTTTGATATTGATATTGCATCTGTTACATCACCATATTGAAGTATAAATTTTCTATTTTTTACGTGAGGATCTTGATATATATGATCAATTCTAGATGTGTTTAATGATGAAGATCTTCTTTTAACGCCGTGTACAACATAATTTTTCTTTAATAGAAACTCTGCTAAATAAGCACCGTCTTGTCCCGTGACACCAAATATTAATGCAATTTTTTTTTTCATTTTAGTTAATTTTTAAATATCACTTTTATATATACTTATCATTAATATAAATATATTCGAAAGTTTTGCGGAAAGGCATTTTGGACTTAAATGCTTTAGAAAAATTGTATTTTTTTAATAAATTATTAATATTTGTAAAAGTGTAGCCCTTTAAAATCATGTCATCATAGTGATGTTC
The DNA here is from genome assembly GCA_902618975.1 of uncultured Pelagibacteraceae bacterium. GTDB lineage: Bacteria > Pseudomonadota > Alphaproteobacteria > Pelagibacterales > Pelagibacteraceae > Pelagibacter. The sequence continues at coordinate 17,459 of CACNCN010000004.1, read as the reverse complement.
AAAAATAATTACCTTAAATCTTGACAAATATTCTTCTAATCCCAATAGTACCTCATACTCATTTCCTTCCGTATCAATTTTTATTAAGTCAAAATTATAAATTTTTTTTTCAATGATATAATCCTTAAGTTTTCTTTGGGTTATATTTAAAATCTTGTTATTTGAAGTATTCAGAAAAAAATTTTTTTTTTTATAATATTTCGATAAATAATTTATTTCTTTTAAAGATGAAGAGGATGTTTCATTATATTGAATTAGTTTTTTTTCTGAATTTTGTTTACCTAGGGCAATATTTTCAAAAATTACCTTTGTGTGTTTCTTTTTAAGATATCTATTTACATTTTTTTTTAAAATCCTAAAGTTATCTGGGCTAGGTTCAAAACAATAGATTTTTTTTATCATAATAAATTTTGTGAAAAATTTTACAGACTCACCACGATGAGCGCCTACGTCAAATAAGGCATTTAAAGATATTATTTTTTTGTATTTTAAAAAGTTAACAATTTTTTTTTTATGAAAATAGTCAAAAAAGTTTAATATTAATAAAGTAATAAGTTTCATTTAATCTATCTCGTAAAAAAAATAAAAACCTTTTTTTTTAACTAAATTTTGATCACAGTTTTTATTTTTTTCATTACAAAGATTGTAATCATTTATTTGTTGAAGAAAAAAATTATTCAATCTAAAGTCCTCATTAGAGACTTCATAATTAAATTTGACAAATGGATTGTAATTGTATTTTTCATATTCATTGTATACTCTGATGCCATTTCTGCTTATAAAAATCACAGCTATTAATGCTATAATTAAAATTGATCTACTTTTAATTTTCTTTAAGCTTAAGTTATATTTGTTTATAAATATGCAGTATGGAAGCATAAATATATAAAATAAAATTATATATCCCCCATATCTCAAAGAGGGATGATTGTATAACCACTCAAAAAATATTATAAGTATAAAAAAGTAAAATATTAATAAGTTTCTATCTATTTTAATTATTTTAGTTTTTTTTTTAGAATAAAAACTAATTGTAAAAATTATACATATAAAAATTATACCTAATAAATAATCTAGAACTTTGTTAAAAAAATATAAATTTATCCAATTTTGAAACCAATTAAAATTTCTTATATATTCCTCTGCATTTTTTAACTCAAAATTTGGTCCTGCTCCTGCTTTTGCCCATTGTTCATACCAATCATTCATATCTTTAACCTCACTTATTGGTATTGACCAAATTAAATTTTCAAAACAAGTAAAGTATACAGGGTATATTAAGCAACCACTGTTAGATAAATTGATTAAAAATATTATTAAGATAGTTGTTAATAGTAAGTTAAAAAATAAATGATTTAATTTAATAATTTCATAAATTAAATTACTTTTTTTTGACGTATATAAAAAAATTACTAATGGAACTAAAAAAATTGCATATAGAAAATAAAAAGCTTTCAAAGAAATTATGAGTGATGTTAGAATAAATATTTTCGATAAACTGCTTCTATAATCAGATTTATAACTAATTAATATTAAATATTCTAAAAATAAAATAGATACTAATATCTGAGCTGATCTATCAGTTCCATGTTCAGAAATTCTATAAAAGAATACATTAATAAAAATTAATAATGAAATTGTTAAAAAAAAGATAAAATCGTATTTTTTTCTTTTAAAATATTTAATTACTTTTGATAATAAAATTAGATTTGAAAACCCAACAATAAGTATCTGTCCAATATTAAATAAAAAATATTTAAAAAATGGAAGAAAATATAGAGAGTTTAAATAAAATATTGAGGATGGTGTTCTGAAACCATGGTTAAAATTACCAACTCCAAACATATGTGGAAACTGATTTATGTAATAAATATACGGAAAATGATAATAAGTAAAATCGTCATGATTTTTAAAAATAGCAAACCCAAAAAATAATAGAGAGAATACAAAAATAAACATTTTAAAATTTTTATTTATTAAAAAATTTTTTTTAATAAAAAATAAAAATACTCCAATTATAAGAAGGATAAGATTGTGAATTTTACCATGGCTGTAAAATAAATGTGATATGTACGAATAAAGAATAAGCAAAAATATTCCTAATATGCCGATTTCACCAATACTAATATTTTTTATATATTTTTTTGTGATTGAAACTACTAAAGATCCATAACCTAAAACACTTAGGGATACAAAAAAGTAAATTAAAAAAAAAATAAATATGTTTGTATCCATTAAACTAGGTTTGATTAAATATAAATATTAATATATCTATAAGATTTTATAAACAAAATATTATATAAGTTGTGATTTGACTATTAAATTTAAACCTTCTAAAATTACTTTAGTTATTCCTGCTAAAAAAGAGAAAGAGTCTTTGCCAGCAGTTTTGAAAGAATTGAAAAAATATCAATTTAAATTAATAATAGTGTTGGAAAAAAATGACATTGAAACAATTGAGTCTATAAAACAATTTAAAAAAAAATTAATATTTCAAAAAAGAAAAGGTTATGGTGATGCACTAAGGTTGGGAATCAAAAATGTTAAGACTCCTTTTTTTTGTATCTTTAATGCTGACGGATCATTTAACCCCAGAGAAATAAATTTGTTCTATAACAAATTAATTAAGACACGTAGTGATATAGTTTTTGGCTCCAGGTATGAAAAGAGAGGTGGAAGTAAAGACGATACAATCGTTACTTGGATTGGTAATAAAATTTTTACTGCTATGGGAACTGTCTTATTCAGATTGCCAATTACTGATATTCTTTATACTTTTGTAATAGGCAATACAGTAAAAGTTAATAAGCTAAAATTAAAATCATTTGATTTTAGATATTGTGTAGAGCTTCCAATTCAGGCAAATAAAAATTATTTAAAAATTATATCCTGCCATTCAATAGAAAGGCCAAGAATTGCTGGGGTTAAAAAAGTAAATGCTTTTAAGGATGGTTTTATGATTTTAAAAGAAATGATCAAACAGTTTTTTTAAGACTTATTTTGAGACATATCTGTAAAGCTTTAAATAGGCAAAGATATAAATGATAATTGAAAACAGAACTAATAATATTTGTATTTCTGAATTATATATATTGTTAGATCCAATAAGAAAAATAATACAATTATAAAGTAGGATTAAAAAACTGGCCAGGTTATTACTGGCTAAATATTTATATTTGAACCTCAATTTCAAAAAATTAAGTATTAGTTGATGAAAATGTTTAACATCTGGTTCAAGAGGGGATTGTTTAAAATTAAATTTTCTAAATATCGAAAATAAAAGTTCAAAACATGGATACCATAACAACAATACAACAAAAAAAGGTGAGAAGTCATTATTGTTATAGAGTTGAATTAACAAAATGCTACAAAATACACCTAAGAGGTAAGATCCATTATCTCCTAAGAAAATTTTATTGGTAATATTAAAAAAGAATAATATTGCTAAACAGATTATTAATATCAATATTTTTTCTTTAAAAAAAATAGCATTTGTTAAATCTATTGAATACATAGTAATAAAAATTAGAGAGAAATATCCCAAAACTAATCCGTTTAAACCGTCTATAAAATTTGTGCCATTTATAAGAATTACAATACAAAATGTTACAAAAAAATAATTAAAGAATAGATTATTATTTAGTTGATCTAAAAATTGTATTCTTAAAGATGTTAAAGAGATATCACCAATGTAAATTGCAAAATAAATTATTGAAATTTGTAAAAATAACTTTATTGAAGCTAATTTGACTAATTTTAAATCTGAAAACAATCCTAACAAAAAAATACCAAGAAAAAGAATGTTAATTACATTTTTTAATTCATCAAAAAATAGATAAATTATGCATAAGTAAATTAATATTCCACCAATTAGAGGAATATTTTTTTTATTAGCAAATTTTTGATGCGGATCTCCGGTTTGGCTTAGCAGAAAATTTTTTTTAATTAATAAAAAATTTAAAAAAAATACAATGAAAAATATTACCATAGGTAAAAATAGGTAATATAAATAGTTATTCATTTAGATATTTTTTTTTAAAAAGTTTACCGAGAGTAAAAATAGATAGATAATTGATTTAAATGGACTAAATTTTAAATATTTTCTGTAAACTTTATAGCCATCGAAAATTTTTTGTAATTTATTAGATGATAACGAATTATTTGTATCTCTCCAATATGTTAGATAATCATTGATAGGGTAAGCATATTGTTTTTTTTTCAATATTTTTAACCATAAGACATAATCTTCTTTTGTTTTAATACTTGGGAATTTATTTTTTTTTAATAAACTTTTATTAATCATCACAGTAGATAACCCAATATCACAAGATTTTAAAAGCATTTTGTAATTAATTTTTTTTGCAATTCGTCTTCCTATTACTTTATTTTGCTCATTAACTATGAAATAGTTTGTATGAGATAAATTGAACCTATTTTTAATCATATAATTCAATTGTATTCTAAGTTTATCTCTATGCCAATAATCATCACTATCAATAAAAGCAACATATTTACCATTGGCAAAATTTATTCCTACGTTTCTGGCAGATCCAGCACCTATATTTTTTTTATTTTGTATAATTTTTATCTTTTTTGTTTTAGAAAAATTTTTTTTTAAAAATAATAAATCTTCTATATTTTCATCATCATAAATTATCAAAATTTCAAATTTTTTATATGTTTGACACAATAAACTATTTATTGTTTTTGTAATGAAATTTTTATTTTTATAATAAGGAATAATAATAGATATTAAAATATTTTCTTTCATCTTAAATATTAAAATTATTTTTAAATATAAAAAAACAATACATTAAAACACAAAATGAATATATTTTTTCAAGATAATATTTACTTATAAACAGTTTTTTATTTAATTTCGTATCAAAAAGGAAAAACAATAAGAAATAAATCAATGGATCATAATATTTTATATAGATGGTAAATTGTATATTGTAAAATAAAATTAATATACAAAATATTATAAAATTATCTTTTTGAGATAAATGAGTAAATATTAAAATTAGACTATATAATGTGAATAAATAAAATAATAAATTATTATTAGTTATTTTATTTGAAAATTTAAAAACTATTCCACCACCAAAATTTTCTGTAACAGGATAATTGAAAAAAAATATTAGTACAAAAAAAGGAATTAAAAGAAGTAAATGATGTTTATTATTTTTTATATTTTGATATGGCTCTTGGATAAATTGTTTATAATTATAGTAAAATACAAAATATATACTAATGATTGAGCTAATAATTAAAATTTTGTTTGAGATATTAATTAAATCTTTAAATTCTACTGGAAAACCAGAAGGTCCGTGAAATACGTGTATTTCGCCTCGAAAAAAAATAAAAAAGACTGCTGGAATTGATAAAATAAAACATAAAATTAAAGCCTTAACAATTTCTAAATCTATGCCTCTTTTTTGATAAAATTTGAAAAAATAAAAAATCGCAAAACAAGCAAAATTATAGTGCAGGTAAGAACTTAAGATTAATCCTATCAAAGAAATGTAAAAAAATTTATTATTGTTGTATCTGCTATTCTTAAACCTAATAAAAAAATAAATGCTTATTAAAAAAAAGATTAATGCCCATAAAATTGGGTAAGGCCATATAGAAAGAGAACGTACTGTTGGAGACAAAAAAAGAATGCATGATAATAATTTTAAATTTTCTTTATTTACATTATTAAATTGAATTTTTAATGTTTTATAAAATATTATTGCAATTAAGACTGAACCTAGAGTATTTATTAATCTAATCTGATTTAATGAAAAAATTTCATTTAATTTTGATAAAATAATATAGAAAATAGGTGAGTTTCTAGCAAAATATCCTTCGTACCCATATTTTTTTAATCCTAAAATTACATCACTAGAAAACAATTCAATGAATTTTACATGGTATTGATAATCACCTCTAGATCCACCCAATACATCTTCGTTAAAGTAAAATCCAACTAAAATTGTTAAGTACGAAAAAATATAGATAATATTTTTTTTTATCATTAAATTATTTTTTATAAGAATACTTTTTTGAAGTATTAATCATTTTATTAAAATTTGAATATATTTTTTTTTTTAATATTTTTTGTTTTTTATTCTCAACCTGATTAAATTTTTTATCATTTATGATATTAATTTTATGTAATTTTGCCTTGAGGCTCTCAAATACAATTTGTATTGCATATTTTAGTCCATTAACATATGAAATCTCATCTCCGTAAAATGTTGGTATTGGTATTTCAATAATTTTCATTTTCGATAAAATTAATTGAATTATAATTTGAGTATCAAAGTTATAGTCGTTTGAGTTTAGTTCAAAATGAATTTTTTTAAGATAACTAACTTTATAACTTCTATATCCAGAATGAAATTCGGATAATTTTGATGTTAATAATATATTTTGAATAAATGTTAAGATTTTATTACCAAAAAATTTGTATAGTGGCATACCCCCTCTTAAAGCAGATCCAGATTTAATCATTCTTGATCCAAACACGGCAGCACAATAACTATTTTCATCAAATTTTTTTAACAACTTTGGTAAATACTCAGGAGCATATTGACCATCTCCATGCAATAAGACAACAATATCAAAATTGTTTTTTATTGAGTAGAAGTAGCCTATTTTTTGGTTTCCTCCATAACCTAAATTTTTTTTTAAATATATAATTTTAAATTTAAATTTACCTGGACTAAATTTTTTTGCTTGATTAAGTGTTTGATCTTTTGAATTATCATCGGCTACTAATACTTCTATAACATATTTATTGGCTAAGGATTTTGGAATTCTTTCCAGAGTTTTTAAAATGAATTTTTCATGATTATAGCAAACTACATAAATCAAACATTTTTTTTTCATAATATTTTCAATCCAATATATATACTATTGTATTTAACGATAGAAATAATAAATATGTTAAATTGATATTTTTAAATTGTATTATAATCGAATGAAAAAAAAATTTCTTTCTCTAGAAACATATCGTGCATTCGCAGCATTAATGATAGCTGCAATTCATTTTGATTTAAATTCACCCTTAGTAAATCATCAATTAGCCAGTGGTCATTTCGTACAATTTTTTTTTACACTTAGTGGGTTTGTAATATATTTTAATTATAGGGACAAAGTAAAAAATTTTGAAAATATTAAACATTTTGTAAAAAAAAGGTTTTTTAGATTATATCCTTTGCATATTTTTTTTTTAATTTTATTTTTAATTATAGAAATAGTAAAATTTTTAGCTGTTAATTATCTTAACGTGGATGTAAATTCGAATGTATTTGTAGAAAACAATTATCTGAGTTTTTTTGCAAATATTTTTTTACTACATACTTTTCTTATTGATTATACGTTTAATACACCTAGCTGGTCTATATCGGCAGAGTTTTATACATATTTGTTATTTGCGTTTTTAATAATTTTTAATTCTAGATATAAATTATCTTTTTTAGTTATTGCCGTAATTTTTTTAATAAGGATGAATGATGGAATAAATTTTGGATCACCCAATAGTGCTTACAGATCTTTTTTGGATTGCATTTATGGCTTCTATTGGGGTGTTATTTTTTGTAAACTCTACATAATTCTTGAAAATAATAAATATTTTTTAAAATATAAGAATTTCTTAAGTCTAATACTAATATTTTTTACTTTTTTTTCGATAATAAATTTTAAAGAACATCAATTATTTTTATTACCAGTAATCTTTGGCTGTCTTATTTTCAATTCATGTGATTTGGATAGAAAATCAATTTTAGGTAAATTTATATGTAACAAATTTTTTGTTTATTTAGGAACTATAAGTTATTCAATATATATGTCTCATTTATTTGTTTTTTGGTTTATAAATAATTTTTTAAAACATATTTTGAATCTTAAAACGTTTGTGGATAATGATAATTTCAATAAGTTGGATTTAAATGTTTTTCAATCAAGTTTATTAGTCGTTTTTTGTTATTTTGTTACAATTATTTTTTCTCATTTTTCATATAAATACATAGAAAAAAAATATAACAAATTTTAAATTGAATTAACAAATTTTTTTGAAAATCTAATAATTCTATTTATTTGACTGAGTTTGAGTGAAGGATAAAGAGGCAATCTAACTAACCCTTTGTAAATTTTTTCGGTCACAGGTAATTTAATTTTTTTTATTTTTTTCCCGAAATTTGACATATGTAGAGGATAATAATGAAAAAAGCATTCGATACCTCGCTGTTTCATGTAAAGTATAAATTTATTTCTTAAATTTAAACTTTTAAAAATTAAAATAAATACATGATGAGCGCTTACTTTAAATTTTGTATTATTTTTCAATATATAAAAATTCTTATCACTATTTTTTTTAAACTTTTGGAAATAAATATTCCAAATTCTTTCCCTTGATTTTTGAATATAATTGTACTTACTTAATTGACCAAAAAGTAAGGCTGATGATAATTCTGTAGCTCTATATTCAGATCCTATACCTTTCCAGGAATAATATTTTTTCTTGTTATTGAGTAAAGATCTATCAGTTCCTTTATCAAGAATAATTTTAGCTTGTTTACGAAATTTTATGTTGTTTATTGAGAGGGCACCACATTGCCCTCCAACAAAATTCTTTGTTTCATGAAAACTAAAAGCTCCAAAATCTCCAATTGTACCAAGATATTTATCCTTATATTTACCTAAAAATGAATGAGCGGCATCTTCAATCAAATATATTTGATGTTTTTTTTTTAATTTTAAAAAATAAGACATATCACAAGAATTACCAGCGTAATGTACAACAATAATTGCTTTTGTTTTTTTATTTATTTTTTTTTCGACTAGTTTTGGATCTAAATTTATATCATCCGATCGTACATCAACAAAAACTGGTTTTCCTCCAGAGAGTAATACAGCATTAGCTGTTGATGTGAATGTATAAGAGGGCATAATTACTTCGTCATTTTTTTTTAAATTAATTAATAACATTGCAATTTCTAGCGCACTCGAACAACTATGAGTTAACTCAACACACTTTGAATTAATTTTATTTTGAATAAATAACTGACATTTTTTTTGAAATTCACCATCAGCAAATTTTTTATTTTTTAAAACTTTAAGTATATTTTTTTTTGAAGATTTGGTGTCATATGGGATGTTAAATTTAATATATTTATTATGCATGATTTAAAAAATTAAATAATTTAAAAAAAATTAAAGTTACAAAATAATCAAAATTTAATTTATACTTATATTTTTTATTTGATACTTTTGAAAGATAGTCAAATGATTTTTTCCGTCGAATAAACCAACTATTACTAAATGTAAAATATTTTTTAGACTCGCCATAACTTTTATAATAAGTAATATTTTCATTTAATGTCATAAATTTTTTTTCAATAAAAAAAGCATATACGCCCATTCTGAAACCAAGCCATACATTTGTGAATTTTTGGTTTAAATTTTTATTTTTTTTTAAAAATCTTATCATAAAATTTCTTCGAAAATTTATACAACTTTCAGGTGCAAAATAAGGCCAATAACTAAAAATATTATTTCTGTTTTTTTTATAATTTTTTACTTTATTTTTAGTAATTATTGGCAAGTTTTGAATAAAATCAAATGATTTATTTTTTAAAAAACAATCATGAACTTTAATAATTTTGTCTTTGTGGTAAAAATCATCGCTATCTAATAAACAAATAATCTTTCCTTTAGATTTTTTAAACAAAAAATAATATCCGTTAGCGGCATCAAAAGAAGCAATATTGGTTTTTTTTTTTTTATTAAAATAAATTTTAATTTTTTTATTTTTGTTAAATTTTTTTAGCACATTAGGGGAATCATCATTTGATTGGTCATCAAAAATTAATATTTCTATGTTTTTATAACTTTGACTTAAGCAAGATTCTATCGACCTTTTTAGTAGGTTATGGTTGTTATAATTAATTATTAATATAGAAATTAAAGTATTTTGTTTTTTCATAAAATAAAGTTTATATATTCAATTAATAATAAAATAAACTTTTATAATTTTTAATGTGAAAGAAAAAAAAATAGTCATATTTATGCCTTCTATTGAAGATGGGGGTGTTGAAAAAAATTTATTTTTAATTTCAAATTTTCTTATTAAGAAATTTAATAAAATATCTGTAATTACACTATCAAATAGATTTAAAAAAAAATTCGATAAAAATATTAAATTAATTTTTTTTAAAAATAATTATTTTGTCAATTTTGGTAGAAGAAAGAAATTTATTTTGTGCTTATTTCTACTATTTTTTGAAATACTAAAAAATAAGAATGTAATAGTTTTATCATTCCAAGGCAATGTTTATTGTACACTACTATGTAAACTACTCGGAGTAAAAGTAATAGTAAGGTCAAATACATCTCCTGAGGGATGGTCTCAAAATATAATTAAGCATTTTTTTTTTAGAATTATCCTTAATAGTGTTAACAAAATAATCGTCAATAGTATTGATTTTAAAAATCAATTAAGAAAGAGATATAATGTAAAGGCAGTTTGTATTTATAATCCTTTAAATGAAAAAGAGATTAAAAATAAATCTAATAAAAAATTTCATAATTACTTTAATAAAAATTGTCTAAAAATAATTAATGTAGGCAGACTTATTGATCAAAAAGACCAAATGACCTTGATAAAAGCAATCAATTTAATTAAAGATAAAATTAAAATCAGTGTTCTAATTGTGGGAAATGGTAGAGAAAAGGAAAATTTATTAAATTTTTTAAAGAAGAAAAAATTAAATAAAATTATAAGAATTGTTAGCTATAAAAAAAATCCTTATCCACTGATTAAATGTGCTGATATATTTATTTTATCTTCAATCTATGAGGGTCTTCCAAATGTTTTGCTGGAAGCAATTTGTCTCAAAAAATTTATCATATCAAGCAATTGTCCAACAGGACCAAGAGAAATATTAAATAATGGCAAAGGTGGATTGCTATTCAAAACTAAAAACTACAAAGAACTAGCAAATAAAATAATTTATTTTCATAAAAACAAAAAAATTTGTTTAAAAATGATTAAAAATTCACAAGATGGTCTTAAAAGGTTTAATATTAAAAAAAATTTAAATAAATATTACAAGCTAATAAATGATGAAAATTAGATATACTTATCACAAAAGTTTTATCAATTCTTTAAAATGAAAAAATAGAGTGTAATTTTTGGAATTTTTTTTTGCATTTACTTTATTTATAAAAATTTCTTTTGAGTTTATATTGCTTAAAATATATTTAACTTTATTTTTAAAATCCCTAATATTTTCTTTTTCAAACAAGAAACCTGAACTTTTATTATAGAGAAATTCTTTAGGACCACTTAAGACATTACTAGACAAAATTAATTTATTACTTGCCGCTGCCTCTACTAAAACAAATCCTGGGTCTTCCCAGCTGGATGATAATAAAAAAAATAACGATTTATGCAAATATTGGAAAACATTACTTTTATATCCCAAAATAAATATATCTTTTTCCATATTATTTTCTCTAATCTTATGATTTAAATTATTTTTTTCTTCTCCTTCTCCAATAATAATTAATTTTGGCAAATGCATCACCTCTTTTTTTAGAAGAGTATACGCTTTAACTAAAAATTGGAAATTTTTTTGTTTAGTCAATCTCCCAATTGATAAAATATAATTGTTATGATTAAAGTCATTAGATATTTTTTGTCTTTTAAGTGTATTTAAATTTCTAATTGAAATAATAGGATCTCTTAATAAAAAAATTTTATTTTCATTAAAAATCTCATTGTCTATGAGCATTTTTTTAGTGATTTGTGTAGGCGTAAAAATTTTATATATTTTTTTTGAAACTAATTTCCAAAAAATCTTTCTTAAAAAATTAAGTTTTGGATATCCTGATATTCTTAAAATAAATTTTGTCTTAAAATTAAAAAAAAAACACAAAATTAAAACCGGCACAGTTATTAAATGAATAATTAAGTAATCCGGTTTTTCTTTTCTAAGAAATTTATAAAGAGGTATTAAAATTACAAGTGATAAAAAAGTGTAAAATATTCTACTTTTTAAAAAACCATTAATGGGTAGTTTTATATTTAAATTCATTAAATTTTTAAAGTTTAGATTTTTATCATTCAGTAAATTTTTTAAAGAATTCCATTCACCAAAAACATTTATAATTGTTGGGTCATAATTTTTGCTATATTTGATTAAACTTAGAGCAGAATTAACTACAGCCTTAACAGTAGCAATTTGTTCATTTATATGGGGTGACCAATAAAAAACTTTTTTTTTCATTTTAAATATAAATAATTTATAATATATCTCTCATTATTAAAAACTCTTAATACTAAAATAGATTATTGATTTGCTAATTAATTTAATGTTTTTTGAAAAATAATAGTTATATGTGTCAAAAAAAAATTATTCTATTTTTTCCTTCTATAGAAAAAGGTGGAGCAGAAAAAAATTTATTTATTGTTGCTAATTATTTATGCAACAAATTTAAAAAATTAAAAGTTATTTCATGCTCAAAAGATGCCAAAAAAAATTTTAATAAAAAAATAGAATTTTTATGTCCTGATTATGAAATATGGGATAACCTCGGAAGAGGTATTAAAACCTTTATTTCGATTATATTCCTAATAAAACAAATTTTACAAGACAGAAAAATTGTAGTTCTTAGTTTTCAAGCTAATGTTTATGCTGTAATTGTCTGTAAAATTTTTTCCATAAAAATAATAACAAGATCAAATAGCTTTCCAGGTGATTGGTCAAATTCTTCCTTAAAAAATTTCGTTTTTAAAATAATTCTTCCTTTGGCTAATACTAGTATTGTCAATAGTATTGAAACAAAAAAAAAATTTAAATCAAATTATAAAATAAATGCTAAATGTATTTACAACCCTTTAAATAGTAGAGATATACTCAAGTTATCTAACAAAAAAATAAAAAGTATTTATTTAAATAAAAATTCATTAAAAATAATTCACGTTGGTAGATTTTCAGAGGAGAAAGATCATAATACTTTTTTAAATGCATTAAGATTTATAAACTCAAAAATTAATTTTGAAGCAATTATAATGGGTAGAGGAAAATTAAAAAATAAAATTCTAAAAATTATAGATAAAAATAAACTTAAAAAAAAAGTGAGAATAATAGATTATAAAAAAAACCCTTACCCATACATAAAACAAGCAGATTTTTTAATTTTAACCTCTTTACACGAGGGACTACCTAATATTCTTTTGGAAGCTATAATTTTAAAAAAATTTGTTATATCCAGTAATTGTCCTACTGGTCCTAGAGAAATATTAGATAATGGTAAAGGAGGAGGATTATTTAAAGTAGGTATTCCTAGAGAACTAGCTAAAAAAATTATTCTTTATTCAAAAAAAAAGAAATTAAGAAAAGAAAAAATACGATACGCCTTTTCCAGAATTGGTAGATTTGATTATGAATTTAATCTGGAGCTATATTCTAATTTAATAAAAAAATATTATTAACTAAATAAAATCTAAAAATTTGGTTGTTAATATATAGTTTCATGTAATTAATTTTTTAACATATTTTTTTGATACCATACTATTGTTTTTCGAACTGAAATTTTCCAATGACTAAACTTTTTGTATTTTATACTTTTTAAAAGCTTTTTATTATCACCGTGTGTTTTTAGTATATCAGCTTTTTGAAGGGACACTTTTTTTACCTTGGGGTGAATTTTATTTTTTTTCATAAATGAAATAATTTTTTTCAAATTTATTGGTTTATTTGAACAAATATTAAACAGATCGTAGCTCTTAAGTTTTTTATGTCTTTTAAGTAATAGATACAAAATATTTACCACATCACCTATATATGTAAAATCTCTAGAATGATTTCCATAATTATTAAGGTAAAATATTTTTTTTTTATAAAAACAATCTATGTATTTCATCATCATCATATCGGGTCTACCCCACTCTCCATATACAGTAAAAAACCTGAGTCCAATCATCTTGGTATTATAATATTTATTAAAAATAAAACCTATTTCCTCATTAATTTTTTTTGATAAACCATATATATTTTTTGGAAAAATATGTTCTTTTTCATTTAGTGGAAAATTTTTATTTTCACCGTAAACAGAACTAGATGAGGCATAAAATAATCTTTTAATTTTGAAATTTTTAATATTTTCAATTAAATTATAAAAACCAAGTATGTTGCTATCTATGTATTTTGCTGGATGATCAATTGAGTATCTTACACCTGCCTGGGCAGCAAAATGGAAAATAAAATCTATATTATTATTTTTAAAAATTTCTTTAATTTTTTTTTTTTCTATTAAATCTACTTTATAAAATTTAAAATTTTTTGAATTAAATAATTGTTTAAGCCTTCTTTTTTTAAGATTTACATCATAATAATCATTTAGATTATCTATACCAATTATTTTGTATTTTTTTTCAATTAAAAATTTTGCAAAATTAAATCCAATAAACCCCGCAATTCCTGTAATTAATATTTTCATAAAAATTTAATTATTAATCATATATGTTTATTAAATTAAAGACTTATGTGCTAATAAAATTTTGTTTACTCTACTTTCCCAAGTAAATTTTTTCGCAGTTTTAATTGAATTAATACTAATTCTATTTAAGTTATATTTGTTATTCTTAATACTGTTTAAATATTTAATCCAAATTTCAATATTGTATTCTTTTATTAAAATTGCATTATAATTATGTCTTAAAATTTCACATATTCCATCACGTTTCGATGAAATAATTATTTTTCCTGAAGCTAAATAATCGAACATCTTAAGTGGGGAGTTATAATTGGCGATATTAATATTTTTAGTTCTTCCATATTGTATATGTGCACTTGGTAAAAGTAATATGTCAGATCTAGATAATATTTGGGGAACCTTTTCATAGTTTACATATCCATGAAGTTTTACGTTTTTAGGAATTTTACTAAATTTTTCTTTAAACTCACCATATAAATGGAATTTTAGATCTTTGAATTTATCTGCAAGTTCTAAAATAAACTCAACACCTTTACCTTTATAAAAACTTCCCACGTATGTTGCTATTTTTAAATTATGTTTAAATTTTTTATTTTTAAAATTTCTAATATCAACTGCATCATGAAGAATTAAAAATTTTTTTTTGTTAAGTCTAAAAATTCTTTTATTCAAAGCTCTAGAAATAAATATTATTTTTGAAATGTATATTGAATCTAAAAATTTTAAATTCATCATTAAAAATTTAGTAAGACCTTTAAATTCTGAGTGAATTTCTAAAAAATGTTTTATTTTAAATAAAGTTAAAAAAACACTTGAAATAAAACTTCTAGTGATAATTAATTCTTGAGGGTTTTTTTTTAAATAATTGGCTACTTTATAACCAAAGATTATTCTTGTTAAAAAGTTTCTTACTTTAAAATTTAAAATCGGTTTTATTAAAAACTCTCTTTTTGAAGTAAGTAAAAAATTTTTTTTTATTTTTTTAAAATTTGTTTTATTATTATAAGGAATAATGAGTGTGGTCGAATTATTTTTTAAACAAAACGCATCACACATTTTGATCACATGATGAGTATAAGCGCTTCTATTATTTAAATATGTTTCTGCAATATAAGCAATTTTCATATATAATTAATTTAAAATATTAATTATTATTTTTTTTTTATTAAGTTTTTTTAAGTTTAGTGCGATCGTGGAATGATTAGTAACTACTATATATATGTCAAACTTTTTAAATTCGTTCATGGAGATAACTAAATTATTTTTTCGTGAAATTACATTGTTTAATACTGGATCATAACCTTTCATTTTTTTATTATTTTTCTTTAAATTTTTAAAAATTTGAAGAGCAAGAGAATTTCTTAAATCCGCTACATCTTTTTTATATGTTAAGCCGCAAAACAAAATTTTTTTGTTTTTTTTCGGATCAATTTTTTTTAATTTTTGAACAATTTCTTTTTCTATAATAGTGGTCATTAGATTATTGATTGTTCTGCCTGCTAGAGTAATTTTAGTATTAAAATTATTCTTTTTACTTATATAAGAAAAGTAATAGGGATCTACAGGAAGACAATGTCCTCCAACTAAACCGGGTTTAAATTTTATAAAATTCCATTTGCTTGATGCTAATTTTATTACGTTGTTGAAGTTTAAATTTAGTTTTTTACAAACCAAGTAAAACTCGTTTATTAAACCAATATTCACGTCTCTTTGTATATTTTCAATGACTTTCGCAGTTTCTGTTTCCCTTATATTCTTTGAAAAAATAATTTTTTTACTCAACAAAGAATACATTTTAATCAATTCCTTTTTTTTATAATTATGAGGATAAGCTAGTATTTTATTAATATTTTTTAATGTATGATTTTTATCACCTGGGTTAACTCTTTCGGGACTATAACCCACAAAAAAGTCTAAACCCTCTTTTAAATTATTATTTTTTTCAATTAAAGGAATACAAAAATTATTAGTCAAACCAGGATAAACAGTTGACTCAAAAATTACTATATCATTTTTTTGTATTATTTTTGAAAGATTATTACAAACATCTTCTAAATGTCTTAAATCAGGTAATTTTTTATTACTAATCGGAGTTGGAACCGTGATGATATATAAATTTGATTTTTTAATAGATTTAATCGAGCTTGTGAAAGTTATTTTTTTTCTCTTTAATTCTTCTTTTTTAAATTCATTGAATATATCTATGCCTCTTTTAAGATCTTGGATTCTTTGTTCATTTATATCGTATCCAACAGGATTAAATTTTTTTGATAAATTAATTAATATTGGTAAACCAACATACCCAAGTCCAATAACACATACATTAAACATAAAATTACGTTTTAATTATTTTTTTACAAAATGAAAACATGCTATGCAGTCTGGCTCTCCAGATTGTTTAAATTCATCTCTAGAATTATATTTACTTTTAAATATAAATGTTTCATTTTTGATATTATAATTCTTAAATAATTGATTAATATATTCAAAATTACATATTCTATGAGCATTAAATTCTATAATGTTTTTTTTTCCAAAAGGAAATGAAATTATTAAATTTCCATTTTTTTTTAAAACACGATTAAATTCCATTGCAGATTTTTCCATTCCAAATAAATCGATTTCGTCACCATATCTTCCAAGCCCTATATGTTCAATAACCGATAATGAACTTATATTGTTTATACTCTCGTTTTCAAAAGGAAGATTTGTGATATCACCAATAGTAAAATCAACATTTTCTAAAATAATTTTATGTGGCCTTATATCAATACATTTAATTTTGCTCACTGAAGATGCAAAGGCTATAAAGCTTAAATTTGAACCAATATCTACTAATTCTACTATACTGTTTTTTGACAAAGTTTTAAAAGCCCAAAGATCTTGAAAGTGAAAATACTCTAGTTTTAAATTTTTATCATTTTTATCAAAGAGATAAGGGTGTGTAGGATAAATATCAAAATTTG
>CACNCN010000003.1 GCA_902618975.1 uncultured Pelagibacteraceae bacterium | reverse complement strand
AAGTTACCTAAGACTTTTTGATACTAATTATGCTGGTATTTTAATTTTTTCCTCTTTAAAAATTTTCATACCTCTTGACAAGTAATTTTTAATTGCATTTTTATGATCAAAAGTGCATGTGTGTACCCATACTCTTTTTGCACCATCTTTAAAAGATAATTCAATTGCTTTTGAAAGCAAATAGGCACCAAATTTTTTATTTCTATATTCGTACAAAATACCAAAGTACGCTATTTCAAATTCGTTACTTTGTTTGTTGTAAATTCTTTCAAAATATCCAGCTAGATTTTTGTTATACATCAGTACAAATGTATTTACCGATTTATCACTTACATAATTTACCCACATATTGTCGTTCCAGGATAATCTATCTGTCCATCTATGATTTTTTCCAATTTGTTTATAAAAAAACTTATTTAAATTGAAATCAATTTTTTTTATTAGTTTAACTTTTAATTCATTATTTTCTAAATTGAATTTCTTGAGTTCTTCAATATTTTTTATTTCCAAATAAAATCTGTTTATTTCTCTCATTTTTGAATCATCTTACCAACTTTTTCACCTCCTATTAAGTGAAAATGTAAATGAGGCACTTCTTGTCCACCGTCCTCACCAATGTTTGAGATAACTCTATAACCATTACCGTTTAAATTTGAAATATTTAGTTTTTTTGCAATTAATGTTATGGCCCTAAAGAAACCATTTATCTCATCTTTGCTAGCCTTTTCGTTGAAATCATCAAGATCAATATACTTACCTTTAGGAATTACAAGAACATGAGTTTTTTTTTGAGGATTTACATCTTCAAATGATAAAACATAATCGTCCTCGTAAATTTTTTTACAAGGTATTTCACCCCTTAAAATTTTAGCAAAAATATTATTTTCATCATATTTCATTATAAAACTTTTATTTTTTCAACAACCTTTGTTATTTTTTTTCCAGTTAACACAGCTTTGATTTCTGCACATTCATATAAAGCATTAGAATTTTCCTCTGCCATAGTCTTTAACTTTAAACATTTTTCAGAGTTTTCCATAAATAAATGTTCTATCATTTTTGGTGGTTCTCCGAGATACATTAATAATCCAACAACCTCCTCTTGTTTTTCTATGCCTGCTGCCTCTTCTATTTGGGCTATTCTATCACCTGTTCCTATCTCAAAGTTTTTTATCGCTATGAATCCTTTGTATAAAAAAAAGATACCAATGAAAATTCCTATATATTTAAATATTTTAAGCATTTTTTTCCAAAACACTTTTAACTGTTTCGCCCATTACTGATGGATTTTTTGAAATAGTAACTCCAAAATCTTTTAAAATTTCAACTTTTTCTACAGCACTCTCACCATATGCTGAAACAATTGCTCCAGCGTGACCCATTACTCTGCCTTTTGGAGCAGTTAGTCCAGCTATATAAGCTATGACAGGTTTTTTCATGTTTTGATTTGCAAATTTTCCAGCAGCAACCTCTTGAGGGCCTCCTATTTCTCCAATCATTAGTATCGCGTCAGTTTCATCATCCTCTTCAAATTTTCCAATTATGTCTTTGAAAGAGCTCCCGTTTATTGGATCTCCGCCAATTCCAACACTGGTTGATATTCCAATGTTAAGGTCTTTCAATTGTTGGGCAGCCTCATAACCTAAAGTACCGGATCGACTAATTATTCCAACCCTACCTTCTTTGTAAATATGTCCGGGCATTATACCTAACATTGATTTACCGGGACTTATTATTCCCGCGCAATTTGGTCCAACTAAACTCATTTTTTCTGATTTAGAGTATCTTCTCATGTACCTTTTAATTTTAATCATGTCATGAGATGGTATCCCGTCAACTATTGCTACACAAGTTCTTATACCAGCGTCAGCTGCTTCCATTGCTGAGTCTGCAGCAAAAGCTGGTGGAACGAACAAAATAGATGCCGTAGCATTTGTGTTTTCAACAGCCTCTTTTACAGTGTTAAAGACTGGTAAGTTAAGATGTTTTGTGCCTCCCTTTCCAGGGGTTACTCCACCAACAATATTTGATCCATATTTAATCATTTCCTCTGCGTGAAATGTTCCCATTTTTCCGGTAAAGCCCTGAATTATAATCTTTGTATTTTTGTCTATTATTACAGCCATAATTATTTCTTTAACACCTTAACAGCTTTGTTAGCCGCGTCTTCAAGAGAATTTGCTTCTATATATTTAATTTTACTTTCTCTTAAAATTTTATTTCCTTTTTCAACATTCGTTCCTGCTAATCTAATTACAAGCGGAACATTTATTTCTATTTTATCTAATGCTTGAACTATTCCCTCTGCAACCCAGTCACATCTATTAATTCCGGCAAATATATTTACTAATATAACCTTAACTTTTTCATCCATTGAAATTAATTTAAAAGCTTTTACTATTTTTTCTGGTGTAGCTCCTCCTCCAACATCTAAGAAATTTGCAGGTTCGCCTCCAGCTAATTTAATCATATCCATTGATGCCATAGCAAGACCAGCACCATTAATTATATTGCCAATGTTTCCCTCCAAACTTACATAATTTAAACCTCTATCTGATGCATAAACCTCACTAGGATTTTCTTGTGTTTTATCTCTTAGTTCAGATATTTGGTTTCTTCTAAATAATGCATTATTATCAAAACTCATCTTACAATCTAAGGCAAGTATCTGCCCTTGGCCAGAGACAGCTAAAGGGTTAATTTCAACCATAGTTGCATCTAGTTCACTAAATGCTCTGTAACATCCGATTATAGTATCTGCAGTTCTATTAATTAATTCTGGAGCAACACCAAGGCCAAAGGCTATTTCTCTAGCTTGAAATTTTTGCATACCTACTGCAACTTCAATTTTTGATCTTATTATGCTCTCAGGTTTTTCTTTTGAAATCTCCTCTACACTCATTCCCCCTTCGGTAGAAGCTACTACCATTATACTCTCTGAACTTCTGTCAAAAACCAAACCTAAATAAAACTCCTTTTTTATGTCAGTTGCTTCCTCTACATAAATTCTATTGACTATTTTCCCTTGTGGTCCTGTCTGATTTGTAACTAATTTTTTTCCTAAAAGCTTATCAGTGGCTTGTGCAACCTCTAAAGGTGAGTTGCACAAAATAATCCCACCAGCCTTACCTCTTGCTCCTGAATGTATTTGTGCTTTAACAACCCATTTAGATCCACCAATTTCTCGAGCTTTATTTTCAGCGTTTTCTGGACTATAGGCAATTCCACCTCTTGGAATAACAACTCCAAATTCAGCTAATAGTTTTTTTGCTTGGTATTCGTGAATATCCATATTACTTTTTTTGAATTAGTTTATCTATGTTAACTATATTTTCAGCCATACGAGCTGACGCAGCATCTATCATTCTACCATCTAATTGAGCAGCACCTTTACCCTCCTTAGCAGCTTTATCGAGTTCATCTATAATTCTTTTTGCTTTTTTCACTTCTGCCTCTGGAGGTGTGAAAACTTGGTTTGCTAATTCGATTTGAGAAGGATGAATTGCCCATTTCCCTTCTATTCCAATCGCAGCAGCCCTCTTTGCAGATAGTATATAACCATCTGGGTCATTAAAGTCCCCAAACGGACCATCTATTGCTCTTAATCCATAAGCTCTACAAGTCATAACCATTTGAGATAAACCATGGTGCCATTGATCTCCAGGATAATCTGGATTTAGTCCTCCAATCACAACTGTTCTTGCTCTCAAACTTGCTGCATAATCTGCAACACCAAAATGAAGTGCTTCTAATCTTTCGCTAGAAGTTGCAATTTCTTTTATATTCGACATTCCGAGTGCTGTTTCTATCAGACACTCTAAACCGATTTTATTTTTAATTTTTTTACTCTCTTCAATCTGTGTCAACAAACAATCAACCATATAAACATCGCTTGCAGTTCCTGCTTTAGGAATTAATATTGTGTCTACTTTATCTCCAACTTGTTCTACAATGTCTATTACATCACGGTACATGTAGTGAGTATCTAATCCATTTATTCTTACTGAAATCGTTTTTCCTTTTTCTCTCCAATTAATTTCTTTTAGAGCTTTAATCGTATTCTCTCTTGCAGCTATTTTATCATTTGGTGAGACAGCATCCTCCAAATCTAAAAAAACATAATCAGCGTCTGAATTGAGTGCTTTTTCAAACATTTTAGGAGCAGAGCCTGGCACAGCCAATTCACTTCTATGTAATCTTGACTTTGCGGGTTTATAATATTTATGACTCATAATTTTATTATAGATTTATTTAATCAGGCAATCCGCAATAAACCTAATTTTTATTAGATTTGTAGCAAATAATATTAAATTAATGAAGTTATTTCTTACGTTTATCTAATTCAGCCATAACATCTTCTATATTTATGTCATTTGCCTCTAGATATACCATCAGATGGTATAAAACATCTGCAGCCTCGTGAACAGTATTAGTATTTTTATCAACTGCCTCTATAAGTTCACCAACTTCTTCTTTCACTTTCTCTAAACTAAGATTTTTATCATGAAGTAGTTTTTTAGTGTATGAACTCTCATCAGAGCTTTTTTTCCTCTCTCTAATTAGTTCTATCAATTCCTCTAAAGTTTTTAACATCAAATTCTTACTGGTATTCCTTTGCTATTTAAATATTCTTTTGCTTCTATAACAGAATGCGTTCCATAATGAAATATTGAAGCTGCAAGAACAGCGCTGGCGTTACCTTTTTTTATGCCCTCAACCATATGGTCAAGATTACCTACACCGCCCGATGCTATCAATGGAATATTAACCCTCTTTGATATCTTTTTCATTAGGTTAATATCATACCCAATTTGAGTTCCGTCTCTATCCATAGAAGTAACTAATAGTTCTCCTGCTCCACTATCTTCCATTTTTTTGGCAAACTCTACAGCATCTAATCCTGAATTATTTCTTCCGCCATGAGTGTATACATCCCATTTGTCTCCATTTTTTTTTGCATCAATAGCTACAACAATACATTGCGATCCAAATTTTTTTGAACTTTCAACTACTACATTTGCATCTTGTACTGCTGCGGTATTTATAGATACCTTATCTGCACCACAGTTTAGTAGTTTATTTATATCTTCAACATTTCTAACACCACCCCCTACCGTTAAAGGCACAAAGCATTTTCTTGAAGTTTCTTTCACAACCTCATAGATTGTATCTCGATTTTCATTAGAAGCAGTAATATCTAAAAAACAAATTTCATCTGCACCACCATCACTATAAATTTTAGCTTGCTCAACAGGATCTCCAGCATCTTGTAAATCAACAAAATTTATTCCTTTAACAACCCTACCATTCTTGACATCTAAGCAAGGTATTATTCTATTTTTAAGCATCAATCTCCTTTGCTAAATCTTCGAGCTTTATATCTCCATCATAAATTGCTTTTCCCACTATTATGCCCTCTATGTTTTTGTTATTTAGCTCTTTTGCTTTTTTTATATCTTCTATTGATGAAACACCTCCTGAAATTAATACAGGAAAGTTTGAGGTATTAGCTATTTTTTCAGTTCCTTCAAAATTTGGGCTTGTTTTCATTCCATCTTTATTAATATCTGTATAAATTAATCTTGATACTCCATACTCATTTACTTCTTTTAAAAAATCTAAAGTTTTGAAGTTGGAATTTTTTTTCCACCCAGATACAGCCAAATATCCATCTTTAGCATCTAAGCCTAAAGCAATTTTATTTGGAAATTTATTGCAGGCATTCTCTAAAAATTCTTTATCATTGATCGCGGCACTTCCTAGTATAACTTTTTCAACACCAACATCGATATATTTTTGAATACTATCGAAGTTTCTTAAACCACCACCCACTTCTATATTAATATCAAATTTTTTAACTATATCTTCAATAATTTCTAAATTTACTGTTTCACCAGTTAAAGCTCCATCTAGATCTATAATATGTAAATCTTTAAAACCACTATCCTTATACTTGCGAGCTTGTTCAACAGGGGACATTTCATACTCAGTTTTATTATCAAAGTTTCCTTTAACTAATCTTACACATTTTTTGTCTTTAATATCTATCGCGGGAAAAATTTTCATTTATAAATTTATAAAATTATTAACTAATTTTAGACCAGTTTTATCACTTTTTTCTGGGTGAAATTGTGTTCCAAATATATTTTCTTTTTCAACTGAACAAACTACTTTTGTTGAATAATCAGTGGTTGATGAAATAACTTTATCATCAGTAGGTATAAACTCATAACTATGAACAAAGTACATATGAGAATTGTTTTCTATACTTTTAAAAATCTTGCTATCTTTCACAATATTAATTTGATTCCAGCCAATATGAGGAAGTTTATATTTTCCGTTCTGATTATCGATTTTTGATACTTTTCCTGATATCCAGCCTAAACCTTTTGTTTCTGTTTCTTCGTAGCCAACATCAGCGAACATTTGTAAACCTACACAAATACCTAGTAATGGTTTTTTTTTATTAATTGCGAATTCATTCAGTTCGTCCACTAGACCACTGATATTATTTAAAGCCTCAATACAACTTTTAAAAGAACCCTGTCCTGGCAATACTACTTTATCACTTGAACCTATTTTTTTTATGTCAGATGTGACTTCAATATTTACTTTATCTTTTGCTACTTCTTTAAACGAATTGATAACAGAACTTATATTACCTGATTTGTAATCAACAATAGATAGTTTCATTAATTCTTTATTTTATAAAGAACCTTTTGTGGATGGAATAGCTTTTTTATTTCTTGGATCTATCTCCATTGCAGTTCTTAATGATCTAGCTAGGCCTTTAAAGCAAGACTCGATAATATGGTGACTATTGTCTCCATAAATATTTTCTACGTGTAAAGTAATTCCTGCAGACTGAGAGAAGGCCTGAAACCACTCTTTAAAAAGCTCTGTATCCATTTCCCCTAGTTTCTCAACCTTCAATTTTACGTTCCATATTAAGTAAGGTCTATTTGAAACATCTATTACTACTCTTGTTAAAGCTTCATCCATGGGAATTAATGCGTGGGAGTAACGTCTAATTCCCTTAAATTTATTAGATGCTTTTTTTAAACATTCGCCAATTGCAATACCAGAATCTTCTGTTGTGTGATGAAGATCAATGTGAGTATCGCCCCTAGCTTTTATATTCATATCAATTGAAGAGTGTTTTGATAATTGTTCAAGCATGTGATTAAGAAAACCAATTCCAGTATCAATTTTATATTTACCTTTGCCATCAATATTCATATCAACAGATATGTTGGTTTCTTTTGTTTTTCTATTTATTTTAGCTTTTCTCTTCATTTTTAAACAACATATATAGAGATTATCTCGCTATATCAATAATAGTCTCATGCCCTTGAAGTATTAAAAATAATCTCCATCTATAAGGCATGACAACAATTGTACTAGTAAGAAAAAATAATGACGTAGTTGTGGCGGGTGATGGACAGGTTAGTATGGGTAATACTGTTATAAAAAGCACAGCTAAAAAAGTTAGAAGAATTGAAAAAAGAGATGTTGTAGCTGGATTTGCTGGATCAACAGCTGACGCACTAACTTTATTTGAGAGATTAGAGTCTAAATTAGAAAAACATGCAGGTAATCTTTCTAGGTCTGCTGTGGAATTGGCGAAAGATTGGCGAACAGACAAATACTTAAGAAGATTGGAAGCATTAATGGCTGTCGCTGATAAAGAAAAGAGTTTTATAATTTCTGGGACAGGAGATGTTTTAGAACCAGAAGGTGATGTAATTGGAATAGGTTCGGGTGGAAATTATGCATTAGCGGCTGCAAAGGTTTTAATGGACACCGATATGTCTGCGGAGGAAGTTGCAAAAAAAGCAATCAAAGTAGCTTCTGATATATGTGTTTTTACAAATAATAATTTAAATATTGAAAAAGTATAATGGAAAAAACAAATGTAACAACTTTAAAACCAGTGGATAAAAAAAAGGAAAGCGAAAACCTAGCTACTTCTTTATCACCAAGAGAAATTGTATCCGAGCTTGACAGATTTGTTGTAGGTCAAAATAAAGCAAAAAGAGCTGTAGCAATAGCATTACGTAATAGGTGGAGAAGACAAGCTTTAAAGGGTGACATGAAAGATGAAGTTCTTCCAAAAAATATTTTAATGATTGGCCCTACTGGCGTTGGTAAAACTGAAATTTCAAGAAGACTATCTAAGTTAGCAGAAGCTCCATTTGTAAAGGTCGAAGCAACAAGATTTACAGAAGTGGGCTATGTTGGAAGAGATGTTGAACAAATCGTCAGAGATTTATTAGAAATTGCTATTTCAATGGAAAAAGTAAAAAAAAGAAAAGAGGTTAAAGCCCAAGCTCAAAAACTTGCGGAGGACAGAGTTTTAGATGCAATTGTCGGCGCAAAGGCAACTGTAGCGACTAGAGAAAGTTTTAGAAAAAGGTTAAGAAATGGAGATCTTGATGATAATGAGATAGAGATAGCTGTTAGTGAGAGTTCAGGTATGCCATCTTTTGAAATTCCAGGAATGCCAGGCGCAAATATTGGGATGATAAATATTTCAGACATGTTAGGAAAATCTATGGGGGCTAAACCTAAGAGAAAAAAAATGTCAGTCAAAGAATCCTATGAAATTTTGATGAATGAAGAATCTGACAAGCTTATTGAGCAAGATAAAATTATTAAATCAGCTAAAAATACTACTGAAAATAATGGAATAGTTTTTTTGGACGAAATAGATAAAATTTCTGCTCGCACAGACAGAGTTGGAGGAGATGTTTCAAGAGAGGGTGTTCAAAGAGATTTGCTTCCTTTAATTGAAGGAACAACCGTAAGCACAAAATATGGACCTGTCAAAACTGATCATATTTTATTTATTGCCTCAGGTGCATTTCAATTGGCCAAACCCTCTGATTTACTACCAGAACTACAAGGAAGATTGCCCATTAGAGTTGAACTTGATCCTTTAACTAGTAGTGATTTTAAAAGAATTTTGAAAGAGCCTGACAACAGTTTGATTAAACAATATAAGGCATTATTGAAAACTGAAAATGTTGATTTGGAATTTACTGAGGA
This sequence comes from uncultured Pelagibacteraceae bacterium, assembly GCA_902618975.1. Classification (GTDB taxonomy): domain Bacteria; phylum Pseudomonadota; class Alphaproteobacteria; order Pelagibacterales; family Pelagibacteraceae; genus Pelagibacter. The sequence continues at coordinate 66,426 of CACNCN010000003.1, read as the reverse complement.
TGGTATCAATACAATCGCAAATATTGCAACTGAAGTAAATTCGTCTGTTGAAAACATTGGCGCAAGAAGGTTACACACTATAATAGAAAGAGTTTTAGACGAGATTAGTTTCACTGCTACAGACAAGTCAGGTGAAAAAATTGTAGTAGACTCAGATTATATAAATAAAAACCTTGGTGAGCTAACAAAAGATACCGATTTATCTAAGTTTATTTTATAACTTTATATTCAAAATTTTGCGTTTCTTCATTAACTTGAAGTTCGACGGCTCCGTTTCTTAAATGAAATTTTCTAGCCATTTCTGTTAAAGGCGATAATGTTACCAGCCTGTTAAGGTGGTTTGACTTTTTAATCATTTTATAAACTTCTTTTACAATTAATTTTCCTCCGCCTTTTTTTTTAGACCAAACGGTATATGCAATCGCGATTTTTCCAACATATTGGTCTCTGTGTGCGCTTTGCAGAAATGCATCTTTACTTAGTCTATCTAACTCATCAACTGTACGTGGAATGTTGTTTGTAAATGCAAAACACATAACTGCGTGTATTTCATTTTGATATTTTACTCCAAATATTTTTCTTCCATAACTTGTTCTAAAGTCATTAGATAACTCTGGTCTCACAGGATCATCGCTTGTATCACACTTCTCAAGTTCAACCAATTCTGCGCCCTTTACCCAATCAAAAAAATTTTTTAATTTATTTTCAATATTTTCTTTAACCTTAGATAAATTCTTTTTATTTTTTTTTAAGTTATTTTTTATTCTTTCATTAAAATTTTTTGTTTTGTTTCCTATATCTATTTTCATTTTTTTGCTCTCAAATATATTGAAAAACTTCCTCTGTTTAAGTTATTGACATCTTCTAAATTTATTTTTTTTATTTTATCCATTAAAGATTTATTATTATTTATATACTCTGGTACAGAATATTTTAAAATACTAAGATCTTTAGATTTGTAAGGATTCTCTAAAACTTTAGATCTCATGCCTTTTCCTGTTATTACTTCAATTTTTTTAATATTTTGATTGTAGGATTTAACGATCAAATTGTTAACTGCAATATTCGCATCCCTGAGTGTATATCCGTGCAAATCAATACTTATTTCCTTTTTGTTTACTTTTTGAGAACTAACTTCATCTTTATCAAAAAGATGACTTTTTTCATTAACGAATTTATTCCAATCTCTTTGATCTTTATCTGATAATTTTTTTTTCAATTAAACTTGCGTGTCCACCAATAACCAATTTGGATTCTTTGACCTAGTGTCTCTTGAAAATTTCCAAGTATCATAAACTTTTTTAATTTTATCTGGGTTACCAGAAATAATTTTTTTTTCTTTATCTTTAATCGAAGAAATAATTTCACTTACAAAGTCAACTGTAACCTCTAGCATGTTATTGTTTTGTTTATGTTCTTTAACAGTTGATGAATTAATTCCTATAAATGTTGTCTCTGATACATGGCCTTTAGCTTTTCTATCTTTAATAGCGTCATTAAATTGTTTAAGTACATTATTATCCAATAGATATTTTATTTGACTCACATCACCCTTTGCAAAATTTGTAACTATTGTTTCGTATGCTATATTTGCTCCTTTTAAAAATTCTTTTTTTTCATTATCATCAAAAGTGTTTGCATCTAGTTTTTTTTCTGTAGTTTTTTGAGAAAAGTCGTGTGGAAAACTGGTTGTAATATCATCCTCAAATCCTGTTTTTTTCCCCATTATCCCTCGTAATCGAAGGAAAATAAAACCTGCAATCATTGCCAATAAAATTATATCTATGTATTCAAAGCTATAAGACATATATATATAATATTTACTATGTTGATTAATTTCAACTGGCAATTTACATTAATGACAAATGAACACAGCTTTTTTATTAATAATTTTCATTCCTTTGATTGAAATATATCTATTTATCAAAATTGGATCATATTTAGGGGCTTTTAACACAATTCTTTTAATTGCTCTCACAGCAATAATTGGAGTTTGGTATGCAAGATATGAGGGATTTAATACTTTAAAGTCTGGAATAAAACAATTAATGAGAAATGAGTTACCTTTTTATGAAATGGTGTCTGGAGCAGCGTTGGCTTTTGCAGCTTTGTTATTGATTTTTCCGGGTTTTGCAACTGACATCATGGGACTATTATTAATATTTCCAATTACACGAAGGTTTTTTTTAAATAAAATTTCACAGAGATATCAAAATGACAAAAATAAATACGAAAGAGAATTTATTGAAGGGGAGTCTGAAGATTTGGATGACAAAAAATGAGAAAAAATTTTAAAATTATACTAAATTACATAAAAGATTTATCCATTGAAACACCTGATGCAGAAACTTTTATTTTTGTAAAAGATAAAATATCAAAATATCAGCTAAGCATAGATATAAAATCAAAAGCTTTGAAAAATAAAATGATAGAAGTATCAACAAAATTAACTTTTAAAGATAAAGATAACAATGACAAAAAATCTTTTTTTGAAATTGATTATGCCTCAATTGTTCAGGTTGAAGAAAGTGTAAAAGACAAAAATCAATTAGAAAAAATTCTTTTATGTGAAGTTCAAAAAGAAATGTATCCCAAATTAGAGTCAATATTTGTTAAATTAATAAATGACGCGGGTTTTTCTGGAGTAAAATTTGATAAAAAAGTAGATTTCGAAAAGTTATATAATGACAGACTTAATTAATAATTATTTTTTTTTAGGTAAGTCTTTAAAAATATTTTATGCTGTGAAATCTCATTTTCAGTAGGTTTTATTACTTGCTTTAAATATTTAGAAATTTCATTTTCACTAATTATTTCATGGTTTGTGTCAGAATTATCATTAAAATCTAATGATGGCTCTTTCTGATCTAATAAGTTTACATAAACCTTGTGCAATAATTCACAATCTATAATAGCGCTATGTTTAGTTCTTCTACTGTTGTCTATCCTATACCTTTTGCATAGAGCGTCTAGGCTAGCACTTGATCCAGGAAATTTATTTCTTGCTATTTCAAGAGTATCCACAACATATTTAGGATTAATTTTTTCTAGCCCTAATAAAGATAATTCATTGTTTAAATGTGTTATATCAAAATCTGCATTGTGTATTACAAGTCTTTTATCTTTTATAAAATTAAGGAATTCAGTAGCTATTTCCTTAAACTTTTTTTTTCCTTTTAAAAATTCATCAGTGTACCCATGAACTTTAAGAGCAGATTCGTCAACCTTTTTACCCTCAGGGTTTATATATTGATGAAAAACTTTTTTGGTTGGCACAAGATTTTCAATTTCTAAACATCCAATTTCTACTATTCTGTGTCCCTCTTTTACTGATAGACCGGTAGTCTCTGTATCTAAAATTATCTCAATCATTTAATTTTATTTTTTTTTTTATTTTTAAAATTTGTTTTAATATTGTCGTTTTTTTAAAGTCATTTTTAATAACAAAATCAGCTTTTTTCTCTTTATAATTTGATTTAAGCTGATTCTCTCTCATTATATCATATAATTTTTTATTAAAATTTATTCTTTTTTTTAGAAATTTCTGAATATTATACTTTTTCGATTTTACAAAAATTAAAATATTTCCTTTAATTTTTATCTTATTTTCCAATAATAATGGGATGTCTAAAACTTTATTTATCTTTTTATATTTTTTTAAGAAAATATTTAAATTTTTTCTTACAAAGGGGTGAACAATTTTTCCGATTAACAAAATATTTTTTTTTTTAATTAATATTAGCTTAGCAAGTTCTTTCTTTGAGATTGGAAATTTTGATATGTTATAGGGAAATTTCTTTTTCAATAATTTGAAACATTTACGATTATTTTTGTAAATTTTATTAATTTCTTTATCTGCATTAAAAACTACGTAACCAAAATTATTTGCTACATAAGTTTTTCCAGAACCAATTTCACCGATTATAGATATTGTTTTCATATCTTAATTGTATTAATAGTATCATCATCTATTTTAGGCATTACTTTGTGCCAAATTGTGAAAGACTGATGGGCTTGATAAATAAACATCATTTTACCATTTATAATTCTATGCAAATTTGCTTTTGCGTTTTTAAGAAATAAGGTTTCCTCAGGATTATAAATTACATCGTAAAATATACGATTTGGTGGCAGATGATTAAATTCAAGCTTCAAATCTTCATTTTTATTTATACCAACACTAGTTGCGTTAATTATTAATTCAAAATCACATTTTTCACCCCAGCTCAAAACAGTTAAATTTTTAAATCTCTTGCTTAATTTTTCTGCCTTTTCTCTTGTTCTATTCATCATATAAATCTTGGCTACATTCAATTTTTGTAATGCGATTATTATAGATGGCACAACACCCCCGGAGCCTAGTATTAAAATTTTCTTATTTTTAACATCTACTTTATGGTGTCTAATAGATAATTCAAATCCCGCAATGTCTGTATTGTGTCCAATAACTTTTTTTCCTTCTTTATAAACTGTATTAACTGATTGGGCGTGTTCTGCCTCTGGTGTTAATTTGTCAACTAGATTCAAAATTTTTTCTTTAAATGGCACAGTTATATTTATACCTTTTAATTCGGCATTTCTAATTTGAGTAATGATATCTTCAAGTTGATTTTCATCGATTTGTAGCTTTGAATAGGTGGCATTTATTTTAAATTTATTTATCCAAAAATTATGCAACTCTGGAGATAATGAATGATCAATTGGATTTCCTATTACTAAATATTTATTCATTTCTAATCCTAATTTTTTTTTTCAACTTACTAATTAAAAATAAAGCAATCGCAGTAAGTAAAGCAAAAACTTCTAAAGCGTGACCAGAATTGCCAAGTATTATTTGAACAAGAAAAAATATAATACAAACCACAAACCAAACTAATATCATCATTGTAATTTCTCCAGATAATCTTTAATTTTTATAATTGGCAACCCCATTACAGTTGTTAAATCTCCATTTATACTCTTAAATAATTCCTTACCAGGTCCCTCTATTTGGTAAACATTATAAGAATAAAGTGTCTTATCTGTTATCTTGGATAAATAATTTTTTAGGTATTCAATGTCGAAATTTTTCATTTCTAAAATTGCTTTATCAGAATAGTTCCACATCATACTGCCATTTCTAGATATACAAACTGAACTAATTAATTCGTGTTTTTTGCCATTGAGCCTTTCTAAAATATTAAGCGCTTCTTCCCTGCTCTTTGGTTTAGATATTATACATTTATTTAGATTTATAACACTATCTGCTCCTAAAACTAATTTATCTTCTTGGCTTAAGCTCACTTTGTTAGCTTTTAACTCTGCAAGATTTTTAGATATTAGTTCGGGTGATGCTCCGTCCTTTATTAAATGGCTTTTAATTGGCTCCTCGTCTAAATTTGAAGGAACAACCTCACACTTTATATTATTTTCCTCTAAAATTTTTTTTCTTATTTCACTTTTAGACGCGAGAATAATTTTATCCATCTTTATTCATTATTTCATGTATTTTTATAATTGCCGCTGCTGTTTCTTCTACTGATTTTCTTGTAACATCGATGACGGGCCAATTAAATTTTTTAAATGTTTTTCTGGCAAGCTTAACTTCAGCTGAAATCATTTTTATATTAGTGTAATTAGTGTTCTCTCTCTCTTTAAGTGACCTCATTCGATTTTTCCTTAAGTCGATCAGTCTTTCAGGATCTGTTGTCAGGCCTACAATACAAAGTTTTTTCTTATTCATTTTTATTTTTTCTGGTATTGATTTTTCATTAATCAAAGGAATATTAGAGGTTTTGTATCCTCTATTGGCAAGATATATTGATGTTGGTGTTTTGCTAGTTCTGCTTACCCCCAAAATTATTATATCAGAATCTTCAATATCATCAGTTTCGTTTCCATCGTCGTGTCTAATTGTGAACTGAATTGCCTCGACTCTATCGTAGTATTCATCGTTTAACTTATGTTGTCTACTTGGAATGTTTAATGACTTTTGTTTTAGAAGCATAGAGAAATTTGATATTAATTCGCCTAGAACGCCAAAACATGGTATTTTATATCTTTTAGCTTCCTTTAATAAAAACTCTGACATATCTTTGTCTACAAGTGTATATAATATAATTGTATTTTCGAAATTTTTTATGTTTTTTAAAATTTCTTTGATTTGATTTTGTGTTCTAGTAAAGGAAAAATTATTAATGTTATATTTGAAATCTGGAAATTGAGATTTTAAGGCAATAAATATTCTATCAATTGTTTCTCCTGTGGAATCCGAAATTAGGTATATTTCATATGTATTTTTCATGTATAAAATGTATAAAATTTTGAACTAATTAAGTCAAAATATAACCTTGTATTTAAAATATAAAAATTAATTAAAAACTAAGGAATAATGCACAATATTAAACAGGGCTAAAATTATTATACATTCTGTGACAAAAAAAATTATAAAGCTATAAATCAGCCATTTTTCATAATTTTAAGACAATTTAGATATGTATAAAATATTTATAAATTGTTAGAATAAAATAATTAACTTAATTCACAGGCTATAAAACAAATAATATAAATAATATGGACTCTTTAAATAAGGTTATAATAAACAAAGATAAAAACGTGAAACCTATTTGGTTAATGAGACAGGCAGGAAGATATCTCCCTGAATTCCGAGAAATTAGGTCTAAAAACCAAAATTTCATTGAGCTATGTTTAAATACAAAGCTTGTACCAGAAATAACATTACAGCCTTTAAAAAGATTTGATTTCGATGCTGCTATTATTTTTTCCGATATATTAATGATTCCATATGGATTAAATCAAAGAGTAGAGTTTAAAAAAAATTATGGACCAATACTAGGTGAATTTAATTATTTTGAAAGTTCTAATATTGAAAAAGAGTTATTCAAAAAAAAACTTAAGCCTGTTTATGATTCAATGAGCTCTTTATCCAATCAGTTAAAAGGAAAAAAAAAATCTTTAATCGGTTTTGTGGGAGCACCATGGACACTTCTAGTATATATGTTAAATCGGAAATCACCCAAAAAAACATCAATTGAAAATTTTTTATTAGATAAATCAAAAATCGATAATTTATTAGAACTAATAATCGAATACATTAAAATACATATAGAGGAACAAGTAAAAAGCGGTGCAACTATAATACAAATATTTGATAGCTGGGCAGGATTAGTAAAAGACAAAGATGTAGAAAAATATATTTACGAACCAACTAAAAAAGTGGTCCAATTTACACAAGGTCTAAAAATACCTGCTATTTGTTTTCCGAGAGAAATAAAAGACTATCCAAAATATGTAAAAACTGTAAGTCCAGATGTAATCAGTATAGATTATAATGTAAACATAAGGAAAATAGCGGAAGAAGTTGAAATACCCATCCAGGGTGGCTTAGATCCCAAAATACTGTTATCAAATTCAGAGACCTTAATTAAAGAAACAAAAGAGATTTTAAATGTGTTTAAAAATAAACCATACATCTTCAATTTAGGTCACGGAGTTCTGCCAGAGACAGAGCCAAAAATGGTAGATAAACTTGTTAAAGTTGTAAGAGATAATCAATGAACAAAAAACACCCAAAAATAAAATTTGGCAAAACTGGTGTGTTATTAATAAATTTAGGTACTCCGGACTCTACTAAATGGTTGGATATAAGAAGATATTTAAAAGAATTTTTATCAGACAGAAGAGTTATTGAAGTCAACCCAATTTTATGGAAAATAATTCTCAATTTAATTATTTTAACTTTTAGACCATCTAAAACAGCGAAAGCTTATAAGAAAATATGGATGAGAGATAAAAACATGTCTCCCTTAAGATATTATACACAAGTTCAATCTCTTAAATTAAACAAAAAAATTGGCAATGATAAATTAATTGTTGATTACGCTATGAGATATGGTCAACCAAGCATAAAAAGTAAAATTAAAGATCTAAAAGAAAAAGGTTGTGAAAACCTAGTTATCTTACCTTTGTATCCACAGTACGCGGCCGCAACGACAGCTACCGTTTGTGACGAAGTTTATAGATCTTTAATTAAAATGAGATGGCAGCCTAGTCTACAAATTATACCTCATTATGAATCTGAACCTCTTTATATAAACGCAATTAGTAAATCTATTGAAACTAAAATTAGTCAGATAAATTGGAAACCAGATATAATCATGGCTTCATACCACGGAATTCCTAAAAAATATTTTGAGAAAGGCGACCCTTATCATTGCTATTGTCACAAAACTACTAGGCTAATAACTGAAAAAATCAAGTCGAGCATACCGATAATGACTACCTTTCAATCTAGGTTTGGTCCCCAAGAATGGTTACAACCCTACACTGATAAAACACTGGAGAAATTACCCAAAGAAGGCAAAAAAAATATACTCTTAATATGCCCTGGTTTTGCTTCGGATTGTGTTGAAACACTTGAGGAAATATCAATAGAGGGAAAGAAAAGCTTTATGGAGGCAGGGGGAGAAAATTTCGATTTTATCCCTTGTCTAAATGATAGTGAGGAACATATTGATTTATTTTCACATTTAGTGAATAGATACGTTTAGATTATGGATTCATATTTAATTTATAAATCATTACATTTAATTGCTGTAATATCTTGGATGGCTGGACTTTTATATCTTCCGAGAATTTTTGTCTATCATGCGGAAAATAATGAAACTAATTCAATATCGGAAATTTTTAAAATAATGGAAAAAAAACTTTATTTTTTTATTATGTATCCAGCTATGATACTATCCTGGTTATTTGCTTTGATTATGTTACATAAAAATTCATCTTTGATTTCGGCAGGGTGGATGCACATGAAAATAACCCTTGTTGTATTCCTAACTGTTTACCATTTTTATTTGGGTTCATGTTTAAAGCAGTTTAAAAATGATAATAACTCTAAAAGTTCAAAATTTTTCAGAATAACTAATGAAATACCCACTATATTGCTAATTTTGATTGTTTTTTTGGCCATTTTAAAGCCCTTCTAGACTTGAAAAATTAAATACTGTATATATATTAATAACACCTAACTAAACCCCCACAATATGAATATACAAGAATTAAAAAGTAAAACTTCAGAAAACCTTATTTCCGATGCAGAAAAACTAGGCATAGAAAACGCAAGCACATTAAGACGACAAGAAATATATTTTGCTGTACTAAAAAAACTTGCAGAAAAAGGTGAAGAAATTACAGGCGGTGGAGTTTTGCAATTACTACAAGATGGTTTTGGGTTTCTGAGAGCAATGGAGTCGAATTACTTACCGGGAGCAGACGATATATATGTTAGTCCTAGTCAAATTAGAAGATTTGGTCTTAGGACTGGTGATACAGTTGAAGGACCCATAAGAGCACCAAAAGATGGAGAAAGATATTTTGCACTTTTACAGGTAAACAACATTAATTTTGGCGAACCTCAAAATACCAAGCACAAAATAGCATTTGATAACTTAACACCTTTATATCCAAATAAACAACTGACAATGGAGGTCGAGACAAACAAAGTAGTAAGCAAACCAGATCTTACACCAAGGTTAATTGACTTAGTAAGTCCAATAGGCAAAGGCCAAAGATCACTAATTATTTCACCACCTAAAGCTGGTAAAACAATGATTTTACAAAGTATAGCAAATTCAATCACAGCAAATTATCCAGAATGTTACCTAATGGTCTTACTAATTGATGAGAGGCCAGAGGAAGTAACCGACATGCAAAGAACTGTTAAAGGAGAAGTTATAAGTTCTACATTTGATGAACCGGCACAAAGACACGTGGCTGTAGCTGAAATGGTTATAGAAAAAGCAAAAAGATTAACTGAACACAAAAAGGATGTAGTTATTCTGTTAGATTCTATTACCAGGTTGGGTAGAGCTTACAATGCAGTAGTACCAAGTTCTGGGAAAGTTTTAACTGGCGGTGTGGATGCAAATGCACTTCAAAGACCAAAAAGATTTTTCGGTGCAGCAAGAAACATTGAAGAAGGAGGATCATTAACAATTATAGCTACAGCGTTAATTGATACAGGAAGTAGAATGGATGAAGTTATATTTGAGGAATTTAAAGGGACCGGCAATAGCGAAACCATTCTTGATAGAAAAATTTCGGAAAAAAGAATTTACCCAGCTATTGATATAACAAAATCAGGAACAAGAAGAGAAGAACTTTTATTTAGTAAAAATGACCTCCAAAAAATGAATGTTTTAAGAAGAATAATTGCCCCAATGGGGTCGATGGATGCAATTGATTTTATTAATTCCAAGCTTAAAAATACAAAAAATAATGCAGAGTTTTTCAATTCTATGAACAAACCTGTATAATATTTTATTTAAACATAAATTTTTGATGGAATTATTAAAAGAAATAGAAAAAATCCACTATAACTTAAAAAAAAAAGATTATGAAAAAGCCATATCGCAATGCAACATTCTTATTAAAAAATTTCCACAAAATTCATATTTATATAACTTGTGTGGGCTAGCGCTTCAACAACACAAAAGAATACAAGCTGCAATACCTTACTTTGAAAAATCAATTTCTCTAGAACCAAATAATATTTTTGCAAGAAATAATTTAGCAAATTCATTTAAAATAATAGGTAAATTTGAATTATGTGAAAAGCTTTATAAAGAGGCATTATCCATAGATCCAAAATATGTAAAATGTCTCAATAATTACGGTAATTTTAAACAGCTGATAAATGATTACGATGCAGCAATAAATCTTTACGAGGAAGCTCTAAAAAGTGATGAAAATAACTTTATGATTTTAATGAGCCTTGCGGCCTGTTATCATGCAGTAGGGAATTTCAAACTGGCAGAAAATACAATACAGAAAATACTAAAGTTAAATAATAATATTATGTCAGCACATAAATTATTAAGTAGCATATATGATTATAATAAAGCTGAAAATAATTCACATTTAGAGAATATGAAAGAGATTTCCAAGTCACAAGACTTATCAAATGAACAAAAAATTGACATTTCATTTGCTTTAGCTAAGGCATATGAAGATATTTCTAAATATGACGAGTCTTTTAAATACTTGAAAATTGCAAACGATTTAAAAAAAAAAGCTGTCAATTATGATATTAAAAAGGAAGAGAATTTAATAGATAGTTTAATAAATGCTTTTGATGAAGTAGATTTTACTAAATTAATAAATAATAAAGGTATTAAAAAAATAATTTTTGTTTGTGGCATGCCAAGGTCAGGAACAACTTTAGTAGAACAAATTCTATCATCTCATAATGAAGTAGAAGGTCAGGGAGAATTAATTTATTTGCAAAAATCAATTAAGGATAATCAATTTGAAAACGACCTTTTAAATAAAAAACTTTTACAAGAAGATGTTTATAGCGCTAGATCTAAATTGGCAGATGATTATTATAATTGGCTTAAATTTCATAAAATAGAGAAAGATATAATTGTTGATAAAGCACCACAAAATTTTAAATGGCTAGGGTTTATTAAAATATTTTTTCCGGGCTCAAAGATTATTCATTGTAATAGAAATGCAAAGGATATTTGTACTTCCTTATATAAAAATAGTTTTGCATCATCAGATCTAGATTGGACTTATTCAGAAACAGACATCGCAAAAAACTACAATTTGTATAAAAAAATTATCAAATTTTGGAAAAGCAAAATGCCTAATGATATCTATGATTTAAATTATGAGGAGTTAGTTAATAATAAAGAAGAGCAAATAACAAAATTATTAGATTTTTGTGGTCTAAAATTCGATCAACAATGCTTAAATCATCATCGATCAAAAAAAACCGCAATCAAAACGGTAAGTGTAACTCAAGCTAGAAAACCCATATATTCTTCCTCAATTAATAAAAATCAATTTTATGAAAAAAATCTGAATGATATGTTTAGTCTTTTAGATAATTAAAAATTTTAATTTCTATGGAATATCAAAAAGATTTAGAGATTGTAAATTTAGAGTTTAAAAAAAAAAATTTTATAGAGTCTAAAAAAGCTTGCAAAGAAATACTAGTAAAATACCCAGACAAAAGTTATCCATACAATCTCTATGGTTTGATACTTCAAAAACTTGGAGATTATAAACAGTCAATATTTTATTTTAAAAAAGCTTTAGAAATAGATTCTCATCTAATATATACTAAGTATAATTTAGCAAACTCTTACAAAAATCTTTTCAAATATCATTTGGCAGAGAAACTTTATTTAGAAGTTTTAGCTGAAAAAAGTGATTACCAAAAATGTTGGTATAATTATGCATTACTGAAACAGATATTAAATGATTATAGTAATAGTATTAAATTTTTTCAAAAATCCTTAGAATATAAACCTAATCATGTTGGATCTCTTTTTGGTCTAGCAACCTGCTATCAACACTTGGGTGAAAAAAGTAAATCTTTGAAAGTGACTGATAAAATTTTGAAAATTAATCCTAAATTGACTGGTGTTTATAGATTGATCAGCTCAATGATTAGTTATAAAACTGATAATAATCTTATTCCTAGAATTAAAAAACTTTTAGAATATGGGTCTCTAGAGAACTGGCAAAAAGCTGACTTATATTTTTCTTTAAGCAAAGGTTTTGATGATTTAGGAGATTACAAAAAGTCTTTTGATTATTGTCAAAAAGGAAACATGCTTAAAAGATCAGATTTAGAATACAATATTTCAAAAGATAAAAAACTCTTTTCAAGTATTAAAAAATGTTTTGAAAATTTTAAGTTTAATAAATTTTCGAAGTCTAAACATGAAATAAAAATTATTTTTATTGTTGGTTTGCCAAGATCCGGAACTTCATTAGCAGAGCAAATTTTATCATCACATAAAAACATTCAAGGTTTGGGGGAATTGATTTACATTCGTAAATTAATTTTTGAAAATATTGTTACAAAAAACGAAATTAACAAAAAGTTATTTTCAAATTTGTTGAAAGAAAGTAAAATTAATGAGGAGTATTTTAATATTATCTCTAATTATAAATTACAAAAAAATGTAATAATAGATAAAGCCCCACTTAATTTTATATGGTTAGGTTTTATCAAGATTTTTTTTCCAAATTCGAAAATAATACATTGCACACGGAATATTTATGACACATCTTTGTCTATTTATAAAAATATGTTTGAAGCTAATCACTTAGGCTGGTCCTTTACCGAAGAGGAAATAGCATCCTTTATCAAAATTTATAGCGATTTAATGAATTTTTGGAAGAGTAAAATAGGAAATAATATTTATGAGTTAAATTACGAGAATATTATAAAAGATAAAAAAAATGAGATCAAAAAATTAATTAATTTTTGTGATGAAGATATGGATTATGCCTGTTTAAATCACAAAAATAACAAATCCCCAATCAAAACTTTAAGTTCATTTCAAGCCAGAAAAGACTTGTATGTCTCTTCTATTAATAAAAGTAAATATTATAAAGATAGCTTAAAAAAACTATTTAAAATATTAAGTCAAAATTAAATAAACTCATTTAATAAGTAGACTAAATATATATAATCTTACGCATGACAATTTATGCACTTTCATCGGGACCAGGTTTATCAGGATTAGCAGTTATTAGAATTTCTGGCGATAAATGCAAAAAAATATTAAACCAGATGGCTAAAATTTCTAATCCTACTCCAAGAATAGCAACATTAACTAAGTTTTATAAGCAAGAAAGTAATGAAGTCATTGATGAAGGTATAATTATTTGGTTTCCCTCACCAAAAAGCTATACAGGTGAAGATGTTTTAGAATTTCATGTTCATGGGAGCAGGGCTGTCATAAATTGTATTTTAGAAACTTTGTCAAAAATAAATGGTTGCAGAATTGCTGAACCCGGTGAATTTACAAAAATTGCTCTTGAAAATAGTAAAATAAATTTATTAAAAGCAGAAAGTATCGGAGATCTAATTGCGGCAGAAACTGAAATTCAAAGAAGGCAAGCAATTGATATTATGTCAGGCAATCATGGAAAAAAATATGCTAATTGGAGAGAAAAATTAATTAAAATATTATCAAATATTGAAGCCAAAATAGATTTTCCTGAGGAAGATCTTCCTATAAACATTTTAGATGATATTAAGAAATGTTCTTCTAATGTGAAAAATGAGATTATTAAAACTCTTGATGATCAAAGAGTTGGAGAAAGAATTAGGGAGGGTTTTAAAATTGCTATATTAGGTCCAGCTAACGCAGGTAAATCATCTTTGCTAAATTATTTATCAAGAAGAGAAGTTGCAATTGTGTCTGAAGTAGCAGGAACAACCAGAGATGTTATTGAGACTCATCTCAATATCGATGGATATCCAGTTATTATGTCAGATACGGCAGGTATAAGAGATGCTAAAGATGAAATAGAAAAAAAGGGGATTAAATTGGCTTTAAAAAAGGCTGAAGATGCAGATTTAAATATAGTGGTTATTGAACCTAAAAATGGCTATTTTACTGGGGTTTTGAGGGGTTTGGTAAATTCAGATAAGACAATTCTCGTAGTAAATAAGTCGGAGCTTGGAACAGATGAAATTGAGAATGAGCTTAAAAGATTTAATCCAATCTATATTTCAATTAAAAATGAAACAAACTTAAATAATTTAATTTTTAATATTAGAAATAAGTTAAAAAATAAATTTCTCTCCACAGAGGATACAATTATTACAAGAGAGAGACACAGGCAACATTTAATGAGGTGTGTCGAGCATTTGGAAAATTTTGAAAACAAAAATGATACAGGAGATTTTGACAAAGCAGCTGAAGATCTTAGACTAGCCACTAGGCAACTTGGCATGATTGTAGGCAAAGTAGATGTAGAAGAGATTTTAGGATCAATTTTTAACGATTTTTGCATTGGAAAATAATCTATAATATTCAGACTATTGTAAAAATCTAAAGTGTTTTCTTGTAAATTTTAATAACAAGCATAAATTGATATTTATGAAAAATGATTATTCATTTGATGTCGTTGTTATTGGTGGTGGTCATGCAGGCTGTGAAGCCGCTACAGCATCTGCAAGATTAGGAGTTAATACTGCACTATTTACACACAACATTAATACTATTGGAGAGATGTCATGTAATCCAGCAATTGGTGGATTAGGTAAAGGACATTTAGTTAGGGAAATAGATGCATTAGATGGTGTCATGGGTGAAGTCGCAGATAAATCTGGTATTCAATTTAGGCTGCTAAATAGGAGCAGAGGACCAGCTGTAAGAGGCCCTAGAACACAAAGTGATAGATTATTATATAAAAAATATATGCGTGAAAAACTTGTAAACTACTGTAATTTAAGTATTTTTTTTGATCCTGTTATTGAGTTTATATTTGAAAAAAACCATATAAGTGGTTTTATTACTCAGTCTGGAAAAAAAATTAAATCTGCTAAGACTATACTCACTACGGGCACTTTTTTGAATGGTCTTATACATATTGGTGAAAAGAAAACACCAGCGGGGAGATATAATGAAAAACCATCAACTGGACTTAGCGAACAATTAGAGAAATTAAGTTTTAAAATTGGAAGATTAAAAACGGGTACTCCCCCCAGATTAGATGCACGAACAATTAATTTTGAAAATCTAGAGGAACAACATGCTGATGATAATCCATATTTTTTTTCTTTTCTTACAAAAGAAAAATTTAACAAACAAATTTCTTGTCGGATGACCTACACCAACCCGGAGGTCCATAAAATAATTTCTAATAATTTAAAAAAAAGTGCCATGTACTCAGGCGGCATCAAAGGTATCGGACCAAGATACTGTCCATCTATCGAAGATAAAGTAAAAAAATTTGCTGATAAGCAAAGACATCAAATATTCTTAGAGCCGGAAGGTTTAAATGATAATACAATCTATCCAAATGGAATTTCAACATCGTTACCTGCTGATATACAGCAAGAAATATGTAATAAAATCAATGGTTTAGAAAATGTTAAAATAATTAGGCCTGGATATGCTATTGAGTACGATTATGTAGATCCAAGAGAACTTTTTTTAACCTTAGAGACTAAAAAAATTGGCAATCTCTATCTAGCCGGACAAATCAATGGCACAACGGGTTATGAGGAGGCTGCTGCTCAAGGTTTAATTGCAGGAGCAAACGCAGCATTAGCTATTCTAAGAAAAGAGCCTCTAATTTTAGACAGGTCTGAGGCATATATAGGAGTAATGATAGATGATCTTGTTACAAAGGGTGTAGCTGAGCCATACAGAATGTTTACTTCTAGAGCAGAGTATAGACTATCTTTAAGGTCAGATAATGCAGATATAAGATTAACTCAAAGAGGGATTGATATTGGTCTCGTTCAAAATGAAAGAGCCAATCAATTTAAAGATAAACAAAAAAAACTTTCAATTACAGAGAATATGATGGAGAAATTAAGAATAACTCCCTCAAAAATTTCTAAATATGGAGTAAATATTGCTAAAGATGGTATAAGTCGATCTGCAACACAAATTTTAGGTCAAAAATCAGTTAAAATGAGCAAAATTCGAGAAATTTGGCCTCAAATAAAGTTTTTTTCTCATGAAATTGATGAACAATTAGAAATAAACTCTCATTACAAAGGTTATCTAAAGAAGCAGAAGGCAGATATTTTAGCGTTTAAAAGAGACGAAAGTCTCAAGATCCCTGATAATATAAATTACGACGACTTCTCAGGCTTATCAAACGAGGTAAAATCTAAGTTTAAGCAAATTAAGCCCAAAACTATGGGGCAAGCCTTAAGAATAGACGGTATTACTCCAGCAGCAGTATATATTTTGTTGTCTCATGTTAAAAGAAAGTCTATTAAGCATATAGCTTGATTGATTCGAATATTTTAAAAATTAATAATAACTTTCCAATGAATGTTTCACGTGAAACAATGGAGGAGTTAGAAGAATATAAAAACGATATACTTGATAGAAATAAGGAATTTAACTTAATAAGCAAAAGTTCGGAAAAAGAGATAAGTTTTAGACATATAGTAGATAGCGCACAAACAATTGATTTTATTGATAAAAATGATATAAAAATTTGTACTGATATTGGTTCAGGCGCAGGATTGCCAGGTGTAGTTTTAGGAATTCTGATGAAGCCAAAAAAACCAGTATTTAAGACGATTTTTTATGAAAAAAGCTACCATAAAAGCAACTTTATAAAGGAGATGGCACAAAAATATAAATTAAACTCAAAAATATGTAAAAAAAATATTTTTAATGAAACAAATTTAAAAACAGATGTAATAATATCTCGTGCATTTAAGCCATTACCAATCATTTTCGAAATCGCTTTCAAGAATTTTGTAAATTTTAAATACATTATTTTATTTTTAGGAAAGAGTGGAAAAAAAATTTTAAAGGATGCACTTAAAATTTGGAACTTTGATTATGAGCAAAAAAAAAGCATAACCAACGAAGAGTCAATGATTGTCAAAATTTATAATTTAAAAAAAAAGAATGGATAAAAAAATAATTTCGATAATAAACCAAAAAGGTGGTGTTGGTAAAACTACAACGGTAATTAATCTTGCTGCAGGTCTTGCTATGAAAGGAAAAAAAATATTAGTTATTGATCTTGACCCACAGGGAAATGCAACGACCGGTCTTGGTCTATCTAATACAGCCGACTCAGATCAAACTATTTATAGTGTTCTGAATGGAGAGAAAAAAATATCTGAGGTTATCAAGACCACTTCATTTGAAAACCTAAATTTAATTACTTCAAATGTTGATTTATCTGGTCTGGAAGTTGAGACAGCAGGTGACAGCCGCAGAGCATTTAAATTAAAGGATGAATTAACCTCTATTTTAAATGATTCAAGCTTATCATATGATTATATATTAATCGACTGTCCACCATCTCTTAGTTTACTAACTATAATGGCACTAGTTGCCTCTGATGCTTTGATTGTGCCTCTTCAGACGGAATTTTTTGCTTTAGAAGGCTTAACGCAATTAATGAAAACAATAGATAGGATAAAATCAAATTTAAATCCATCTTTAGAAATCAGAGGAATACTTTTAACAATGTATGACAAGCGAAACAAGCTATCTAGCCAGGTTGAATTAGAAGCTAGAAATTATTTTAAGAATAAAGTTTACAATATAGCAGTACCAAGAAATGTGAGATTGTCGGAGGCTCCATCACACGGAATTCCTGTACTTATTTATGACAAAAACTGCCCTGGTAGTAAAGCATACTTTAGCTTTGCGGATGAATTTTTGCAACAAGACTTGGAGAAAAAGGAGAGTGCAGCTTGATGAACCCTTTTAAAAACAAAAAAGGTCTTGGCAGGGGTTTATCTTCATTAATAGGGGATAATAACATCAAATCTAATAATAATATTTCTATTAGCTCGATTGTTCCAAATAAAAATCAGCCTAGAAAATCTTTTGAAAAAGAAGCTTTGGAGGATCTAACAAACTCTATAAAAGAGAGAGGAATAATCCAACCCTTAATAGTTAGAAAATCAGAAATAGAGAACAATAAATATGAATTAATAGCAGGGGAGAGAAGGTTACAAGCTGCTCAAACTGCCGGACTTCATGAGGTGCCAGTTGTTGTTATTTCCGCTGATGATTTAAAATCACTAGAACTAGCAATTATAGAAAATGTTCAAAGAAAAGACTTAAATCCGATAGAAGAAGCTGAGAGTTATAAAAATTTAATTGAGAAATTTGGATATGATCAAGAAAAAGTTTCTAGATTTATTGGAAAAAGTAGATCACATGTTACCAATACATTAAGATTATTATCATTAAGCGAAGATATTTTAGATTTAATCAAAGAAAATAAAATTAGCCATGGCCACGCAAAAATACTTGTTGGCTTACAAAATGGTTCTTATTTAGCAAAGAAAATTCTACAAAAAAGACTTTCTGTAAGACAAACAGAGAGCCTAATTCGTTCTTTTAAAAATATTAAAAAATACTCAAACGACAAAAAAGATGCAAACATTATTAGTTTAGAAAATTCTGTTAAAGAAAAAACAGGTATAAATGTAAGCATTACAAATAAAAAAAATAATACTGGAAAATTATCTTTTGAGTATATGGACCTTGATCAATTAAACAGACTTATAACAGTGATCAAAACAAATTTTTAGTTTATTTAGACGTACTAATAATAAAATCGTAAACAATATTTAATGAATTTTCGGAGTTTACTTTTACTAAATATTCAATTTTACTAATGTTGGTAATTAATTCGTGAATTGTTTTTTTATTCCAAAGTTTAATTTGTTTTCTAACAATATCTTTATCTTTCCAAAAAATAGGCGGTTTCGAACTTTCAATTGCTTGGTCAATATTTTCATTACCATCGAGTTTATATCTCAAATTCATTAATCTTTTAGCTTTTGATAAAAAACTTCTCAAAATTAACAAACAATCTTCTGAATTATAATGATTCTCATTTATTATCTTAGTTGTATTTTTTAAATTTTTTGCCAAACAATTATCAACTAATTTCGTTATAGTAAAATTTTCATTCAAGTTAGTAATATTTAAAACTTGGTCAATGTTAATTTTTTCCCCATTAGAAAATAAATAAATTTTATTTAATTCGTTCATTAAACTTCCTCTACTACCATTACATCTCGCTACTATAAGATTTATAATCTCTTGATTTATATTAATTTTTCTTTCTATAAAAAATTTTTTGGTGATTGAAGATAATACTTTTTCATCATCTGAATAAAAGGGCACACAGATCGCCGACTTATTTTTTTCAAAATAACTTCTAATTTTAGATTTTTTTTCTAATATACCAGCATTAAGAATTACTTTTACATCCGTTAGATTTTTTTCTAATATTTCCTCTATAAATTGTAACGATTTATCACTAACCTCATTTAAAATTAAAATTCTATTTTGTTCAAAGAAAGATTGATTAAAAATACCTGACAAAATCTCGTCAGAATTTGATAAAACTTCTTTCTCATTGTATTTACTTATTAAAGCGTCATTATCATCTAAAAAAGCTTTATTTATCAACTCTTTTTTAAGTCCTTCATTCTCACCATAAAATAAAAAAATTCTTGATTTGGAACTTTTTATTTTTTCCAACTCAAAGTTTTTTAAAATCATTAGTCTGTTGATAGCAAAAATAATGTTATATCTTCACTCACTTTACTTATCAGGTCAGATTTTAACTTATCTTCGTATTTTTTTAGTTTAAATTTACTTTCTCGATTTTTGTACGTAATGCTATCCGAGAAATTGGCTTTTAAAGTTTTACCTTTTTTAATTAATGTAACATCAGAATTAATATTTAAAGTAAATATTTCTGGATCGCCTTTTTTATTTTTAGACGATATCGAGCTTTTTAAAAAAGAATTTATCTCGATTTTGTTAGTACTATTAGTATCTCTAAGTGTTTCTAGATTATCCAAAATCAATTCTGAAATTTGTTTATCACCTAATAACTTTACATTATTAAATTTAAAATTATTTTTATTTTCAACTAAAATTGGTCTGTAACCACAAGAGAATATAAACAAAAATAATATTAACCAACGTAACTTCATTTTAATAGTATATTTATTAATCTATTTTTTACAAAAAAACATTTTAAAATTTTTTTATCTTGTAAAATTTTTTCAAATTTTTGATTGTTTTTAATTTGATTTAATAAGTCTTTTTCTTCAACATCGATTTTAGTCAAAATGTTCCCTTTTTTCTTTCCATTTAATTGTACCACATAATTAACATTATCTGTTTTAATTTTTGATTTATCAACACTTGGCCAACTTATATTTTGTTCTATTTTTAAATCCTCTAAACATTCACTTGTGAAATGAGGAATAATGGGAGAAATAATTGTTAATATTTTAATATAATTAGCTTTTAAAACTTCTCCACCAATTTCTTTTTTTATAATTTCTGAAAAAAAATTGTAGGTCTCGTATAAACTTGCAATTAAAACATTATAGTTAAATTTAGATAAATTATAATTATATTTTTCAATTGTATTATTCACAAACTTTTCTAAAATTAATTCATTTTCTTTATTTTGAATATTTAGCTGAATTTTATTTAATACCAATTGGTTTAAATTCCATAATTTTTGTAAGAATTTGTAAGACGCAACCATACCCTGTTCAGACCATTGAATATCTTTTTCTGGCGGACTATCTGATAATATAAATAATCTGACTGCGTCAGCACCATAATTCTTGATTATATTTTCTGGATCTATAGTATTTTTTTTTGATTTTGACATTGACTCTGAGGGGCCAACTACAATTTTTTTATTTCTGTCAGATTTCAAATAGTAGCTTTTGCCATCGTTGGTCTCAACTTCCTCAGGATTAAACCATTTACCTTTTTCATCTTTGTAAGTTTCATGGCAAACCATACCTTGTGTAAAAAGGCCTTTAAAAGGTTCATTAAACTTAAATTTTTCGTTTTTGTCACTAATGGCTCTCATAAAAAATCTTGAGTATAATAAGTGTAAAATTGCATGTTCAACACCGCCAATATATTGATCAACTGGCATCCAATAATTAATTAAATCGTAGTTAAAGCCATAATTACTTTCCTCAGGTGAACAAAATCTTAAAAAATACCAAGATGAGTCTACAAAAGTATCTAAGGTATCAGTTTCTCTAGTGAAAGATTTTCCATTTATAACGACATTCTTCCAATCCTCTAAAGAGTTTAAAGGATTTCCTTTAGAATTTAAATTTACCTTCTCGGGTAATTTTACTGGTAACTGATCGTCTGGCACAGGTTTAGGTTGACCTTTATCGTCATAAACAATTGGAATTGGACAACCCCAGTATCTTTGTCTCGAAACACCCCAATCTTTTAACCTAAAGTTAACTTTTTTTTCACCTAATTTTCTTTCCTCTAAGATCTCTATTGTTTTAAGTATAGATTGTTCTGGAACCTTTAAACCATTTAAAAAATCAGAATTAATTATAATACCATCCCCATCATATGCCTTATCAGATACAATAAAATTATCTTCTTCCTCTTTTGGTCTAACTACAGTTTTGATCTTTAATTTATATTTCTTTGCAAAATCAAAATCTCTTTGGTCATGAGCTGGACAGCCAAATACTGCTCCAAATCCATAGTCCATTAAAACAAAATTTGCAAAATAAACTGGCACTTTTTCACTTTCATTGAAGGGATTAATAGCTAAAAGATTTGTTTTATAACCAATTTTTTCACCTTGAGCTATGGACTCTTCTGTGGTTCCAGTCTTAGAACACTCATGTTTAAACTCTAAAAATTTTGGGTCTTTATCAAAATATTTAGATAATGGGTGGTCAACTGATAAAGCTAAAAAAGAAAAACCAAATAAGGTATCAGGTCTTGTAGTAAAGCATCTGATCTTATCAATGTTTTGATTTCCTTCGATCTTAAAATCAATTTCACAACCAAAAGATTTACCAATCCAATTTTTTTGCATTGTTTTAACTTTATTTGGCCATTCATCTAGATCATCTAACTCATTTAATAATTCATTTGAAAATTTAGATATATTAAAAAACCACTGATTAAGTTTTTTTCTCTCAACAATTGCGCCTGATCTCCATCCTTTCCCATCTATAACTTGTTCATTCGCTAAAACCGTTTCGTCTACTGGATCCCAATTAACGTAGTTTTCTTTCCTATAAACTAACCCTTTTTTAAACATTTCTAAAAAAAATTTTTGTTGATGTTTATAATAATCTTCTGAACATGTTGAAATTTCTCTGTCCCAATCAATGGATAGTCCTAACTTTTTAAGCTGATATTTCATTACTGTAATATTTTTTTCAGTCCATTCTTTTGGATCTAAATTATTTTCTCTAGCTGCATTTTCAGCGGGCATTCCAAATGAATCCCAGCCCATTGGATGTAGTACATTATAGCCTTGAAGCAATTTATGTCTCGATAAAACATCTCCTATTGTATAGTTTCTAACGTGACCCATATGTATTTTTCCTGATGGATAAGGAAACATTTCTAAACAATAGAATTTTTTTTTATCTGTATCTTTTTTGGATTTAAAGACTTTATTATCTTCCCAGTTTTTTTGCCATTTACTCTCAACTTCTTTGAAATTGTATCTAATCACTTGGTTTTAAAGACTCAGTTATTGGGCCTTAGTTCCTTTATAAGGTTTTTTATTTTGTTTTTTATACAAAGCAGCTTTTTTTAAAATACTTTTTTTGATCTCTCTAACCAAATCTCCCTCTTGTAAAAACATTTTACAGTTTTGATTAGCTCCGCAATTTTTTTTAAATATTTTGACATCTAACGCATCTGATCTAATTTCATTTGTAAGAAAACGAATAGTTATTTTAATAGATTCGCTCGAGCTGTTTTCATCGTTATACCAATCAGTTATAATTATACCTCCGCTGTAGTTTGCGGATGCGAGCGGCATAAAATCTATTGTATCTAGACTAGCTCTCCAAAGCTCATTTGAACTTGCAAAATCAAAAGTTCCGCCTTTTTTATTAATACCATCCATCAATCTAAAACCACGGCCTTCTTCCATATTTTTTTGAACTCTTTTTTCAGGTTCGACTGGATATTCATTTACATCGACTGGTCGATATACTCCGCAAGAGCTTAAATATATTAAAAAAAATATTAGAAAAAATCTTGAGCAATTCCTTAAATAAGTTTTCATAATTATAATAATCTGATGTCTAAATAATAATTCGAATATTTAACAAATTATTCCATAAAAACACAGAAAATCACGTATTTTGCCTGTATTCGAATGATGTATTTTTGCAACACAATATAAAATAATTAAGTAATTATTAAGAAAAAAAACTAATTTTGCACATTTTTGCTAAAAAAGCCTTGTTTATAATTAATTATTAACAATTAGGAGTAAATTTATGAACAATTTAAAAAAACTAGGATTAACTGCAGTAGCAGGATCTTTAGTAGCTTCTTCAGCTTACGCAGGTGCATTAGATGTATCTGGTACAGCTAAGATAGAATATAAATCACAAGACGATGATGAAGTAACTGGAAACAGTTTCAGCATGAATAAAGCAATTGGCTTTTCAGGTAGTGGTGATTTGGACAATGGTATGAGTGTGTCATATTCATACACAATGACAAACGCTGCTTTCTCATCTCAAAATGTTATGATTGACATGGGAGATGCTGGTTCAATTGGTCTTGGAAACGGTGCTAGTGGCGCTGGTGTTAGAGCATACAGATACGTTTTACCAAAAGCTGGTGAAGAGGTATGGGATGATACAGACACTGACGACAATGGTTTAGCACAACACGGTGATACAAATGCAGTTTACTATAATGGTTCATTTGCAGGTTTTGGTATCAGTGCTGCTTACCAAAAAGGTGCTAGTGGTTCAAATGATAACTCTGTTCAGTTAACATACGATGGTTTAATGGAAGGTTTATCAATTGGATATGGTACTGGTGAGCAAGGTGCAGCAACAGACTTAGAGAATGCTTTTGTTAAGTATTCAATGGGTCCAGTTACAGTTGCATATCAAAAATCAGAAAGAGATAATTCAGGTGCGAATAATGAAGAGTCAACTGGTTTAGGAATTGGTGTAGCTGTTAACGAAAACCTATCAGTATCTTACGGTATGTGGGATGTTGATATGGGAACAGGAACTGATGAAGAGTCTTCAGGTATTTCTGCTTCTTACACAATGGGAAGTATGACTATCGTTGCAGTATCAAATGCTACTGACAACGTTGCTGGATCTTCAGCATCTGACGATACATTTTCTGAAGTATCTGTTTCTTTTGCATTCTAAGTTTAGTTTAGCTTAAGAAAATTTAAGGCCCCTTTTTAGGGGCCTTTTTTTTTATAATATTTTATTGCCGCAAAACCCTCAGGATTTAAAAGTCTCAATTTTTTTATATTATGACCCGCAACTCCTCCAAGGACAATAGCTTTACCTTTAAATATTTTTTTTAACTTTAAAAAACCATAAATTCCAAGAATAATTTTTTTTTCTTTAAAAACCGGAGCCAAAAAAATTTCTTTAACATTTTGTAATATCTTTATTCTTATTTCTGATATGTTGTGTGCAGAGCCAATAATTTTAAAATCTTTCTTAAATTTATAACAATTATGTAAAATGCTTTTATTAAAAGAGGGTAAATAAACACCATTAATATTCATTTTTAAGGCTAATTTAAAATCGTTTGCTATGAACAGTTTCCTATTCTCAATTGAACAAAATCTTGCAAGATTTTTTATTGTTCTTTCGTCGTGAACTTTACTATAGTTCCTATAAATTAAATTTATTTTTTTATTTATTTTTTTTAGATGATTTTTGTCAAATTTTTCTATGAAATAATACTGTTTATATAAATATTTATGCATAGCACTATTAAAAACTTAAATGATATTAATTCTACAATAAAAGAAAAAATAAAAGAATATATGTATGAGAATTATTACCCAAATATTGTAGCAGTCTCCAAAACATTCAAAATTGAACATATTAATCATTTAATTGAATTCGGCCACAAGCATTTTGGCGAAAACAAAGTGCAAGAAACAATAGAAAAGTGGACTGAAATTAAAAAAAGAGACAGCTCTATAAAGCTTCATATGTTAGGAAAATTGCAAACTAATAAAGTTAAACTAGCAGTCAGAATTTTTGATTATATTCACTCAGTTGACAGTTTGAAATTAGCAAAAAAAATATCGGAAGAACAAAAAAAATATAATAAACAATTAAGTTTATTTCTACAGGTCAATATTGGGAATGAGGCTCAAAAATCCGGAATTAATAAAAATAACTTGTTGGAACTTGTTAATTTCTGCAACGAGAGTAAACTCAAAATAATTGGGCTAATGTGTTTGCCTCCTTTTGAAAAAGACTCAAGCCCATATTTTGATGAATTAAAAAATTTAAACAATCAGTTTAACTTTAAAGAAATTAGCATGGGCATGTCACATGATTATGAAACCGCTGTAAAATATAAGTCAACTTTCTTAAGAATTGGTTCAAAAATATTTGGAGAAAGAAACTAATATATTTTTATTTTTGAATTTTTCTTTATAAGCTTTAAAATAATCTTAAAATCTTTCAACGAAACCGCCACGCAGCCTGCAGTTTTTTTATAATCTTTCGTTAAATGTAAAAATATTGCACTACCAATATTTTTAACAATTCTTTTTGTATTATAATTTATTACAATTAAATAATCGTATTTATTATCTTTTCTGAATAGCTTTTCTTTATTAACTTTATTAAAAATAGATATTTTTTTGTTATACAGACTACTCTTTATATCATTACACCATGCATCATTTTTACTTAAAACACTTTTATTTAATTTTGTGATAGGTTTTCTCACTCTATCCTTTCTCCAGTATATCGTCCCTAAACTAAAAACACCTCTAGGTGTTTTTCCATCTCCCTCTATTTTTGACTTAGTGATACCGTTTCTACCAACAGAGCATTTAAATTTAAATTCACCAATAACTAATGTATCTTTATTTTTTACTTCTAATATCATACTGTGATACAATGATTAATTCATATACAATAATATTTAAATTAAAAAGTTTATTTGATATTTTGCATGAAATTAAAGAAAATAATAGTTTTGAAATCATTTACTCTCCAGATTTAGAAGATCTTAATAAATTAAAAGAAATAAACTTAAACCATGTTTTAATTTGCGATAAAAAACCAAATACAAATAATAAATTAAATTTATTAATTCTTAAAAATTATCCACTTAAAATGAATACTCTAATTGATAAAATAAACATTTTATTGCTTAAAAATAAGTATTCTGATCAAGAAAAGATTAAAATTAATAATTATACTTTAGATATAAATTCAAGAGAATTAATAAAACATTCAGAGAAATTAAAGTTAACACAAAAAGAAACTGAAATAATTCTTTTTCTAAAAAACTCATCCAAACCTCAATCTGTAAATGAATTACAAAAAGAAGTTTGGGGTCATACTTTCGATTTAGAGACACATACGGTTGAAACACATATTTATCGTCTTAGAAAAAAGGTTTCAGAAATATTCAAAGATAAAAATTTTATTAAAAGTGTAAGCCATGGTTACAAAATTAGTTAAAAAAAAAAATTTTATTGCAAAAAATTTATTTTCAAAAAGATTTAAACCTAAAACCATTGTACCGAAAAAAGGCAAAGGAAGTTTTAAAAGAAAAAAAAAATAATTTTAGTTTTTAAAGTCTAGCGCCTATTTGTTGAATTACTTTTGAAGACATTTCGGTCCCTTTATCCAGGCATTCTTTTAATGACATGTTATTAATATGACCGTGTAAGAAACCTGCCGCAAAAAGGTCTCCCGCACCAGTTAAATCAACAATCTTAAGACCTTGATTTATCCCACATTCAACAACTTCATCTTTATTTATTGCTACCGCACCCTTCTCACCCCTTGTTAAAACTATCATTCTGCCGAGCGATTTTGAGAAATTTATTACTTCATCAAAAGATTTTGCATCTATCAACGATATTATTTCCTGTTCATTTGCAAAAGTTATATCAAGTTTATTTTTTACTAACTCTAGAAAATGAGGCTTATGTCTATCAACACAAAACTGATCAGACAGTGACATTGCAACCTTATTTGCATTTTGAATAGCTTTTTCAAAAGCTTTTTTAGGATCACCTTCATCCCATAAATATCCTTCTAATAGAATTATTTCACTTTGTTTAATTGCATCTGCACTTACGTCTTCTTTATTTATCTTTCCTGCGGTACCTAAAAAAGTACACATTGTTCTTTCAGAGTCAGGAGTTACCAATATTAAACAAGTTCCAGTTGGTAGCTCCTCTTTTTTTTTAGAATAAAAATACTTAACATTTTCTTGTTTCAATCCCTCTTCATATTTATCCCCAAGTTCATCATTAGAAATTTTGCCAATGAAACCAACATCATTTCCTAATTGGGATAAACCGACTATAGAATTAGCAACAGATCCTCCTGATACAGTCTTTTCTATTTTAAGACTAGTTAATAAGCCTTTAAATTCTTTCTCGTCGAAAATTAATTTCATAGTACTTTTTGTTAAATTATTTTTAATCAAAAAATCGTCTTCAACTTTGCAAATCACGTCAACAATTGCGTTTCCTATGCCTAGAATTTTCATATTAAGCCTTCTTTGTTAAAATTGGTTTTTTTCTATTAGGATAACAAGTGGTACAGATTTTACAAGAAATACCATAACATTCTCTTGCCTTGCAATATTCTCTACCATAGTAAATGATCTGAAGGTGTAATTTGTTCCAATTTTTTTTTGGAAATAATCTTTTTAAATCTTTTTCTGTCTGAATAACACTTTTGCCATTTGTAAGACCCCATCTTTGAGCCAAACGGTGTATGTGAGTATCTACCGGAAACGCAGGATAACCAAAACCTTGAGACATGACAACACTGGCGGTCTTGTGACCAACTCCAGGTAATTCTTCTAATTGTTCAAAAGTTTTTGGTACTTTACCTTTATATTTTTCCTTCAAAGTTTTTGAGAGATTGTAAACACTTTTAGCTTTAATTCTAAATATACCAATACTTCTAATTAATCTCTCAATTTTTTTTCTTCCAAGCTTAACAAAATGTTCAGGCTTATTATATTTAGGATAAATATTTTTTGTAACATTATTTACATTCAAATCGGTACACTGCGCAGAAAGGAGCACTGAAATTAAAAGTGTAAATATATTTTTATGCTTTAATGGAATAGGTGTTTTAGGATAAATTTTATTTAAAATATTTAAAACAATTTTTGCTCTTTGAACTTCATTCATTAATTAAAATTCAAGGACATTTCTCATTGAATAGAGACCTGGTTTTTGTTTATTTAACCATTTAGCTGCTGTTATGGCTCCCTCAGAATATAATGATCTGTCAAATGCCTCATGATTTAAAGTTATAATTTCTTTGCCACTTGAGAATTTAACTTCATGCTCACCTATCACAGCACCTTTTCTAATTGAATTAAAATTTATTTTTTTTCCATAAGGAAAATGTTTTTTATTAAAATATTTTTTACCAAACAATTTATAAAAATCTTTATTTTTTCCTGTAGCTATACCCTTTCCTAGCATCAAAGCAGTCCCTGAAGGGTGATCTTTTTTGTGCTTGTGATGAACTTCATAAACCTTACTTAAAAATTTATCTCCTAATGATTTTGAAGTTAATTCCGTAAGAAACATTAGTAAATTTATTCCAAGGCTCATATTGCCAGCTTTAAGAATAGGTATTTTTTTTGAGTGCTTTTGAATTAAACTTTCTTGTTTTTTAGTAAAACCAGTCGTGCCAATAACGACACTCTTTTTTAATTTTGTAGCAATTTTTAATACTTCAAGTGTACATTTTGGAATAGTAAAATCTATTATCACATTAGTTTTTTTAAATGCTTTATCAGTGTTAAGCTCCGGTAAAATTCCTACTAATTTTTTATTAATTAATTTATTTTCAGTTAAAGAAATAATTTTAATTGATTTATCTTTTTTCGCGGACAAAATTAGTTGTCTACCCATTCGACCCATACAGCCAGTGATTGAGATGTTAAGTTTATTCATTTTAGATAAAAAATAAAATTAGCATAACTGTGGATATAATTATACACCAAATGCCTAAATTTTTAAAAAATACCTTTTTTTTTAAATTTGAATTAATGAAACTTGGAAGAACAAGTATAAAAACAGCTACTAAGAATATTGCAGGAACTATTTCCCCTAAACCCATATTTTAGTTTTTCCAGAAATTTTTTGCTTTTTGGAAAAATTTTTTAATACTAGGGTTGGACTTATCATTTTCTATATCCCTAAATTTTTCTAACAATTCTTTTTGTTCTTTATTTAAAGAAATTGGCACCTCAGTATTAACTTGAACATATAAATCTCCAAGGCTCCCACCCCTCATAATTGGCATTCCTTTACCTCTTAATCTAAATTGTTTCCCACTTTGTGTTCCCGGTGGAATTTTTATTTTAGCTTTTCCTCCATCGATAGTTGGAATTTCTATAGATGTTCCTAAGGCAGCATCAGCAATAGAAATAGGACACTCAAAAAATAGATGCTCATCTTGTCTTTTAAATAATTCGTGTGAATTCACGTTTATAAATAAATACAGATCTCCGCTACTAGCACCTCTTGAACCTGCCTCTCCTTTGCCAGATAGTCTTATTCTTGTTCCGTCGTCTACTCCCTTTGGAATAGTAACAGAGAGCCTTTTTGATGCTTGAGTTTTACCTTGGCCGCTACAAGAATTACATGGATTTGTAATTTCCTCGCCTGACCCAGAACATTGGGGACACGTTTGTTGTACTGTAAAAAATCCTTGACTAGATCTCACTTGACCATGACCAGCACACATTGAACAAGATCCAACATTATAACCAGGCTTAGATCCAGACCCATTACAAGTTTCACACTTTTCAGAAGTATTAAATTTTATATCTTGTTTTTTTCCTGTAAAAGCATCCTCCAAATCGATAGTTAGATCATATCTTAAATCAGAACCTCTATAATTTGATTTCCTGGATCTTCGTCCAGAACCTCCAAAACCTTCTCCAAAGAAATCTTCAAAAATATCTGAAAAACTACCAGAGAAGTCAAAGTTCCCAAAACCACCTTTTCCACCACCCCCATTTTCAAATGCTGCATGGCCAAAATTATCGTAATTCTGCTTTCTCTCTGAGTTTGATAAAACATGATAAGCTTCAGAGGCCTCTTTAAATTTTTCCTCAGCAGCTTTATCACCTTTATTTTTGTCTGGATGGAATTTTACCGCTAACTTTCTGTAGGCTGATTTAATTTGTTCTGATGACGCGCTTTTATTAACACCCAAAACATCGTAATAATCTCTTTTTGCCATAACATGTTATAGACAAATTGTTGATTTTTAGGCGCTTTTTTCTTTATTATCGTCCTTTACTTCCTCAAAATCTGCATCAACAACGTTTTCGTCTTTTTTATCTTCTTTCTTAGCATCCTTTGGAGCACCACTCTCAGGCTTTGAACTTTGTTGTGATTTATAGATTGCTTCTCCTAATTTCATAGACGCTTGAACTAAATCTTGTGTTTTCTTTTTAATCTCCTCGATATCAGTACCTTTTAAAGCATTTCTTAAATTTGCTGATGAATCCTCAATAGCTTTTTTATCGGCATCAGAAACTTTGCTACCATGCTCTTTTAAATTTTTTTCTGTAGAATGAAGTAATGTGTCAGCTTGATTTCTAGCATCAACTGCCTCTCTTTTTTTCTTATCAGCTTCTTTGTTTGACTCGGCATCCTTTACCATTTGACTTATCTCATCTTCACTTAAGCCTCCTGATGCCTGAATTTGAATTTTTTGTTCTTTACCAGTTCCTTTATCTTTAGCGGAAACGTTAACTATACCATTTGCATCTATATCAAATGTAACCTCAATTTGTGGTACACCTCTAGGAGCCGGGGCAATACCTACTAGCTCAAAATTTCCTAAAATTTTGTTATCTGATGCCATTTCTCTTTCGCCCTGTAGCACTCTTATAGAAACTGCTGGTTGATTATCTTCAGCAGTTGAGAATACCTGACTTTTCTTAGTCGGAATTGTCGTATTTTTATCTATCAATTTGGTAGATACGCCTCCTAATGTCTCAATTCCAAGTGAAAGAGGAGTAACATCAAGCAACAAAACATCTTTTACATCCCCTTGCAATACACCAGCTTGAATTGCAGCTCCCATAGCCACTACTTCATCGGGATTTACAGATTTGTTTGGCTCTTTACCAAAAAAATTTTTTACTTCTTCAATTACTTTTGGCATCCTTGTCATTCCACCTACAAGCACAATTTCGTCAATTTCTCCAGCAGTTAACCCTGCATCTTTTAATGCAGTTTGGCATGGTGGTATTGTTCTTGTGATTAAATTTTCAACTAAAGCTTCAAGTTTTGCTCTAGTCATTTTTAAGTTAATATGTTTTGGACCTGTTTTATCTGCGGTAATAAATGGTAGATTTATCTCAGTTTGTGTTGCTGATGATAGTTCAATCTTAGCTTTTTCTGAAGCTTCTTTTAATCTCTGTAAAGCAAGTTTGTCTGATTTTAAATCAATGCCATTTTCTTTTTTAAATTCTGAAAGAAGGTAATCTACTATAGAATTATCAAAATCCTCTCCACCTAAGAATGTATCACCATTTGTAGATTTAACTTCAAATACACCATCACCTAACTCAAGAATAGATACGTCAAATGTTCCACCGCCTAAGTCGTAAACAGCGATCTTTTTATTTGCTTTTTTATCTAAACCATATGCAAGAGATGCAGCGGTTGGTTCATTAATAATTCTTAAAACTTCTAAGCCAGCAATTTTTCCTGCGTCTTTGGTTGCTTGTCTTTGTGCATCATTAAAATAAGCTGGAACTGTTATCACAGCTTGTTTGACTTCAGTCCCTAAATATTTTTCAGCAGTTTCCTTCATTTTCTGAAGTGTAAAAGCTGATATTTGTGACGGAGAATACTTTTGACCTTTCGCTTCAATCCAAGCGTCTCCTTTATCAGAATTTACAATTTTAAATGGAGCTGTTTCTACATCTTTTTTAACAGTTGGATCATCAAAGTTTCTTCCAATTAATCTTTTTACTGCAAAAATTGTGTTTTCTGGGTTTGTTACTGCTTGCCTTTTAGCGGGCTGACCAATTAATTTCTCGTCATTATCAGTAAATGCTACAACCGAAGGTGTTGTTCTTGCACCCTCAGCGTTTTCTAAAACTTTTGCTTGTGTACCTTCCATTATAGCCACACAAGAATTTGTCGTACCTAGATCAATTCCAATTACTTTGCTCATAAATTTTCCTAACTTGATTTCATATAAGTGTTAATTTTACTTCTACAACCTTATATAAAAATTAATTTTCATCATTTTTTTCTTGATTTTCCTCACTTTTTTTAATTTTTGGCTCATCTTTAACATCTTTTTTCTTCGACACAGCCACTAAAGATGGTCTAAGTAGTCTGTCTTTCATTGTGAAACCTTTTTGTATTTCCTGAACTATAGTTCCAGACTCTTTTGAGTTATCATCTATTTCCATCATTGCTTGATGAAGATTGGGATCTAATTTTTCACCAATTGCTTTGATGGGTTCAATATTATTTTTTTTGAAAATCGTTAACATATCTTTGTCTATGATATTTAAGTGTTCTATTAATTTATTTAATGCCTCCGATCCTTTTAAGGCTTCGTCGTTTTCGAGAGTATTTTTTGATCTTTCCAAGTTATCTATTAGATTAAGTGCCTCTTTAGCAAAAGCAAAACCTCCATATTCAAAGGCCTCGTCTTTTTCTTTTTCAAATCTTCTTCTTTGGTTTTCCATCTCCGCATAAGCTCTTGCTACCTTATCTTTTAAAACAGTAATCTCATCTTCCTCTAAACCAATTTGTTTTTCCTCTGTTTCATTTTTATGATCTTCAAGATTAACTTCCTCGTTATCAGTCTTTTTTAATTTTTCCTCAGCTGATTTATCAATATTCTTAGTTTCTTCTTTTTCCATTATTAACTATATGGTAAGAAAATCCAGAATTTCTAGATGTTGAAAAAAAAAAAAATCGAAATAATTATTGGAACAAATAATGAGGGAAAATTAAAGGAAATTAAAGATTTACTACCCAAATTTTATCTTATTTCTTCCCCTAAAGATTATGGTTTAAGAAGCCCTAAAGAAAATGGGAAAACTTTCTTGGAAAATTCATTAATAAAAGCTAAATATTTTTCAAAGAAATCAGGTAAAATTTGTATCTCGGATGATTCCGGACTAGAAATTAAAGCTTTAAATAACCAACCAGGTATTTATTCTGCAAGATGGGGTGGAAAAAATAATAACTTTGATTTAGCAATATCTAAGATTTATTTAAAACTAAAAAAAATAGATAAACAATGGTATCGCAAAAAAATAGATGCGAGATTTATTTGTGCTTTAACAATTTTTGGGCTTAAAAAAAAACCTATTCAGTCAATTGGAATTATAAAAGGAAAAATCTCACCAAAAAAAATTGGCAAAAATGGTTTTGGTTATGACCCAATATTTATACCAGATGGAAAACGAAAAACTTTTGGACAAATGAAATATTCTAATAAACTAAAGATAGATCACAGAAGTAAAGCTTTTAAAAAAATTAAAAAATTTTTTTAAATTTGGTACTTTCGGTAACATAAAAATTTAGGTCATGAGTAATTTTGCTCTCATTAATTTCAAATATTCCAATTTTACCTTTAAATTTACTTTTTCCTAAAAAAATATTTTTATTTAATTCAAAATTATTACTTCTAGCAAGATAATAAACTAGTCCCATTAAATCGTAACTCAAAAATGCAATCTGATTTGGCGTTCTATCATAAATATTTTTATATTCTTTTTTAAAATTTTCATAATTTACCATATTAACTGAAGGAAAATACATTGGTTGAAGAGAGGTCTCTTTCAACAAAGTATCATCAAACCATTGATTAAACGCTATATATTTTATTCTTTTTGATGAGACATCTGTATATAGTAAAGATGTGGCAACACTTTTTAAATTTTCATCAAAGTCAGCTATTATAACAGAGTCGAAATTTATCCCCCCTAAAGTATCTTTCTTTTCTAAATTTTCAATTTTACTTTCTTTATTAATATCATCGGAATTCTCTATTCTTCTTATTTCATCAAGTAGATTCTGTTTTCTTTGAGGATATCTCGTTATTTTTTCAATTTGTGAAGTTAATAAAGTTGGATCCGTATTATATATAAATTTATCTTTAATTTTTATTTTACTCTTTTTTAATGCATTCTCTATTTCATTTCTAAATTTGTTGTCCGGTATCAGCACTAAAGTATTTTTTAATTGTTCCTCTTCTTGAAACTTTATAATTGTTTGTAATTGTGAGATCGCATTCACGCCAGAACTAATTACATTTGAGTGTAAATTTCCAAGAGTATTAGTAAAAGAGAGAAACGTAACTTCCGGTAATCCATTTAGATATAAAGTGCTACTTTTAAAAACAGGTCCGATTATAACCCTTATGTTTTCATCCTCAAATAGTTGTTTTGAAACTTTTAGCGTAGACTTAGGATCTCCTTTAGAGTCTCTAGGCAGTATCTCAATTTTTTCATCATCTATAGAATTTAAAGCCAAACG
Organism: uncultured Pelagibacteraceae bacterium; assembly: GCA_902618975.1. Lineage (GTDB taxonomy): Bacteria > Pseudomonadota > Alphaproteobacteria > Pelagibacterales > Pelagibacteraceae > Pelagibacter. The sequence goes on along the minus strand of CACNCN010000003.1, from coordinate 31,368 downwards.
TATTGAATTTACAATTGACAAACCAATTTCTTCAAATTCTCCAGATAAAGGAACTACCAAACCAATTTTAACTTTGTCTTCAGAAAAAGCCTGGTTATTAAAAATAATAACAAAAATAAGAATATTGAATAATTTTATTAAAGCATTCATTTATATTTAATAATATATTGATTGTTAATATGCACGAAGAAATGGACAAAAATAAGTTAGAATCAGGATTATATATTGTTTCAACGCCTATAGGCAACTTATCTGATATTACTTATAGAGCTATAGAAATACTTAATAATTCTGATTATATATTCTGTGAAGATACTCGAGTAGCTAAAAAATTACTTACGAGATATCACATCAAATCTAAATTAATTTTAAATCATAAATTTAATGAAAAAAAAAATACTAAAAAAATTTCAGAACTTTTAACAGAAGGAAAAATTATTTCCCTCATCTCAGATGCTGGTACACCTCTAATATCGGATCCAGGAAAATTATTATTAAATAATTGCATTAAAAATAAAATAAATGTAGTACCTGTTCCTGGACCATCAGCAGTGACAGCAGCAATATCAATCTGTGGTTTTTCAAACAATTTTTATTTTTTAGGTTTTTTACCAGAAAAAATAAACCAAATTGAAAAAAAATTCAAAGAAACAGAGAAACTCGACACATCTTTAATCTTTTTTATATCTGCTAAGAAAATAAATAAGATTATACCACTTTTAAAAAAATATTTTAGTGAAAGAAAAATTGTTATATGTAGAGAAATAACTAAATTTTATGAAGAATTTATTAGAGAAGATATTAAGAATTTAAAAAAAGAATATTATTTTAAAGGTGAAATAACAGTAGTAATCTCAAACAAACAAGAAGATAAAAAAAATTTAAATATTATTAACGAATCGGATAAAATAAAGATAAATAAACTAATCAACAAAATGAGCGTTAAAAATATTGTAGAAATTTTTTCAAAAGAGGCAAATGTATCTAAATCGACAATATATAATTACTGCTTAAGAATTAAAAATGAAAAATAGTCTTACATTTAAATTAATTTTATTATTTTTTTTAAGTGGTTGTATAGGTGCCTCTACTTCTGGTGTATTTGGTACTGGAGTATCTATAGCACTAGATCCTAGATCATTAGGCACACAAATTGATGATGGGATTATGGATAAAAGTTTAGATGCTAAATTGCTAGCAACTAACAAAAATTATCTTTTAGATGTAAAAACAAAAGTTTTAGATGGCAGAATAATTATTACTGGAACAGTAGATACCCCTGAGGAAAAATTGAAAATTACCAAATTGGCGTGGGAAACAAAAGGAGCAAGATCAGTTAAAAATGACTTAAAAATTAAAGAGGAATTTAATTTTCAGCAATCAGCTAAAGATGTTTTAATAACATCTCAATTAAGATCAGCAATGATTTTTAACAAACAAATAAAAGCAGTAAATTACAATATAGATACATATAAAAAAGTAATATATGTCTATGGAATAGCACATTCTGAAGAGGAGAAGAAAGAAATTTTTAATGAAGCTAAATCAATATTAGATGTTGAGGACGTAATTCTAAGTATTTTCTTAGTAAATGACTTAAGAGTAAAGAAGGACTAATTTTTAGAATTATAATCTATTACACCAGCTGAATAAGCCGCAACAGAGGCTAAGTTTAAAATTTCAGAAGTTGAACATCTAAGAGGAGCAATCTCAATTGCAGCACCTAAACCTATTAATAATGGACCTATTACTTTTGCACTACTCATTGATTTCATAACTTTATAAGAAATAGCCGCACTATGCTGACCTGGCATAATTAAAACATTTGCATTGCCAACTATTTCAGACATTGGATATAATTCCTTATATTCTTCGTTTAAAGCTACATCAGGCTGCATATCTCCATCAAATTTAAAGTCTACATTCATTTTTTTTAAAATTTCAACAGCATCTCGTATATGTTTTGTTCTACTTGTCATAGGTTGTCCAAATGTTGAGTGAGATAAAAAAGCAATTTTAGGCGTGAAGCCAAAAAGCCTTACTACTCTCGCTGAAGAAATGGCTATATCAGCTAACTGCCTGGATGAGGGGTATTCATGTACACTTGTATCTCCTATAAATACGGTTCTACCTTTGTTTACTACCATATTTAGTCCAAACATAATCTCACCAGGTCTAGGGTCAACTACCTTTGTGATTTTTTGTAATGATTGCCCATATCTTCTTGTGTTTCCTGTAACCATAGCATCAGCATCTCCACATGCTACCATACACGAACCCCAAATAACCCTATCATTTCTGATAAGTCTATCACAATCTCTCTCTAATAAACCTTGAGATCTGTGCAATTTTTTAAATATGAATTTTGAATATTTTTCTCTTAATTGTTTTTTTGTTGAATTAATTATTTCAATATCAAAATTTTCACTGTAGCCAATTTCTTTCAATCTGGATTTAACAACCTTATCTTTGGCGACTAATATTGGGATCCCTAATCCACTGTTCTTAAAGGCTATTGCAGCTTTTAAAGTGTTCTCGTCCTCTCCATCTGCAAAAACAACTCTTTTTTGGGTTTTCTTAATTTGTGAGTTTATACCTTGCATGATTGTTACAGATGGATCTAATCTCTGTTTTAATTGATCAGAATATAAATCAAAGTTTTCGATTTTTTTTCTTGCTACCCCAGTTTTAATTGCTGCCTTCGCTACAGCTACAGGAATTACATTTATTAATCTTGGGTCAAAAGTAGATGGGATAATATATTCTTTACCATACTTTGGTCTTTCACCTCCCATTGCAGCAACAACCTCATCAGGAACTCTTTCCCTTGCTAATGATGCAATTGCATTAGCTGCTGCGAGTTTCATTTCATCATTAATAGTTTTAGCTCTCACATCTAGCGCACCTCTAAATATATACGGAAATCCAATTAAATTATTAACTTGGTTTGGATAATCTGATCTCCCGGTAGCTACAATAGCGTCATCTCTAACTTCCTCTATTTCTTCAGGTGTAATTTCAGGATCAGGATTTGCGCAAGCAAAAATTATTGGGTTCTTAGCCATGCTTTTAACATTATCTTTACTTAAGACTCCAGCCGAAGATAACCCCAAAAATACGTCTGCATCTTTAATTGCTTCTTTCAAATTTTTAGCTTTCGTATTTGATGCAAAAAATTGTTTCCATTTGTTAAGTCCTTTTCTTTTTTTATTTATTACACCCTTGCTATCTAACATTAATATATTGGATTTTTTTACACCCGATTTAAGAAGTAAATTTGTGCATGCCATTGCAGATGCACCAGCACCATTAACTACTATTTTTACTTTTTTTTTATCCTTTTTCTGAATATCTAAAGCATTCATAAGAGCAGCATATGTAATAATTGCAGTTCCATGTTGATCATCATGAAAAACCGGAATATCAAGAATTTTTTTTAATTTGTCCTCTATTACGAAGCACGAAGGGGCAGCAATGTCTTCTAAATTTATACCACCAAAACTTTTCGCAAAATTTTTTATTGAATTAATTATTTCGTTTGGGTCGTTAGAATCTATTTCTAAGTCAATAGCGTCAATGTCAGCAAATCTTTTAAATAAGACTGCCTTACCCTCCATGACTGGTTTAGATGCAATTGCCCCAAGATTTCCCAGACCAAGAATTGCAGATCCATTACTAATAACAGCTACAAGATTTCCTTTAGTAGTGTAATCGTAAGCTAGCTCAGGGTTATTTGAAATAGCTTTTACAGGAGCCGCTACTCCAGGTGAATAAGCTAATGCCAAATCTCTTTTTGTTGTCATTGGCTTGGAAGATATTATCTCAATCTTGCCAGATTTATTGCTATTATGAAAATCTAGTGCTTCTTTATCAGAATAATGCTCAATTTTTTTTTTCTTCATTTTTTTATTAGATATAAAAATAGAACTAAGTTATCACTAATATGATTTATGAATCTAATTAAGTCAACTGGCACATTCAGTTTTTATACTATTTTAAGTCGTATATTGGGATATATCAGAGATTTGTTAATAGCTATTAACTTGGGATCAGGACCAATCACGGACGCTTTTTTTGTTGCATTTAGAATACCTAATACTTTCAGAAGATTATTTTCGGAAGGAACATTTAATGCTGCTTTTGTTCCAAGTTATTCATCAGAACTTGTTAAATCAAAAAAAAAGGCAGATGAATTTTCAAACAATGTTTTAAATTTTCTAATAATTTCACTTTTAGGAATTACCTTAATTATTGAATTATTCATGCCTTTATTTGTCAATTTAATTGCGCCTGGTTTTAGTGAAAATAATGAAAAGTTTTTATTAACAACTTACCTGACAAGAATTACATTTCCTTTTTTATTTTTCATAAGTTTAGCCTCTTTCTTTTCAGCTATTTTAAATTCATACAACAAATTTGGGGTTGCAGCCGCCGCACCAATTATTTTAAATATAATATTAATCTTAATTTTAATTTTTTTAAAATTTGAAAATGATTTGATAGTTATTTATCTATCTTATGGAATTTCTTTAGCAGGATTAATTCAATTAATAGTGTTAATGTTTTTTGTTAAAAAATTCTATTTACCAAAAATAGACTTTAAAATAAAAATCACTAAAAAAATAAAAATTTTTTTTAAAAAACTTGTCCCAAGTATATTTTCTTCAGGTGTCACTCAAATCAATATACTTGTTGGAACTATAATTGCGTCTTTTGAGGTAAATGCTGTTTCTTATCTATATTATGCTGATAGAATTTATCAAATTAATCTTGCAATTGCTGGTATTGCAATAGGTACTGTTTTGCTTCCAAATTTAAGTAAGCATGTTCAGTCAGGGAACAAAAAAAAAATAAATTTTATACAAAGCAAATCAGTTGAATTAAGTCTATTTTTAAGTTTGCCAGCAATGTTCGCACTCTTAATCGCGTCTGAAGAGATAACATCAAGTTTATTTGGTTATGGCTCGTTTAACGAAAATAGTGTTAAAAATTCAGCTAAAGCATTATATTATTTTGCTTTTGGGCTCCCAGCATTTGCACTTATAAAAATTTTTTCATCTTTTTTGTTTGCTAGACAAAATACTAAAATACCATTCTATTTTTCCCTAGTTTCTGTTGTAGTTAATATTATAATTAGTGTTAGTTTTTTTAAAGATTTTGGTTTTATCATAATTCCTATTTCAACAACAATATCGTCATGGATAAATGCATTATTGTTATTTTTTTATCTACAAGATAAAAATTATTTTAAATTGAATTTAGATATTATATTTAAATTATTAAAGATATTTTGTGCAGTTATTCTTTCTTCTTATTTTTTTTATTTAATGACGGATTATTATTCTCAAAGACTAATCTACGAAAGTAATTATAAACTTATATATATGTTATTATTGGTTATAATAACTTTATTCCTCTACGTTTTAATATCTATTTTTACTAAAGCTTTCAAATTGTCTGATATTAAATTAAAGTATTAATATATGAGTAAAAAAATATTTTCTGGAGTACAGCCTACAGGAAATCTTCATATAGGAAATTACATTGGTGCAATTAACAATTTTGTTAATTTTCAAAACCAAGAAAATACCACTTGTATATACTGTGTGGTAGATTTGCATGCAATAACTGTTAGGCAGAATCCTGCAGAGTTGAAAAATAATGTTAGAGAGACAATAGCTGCATTTGTAGCAAGTGGACTGGATTATAACAAAAGTATAATTTTTCAGCAGTCAATGGTTCCAGCGCACTCAGAAGGTGCTTGGATCTTAGGTTGTTCAGCAAGAATGGGTTGGCTTAATAGAATGACACAATTTAAGGAAAAGGCAGGAAAGGATAAAGAAAAGGCTAGTGTTGGTCTATATGTTTATCCAGTGTTAATGGCTTCAGACATTTTACTTTATGACACAACGCATGTGCCAGTGGGAGAAGATCAAAAACAACATTTAGAATTAACAAGAGATATTGCTCAAAAATTTAATCAAGATTTTAATTCTCCAAGTTTTTTTAAATTACCAGAGCCAATGATACAAAAAAATTTTTCAAGAATCATGAGTTTAAAAGATGGTGTAAAAAAAATGAGCAAGTCAGACCCATCTGAAATGAGTAGAATTAATTTAAATGACTCTAAAGATACTATAGTAAACAAAATCAAGAAAGCAAAAACAGATACATTACCTTTACCAGGCAATGAAAAAGAATTAGAGAATAGACCAGAAGCAAAAAATCTTATTGGAATTTATTCGTCTTTAAGTAATCAGAATGTAAGCAAAACCATGGAAGAATTTTCAGGAAAAAATTTTTCAGATTTTAAAAACAAACTTTCAGAGATAGTAATAGAAAAAATTTATCCTATATCTAAAGAAATGAATAAATTAAAAAAAGACCAAAATTTTACAGACAAAATTTTAAAAGAGGGAACAAACAAAGCCTCTGAAATTGCTTCAAAAAAAATAAAAGATATAAAAAATATAATTGGTTTCTAGTAAAATAAATCCTTTAAATTTTCAAAATAATCTTTATATAACCACTATGTTTGTACAAGTTGAAAATACTCCAAATCCTAATTCCTTAAAATTTTTGCCAGGTAAAAAAGTTTCTAAAATAGGACCAATAGAAATTTTAGACAAAAAAGATACATCAAATGAGCTAGCAAAGGAGATTTTGTCTTTAAATGGAGTTAGAGGAATTTTCTTATATGAAGATTTTTTATCGGTTAATAAAACCAATAATGTAGAGTGGTCGGACATTAAGCATATAATTATTTCTTACATAAATGATTTTTATTCTAAAGGGAATGAATATGTAATTAGTGAGATAAACTCAAAAAAGGAAATAAATTTGAGTGAAATTGAAAAAAAAATTGTTCATGTTTTAGAAACAAAAGTAAGACCTGCAGTTGCTAGAGATGGAGGAGATATAACATTTAAAGAATTTAAGAATGGAGTTGTAACTGTTAGCTTAAAAGGTAGTTGTTCAGGCTGTCCCAGCTCAACTATTACGTTAAAAAGAGGCGTTGAAAATCTATTAGGCCATTATGTTCCTGAAGTAAAACAAGTTAAATCAATTTAAGGCATTTTATAAAAAAATATGATAAAAAATTATAAATCGATGAATATAAATGAATTAAAAAAAATTCTTTTAAAAAAAGGTTTTAAAATTTCCAGATTGAAAAAAAAGTCAAATTTTGGAGAATATAAAAATATAATTACAACTTCATACCTAAGTTTAATATTAATTTTTATTTTTTCTATTCTACCTGGTACTTTTAAATTTATAGATAATTCTTTTATTAAAAATACCACAGTTGAAAATAATTCAAAAAAATATCTTGAAAAGGTTTTATCTGGAGAGAGCTTAATCACGGACAATTCTGTTGATACCGAAATTAACCAAAAATATTTATTAGATGATATTGAATTGAGTGAAGGTCCATCCAAATCTGTAAGAATTGAAGCATCAACCTTGAACCAAATATTTGAGGAAAAAGATTATAATTTAAGTTTTGTTAGAAAAAATAAAATTGTAAAACCCTTCGAAGTAGGCATGTTGCCAAATGAAATTAAAATGATGGAGAGTTCTAAACAGAGGAAAGATTTATTTATTAAAATTGTCTTACCACTAATATTAAGCGAGAATAACCGAATAAAAAGAGATAGAAATACACTATTTAAAATTTTAAATAGAAGCAACAATACTAAAACAGAAAAAGATTGGTTAAATAAAAAATTTAGACAATACGGAGTAGTTAAAAAAGATATAACTACTCTTAAAATAAGAATGGATGAAATTCCAGTATCTTTAGCTATAGCTCAAGCTGCTAAAGAGACAGGTTGGGGTACATCTAGATTTGCAATTGAGGGTAATGCTTTATTTGGCCAATGGACTTACTCCGGTGAAGGGATTAAGCCTGCAGCAGCTGATAAAGATACCAAACATAAGATTATGACCTTTAATGTTTTAAAAGCATCAGTTAGAGCTTATCAAAGAAACTTGAATACACACTCAAGTTATAAAGAATTTCGTAAGGCTAGAGCAATTCAAAGAGATAATGATGAGAAATTAAATAGTATAGAGCTAGCCAATTATCTTGATCAATATGCAGAGACTGGAAGTGATTATATAAAAATTTTAAAAAAAATTATAGATCAAAATAACCTTAAAGATTTCGATAACGTTAAAATTTTACCAACGAGTAAAGAGCAAAAAAATGTTATTTAACTTGTATTGTAAATTGTAAACCTAACCATCTCCATCCTATGTCGTCTTTAAGGGAACAATTTAATCGCCCTCTCCTAAATTTAAACTTTTCTTTAAAATAAACGTTAAGAGTATTATCTGAATATTCTATCTTTGTTTTATCCCAGCCGTCGCCTTCATTAGAATAGCAGTTTATATTGTTTATATTTTTTTGATCGTTAAAAAATTTTATCGATAGCTTTGGAGGATTATTATTTAAAAGAATATATTTATCAACCACCGAAACAGAATTATATTCCAAAGGATTTAAATTTATTAAAAATTTAAATCTTTCAAGATCACCATATTTTTCATTAATAGGAAATCTTGGTAATTCATATTTGTCTTTATTTAAATCAATTACCCCCGAATGCTGGCCAAAAGCAAATTTAAATTTAGTCATAATATATTTTTTTTGTTTTAAACTGTATTCTCCGAAAGGATATGAAAAGAAAATGGGGTTATACCCTAGTTCTTTTTCAAAAATTTTTATAGATTTATCAATATCCTTTATAAAATTTTCATGCTCAAAATTGATGAGATATTCGTGACTATGTGAATGGTTACCAATATAAGCAAAACTTTCTTTTTCAATTTCTCTTATTTGATCCCAAGACATATAACCATACTTATTGGTAGGTTCAGTTGATACAAATAAAATAAATGGTATTTTCTCTTTTTTCAAATATGGCCACGCGTATTCATAAAACGATTTAAAAGCATCATCTATTGTCAATAATATCTTTTTGTCTTTTTTAATTTGAGAAAAATTTTTCTCAAAATTGTTTGGGTCATAAAAATCAAAACCGCTATCCTTTATAATTTTAATTTGTTCTTCAAAAACTTTCATTTCTATATTTGTTGAAGGATATTTATTTTCATTAAATCTATGGTACATTATTGATACAATACCCTTATCGTTACCAAATTTTTTTTCTGTATTTTCATTTGCATAAGATTTTGATAAAAAAATAAATAAAATGAAAAACTTAATAATTGATGCAGCTAATAAAATAATTTTTCTTAAAATCATAACAAATGATAAATCATATACCACCGAATTTATAAACAGTAGAGAAAATTTTGATAAATTTAGTTTAATTATTTTTGAATTTTTAAAAAAAAATAATATTAAAATAGAAGAGATTACAAATATTTTAATAAATCAAGGTCCAGGTGTATTCTCAGGAATAAGATCTTCAATCTCAACAGTAAAAGCATTAAGCCTTTCAAATAATATAAATATATATGGATTTAATTCAAATCAGGTTGAAAAAAAAAATTACAATAAAGTACTAGACTTATTTAAAAAAGGAGCTTTAATAAAGAATATAATAAAACCACATTACTAATTTTTTTATGAATGATACAATTGAAGAAAAATGTATATCCAAAGGTATTAAATTAACCGACCAAAGAAAAGTTATTGCTAGAGTAATGTCAGAGTCAAAAGAAACATACGGGGAGTCAGATCATCCCGATGTAGATGAGCTTTACAATAGAGTATCAAAAATTGATCCAAAAATAAGCATTGCTACAGTTTATAGAACAGTAAAAATATTTGAGGAAGCTGGCATCCTAACTAAACATGATTTTAAAGGAGGTAAGGCTAGATATGAAGAAATAAGAGAGAGCCACCATGACCACTTAATTGATGTTAAGACTGGACACATAATAGAATTTAGCGACACAGAAATTAATAAACTTCAAAAGGCTATAGCAGAAAAATACGGATACGATTTAGTTGACCATAAACTTGAGCTTTATGGTGTTAAAAAAAAATAATTATTAATGTCAAAAAAAGTTTTCATAAAGACATTTGGTTGTCAAATGAACGAATATGACTCTAATAGAATTCTTGATAATATAAAAAAAATTAATTACGTAAAAACCAATGATCAATATGATGCTGATTGTTTCATATTAAATACATGTCATATCAGAGATAAAGCAAAAGAGAAAGTTTATCATGAGGTTGGTAGAGTAAAAAAAATTTATGAAAATAAGAAAAAACCCATCATGATAGTTGCAGGATGTGTGGCCCAAGCTGAAAATGATGAAATGTTTAAACGTGAACCTTACATTGATATTGTAATCGGACCTCAATCTTATCATAAAATAAATAATGTCATTTCAAATTATAGAATTAACGAAAAATTTGAAGAAACAGAAATTGATACAATCGATAAATTTGAAAATTTCGATAAAATTAAAAACAGTAGTAACAACGTTTCATCTTTTTTAACTATACAAGAGGGATGTGATAAATTCTGTCATTTTTGCGTAGTACCTTTTACAAGAGGTCCTGAGTATTCAAGACCGGTTCATAAAATATTAGCAGAAGCAGAACAATTAATAAAAAATGGAGTTAAAGAAATTACTTTGTTGGGTCAAAATGTTAATGCTTATTCTTTTAAAAATAATAATAAAGAATTTAGATTATCCAATCTAATTAATGAACTGGAAAAGTATTCTGAACTTAAAAGAATTAGATATACAACCTCACATCCTATAGATATGACAGACGATTTAATTGATTGTTATAAAACTTCAAAAAAACTCATGCCATTTGTACATTTACCAATTCAAAGTGGTTCAAACAAAGTTCTCAAGTTGATGAATAGAAAGCATACTGTAGAAGAATATATAAATATTTATGAAAAACTTATGAAAATTAACCCTGATATAAAATTTTCAAGTGATTTTATAATTTCTTATCCTGGTGAAGAAGATCGAGATTTTGAGCAGACTATAAATCTTGTAAAAAAAATAAAGTTTATAAATTCTTTTTCATTTATTTTTAGTCCTAGACCAGGAACAAAAGCAGGAGAGATGACCTCAATTGACAAAGATTTATCAAAACTTAAATTACTAAAAATTCAAAAACTTCTTTTTTCATATCAACTTAATACAAATAAAAGCTTTAATGGAAAAAAAATAAAAGTTTTAGTAGAAAATAAAATGGATAATCAAACAAAGCTTTTTGGTAGAAATAAGTATATAAATTCTGTAATAATGGATGGAGATGAGAAAAATATTGGTAAAGAAGTTGATGTTTATATTGAAAAATTTAATCAAAATACCCTTTTTGGAAAAATAATTGGCACAAGAACAGAAGCAGCATAATTGAAAAATTTAGCAGACAAAAATATTAATAGTTACCTTAAATTTGTTTACTCAGAAAACGATACACTAAGTATAATTTTTCAGAATAATGAGCTTTTTTCAGGTGTCCTTGGAGAATTTAACAATAACATTAAAGAATTGGAGAAAATTACAAAAACAAATATCTATACTAGAGGTAATTCAATTTCAATCAAGACAGATCAAAAAAATAACGAAAAAATAAAAAGTGCAATTGTATTTCTTGCTGAGAGATATTTAATCAATGGATCACTTGAGAAAAAAGATATACACTCATCAGTTGATGAATTTATGACAGATAAAAAAATAGATCAAAACAATAAAATACAATATTTAATTAAAACGCCAAAAAAATCTGTAATTCCAAGATCAGAAAAACAAAAAAACTATGTAAAAGCATTACATGAGAGCGATATAGTAATATCTGCTGGACCAGCTGGGACAGGAAAAACATTTTTAGCAGTTGCAGTAGCATTAACTATGTTGCTAGAAAAAAAAATTGAGAGAATAATTTTATCTCGACCTGCAGTCGAAGCAGGAGAAAGACTTGGTTTTTTGCCAGGTGATATGAGAGAAAAAGTAGACCCATATCTAAGGCCACTTTATGACTCATTATATGATTTATTAGATTATGAAAAAATTCAAAAAAAAATTGAAGTTGGCGATATTGAAATTGCTCCGTTAGCTTTTATGAGGGGAAGAACCTTAAAAAATTCTTTTGCAATTTTAGATGAAGCTCAAAATGCAACAGACACGCAAATAAAAATGTTTTTAACTAGGATAGGTGAAAATTCTAAAATTGTAATAAATGGTGATCCCTCACAAATTGACTTACCAAATAAGTCTTTATCAGGACTAATTAGATCAAAAAAAATACTAGGCCATTTAAAAGAAATTACTACCATTGATTTTGATCATAATGATGTTGTAAGACATCATTTAGTATCCAAAATAGTAAAAGCATATTCAGATAATAAAGATGATTAATGATAAGTGTAAATATTATTATTGATAATCCTGAATGGAAGAAAAAAAAATTTAAAATAATTAATTATATAAAAAAAAATATTAAACATCTATCGAAGAAGCCTATACTAAAAAAAAAACACTCATTTTCAATTTTACTTACAGACAATAAAAACATGAAGTCACTTAATAAAAAATTTAGAAAGAAAAATAAATCAACAGATGTATTGTCTTTTCCTCTAAACAATAAAAATATTTTAGATAATAATTACTTAGGCGATATAGCAATTAGTTTTGAATTTGTAAGTAAGAGATCAATAAAAACAGATTTTAAATACGAGCTCGATAGAATGTGGGTACATGGTTATCTGCATTTGCTAGGTTATAATCATATAGTATATAAGGATTATAAAAAAATGCATTTAAATGAGCTAAAAATACTTAAATATTTTGAACATAAACTTTACACATAGAAGACATAATAAATTTAACTTTGATTACTTAATTGTTATTTTTTTAGGGATTGCAAATTCTTTTAGTCTTCCTCCATATAATTATTTTTTCTTAAATTTTTTGTGCTTTCCAGCACTTTTTTTAATCTTATGTAAAAACAAAATATATAAAAAAAAATCTTTTTTTATAGGTTGGTTTTTTGGGTTTGGATATTTTTTTTCAAGTCTTTATTGGATTAGTAATTCATTAACCTTTTTAGAGGATTATAAATTTTTGATACCATTTTCTTTATGTTTAATACCGGCGTGTCTTGCACTATTTTATGGATTAATCACAATATTTTTATCATTTTTTAATATCCAAAAAAATCTTTCATCTTTAATGATTTTTTCAGTTGGTTTTTCACTTATTGAGTTTTTAAGAGGAATAATCTTAACAGGTTTTCCATGGAACCTAAACGTATATAGTCTTACAGAATTTACAAAATTGATACAAATACTTTCTGTGGTAGGAACTTATGGCTTAAACTTAATATGCATTACTTTTTTTTTAATACCATTAGTTATTTTATTTGAAAAAAAATTAAAATTTAAAATATCTGTATTTTCAATTTTTTTATTAATTTTCACACTCAATTACATTTATGGTCATCTAAGAATAGATAATTATAATAAAAATGAGACAAAAAGTTTAAATACACAAATAAAAATAATTTCTCCCAAAATTGATTTAAATAGATTCCTTAATAATGAAGATCCAATTGTAAGAATTGACGAAATATACAAGATTAGCGATCCAAATAAAGATCTAAATACATTATTTATATTCCCTGAAGGAATATTAACTGGTGTTTCGCTTCAAAATCAAAAGTACCTAAGCTATTTATTTAAAAATAGATATTCTTCAAATCATAAATTATTAATTGGCATGAATATTGTTGAAGACTCTAAAGTATATAATTCTTTAGTTTTATTTAACAATGAATTAGAGCCCATTGATATATATAAAAAAAACAAACTTGTTCCTTTTGGTGAATATCTCCCAATAGAAAAAATTCTATCTAAGTTTGGCCTAAAAAAAATTACTCAAGGATATCAATCCTTCTCACCATCCAATATTCGAAATATTATTGAATTAGATTACTTTTCAATTTTACCATTAATTTGTTATGAAATAATTTACTCAGGCAATTTATCAAAAAATAAAAATTATTATGATGTAATTGTTAATATTTCTGAAGACGGATGGTTTGGAGATAGCATTGGCCCATTTCAGCACTTCTCACATTCAATATTAAGATCTATTGAGGAAGGTAAAAATTTAATAAGATCAGCTAACAACGGTATTTCCGCGTTAATTAGTCCTGTAGGCTTAATAGAAAACAAAATTGAATCAACTGAGAGTGGTGTTATAGAATTTAATACAGTAAAATCTATTAATACTACAATTTTTTCTAAACATGGTAATAAGATCTTCTTTTATTTAATGTTATTTTATATTACTTTAATTTTCTTCTTAAAAAAGAAAGGTCATTAAATGAAAAAAAACTATCTATTTACTAGTGAATCAGTTTCAGAAGGCCACCCCGATAAAGTTTGCGATAGAATATCTGATATGGTAGTTGACTCATATCTAAAGAGTGAACCGCAATCAAGAGTAGCTTGCGAAACATTAACAACAACAAATAAAGTTGTTTTGGCTGGAGAAGTAAGAGGACCAGAAATAAAAAAAAATGATTTAATTGAAAAGGTAAGAAACTGCATAAAAGATATTGGATATGACCAAGAAGGATTTACTTGGAAAGAAGCTACTAAAATTGAGAGTCATTTGCACGCTCAATCTTCTGATATAGCTATGGGTGTAGATTCATCAGGCAACAAAGATGAGGGAGCTGGTGATCAAGGTATAATGTTTGGTTATGCTTGTACTGAGACTGATGTTCTTATGCCAGCGCCTATACATTATTCACACAAAATATTAAGATTAATGGCTCAAGATAGGAAATCTGGAAAGCTTAAAAATATCGAGCCAGATTCAAAAAGTCAGATCACCATCGAATACATTGATGGTAAGCCGTCAAAAGTAAAGTCAGTTGTGATATCAACTCAGCATTCTGCTGACGTTAATCAATCGCAAGTAAGAGAACTAGTAAAACCTTATATTGAAAAGTCAATTCCGAAAAATTTATTAAATGACCTGGACGAAAATGAAATTTACGTAAATCCCACAGGAAATTTTGTAATAGGTGGACCTGATGGTGATAGCGGACTTACTGGAAGAAAAATAATAGTTGATACATACGGTGGAGCCGCTCCACATGGAGGAGGTGCTTTTTCTGGAAAAGATCCTACAAAGGTTGATAGATCAGCGGCATATGCCTCAAGATATTTAGCTAAAAATGTAGTTGCATCAGGTATAGCCGATAAATGTTTAATTCAATTAGCATATGCGATTGGAGTATCAAAACCATTGTCCATATATGTAGATTTATTTGATAATGATGAAGAAAAAAATAGACATGTGGAAAAATTGATAAATGAAAATTTTGATCTAAGTCCTAGAGGCATAAGAGAGATGTTAGGTTTAAATAAACCAATTTACGAAAAGACAGCAGCATACGGACATTTTGGCAGAGACTCAGAGAAAGACGGGTCATTTTCATGGGAAAAAACAGATAAATCAGGGATATTTAAAAGTTAAATATTGTTGAAAATTAAATTAAAATAAATATATTCCTGTTACATTGTTGAAATTTCAAAATGGGCTTCGGCCCATTTTTTTTTAGGTAAAAAGAATGTTAAATAGAAGAGCGGATAAATTAGAACTATTAAGAATTGCAGAAGCAGTAGCAATTGAAAAATCTATAGACAAAGAATTAATCATAGACTCAATGGAAAATGGTATAGCAAAAGCAGCCAAGTCTAAATTTGGTACTGAAAACGAAATAATTGTTAAAATTAACAGGGAAAGTGGTGAAATAGAGATTTATAGGAAATTAATTATTGTAGATAAGGTTACCAACAGTAACATTGAGATTGATTTAAAAAAAGCTCATTCATTAGGTGATGAATTTGAAGAAAAAAATATTGGCGATGAAATTCTTCAACCTCTGCCATCATTCGATTTTGGTAGAATTGCTGCTCAAACTGCAAAACAGGTTATTACCTATAGTGTGAGAGAGGCCGAGAGAGAAAGGCAATATAATGATTTTAAAGAAAAAAAAGATACCATCTTAAGTGGAATTGTTAAAAGACTTGAATTTGGAAATGTAATTGTTGATCTTGGGGGTACAGAGGCGATTATTCAAAAAAATGAGATGATACCAAGAGAAAATATCAAAGCTGGCGATAGGGTAAAAGCATACTGTTTAGATGTGAGAAGGGAACCAAGAGGACAGCAAATTTTTTTATCAAGAGCTCATCCAAAATTTATGGAAAAGTTATTTATTCAAGAAGTACCAGAAATTTATGATGGATTAATTGAAATAAAATCTTCTGCAAGAGATCCTGGTAGTAGAGCTAAAATATGTGTTAAAGCCATTGACACATCACTTGATCCAGTTGGTGCTTGTGTGGGTATGCGTGGAAGTAGAGTTCAAGCTGTAGTGAATGAATTGCAGGGAGAAAAAATTGATATTGTTAATTGGTCAGAAGATCCTGCAATAGTAGTTTCAAATGCTCTTTCACCTGCAGAAGTTCAAAGAGTAAATGTAGACAATCAAATGAAAAAATTAGATGTGATTCTTAATGAGGAAAATTTGAGCAAAGCTATAGGGCGAAGAGGACAGAATGTAAGGCTGGCTACAAAATTATTAAACTATGAAATAAATATAATGACCGATCAAGAGGACTCAGAGAGAAGACAAATTGAATTTAAAGAAAAAACAGAAAACTTAATAAAGAGTCTTGAGCTTGATGAAACTTTAGGACAACTTTTAGTTGCTGAAGGCTTTTCTACGATTGATGAAATAAAAGACAGCTCTACAGATGATCTAGCAAAAATAGAAGGTATCGAAGAGGATACCGCTAAAGAATTGATTGATAGGGCAAAGGAATTTTATTTAAAAGATCAAGAAGAAATATCAAAGAAAGTACAAGAGTTAGGATTAGATACAGAGCTTATTAATTTGAAAGGATTAACGCCAGGAATGTTAGTTACGTTGGGAGAAAAAAAAATTTTGACTTTAAATGATTTTGCTGATCTCGCATCAGATGAGCTAACTGGTGGTTTTGATGTCGTTAAAGGGGAAAAAGTTAAAATAAAAGGGTATTTAGAAGATTTTGCTCTGTCTAAACAAGAAGCTGACGAATTAATTATGTCTGCAAGAAGCATAGCTTACAAAGACTGAGGTATGGTTTATGGAAAAAAAGAAACTAAAATTATCAATTTCTGGAAAATCAAAGAGAACATTTAATAGTATAGAGCAAGCAAGATCTCAATCAAAAAATACAGTTTTAATTGAAAGAAAACCTGGAAGAGTTCACAAAAAACAACCTTTTCAGAAGTTTAACAAACCCAGTATAAATGCGAGACAACCAAATCCAATTATAGATAAAAAAAACTTTAATAATTTTGCTAAATCAGACTTTGAAAAAAGAAAATTAGCTGAACAGAGAGCAACAAAAAGATTAAAGGGTGAAGCGCCATCTAGAGACAACAAAGGAAAGAATGGTTTTAAAAGACGAGAATTAAAACTTACCCTTTCAAGAGCATTAAGTGATGGAGATATTGACTCTAGATCTAGAAGTATGGCTTCATTAAAAAGAGCAAAACAAAAAGAAAATACAAAGAGTCAAAATTTAAAGGAAGAAATTAAGCCAATTAAAAGGGAGGTTAAAATTCCAAAATTAATTACTATAAGAGAACTTGCAAATAGAATGGCCGAGCAATCTAGCAATATATTAAAACATCTGATCGGTATAGGATTAACTGTAACAATAAATCATACAATAGATGAAGATATAGCCGAGTATCTTGTAAAAGAATTTGGTCATATTCCAATCAAAGAGCAAAAAGCTGATGAAATTATTAAAAACGAACAGCTAACAAAAACAGAAAATTTATCAGAAAGACCTCCAATTGTGACTGTGATGGGACATGTCGATCATGGTAAGACTTCAGTTTTAGATACTTTAAGAAAAACAAATGTTACCGAAGATGAATTTGGAGGAATTACTCAACACATTGGAGCTTATCAAATAAAATATGGAAAAAGTAGATTAACTTTCATAGACACTCCTGGCCACGCAGCATTTACCGAAATGAGGGCCAGAGGTTCAAAACTAACTGATATTGTAATTTTGGTTGTTGCTGCTGATGATGGAGTGAAACCACAAACCATAGAGTCAATTAAACATGCTAAAGCAGCAAATGTACCAATTGTTGTAGCTATAAATAAATGTGATTTGCCAGATGCTGATGTTCAGAAAGTAAAAAATCAATTATTAGAGCATGAGCTTATAGCAGAGGATATGTCAGGTGATACCCTAATGGTAGAAATATCAACCAAAACAAATCTTAATATCGATAAACTTATTGAGTCAATCCTTCTTCAGTCCGAAATTTTAGATCTTAAAACTGATCATGATGCAAGTGCTAAAGGAACAATAATAGAATCCAAAATAGATATTGGCAGAGGACCCATATTAAATGCAATAATTACTAGTGGTACATTAAAAAAAGGTGATTATTTTGTTAGCGGCTTAAAATGGGGGAAAGTAAGAGCGATCGTGAATGATCAAGGTGAATTACTAGATAAAGCTACTCCATCAACTCCAGTAGAAATATTAGGTATAAATGGTGCTGCAAAAGCAGGAGACGACTTTGTAGTTCTTAAAAATGAAAAAGAAGCAAAAGCAATAAGTCAGGAGAGAGTTCAAGAGTCGAAAGAGGGAAAAAATTCACTTACATTTGCAAACAAAGAGTTAGCTTTTAAAGATAATTCTATAGAAGAATTAAATATAATTATAAAATCTGATGTTCATGGTTCATCCGAGGCAATAAAAAATACAATCTCATTAATTAAACACGATGAGGTTAAGCCAAAAATAATCCTTTCAGATATTGGAATGATAACCGAGACCGATGTTAATCTTGCAAAAGCTACTAACGCAATTTTAGTTGCTTTTAATGTTAAACCAACAAAAGAGGCAAAAAAACTTGCTGAGAACGAAAAAATTCAAATTAATAACTTTAATATAATTTATGAAGCTTTAGATTTCATAAAAAATAAAATGTCTGGCTTGCTTACACCAGATGTAGAGGAAAATATAATTGGATCTGCAGAAATATTGGAAATTTTCAAAGTATCAAAAGTGGGCAAAGTAGCTGGATCAAAAGTATTGGATGGTGAGATACAACAAGACTCTAACGCTAGAGTTATCAGAGATGGTAGCATTATATTTAATGGCAAAATTAGCTCAATATTTAGAGAAAAAAATCAAGCGAAACAAGTTTCTGCAGGCCTTGAGTGTGGTATAACTTTAAAAGATTTTAGTGATTTTCAAAAAAAAGATATTATTGAAGTCTATAAATCAAAAACTTTAGAGAGATCAATATAATGACATCAGCTGGAAAAACAATTACTCAGAGACAATTAAGAGTTGGTGAAATGATCAAACAAGCTCTAAGTATGATTTTTATAAGAGGTGAAGCTAAATTACCAAACTTAGAGACAAGAGAAATTACAGTTACAGAAGTTAGAATGAGCCCAGATCTTAAAACGGCAAAAGCATTTGTTTTACCTCTTGGCGGTAAAGATGCTTCATTAACTGTTGAAAAATTAAAAGAATTTTCATTTGTAATAAGAAAAACTTTATCAAAAAAAATAACGATGAAATTTTTACCAAAAATATTATTCGTACAAGATGAGTCTTTCGATTATGCTGAAAAAATTGAAAAATTAATAAAACAAACATACAAATAAAGGAAAAAATGAAAGAAAGTTACAAAGAATTATCTTTACATGATAAAGATACAGGTTCTTCTGAATTACAAATTGCTCAATTAACTGATAAAATTGATAATTTGTCCAAACACATTAAAGCTAACAAAAAAGATAAACATTCATCGGTAGGATTGCTAAAAGCGGTTAGTAGAAGAAAAAAATTATTAGAATATCTTAAGAAAAATAAGATGGAGTCTTATAAGAATGTCATATCAAAATTAAATTTGAGGAAATAAATGTTTAAAATTACTAAAAAAGAAGTTGATGTAGCAGGAAAAAAAATTACCATTGAAACAGGAAAAATTGCAAGACAAGCAGATGGAGCAGTGATTGCAAGTTGTGGTGAAACTGTAGTATTAGCAACAGCAGTTGGAGCTAAAAAAGTAAATCCTGATGTAGATTATTTCCCACTCTCAGTAAATTACCAAGAAAAATATTATGCAGCAGGTAAAATCCCGGGCGGTTATTTCAAAAGAGAAGCAAGGCCGACTGATAATGAAACACTAACATCAAGATTAATTGATAGACCCATAAGACCATTGTTCCCAGAAGAATTTAAAAATGAAGTGCAAGTACTTCCAACTGTTATTTCCTATGATAAAGAGAATGAAGCTGATATATTATCAATTATTGCATCATCAGCAGCGTTAGCAATATCGGGAATGCCATTCTTGGGCCCTGTGGGTGCATCTAGAGTAGGTTTTATCAAAGGTGAATACATTCTTAATCCATCTAAAGAGCAACTAAAAGACTCAAAATTAGACTTAGTTGTTGCAGGAACAAAAAATGCAGTTTTGATGGTTGAATCTGAGGCAAGTGGATTAACAGAGGAAGAAATGTTAAATGCTGTTAAATTTGGCCATGAAGGATTCGTTCCTGTAATCGAAATGATAGAGGAACTTGCCAAGGAATGTAAAAAACCAGATTGGGTCGTAGAGAAAAAAGATTTATCAGAAGTTAAAAAAAGATTAGAGTCTGATTTTACTAATGACCTAAAAAAAGCTTTTTCTACAAGAGATAAACAAGATAGATCAAACATGATTTCTGAAATCTCTGACAAAGCCAAAAAGATCTTTGAAGAAAACGAAAACTATACAGAATTAGATGTCAATTCAGAGCTAAAAAATCTTGAAAAAAGAATTGTCAGAACTGATATCTTAAAAAATAAAAATAGAATAGACGGTAGAGGTTTAGCTGATGTAAGGCCAATTATGTGCGAGGTAGGAATTCTTCCAAGAGTTCATGGATCAGCGCTTTTTACAAGAGGGGAAACCCAAGCGATAGTTACAACTACTCTTGGAACATCTGACGACGAGCAGAAAATTGAGAGTTTAGAGGGTCTACAAAAAGAGAGATTTATGCTTCATTACAATTTTCCTCCATTTTCAGTTGGTGAAACAGGTAGAATTGGAACTGGAAGAAGAGAAATTGGACATGGTAAGTTAGCTTGGAGAGCAATCAATTCTTCGTTACCGCCGAAAGAAAGTTTTCCATATACTTTTAGAATAGTATCCGAAATTACTGAGTCTAATGGGTCTTCATCTATGGCAACAGTTTGTGGCTCTTCTCTATCTTTAATGGATGCTGGCGTTCCAATTAAAGAACCGGTTGCAGGTATTGCAATGGGACTAATTAAAGAAGGTGACGATTATAGTGTTTTATCGGATATTCTAGGAGACGAAGACCATTTAGGTGACATGGATTTTAAAGTTGCCGGTACAAAAGATGGAATAACTTCTCTTCAAATGGATATAAAAATAACAGGAATTACTTTTGAAATAATGGAACAAGCTTTAAAACAAGCAAAAGATGGAAGAGTACATATTTTAGGCGAGATGAATAAGGCTTTATCTAAATCTAGAGATGATGTTGGAAAACATACACCTAAAATGGAAAAAATAACTGTCGATAAAAAAGATATTGCAACAGTTATTGGCAAGGGAGGAGCAACTATTAGGGAAATAGTTGAAAAGTCTGGTGCTAAGGTTGATGTAAATGATGACGGTGAAGTTACTGTCGCTGCACCCGATGAGGACTCAAGAAACAAAGCAATGCAGATGATTAAAGACTTAACGGCAAAAGCTGAGCTAAATAAAATTTATAACGGTAAAGTTATGAAGATTATGGAGTTTGGAGCATTTGTTAACTTTTTGGGAAAACAAGATGGACTTGTCCATATTTCTGAACTTGCAGATAAAAGAGTTGCAAAAGTAACAGATGTCGTCAAAGAGGGAGATGAAGTAAAAGTCAAAGTTATTGGATTTGATAGAGGAAAAGTAAAACTATCGATTAAACAAGCAACTTTATAATAATGGTTAATAAACATCAAAATATGCAGAATGAAGATATCATAAAAATAATAGACAACCTCAAAGGTCGAAAAAACTATGAGCAAAAAAAAGCAGCCAAATTGGGTTTTTCATCTCTTTATGAATACTTCGAAGATAAAATACTAAAAAAAAAAGCAGCAGAAGATTTAAAAATTAAAGAATTAGAGGAAGCTTCTAAAGCCACTAAAAAAATCAAAAAAGATAGTAAAAGCTGTACTTGTTGTTAAGTAGTTTTTTTCTTTTATGAGTTTTTTAGTTTTGCTAAGATAATCTTGGTATGAGAAATTTTCTAAAAATTTGTCTTGTGATAGTTTTTATATTTTCAAGTCAGAAAGTTAATTCACAAACATTAACAATGCCAACATCATTGACTGCAGATACATCCGACTTTGTTCTGTTATCTTCATCTGGAACCACTCCAAGTATTAGTGGATTTTCGGATACTTTATTAGTTACAATTGTTGCATCTGCTGGAAATGTAAAAGTTACAACCACAACAAACTTATTAAAAGCTGCTGGTTATTGTGGTTACTCAAGCGATGCATCCTCTGAACCAACCGATTGTACTGGTAACTCCTTGGATGAAGTTGGCTTTAGAGGATCTCAAGAGGATATAAATACAGCTCTTGCAACGATATCTTTTAAAGGTGACGGATCTACAGGCTCACCAACAATTACAGTTTCAATTACTCCAACAGGAAGTAGTTATTTTTCTGGTAACGGCCATTATTATCAAGTTTACAACTCAAACGCCATAAGATGGGCAAATGCAAAAACTCAGGCGGAATCAAAAACTTTTAACGGTCTAAGTGGATATTTGGTGACTATAGAAAGTGCTGAAGAAAATGCATTTATATTTTCAAAAATAAGCCAAAATGCCTGGATTGGAGCATCAGACAGTTCTACTTATACCTCAAACTCTCATGCACAAACAGAGGGTACTTGGGAATGGGTGTCTGGACCGAGTAATGGTAAAACTTTTTATTGCCAATTAGCAGGATTCCAAAATTCGATGGCGGCTCATGCAGATTGTACAGTTCATGGGGATACAACATATAACAATTGGGATACAGCAGAACCTAATGATTACAATTCTACTAACCCTGGTGATGAAGATTGTGGTCATATCAAGGGGGCTTCCGCCAGCAATGGGAAATGGAACGACTTTCCGTGCACCCATAATAAAGTAGACTATTATGTTGTAGAGTTTGGTGGAACGGAAGGTGAAACTGCAACCGTGTCTGGTCAAACAACCCTTACAATCAATTCTGTAGAGGCAAGCGGCAGTACGTTCGATCCATTTGATGACAAACAAGTCAAGGGTATTGCAAAAGGTCAATTAGCTAATTCAAAGAGGTTTATGTTTAATACAACAAATCAAGTCATGAGAAGAATGGAACAATTCAGAAGAACAGGAGAAAATACTTCAACTGGAATTAGCGATTTACGTCTTGTGATGTTGGATGAGGAAAACAATTTTCCACCAGAACTAGTTGATCATTATGTGGAGGAATATAAAAAAGCTCTATTAGCAAAAAACAATATTAGTGATTTAACTATATCTGGTTATCTAATTGATAAATTTGATATAAAAACAAATAATTGGGCATTTTGGAGCGTTGGATCGATTTCAAAAGGTAGATTTCATTTAGGTTCTGATGGTGAGCTAGGTCGTCAAAATAGAACAGAAGGTTTCACTCTTGGAGCCGATATAAGCTACAACGATAGATCTTTATTTGGAATTGCGTTCCGTCAAGAAGATGACATGGAGGATATTGGTAACGATGGAACTAGATTTCTAGCAAGATCACAAAATATTTCTTTTTACAATACTTGGCACCCATCAGAAAAGAACTTCTTTGACTTCTTTATTGGTTATGGCGAAACAGACTTTGATGTCACAAGAATTGTTGATTTATCAAATCTTGAAAATACCTTAAAAGGAGAACTTAAAGGAAAACAATATTTTGGGTCATTAAAATATAATTTATCAGATAGTTTTAAAAATTTTAATATTAATAATTACTCAAGATATGATTTTGGATTTGTAAGATTTAATGAATATGCAGAGACAGGAAACAGTAATTCAAAATTATTTTATGACGAAAGAGATGTGAATACCGCATCTTTCTCAATCGGTTCTTCTGTTAATTATGACATAAATTTTGTGCGATCTGTGCTAATTCCATATTTAAAGATTGATTATAGAGAAGATTTGACTGGTCAAACTGAAATCAAGGCACGACTTGTTGGTAATAGCACCAAGTATTCAACGAAAATTGGAGAAGATTTTAATAATATGGTTATGCTTGAAACTGGATTTGATTGGGTATTTTACAACGGTTTGAATATTAAAATTCTATTTGCAAGAATAGATAAAAGTGGATTAGGTCATGAAAATTCGTTTGACTTTAGACTGCTTAAGAGCTTTTAGTATTTAAACAAATTTTACTTTTTTTTCTTTTCTTTTTTTAAACGTCTTTTTTCTTTAAGCGAAAGTTTTGGTTTTTTCATTACACTCGAGTCTTTGAATGATTTTCCACTGTATCTTTTAGACATTACTAGGTTATGTTTTTAGGATCTGGCATTCCAACTTTGTTATATCCAGCATCTACATAATGAATTTCACCGGTTACTCCACCAGCCATATCGCTTAGTAAGTATAATGCAGAATTACCAACATCCAAATTATCTACATTTCTTTTTAAAAATGAGTGATCTGCATTCCACTTATACAAAAATTTCGCGTCTCCTATTGCTGAAGCTGCTAGTGTTTTAATAGGACCAGCGCTTATTGCATTTACCCTTATCCCCTTTGATCCTAAATCTCTAGCTAGATACTTTACACTTGCTTCTAAAGCCGCTTTACAAACACCCATTACATTATAGTTAGGAATGGCTTTATTTGCCTCATAGCTTAGAGTTACCATACTTCCATTTTCCTTCATTACTGTAGATGCCTCTTTTGCAACTTCAGTAAAAGAGAAGCACGAAATTAACATACTTCTTAAAAAATTTTCTCGCGTAGTATTTAAATATTCACCAGATAATTCAGATTTATCAGAGAATGCAATTGCATGTACTACAAAATCAATTTCTCCCCATGAAGATTTTATATCTTCAAATAATTTTACCACTTCCTCTTTTTTTTCAACATCACAGCTAAAAGTTACTTTTGAATTTAATTTTTCAGCTAAGGGTATAACTCTTTTTTTTAAAGCATCTCCAAGATAAGTAAATGCCAGTTCTGCTCCGGCCTCTGAAAGTTTTTGTGCAATTCCCCAAGCTATTGATCTTTCATTGGCAACGCCCATAATAAGACCTTTTTTTCCCTTCATTAAACTCATACTTTATACTTTCTCGAATACCAATGTTGCGTTTGTTCCACCAAATCCGAAGCTATTAGACATAACAGAATTTACTTTAGCATCATTCTCAACCTTAGTGACAATAGGATATTTTTTTGCCTCGTCATCCATATCTGTAATATTGGCAGATGCTGCTATAAAATTATTTTTCATCATAATTAAACTGTAAACAGCCTCATGAACTGAAGTAGCTCCAAGTGAATGACCAGCCAGTGATTTAGTAGAGCTAATTTTTGGTTTATAATCTTTAAACACTTTTCCAACTGCTTTTAATTCGGTTATGTCTCCAACAGGCGTTGATGTTCCGTGAGTATTAATATAATCAATTTTATTTTTTGCAGTATTCAAAGCCATTTGCATACACCTTACTGCTCCTTCGCCAGATGGAGCAACCATATCATAACCATCTGAGGTAGCTCCATAGCCAGTTATTTCTGCATAAATTTTAGCACCTCTTGCTTTAGCATGATCATACTCCTCAAGAACTAAAACGCCTCCACCGCCAGAAATAACAAATCCATCTCTATTTTTATCATAAGGTCTTGATGCTTTTTCAGGTGTATCGTTATATTTAGATGATAACGCTGTCATTGCATCAAACATTGCAGTCATTGCAAAATGAACTTCATCGCTTCCTCCTGCAAAAATGATATTTTGTTTACCTAATTGTATCAATTCCATAGCATTGCCAATGCAGTGACCACTCGTTGCACAGGCTGAGCTTATCGTATAATTAACACCTTTAATTTTAAAGGGGACTGCAAGAGTAGCTGAGGCTGTACTAGACATAGTTCTTGGAACAACAAATGGACCCATTCTCTTTGGACTTTTTGCTCTGGTTTTATCTGCTGCTAAAATAACATTTTCAATAGATGGACCGCCTGATCCCATAATCATTCCTGTTGAAACATTGCTGACTTCATTTTCCTCTAGTCCAGAATCTTTTACCGCCTCTGCCATAGAAATGTAATTATAAGCTGAGCCTGGACCCATAAACCTTATAAATTTTCTATCTACATGATCTTCAAGTTTAATATTTGGTTTTCCATGAACATTACTTTTTAGATTATATTCTTTATACTCCTCAGAAAAAGTGATCCCTGATTTTGAATTTAGCAAAGATTTATAAACTTCGTCTTGATTATTCCCTAAACACGAAACTACGCCAATTCCTGTAATTACAACACGTTTCATTACTTAAATAATCCTACTTTTAAATTTTCAGCACTGTATATTTTTTTCCCATCGGCTAGCAAAATGCCATTTGCTAAGCCAACAGTTGTACCTTCTTTAATTAATATCCTTTTCATGTCTATTTGATAAAATGCAATTTTACAGTTTTTTAGCACTTCACCAGTGAACTTAACATTGTTAACGCCCAATGCCCTTCCTCTTCCTGGGTTTCCTAACCATCCTAAATAAAAACCCACAAGTTGCCACATCGCATCTAATCCTAGACAACCAGGCATTACTGGGTCCTCTTTAAAATGACAGTCAAAAAACCAAAGATCATTCTTAATGTCTAATTCTGCTTTAATAGTACCTTTTTTAAATTCACCCGTATCTTCGCTAATTTCTGTAATTCTGTCAAACATCAGCATTGGTGGGGAAGGAAGCTTTGCGTTTCCAGGTCCAAAAAGCTTACCATTTGCACACTTTATTAGCTCTTCGTAATTAAAGGAATTTTTTTTCATCAACAAAATATCTTAGTACTTGATTATGGCACAATTTAATATAAATTTCTCCAAGATTAATAAACTAATAATGAGCAATAACCTAGATTTTGTTGCAAAACTAAGAAATTCAGGCTTAAGACCAACAAAGCAAAGAATAAAAATTTGCGAAATATTGTTTGGTTCAAAAGAAACATTTCATTTCTCAATAAACGATCTTTCAAAAATTATATCGCAGAAAACAAGTGAAAAAATTTCTTTAGCAACAATATACAATACAGTCCATGCTTTTTTAGGAAAAGGGTATTTAAAACAAATTGCAGTAAATTCCGAACAAAGTTATTATGACACAAATGTTACAGATCATCATCATTTTTATGATGAGGACAAAAACCAACTAATAGATATACATGATAACGAAGTTGAACCGGTAAAAATTAATAGAAAAATACCTGGTAAAAAAATAAAATCCATAGAAGTTTTAGTAAAAGTTCAAAACAATTAGTTATTTCAAATTAAAAATTATTGACGCAACTCTCTTGATTATTACTTTAGAATAGTTATAATCTGGATATGAGTAGCGAAATTATAAAAGAAAAATCCAAATGTCCATTTACAGGAGCTGGAACTCCTCCAAAACATCCTACCGGAAAAGGTACTTCCAATAGAGATTGGTGGCCCAATAGCTTAAACTTAAAAATATTGAGTCAACATTCAAATTTGGTAAATCCAATGGATAAAAGATTCAGCTACGCTAAAGAATTTAAGAAGTTAAATTATAAAAAACTCAAAAAAGATTTAACAAAACTAATGACAGATTCGCAAGAATGGTGGCCTGCAGATTATGGTCATTATGGTCCATTATTTATAAGATTGGCTTGGCACGCAGCAGGTACATACAGAACAGCTGATGGAAGAGGTGGAGCAGGCACAGGTAATCAAAGGTTTGCGCCGTTAAACAGTTGGCCAGACAACGTCAATTTGGACAAAGCAAGACTATTACTTTGGCCAATTAAGAAAAAATATGGAGACAAAATTTCATGGGCTGACTTGTTTATTTTGGTAGGTAATGTTGCCTTAGACTCAATGGGTTTTAAAACCTTTGGATTTGGAGCTGGCAGAGAAGACATTTGGGAGCCAGAGGATGATATTTATTGGGGATCAGAGAAAGAGTGGCTTGGAGTAAATAGATACAGTGGAAAAAGAGATTTAGAACAACCACTAGGGGCTTCACATATGGGTTTGATTTATGTCAATCCACAAGGTCCAGACGCGAATCCTGATCCACTATTAGCAGCACATGATATTAGAGAAACATTCGGAAGAATGGCTATGAATGATTACGAAACCGCAGCACTTGTTGCCGGAGGACATACTTTTGGAAAATCTCACGGAGCCGCACCAGAGTCTCATAAAGGTCCGGAGCCCGAAGGTTCCAAAATTCATGAACAGTCAACTGGATGGAACAGTAATTACAAAAGTGGTAAAGGAATTGATACGATAAGCAGTGGAATAGAAGGAGCTTGGACTCAAAACCCAATTAAATGGGACATGGGCTATTTAGATTGTCTTTATGGGCATGAATGGGAGCTAACCAAAAGCCCAGCTGGCGCGCACCAATGGACACCAAAAAGAAATGGACAACACATTAAAATGGTTCCTGATGCACACGACAAAAATAAAAAACATCCACCTATGATGCAAACTACTGATATTTCTTTAAAAGTAGATCCAAGTTATGGACCAATAACTAAACATTTTCATAAAAATCCAAAAGAATTTCATGATGCTTTTGCAAGAGCTTGGTTTAAATTAACTCATAGAGACATGGGGCCGAAAGTATGTTATTTAGGACCAGAAGTCCCAAAAGAAGATCTTATTTGGCAAGATCCAGTTCCAAAACAAAAATATAAATTAAAAGCCAAGGATATTAACTATCTTGAAAGCAAAATTATAAAATCAGGGTTGTCTGTTTCACAGTTAGTGTCAACAGCTTGGGCTTCATGTTCTACTTTTAGAGGATCTGACAAAAGAGGTGGAGCAAATGGTGCAAGAATAAGACTACAACCACAGAAAGACTGGGATATAAACAAAATAGCCAAAGTTGACAAAGTAATAAAAGCTTTAGAAAAAATTAAGAAAAACTTCGATAGTAAAACAAAAAATGTCTCATTAGCGGATCTAATTGTTTTAGCAGGAAATACTGCAATTGAAAAAGCCGCAAAGAAAGCTGGACATAAAATTAAAGTTCCCTTTTTACAAGGAAGAGGTGATGCTCAACAGGAACATACGGATGTTTTTTCATTTAACTTATTAGAACCAAAAGCTGATGGATTTGTAAATTACCAAAAAGGTAAGTCTAGTACATCACCTGAGGAAATGTTGATCGATAAAGCTCAATTAATGAAATTGACTGGACCGGAAATGACTGTTCTTTTTGGAGGCATGAGAGTTTTAAGTACAAATTTTGATGGATCGCATTATGGTGTATTCACCAAAAAGCCTGGAGTACTAACAAATGATTATTTTAAAAATCTTCTAGATATGGATATTACTTGGAGCGAAAAAGATGATGCAGAGCAATATTTCCAAGGAAAAAATCGAAAAACAAATAAAATTATTTGGGAGGGTTCGAGAGTAGATTTAATATTCGGCTCAAATTCTCAATTAAGAGCTATTTCTGAAGTATATGCCTCTGAAGAATCAGATAAAAAATTTGTTAAGGATTTTGTCAAAGTCTGGTCAAAAGTCATGAACCTTGATAGGTTTGATAAAAAAATAAACTAAGATTTACTATGGTAGAATTAACTCAAGGAATAGTACAAACAAGTAAAGGTATATTCAAAAATAACAAAGGTTCGCTTTTAAGAACCCTTATTTATACTATCGGGCATTTTGCAATAGCAATCATATGTTTAATGCTTATAGCAGATGTTTCATTTATGATAGCACTTACAGATGCAATCGTTGAACCCCTGGCTAATTCGGTTTGGTACTTTTTGTTAGATAAATTTTGGGCAAGTAAAGTTGCAAAGAAGTAAAATTAATTTTTACCCCAAGCATTATTAGTATTAATCCACCCTAAATAATTTTCATCACTGACTTTACACCAGTTTTCTTGACACTTCTTTACTATTAATAATTTTCCCTTCTCTAATTTTGCCAAAGGTTTAGAAAATTTAGAAGCTTTTGAAAACAAAATTGTATCCTCAGAAACTATCAATGAATTTACTTTTTTTAATTGAGAAACATGTATCCAGCCACTATTATCTTTATGATCAATTATTCTTCTAAAATTTTCTTTGTTGTCGATAACCTTAACTGGCAGAAACCTTTTTTTATATATAAATTTTATGGGATATTTAAATCCTGGTCCATATCTTACATTTACTTTATCATTTTTAAGCATAAGAAAACGTACCTCTGAGGCGTATAGAAATGTAGTAAAAAAAAGCGAAATTATTATTATCTTCCACATATACATTTTTTTATTTTTCCAAATTTTGAAATTCTAAAGCTGAGATCTAGAATATTAATAATCAGAATAGAATTATATAATTTTTCCTTTAAATTTAAAATAATTTTCAGCACTTCATTTGCTTGGATAGATCCAACTATATTCGCTGTAGTGCCTACAATCCCTTCAGTTTCACAATTTAATAAATTGCTATTTGGTATCTCTTGATAAAAGCATTTTAAACAAGCAGATTTATTATTTTTAAAGTTTAGTGAAAAAACATGTCCATCAAATTTATTAATTGATCCTACGATGAGTCTCTTTCTCAATTTTAAACAATATTTATTAAGCAAAAATTTGGTTTCAAAATTATCAGAACCATCTACGATTATCTGATAGTTTTTAAGGAATTTTTTTATATTTTCTTTATTAATTTTGCTTTTATATATTTTTAACTTTATTTTAGAATCAATCTTTTTGATTTTTTTTTTTAAAACATCTACTTTATACTTATTTAGATCTTGTGAATTATATAACACTTGTCGGTGTATATTAGATAAAGTAACTTTATCGAAATCTGTTACAGCAATTTCCCCTACCCCTGCTCTTGCTAGCTGATCAATTACAGTACATCCTAATCCACCAGCGCCGACAACAAAAACTTTTGAAGAAAGAATTTTCTTTTGTCCTTCGAAACCAATTTTTTTTAAAACTATTTGTCTTGAATATCTCTCAATCAAATTTTTATTTGAAAAAATATTCATTTTCCAGTTGAACCAAAACCACCAGATCC
>CACNCN010000002.1 GCA_902618975.1 uncultured Pelagibacteraceae bacterium | reverse complement strand
TATC
Organism: uncultured Pelagibacteraceae bacterium; assembly: GCA_902618975.1. Classification (GTDB taxonomy): domain Bacteria; phylum Pseudomonadota; class Alphaproteobacteria; order Pelagibacterales; family Pelagibacteraceae; genus Pelagibacter. The sequence continues at coordinate 97,027 of CACNCN010000002.1, read as the reverse complement.
TCTCAAAAACAAGCTCTGTTATAATAACAATTGATAAAAATAAACAACCAGCAGCAAATATCCCACAAATTTTTGCAAGCCAATTGGTTAATTTTATAAATTGATCTGTCATGAAAAAATACCCCTACATGTTTAATGTAGGGGTATTATTATACTTTATATTAATCTACAGCAAGAGCCATATCGATCAACTTTTGACCGTTAGGCACTTTTTCTGCAAAGTTTTTATAAGAAGACTTTTTAGCAATAGCTAGCCAAGCGTCAAAATCTGATTTTTTCATATAAGATAATTTAACACCAGCGTCTTTATATGCTTTCTCCATTGTAGTATCTAAACCAGCTGCTTCTCTAGTCATATATTCTTCAGCAACCTTTCCTGCTTTCATTAATGCTTTTTGTTGATTGCTATTTAAAGCATCAAATGATTGCTTAGACATTAAAATTGGCTCATACATAAACCATAGTCCAAAATCTCCTGGAGGTGTTGCGCATTTAACTTGTTCATAAATTCTGTAAGATACAAAACTTCCTGAACTAGTATTAGCACCATCAAGAACTCCTGTTTGAAGACCATTGTAAATTTCAGATGATGGCATAGATTGTATACCAGCACCTGCTGCTTCTAACATTTGGTTAAATGCTTTTCCAGCAGCTCTAAAAGTTTGACCTTTTACTGAAGCTGGGTTCGAAATACAGTTTTTCTTAGATACAAATCCACCAGCTAACCATGCGTCTGACAAAACAACTACTCCAGCATCATTTATGATTTTTTTTATTTCTTTCATCATTGGTGAAGCATTTACTCTCAATGCATGATCGTGGTTTTTAACCATACCTGGCATCAAAGTAATATCAAATTCTGGATGAAATTTTGCTGCATAAGCTAATGGAAATGCAGAGATATCTAATTGACCAGTGGTCATTGGTTTCCACTGCTCTTTTGGTTTATACAAAGATTTAGCTGGATAAATTCTTATATCTACTCCAACATTTGCTTTTTTCATTTCATCAGCAATTATTTGTACCATTTCATGTCTAACATCATATGATCCATCCGCTCTAGGTGTACCCGGCCATTGATGACTAGCTTTTAAAGTTACTGCATAAGCAGAACCTATTGTGGTTAATAAAAATACTAATGAAGTGAAATATAGTGATATTTTTCTAAACATTTTTTCCCTTCTGTAGTTATTAAAAAAAGTGTATTAAAGATAAGTTATGGTTAAGAGTCAAGTTGCCTAAAAGTACTAAATTATATTGATTATGAACGGACCTTTAAAAGATTTATTAGTTGTCGATCTTACTAGAGTGCTAGTTGGACCTTACTGCACTATGATTTTATCAGATTTAGGAGCAAGAGTTATTAAAATTGAAGCTCCAGAAACTGGTGACGACTCTCGTAAATTTGGACCATTTATAAAAGATTACTCAGCCTACTTTATGTCCTTAAATAGAGGAAAAGAAAGTATAGCCTTAAATCTAAAAAATGAAGATGATAAAAAAATATTTGAAAAGATTTTATCTAAAGCAGATATTTTAGTTGAAAACTTTAAGCCAGGAACTTTAGAAAAATGGGGTTTTGGTTGGAAACAAGTTAGCAAAAAGTATCCTAAATTAATTTACGCTTCAGCATCTGGATTTGGTCAGACTGGTCCTTTAAAAGAATTGCCTGCATACGATATGGTAGTTCAGGGTATGGGCGGTTTAATGAGTGTTACAGGCCAACCAAATTCTGAACCTACAAGAGTTGGTACTTCCATTGGAGACATTACAGCAGGATTGTTTACTGCAATTGGAATAAATGCAGCTCTTTATGATAGAGTTAAAACCGGCAAAGGCATGTATATAGATGTTTCTATGTTAGATTGCCAAATTGCAATTTTAGAAAATGCTATAGCAAGATATCTTTCAAAAAACGAAATTCCTAAACCGATGGGGTCTCGTCATCCATCAATTGCACCGTTTGAAGCATTCAAAACTAATGATAGCTACATAATTATTGCGGCGGGGAATGACAAGCTTTTTGAGAATTTATGTATTGCATTAGAACTTGATAATTTAATAAAAGATGAAAGATTTAAGTCTAATTTATCTCGGAGTGAAAATATGGATAATTTGAAGAAAATCCTAGAAGATAAACTTGTTAAGGATACTACAAATAATTGGGTAAAAAAATTAGAAAAATTAAAAATACCTTGTGGACCAATTTTTAATATAAAAGAAGCAGTAGAAAATCCACAAGTACAAGCGAGAAACATGATAGTAAAAGCATATCATAAAGTTATTGGAGATTTTAAGTTAGCTGGAAATCCAATCAAAATGTCAGCCTATAAAGATGAGAGCACACGTGGAAATATTCCAGACCTAGACGAACACAGAGAAAAAATTTTAAAAGAAATTAGTTAAATTTTTTTTCAATAATATCACTCATTTTTTTTAACATCATTTTTTTATTTAAAATATCGGTACGAATTAAATAAGCATCTTTAACTTTTTTTAATGGGCTATGAGTTCTTTTTTTATCCATAATAGTTCTTTTCTTAAGAGATTTTTTAATTTCTTTTAATGGTATTTTTTTGTTTTGGTCCTTCCATCTTCTATAACTTGCTTTTTTTAAATTACATTTAAAGTAAAATGCTAAATCATATTTAGGATTTTTTTTTAATATATTGGATGCAATATCTCTTCCCTCTACACAAATTCTATTATTGTTTTTTATTAATTTTTTTTGGGTATTTTGCATAATCAATCTTACGCTTTTAATTTTTGCCAAGGGGCCGACATGTTCGTCAATTTTTTGATTATGAAGATTTAATTTAGTAATATTTTTATAGTTTATTTTATTAAATTTTCTCTTTAAAAATTGAATTTGATTTTTTGGATTATGGTCTATAATCAGTTTACTTGCGTATCTATATAGGAGACCAGAATTAATTAATAATAACTTATATTTTTTTGAAATAAGTTTAGCACCAGTGCTTTTACCACTAGCAGCTTCACCATCACATGCAATTATTAATGATTTTTTCATAAGACTAAAGTTACTATAATTATTTGAGAAATTATTAAAAGATCTTTTAATTAATATTATTGATCAGGTGTATTAATATCGTCTGAAGTATCAGATGTTTCCTGGTCTTTTAACTCGTCAATTGACACATCTGCTTCTTCATCCTCGGATGTTGGAGTGTCTTGTGAAATCTGTTCGTTACTATTTTGTAATTCACTTAAATCATCCTTTGAAACTTGTATTTTTTCTGGAATTTTTCTAGCTCTTTTTGATGGGAGAATTGGTACTCCACTTTTTGATATTTCACCTTTATATAAATTTTCAAAATCGTCGCCCACCTCTTCATCCTCCTCAGATGTGTCATCAACTTGCTCTACATGTTTTCTCAATTTATAAACAGCACTATCTGTTAGATCTGATACTTTTATGTTTTCGTTTGCTATTTCTCTTAATGAAATAACAGTATTTTTATCATTATCTCTGTCTACTGTGGGCTCAACACCTGAATTCAATTGTGTTGCTCTTTCTTTTGCAACTAAAACTAATTCGTAAGGACTTTCAACTTTATCTATACAATCTTCTACAGTTACTCTTGCCATGCGAGGTATTTATACTTCTAGATATAATAAATCAAGTTTTAATTAATGTATTTTGGATTTAACTTATTTTTTATAAAAAACAGAGAAACTAAGGAAATTGTTATATAGACAGCCGATATCAAAGCAATTTGCTCAATTGAAAAACCATTATCTATTAAATAACCAAATAGTGCAGTTCCAAAAGCTGTAGCAAATACCATTAGAGCGGTAGTAAGAGCTTTAATTGATCCTATATATTTTACACCATAAATTTCAGCCCAGGTTGAGGAACCTAATACGTTGGCAAATCCATTTGAAATTCCAATCAATCCAAGAAATAGGAAAGCTGTGTAAGGATGATTAAAATAAACAATAATAAATACCGAGATTAATAATGGTATATTCATATAAACAATAAGTTTTCTACTTGTAAATTTGTCAATTAAGAAACCAGATATAATAAGGGTTATTACTGACAAAACAGAGTAAACCATAAAAGATTGAGCTATAATATAAGGACCCCAATTTTTTGAACTTAAAATAAATGATTGATAAACAAATGTGCCAGTTGCAATCCAAGGCATTGCCAGCATGTTGGCGCAAACAATATAAAATCTATAATCTTTAATTACTTCTTGTCTTTTCCAATTTTTTATCTTCAATTTTTTTTTTAATTTACCTCCATTGCTTTCTCTAGAGTCAAAATTTAAGTTTTTAACTAAAATAAATGATACTATGGGTAAAAATAGTAATACTAATAATGAAATTGATTTCCAAATAATTTTCCAATCATATAAAGACAGAAGATAAATAATAAATACTGGTAAAATAAACTCTGCTGATGACAATCCAAACCAACTTACACTTAAAGCTTTCCCTCTTGATTTAGTAAAATATCTTGAAATTGTTGTTGTTGCCGTATGGGACATCATTCCCTGACCGGAAAATCTCATCAAAAATATAGTTACAAATAGAAAAGTTAATGATGTAATCTTAGAAAAAAAATAACATGAAAATGACAATAGTAATATTACAAATAATGCGAATTTATTTATATTTATATCATCAATCTTTTTGCCGACCCAAATTAAAACAAAACTACTAAGTAAAGTTGCAGACGCATATATTGAGCCAAATTGTCCATGTGTAATCGATAACTCTTCTCTTATGCTGGGATTAAATAAACCTAAAAAAAAACTCTGTCCAAAACTTGAAAAAAATGTAAAAATAAATCCAAATAAAATTACTTTTAAACTTAAACTTTTAAACATAATTTATGACTTGTAATGTTGCTTTTATTGGTCTTGGTGTCATGGGATATCCGATGGCTGGATATATATCAAAAGGTGGGCATAATGTAACTGTTTTTAATAGAACAAAATCAAAAGCGGAAAAATGGGTAAAAGAATACAAAGGTAAATTAGCTGAAACACCTGCAGAAGCAGCAAAAGATGCTGAATATATTTTTACCTGCGTTGGAAACGATAATGATTTAAGAGAAGTTACCTTTGGTGATAAAGGTGCATTTAAGAGTATAAAAAACGGTTCTATTTATATTGATAACACTACTGCATCAGCAAAAATAGCAAAAGAAATTTACGACTACGCAAAAAAAAATGGATTTGGTTCACTCGATGCACCTGTTTCAGGTGGACAAGCTGGAGCAGAGAATGGTGCTTTAACGGTGATGATTGGCGGAGATCAGAAAGACTTTGATAAAGCAAAAGATAAAATTGATTGTTATAGTAAGAAAATGAAACTCTTGGGTGGACCTGGTAATGGTCAGCTAGCAAAAATGGTGAATCAAATTTGTATTGCGGGATTAGTTCAAGGATTATCTGAAGGAATTAATTTTGGCATGAAAGCAGGATTAAATATGGAAGATGTTATAGAGGTAATATCTAAAGGGGCAGCTCAATCATGGCAAATGGAAAATAGATATAAAACCATGATTGATAATAAATTTGATTTTGGTTTTGCAGTTGATTGGATGCGAAAAGATTTAAAAATAGCAATGGATGAGGCTAAAAATAATGGATCTCTACTTCCTGTAACCGAACTAGTAGATAAATATTATGGTGAAGTTCAGAACATGGGTGGTAATCGATTAGATACATCCAGCTTAATAAAGAGATTTAGAAAGTAGCATCGTATGCAGCCAGCATACTATGACGATTTTAAAGAAATACATAATAAGTATTGGTCAATGCTCGATGAAGCTGTAGCAAATAGAAATTCACCCTTTAGAATTCCAGTATTTATTTGTGCTAATCAAGATGAAATTGATGGGAGAATAGTAGTTTTAAGAAAATCAGACAGAGATAATAATTTATTACAATTTCATACAGATTATAGATCTTCAAAGATAAATATTATAAAAAAAAATAGTAATGCATCATTAGTTTTTTATGACAAAGAAGAGAAAATTCAATTAAGAATAAAAGTTAAATGTATTATTAATAACCAAAATTCTATTTCAGAAGAGTCTTGGGAAAAAACAAGACACATTAGCAGAAGATGCTATTTAACAGACGATCCTCCTGGTACCATATCTAAAGATCCAACATCAGGTATGATTTCCAAATTAGAAGACTTCAACTACACAATGGAGCAAAGCGAGGAAGGATATAAAAATTTTACAGTTATACAATGTAAAATTAAATCTATAGAATGGTTATATCTTGCTGCAAAAGGTCATCGAAGAGCAAAATTTGACTTTGAAAATAATAATGAAAGTTGGCTTGTTCCATAATGAAAAAATTTGAAGCAATGGTACTTTCTTGTATTGATCCTAGATTTCAGACAAAAGTTTATAAATATTTAAAAAATAAAAAACTCTTAGGTAAATATAGTTCATTCACAATTGCGGGTGCAGGAATCGGGGTAACACATAAAAGATTCCGAAGATGGCATTCAACTTTTTGGGACAACTTAGATACATCAATTAAATTGCATAGAATAAAAAAATTAATAGTAATTAATCATAAAGATTGTGGTGCAGCAAAAATTGCAAATAAACAAAAAAAATTTAATGCTTCTATTGAAGATAGAATGCACAAAGTGTCTTTTAAAAATATTAAAATCAAACTAAAAAAAAAATACCCAAACTTAAAAGTTAATTTTAAGATTTTATCTATTTAATTAAGTAAATTTTACATACTCTTTAAAATTTGAGTAGTTTCCTATTGATTTTGAATAAATAGGCATCCTCGCTTGAACAGCGGATGTAGTTTTAATATATGTTTTATTGTTTTCATAAAATTTTAAACAATTATCATCCCACTTTAAATTACAAATTTTAATTAAATTTTTGATTTCCTTTTCACTGTTTTTAATCAATTTTTCATAACTAATATTATAATAAAAATCTCTACACTCTTGTTTCCAAAAATTCATTATTTTTTCATATAGATTATAATACCTAGTTATGTGTTCAGGTTTTGAAGACCAATTCATATTTTTTGAGTTAAAATTATTTTTAAAAATTGAAAAACAAATATCAGCGCGATTTCTCTCACAATGTATTATGATCGAATTAGGCAAGAATAGCTTTATGATACCAATCCATTTAAAGTTTTCATTTGCTTTGTCGGTAACATATTTTTCTGATATTTTGAAATTTGAAATCATTTCCTTATACGCGTCATGAATTATATTTTTTTGATTCTTAATATTTTCTAAAATTTTTGATTGGTCTAACTTAAAATCAGTTAAGAAGTTGTTTCTTATTGCATTTAAAAGAATATTTAATTCATTGGCACCATATACCTCATGATGTTTCGATATAATTTGCTCAACTAAAGTAGTTCCAGATCTTTGCATCCCGCAGATAAAGATTAACTTTTTATCATCAACAATTTTAGATGGTGTCATATTAAAATCAATTTTTTGAAATGTTTCTATTATTTGTGAAAAATGTTTATCCAAATTTTCTATATTTGACCCTGTCATCTCATATTTTTTATCATTTGCACTCTTAAAATGTCTAAATGAAAGCTCATAATCCTCTTTGTCTTCATAAGCCTTTCCTAATGCAAATTCTAAATCGATTAATTCAACATCATTTAATTTTTTTGAATTAAAAAGTTTTGACATAATATTTAAGTGATCATTTTCGAATTTATAATCAAATAGAGTACTCAACATTCTGTGAGATTTTGTATTTGCAGGTTCTTCTTTAATTATTTTAAAGAAGAATTGCCTAGCTTTTTTTAGGTCACCTAATGATCTATGTATGCTTCCAATTTCATACATTAAATCAATATTTTTTTTATTCAAACTTAATGCCTGTTCGTATAGTTTCAAAGCTGAGTAGTAGTCATTTTTTAATTTTAATTTATTTGCGCTAGAGATTAATGAATGAAAATTTGACATAGTGAAATTTAAAATTTTATCTATTTAATTAAGTAAATTTTTTACAAAAAATTTTTTAAAAAGATTAAAAGAAGTAATACTTTTTTCATAATTTAAAATACTGTATCAACATATTTTTTCCAGTTTTTTTGATATCTTATTGCATTTTGCTTCATTGCTTCGATTTCATCCTCGGTTACTTGTCTAACTATTTTTCCTGGTGATCCCATTACCAATGAATTATCTGGAATTTCTTTATTTTCAGTAATTAATGCTCTTGCTCCTATTAAACAATTTTTTCCTATTTTAGATCCATTTAATAATACTGCTCCTATTCCAATTAAACTATTATCATCAATTGAACATCCATGAAGCATCACTAGATGTCCAACAGTTACATTCTTACCTATTTTTAAAGGATAACCAGGATCAGTATGTAGGACGCAACTGTCTTGGACATTTGACCCCTCTCCAATATGAATGTTCTCTATATCTCCCCTTAAAGTAGCATTAAACCAAACACTTGTGTTTTTTTCCAGTGTTACATCGCCAATCACAACTGCATTAGGTGCGACCCAATTTTCGCCTGAGTTTTTTGGTTTTTTATTTTCCAAATCGTAAAACATAATTTATATAATATTTTATCATGTCGCTAACAAAAACACCAATATGTGATTTTGGAAAAAAAGCTGAAAATTTTAAGCTTAAGTCTACAACAGGTGAATTAATAACACTTGATGATGCTAAAGGACCAAACGGAACTTTGATTATGTTCATTTGCAACCATTGTCCTTATGTTAAAGCTGTGATTTTTGACATAGTTGAAGATTGTAAGAAATTAAAAGATTTAGGGGTTAATTCAATAGCAATTTGCTCAAATGATGTGGATAATTATCCTGAGGACTCTTTTGAAAATATGGTTAAGTTTTCTGAAATAAATAATTTTAATTTTCCATATTTGCATGATGACACCCAAAATATTGCAAAAAAGTTTAATGCAGTTTGTACACCAGATTTTTTTGGATATAACAAAAATTTAGAACTTCAATACAGGGGTAGGATAAGAGAATTAAGAGATCTTAAACCTTTAAGAGATGGAGATAGTGAATTATTAAATGCAATGATAGAAATTTCTAAAAGTGGTAAAGGTCCAGATAATCAAATTCCTAGTATGGGTTGTAATATTAAGTGGAAATAACCTCATGAACTTAATTATTACTAGATCTTTTCCACCTTCAGTAGGAGGTATTCAAAATCTAATGTGGGGATTGGCTAAATCTATTTCAGGTTTAGACATGTTAAAGGTTTTTGCCGACTATGAGTTAAATCATGAGGAATTTGATAATGAAGTATCCTTTTCTATCGAAAGAATTGGAGGTGTTAAATTTTTCAGAAAATTCAGAAAAGCATACTTAATAAATAATTATTTAAAAAAAAATAAACATGTAAAAAATATAATTGCAGACCACTGGAAAAGCTTAGAACATATCCAATCAAATAAGAAAAAAATTTGTTTAATACATTCTAAAGAAATCAATCATGATATTGGTAGTAATTTAAATAAAAGAGTGCTGAATGTATTGAATAATATTGATGTGATAATTGCAAATTCAGAGTTTACAAAAAATCTTGCTATAGATAAAGGTGCAAAACCAGAATTAATAAAAGTAATCAACCCAGGTGTTGATCCTGTTGATCAAATAGAAGAAAGACATTTAGAAAAAGCCGAGAATATGTTGCAAAATAGATCTCCAAGATTAATTACAGTTTCAAGATACGATAAAAGAAAAAATCACGCCAAAACTTTAATGGCGGTTCGCAATTTAAAACAAATATTTCCAAAAATTATTTATACATGTATTGGTTATGGGGAAGAGGAAAATAATTTGAAAAGGCTGACAAGAGAGCTTATGATCGATGATCATGTTTTGTTTTTAAATAATGTCAACAAAAATTTGAAGGATGCTCTTATTTCTAAATCTGACATATTTATTATGCCATCTGTAATTTTTAAAAAATCTGTTGAGGGATTTGGAATTGTATTCATAGAGGCTGCTCAGCATGGTGTTACATCCATTGGTGGTAGAGATGGCGGAGCCGCTGACGCTATAGTTCACGAAAAAACTGGACTTATATGTGATGGAAATAGTTTAGAAAATATTTATGACTCAATTAATAATCTCTTAGCAAATAAAAAATATAAAGAATTTGGTATAGCTGCAAAAGAAAATTCTAAAAATTTTTTATGGAGTAATATAATTGAAAAATATAAGAGAATCTTATAATTATTATATATGATAGAAAAATTTAATAATATTTATTATCTATTAATATTTGTTATTCATTTTCTTGGTATAGCAATTTATTCTTATCAAACCATTTTTCAAACAAGGAAATTTTGTACGAAGTTTGAGATAGATGACACAGGATTTCCTGTTGTAAGATTTGTAGGAGCATTTATGCTCGGATGGGTTTTAATGGCAATATACATTTTATTTATAAGAAGAGATGGAGTGGTTGGTGCAGGGTCATTCTTTAATTTAGTTTTTTTGACAAACCTTTGTATATTTCTTGTAAATTCTTATTCAATATTAATCGATCAAACTGGTATTAAAAGTCCTGAAAGATCAAGAGAGGGAATTATCGCTCCATTAATATTTTCAGCCCTCAGTGCATCACTATGCTATGGATTAGCTGATAAAATTTATTTATATTAATTAATATTTTCTAACATCCGTTCAAAAACTTTATTTGCACTAAGTTTCTTAAGATCACTTACTTGTATTGCTTTAAAATTTTCTCTCTCAATACTTACTAGCTCTGCAGTTGTATGTTTACCGAATAAAGCTAGTCCTTTTGACCCAAGGTGTGCTGCAATATGTGCAGGTCCGGTATCATTAGCAATAACAAAAGAACTATTTTTAATTAAAGTAGCTAATTGTGTGATATTTAATGAATTCGAGTTATTTAGAATACATTCTGCATTAATATTTTTTGCATCATTTATTTCATTTGGACCCGGGGCAATAATTATTTCGTACTGATTACCTAAATTATTATTAATAATTTTTATTAGTTCATTGTAATGAGGCCATTTTTTAACCTTTAAGTGTGGTGAGCAAAATGGAAATAAAAGAATATACTTTTTTAATTGATATTTATTTATTATTTCAGAGATATCCTCACAGGCCCAATTAAAATTTGGCAATAAGGTATGCTTTGTATTTATTCCACTTGATCGAAGTTGATGATCAAAACGCACGAGTACAGATAATTTATCAAATTCATCTTTATTTTTATTTTTTGGAAGAGTTGATAATGAACTGGACCATATTTCTTTTCCTGCATTCTTAAATAGAATTCTTTTGTAAAAATAAGTTCTAGATGAATTTTGCAAATCATATACTTTTGAAATATTTAATTTTTTAATTTTTTTCATTAGAAAATATAAATAAATTAAATTAAAACGAGATAATCTTTTGTCTAATATGACATCCTTAAATACAGGATTTTTTTTAAAAAGATTAATATAAGGTTTAGTAGTCAAAATATAGATATTGTCATTTTTATGAGACTCGCATATATCTTGTATAGCACCACTAGCCTGCGCAATATCTCCTAGAGAACCGTGTTTTATAATTAATATGTTAGACATATTTTAAACATGTTATAACAGTATTTAAATTTATGGACAAAATCTTAGTTGAGGTCTCAGTTGGAGAGCTACTTGATAAAATCTCAATATTAGACATTAAAAAAGATAAAATTAAAGATAAAAATAATCTTGCTCATATTAAAAAAGAATATGATATTTTAAAGTCAGAATACGACAACAAAGTGAAATCTGATGAAAAATTATCTAAGCTTTATTCCACGTTGAAAGAAATTAACTCAAAATTATGGATTATTGAAGATGAAAAAAGATTATGTGAAAAACAATCAGATTTTGGGGATAAATTTATTAAATTGTCTAGAGATGTGCATTTTCTTAATGATGAAAGAGCTAAGGTAAAATTAGAAATGAATAATCATACTGGATCAAAAATTAAAGAAATTAAAGAATACACAAAATACTAAAAACTATATTTTTTCTCCAAAACTTTAATAATATTGTGGATAATAAAGGTAAAAAATAAATAAATACTTCCAGCAATTATAAACACCTCAATTGGTTTAAAAGTGGTAGAAATTATATATTTAGCTACTCCCGTTAAATCCATTAAGGTTACAGTGCTTGCTAAAGACGTTCCTTTAAGCATTAAAATTATTTCATTTCCATATGCAGGTAATGATTGTCTGATAGCAATTGGAATTTGTATTTTATAGAAAATTATTTTACTATTTACACCTAAACTTTTACCTGCCTCTATTAATCCAGGCTTAATAGTTTGAAAAGCAGACCTTAAGATTTCAGATGTATATGCGCCAGTGTTTAATGCAAATGCTATTACTGCACACCAATATGGTTCTTTTAGAACAGACCAAAAAATACTTTCTCTGATTAATTCAACTTGTCCAAATCCATAATAGATAATAAATATTTGAACTAGTAAAGGTGTTCCCCTAAATACATAAGAATATCCATATGCAATTTTTCCAAGTATAATATTATTGTTTATTCTTAACAATGCAAAAACGAGACCAATAAATAATCCAATTAATAAAGATACTGATAAAAGTTTAATTGTGGTGAAACTTGCTATAATTAATTTTGGAAAGCTGGTTATGATTAAATTTATATCCATTTAAAAACCTCTATTATATTTCACTTCCATTCTGTTTATAAACTTCATACTTAAAAAAGTTAGCAGAAGATATAATATTGCAGCAAAAGTATAAAAAAATAATGGATCTCTTGTTGATCCAGCCGCAATATACGATTGGCGCATTATTTCAACCAAACCAGTAACTGATATTAATGAGGTATCTTTTAAAGTAATTTGCCAAACATTGCTTAAATTTGGAATAGATAATCTAAGCATTTGTGGAAGTATGATTTTATAAAATCTAATTATCTTATTGAAACCTAAAACATTTGAAGCCTCAAATTGACCTTTATCAATAGATTGTAGGGCTCCTCTAAATACTTCAGTAGAGTAAGCGCCTGAAATTATTCCAATTGAAAATGCACCAGTTAAAAATGCATTTATCTCAATATATTCGTTGTATCCAAATATAGACGCGACATACATAATTGCTCCACTACCGCCAAAAAAAAATAGATAGATAACTAAAAGTTCAGGAACTCCCCTTATTATAGTCGTGTAAAAATTTGCTATATAATTTAAAAATTTATATTTTGATAATTTAAGCGGCGTAAAGATCAAAGCAAATATAAAACCAATAACCATAGCAGTAATGGAAACTGCGACGGTCATTAAAGTTGCGATAAATAACTCGTCACCCCAACCTGTATTACCAAATGCTAGAAGTTCCATTTCGAAAAGGCGGCTAATTAATTAACCGCCATTTCAATAAATATTTACATTGATGCGTCGAAACCAAAGTGTTTAATAGCAAGTCTACTAATAACACCATCTTTTCTTGCTTGATCAATTGCTTTGTTAAATGCTTTTAAAAGTGCAGCGTCTCTTTTACCTTGAGTTGAGTCCTCTCCCATTTGAGATGCTTGTCTCAAACCAACACCTACACCATTACCAAACGCACCACCTGAAAAAGTTGGTCCAACAAGAACAACAGGTTTGCCAGATTTTTCTGCGTAGTCAGTAAAAGCAACCGCAGCAGCTAACGCTACATCACATCTTCCTGAAGCCAAATCCAAATTTACTTCATCTTGAGTTTTGTAAGTTCTAACATTAACTTTACCAACATCTCCAGACTCTAAAAAATTTTGATGAATTGTTCCAGTTTGTGTACATACAGTTTTGCCAGCTAATGCACCAGTTATAGTTTTAAGAGCTTTCTTAACATCGGCTCCACCCAAATTTAGATTAACTCCTTCTGGTGTATCCATTCCCTCTAAACTGGATCCTTTCATTACCGCTAGTGATGCAACTTCATCAGCATAACCTTGAGAAAAAGTTATTACTTTTTTTCTCTCATCAGTAATAGACATTCCTGCCATAATTGCATCGAACTTTCTCATTTGAAGAGCTGGAATCATTCCATCCCAGTCTTGTTCAACTATTACACATTGTTGTCCAATGTATCTACAAAGAGCCCATGCAAGTTCAACTTCGAAACCAATTAATTTACCTGAGGCATCTTTGGAATTCCAAGGTGGGTAAGCACCTTCAGTTCCTATTCTAATTTTATCAGCATTAGCAGAAATTGTTAGAAACAAACTAATCAATATTCCTAAGCCAAATTTTTTTAATTTATTCATTTTTCCTCCAAAAATATAAGTTAGATTATTCCACAAAATTTGGGATTTAAAAAGATAAATTAATTGTTTATTGATGATGCAAAATTCCAGGAACAATCAAAACTTGGTATATAAACTCTATCCAGGGTAGCATTACCAAAATTTTTATTAAAAACGGTTAGCCAATTTTTTACTTGTTTAGGTTTTTTATCCTGGCTTCCCACTTGAGCAGTTATAGTTCCGTAGGGTTTAAGAATTCTTTTTAAGGATTTCATATTTTTTGCAGCTAAATCTATACAATACTGATCATCATTAAGATCAACGAATATTTTATCATACCTATTATTCTCTAAAGATTTTATACTTTCAAACGCATCTCCCCAGAAACAGTTTACAGAATTTTTTTTTGTAGCTTTTTCGCCTACCTTTGAAAGATGCTTTTCACATACTTTGACAACTTGTGGGTCTAATTCAAACCAATCAATGAAACCAAAATTCTTAGAAATACATTCTCTTGCCACACCTCCATCACCACCTCCTATAATAGCTACTTTATCTTTATTTTTGTTTAAATTTAAACCTGATTTAACAAATGTTGAGCTGTAAATATGCTCATCTTTTTCTGCCACTTGTAATTCATTGTCTATGAAAAGTGCTTTGCCAAATTGCTCTAAATTTAAAATCTCTATGTGCTGGCCGACTTTAGAAGTAAAGTTTTCCAACACATCTTTTACGACGTAAAATTTTCTTAATCCTGGTGAGCTATAAATATCGTCGTAATGACTTAAAGTACTTCTATCAAAACTATTAACTGAAACTCTTTTTGATTTTATTTCTTTTTGTAAAACTTCTAGAGCTATTTTTGGATGTACTTTGCCACATGTAAAGAAATCAAAACTAACTATACCTTTTTCTGGAAAAGTATGGAAGCTCATATGGCTCTCAGCGAGTAATGCAACTGTTGTAAATCCTTGAGGTTCAAACTTATGACTGTTAATCCCTAAAATTTCAACCTTTGCAAGTTTAGCTATTTTATAAATTATTTTTTCGTAAAATTTTTGTGAATAGTCTTTCTTGACGCCTATAAAATCAAGAGTTACATGTTCTCCAACTTTTGTCATAAAAATTACTCTTTTTTATAATTTTTAATTTGACCTAAGATTTTATTCATTTCATTATTTGATAGAATCTTTGGAACACCTATTCTTAATGCATTTATATATTGATGACAAATATTTTCTATTTCTTGAGCAAGCTCAAAAGCTTTATCTAAACTTTTTTCAAAAGCAACCTGCCCGTGATTTGACATCAAACATGCTTTTCTATTTTCTAATGCCCTTATAACGTTATTTGATAGTTCCTCTGTACCAAAAGTAGCATAATCGGCACATTTAATATCATTTCCACCTGCAAGTGCCACCATATAGTGAAAGGCAGGTACTGACTTCCCATGAGCTGAAACTGCAGTGGCATTAGTTGAATGCGAGTGAACAATGGCATTAGCCTCTCTTTTATTTTTGTAAATATCTCTATGAAATTTCCACTCTGAGGAAGGTTTTTGCTTTTTTTCATCGAATTGTCCGTTTAATGAAACAAAAACTATATCGTCGATTTGTAAAGAAGAATATTTTACTCCAGAGGGGGTTATCAAAAATCCATCATTGTATCTGACTGATATATTTCCTGATCTTAAAGCTGAAAGGTTTTCAGTATTAAGCATTTTCGCATATTTAATTACTTCCTCAGCTTGCTTCATTTTTTTTTATATCTTTTAATTTTTTTGAAAAAACATACCCAAATATTATTCCAACCAAAACTATAATATATTGGTAAAGTTTAAGTATAGTAAAAACTATCGGTAACTCTTTTTCAGAGGGATTTTTATTAAAATAATTTGTGGAGCCATCCTCATATAAATCTATTGGACCAAAAATTAAATAAATACCGTAAATCACTAAGTATACGCATGGAATAGTTGAGATATACAATAAAGTTTTATTTTCTTTAATTAAACTCAAAAAATTTGCTGAAACTGCAACTAGAATCAAAGATACTAATGAAAAAATTAATGGGTTCATTTAAATAATTTACTTAACCCTTTCTCAGATGCGCTACAAACACCTTTTTCAGTAATTAGCCCTGTAATATACTTTGCAGGTGTTACATCAAATGCTAAATTTAATGAATTACTATTTTCAGGATAAATCCGTATTTTTTTTAAATTGCCATGATCATCTAGACCCTCAATAAATGAAAGTTCTTCTGAATTTCTCTCTTCTATTGGAATGTTTTTAGAATTTCTTAAATCCCAATCAATTGTTGAGCTAGGTAATGCAACATAAAATGGGATATTATTATCTTTTGCAGCAAGTGCTTTTAGATAGGTTCCTACTTTATTGCAAACATCACCATTAGATAATGTACGATCAGTACCTACTATACATAGATCAACTTCTCTTCTTTGCATAAGAATTCCACCTGTATTATCTGCTATAATAGTATTTGAAATATTTTCCTCATTTAATTCGAATGAGGTTAAATTTGCCCCTTGATTCCTTGGTCTTGTTTCATCAACCCAGACATGAATAGGTATACCTTTTTGTTGAGCATGGTAGATGGGTGATGTTGCTGTGCCCCAGTTAATTGTTGCAAGCCAGCCAGCATTACAATGAGTTAAAATATTTACGGTGTCTTTTTTTTTATTATAAATTTCCTCAATAATATTTAGTCCATTTAAACCTATTTTTTTACAAAATTTAATATCCTCTTCACAAATGTAGTTAGCCTCTTTAATAGCAATTTCTAATATTTCACTACTGTTAACTCCTTTAAGTTTTGAACGCATTCTATCAATTGCCCATTTTAAATTGATTGCAGTAGGTCTTGAGTTTATCAATTTTTTACAAGTCTGCTCAACATAAGATTGATCATTATCCTTTATTAAAGCTAGCACAATTCCGTAAGCCGCAGTTGCTCCTATTAAAGGAGCACCTCTTACCTCCATTGTTTTAATAGCATTTATAACATCATCGACTGTTTTAAGATCTTTAATTACAAAATCATGAGGTAATTTAGTTTGATCAATAATTTTTACGATATTATTTTCAAACCAGATAGTTTTATACTCTTTCCCTTTAATTTTCATCTAATTCTATCAAGGCTATCTTTTGGCCACGTTTTTTCTCTATCGTAATACTCGTCATAGCAAATTTTTTTATTTGTAATTTCGATCCATGGATCTTTATTTTTAATAAAAATATGTGCTTGTGGCTCTATTGGATTTTCTAAAGTTTGAGTTCTTACAGCTATTCTTCCTTTTGAAACATTATACTTGCAAAATACATATACTCCGCAAATAATACAAAAATATGCATTATAACCTTTACCACTTCCAGTTGGTAAATCGATTGAAGCGACATCACCATGAATTTTAAAATCTTCCTCTAATACCATTGTATGAATTACAAATGAAGATCCTGTTGATAGTTTGCAATTTTTACAGTGACATGCTTGGGTAAATAAAGGTTTACCTTCAATTTTATATTTAACATTACCGCATGCACAATTACCTTTTAAATTTTTTTGTTTTTTCATTTATTTAAAATTCTTCCAGCAATTGTTTTTAATTTATTTTTTGTCTTTTGGGTTCTTTTTTCTGGTGAGGTGATTATTGCGACATCTAAACAATTATTAGTTGGATCATTTTGATCAATAAAAGTTTCAAAATTATCAATCAAATTTTTTATCATTTCTTTTGCTTTGGTCGCATTACTCATAAGAACTTGAATTACCTTTTGCACATCAACATTTTCATGGTCTGGATGCCAGCAATCATAATCTGTTACCATTGAAACTGAGGCATATCTAATCTCAGCCTCTCTAGCCAATTTAGCCTCTGGCATATTTGTCATACCGATGACATCTGCATTCCAAGATCTATATAAATTTGACTCTGCTAATGTTGAAAATTGAGGACCTTCCATAACAACATAAATACCTCCTCTTTTGTAATCAATATTGGATTTTTTTATTGCTTCTTCGCATGCATTCATTAAACCATTAGATGTTGGGTGTGCCATGGAAACGTGGGCTACTATTTCTTCATCAAAAAATGTTTTAATTCTCGCAAATGTTCTATCTATAAATTGGTCAATAATTACGAATTTTCCAGGATTTAAATCTTCTTTTAAAGAACCTACAGCAGATACAGATACTAAATCTGTTACACCTTGTTGTTTTAAAGCATCAATATTAGCTCTAAAATTTATATTACTTGGTGATATGAAGTGGCCTCGTCCATGCCTTGGTAGAAAAAAAACTTCTTTATTTTTATAATTTGTTTTTAAAATCTGATCTGAGGGCTTTCCCCATGGAGTACTACAATCTATAAGTTCTCTATTTTTAAACTCTTCGATGTCGTATAAACCGCTTCCACCAATTATACCTAATTTATTTGTCATATTATTTAAAATGATTTATTTATTTATAACGCAAAAAAATATGGATTTAAAAGATTATATTAGATCAATTCCTGATTACCCAAAAAAAGGAATTCTTTTTAGAGACATTACAACATTAATAAAAAACGAGGAAGCTTTTGCTAAGACAATAAATATAATGGTGGAAAGACTTAGTAATTATCGATTTGATAAAATTACAGCTATAGAATCAAGGGGATTTATATTTGCATCTGCTATCTCCTTTATTCTTAAAAAACCATTTATTTTACTTAGAAAGAAAAATAAATTACCAGGAGAAAGGTATTCCATAGATTTTGAATTGGAATATGGAACGGCTACAATCGAAATGCATAAAGACTCCATTGAAAAAAATGATAAAGTCGTGATTATTGATGACCTTATAGCAACTGGGGGGACTGCTGAAGCGGCAGCAAAAATCGTTGAAATGGCTGGAGGGATTGTGTCAAATTTCATTTTTGTAATAAATTTGTTTGATTTAGGGGGCAATGATAAATTAGTAAAATTGGGCTATAAAGTGGAAAATTTAATTGAGTTTCCAGGCCACTAAAAGATTCTATAATAAGATTTTTTTCCGATTAAAGAATTATATATTCCCAAAATTCTCATTTTATAAATATTTTTTTTATGTGCTTGAAACAAAATAAAGTATAAAAAAAATTTTAAAGAAGCTGATATTAAATTCGGAAATATTTTTATTATCGATACTAGATATCCACTATGTTTTTTGTTAAAATAAAACTTTGACCACATCCAATGCCAATTTCTTAAGTACTCAAAATCTTTACTCTTGTTATCGCTAGATGAAGAAGATCCTAAATGATCAATTCTGGATTTTCTTATTATGTAAATTTTTTCTTTTTTTTTTTTTACTCTCAGACATAAGTCGTCATTCTCGAGGTATAAAAAAATGTTTTCGTCGAAAAATTTATTATCGAATTTTTCTTTATTAAGTAACATAGAAAAACCATCCACCCTATCCACTTCAAATATATCTTGGCTGATATTTTCTTTTTTAAATATTTTATAATTCGGAAAAGTTTCATTTGAAGAGAGTGGTGAAATAATAGCGAAGTCGTCTAATTTATCGCTTTCTTGTATCAAAATATCTAGAGTATTTTTTTGTAATTTTGTATCTGGATTTAATATATAAACAAAATTTGTTTTTGCCATTGAAATTCCTATATTATTTGAAGCACCCATCCCCAAATTATCGTTAATTAAAACCTCAATGTTGTCATAATTTGTCTCTAAATCGTTTTTTAATTTAATGTTTTTTGAGTTTTCTATAACGATTTTTTTGCATTCTTTTGGTAGTGAATTAAGACAATTATAAATTACGTTTTCACTCTTAAAACAAACTATTATGAAAGTAATATTATTTAAATTTAATTTCATTAATATTAATAAGTATACTAAATCTATGTATTAATGTAAAAAAAAGTATGAAGAAAATTCTTGTAACTGGAGGTTTGGGATTTATTGGTAGTAATTTAATTAAAATACTTATAAAAAAAAAATACTTTGTTATCAATATCGATAAGGTAAGCTATGCTTCAAATTTTTATAATTTAAAAGATTTTACAAATAATAAAAATTATAAATTTTATAAAGCTAACATAAATGACAGATTGAAAATTAAATATATACTTAATAAGTATAAACCTATTTGCATATACAATCTGGCTGCAGAATCACATGTGGATAGGTCAATTGAAAATCCATCAAGTTTTATTAATTCTAATGTTTTGGGTACCTTTAATTTGCTTGAAAGTTTTAAAGAATACTCAAGATCTAATAAAAAATGTCGTTTTATTCATATTTCAACCGATGAAGTTTTTGGCGACGTTATTAAAGGAAGATCTAAAGAAAACGATGCTTATGTTCCAAGTTCTCCATATGCAGCTTCAAAAGCTTCATCTGACCATTTAGTATATTCCTATATTAGAACATATAATTTAAATGCGATTATAACAAATTGCTCTAACAATTATGGACCAAGACAACATCCAGAAAAACTTATTCCAAAATTAATTTATAATATATTAACAAATAAATCTTTGCCAATCTATGGCAAAGGAAAGAATTCTAGAGAATGGATTTATGTAGACGATCATTGCGAGGCATTAATCAAAGTTTTTAAAAAAGGGAAAATTGGAAATTTTTATAATATTGGTTCAAACAAAAATTTGAAAAATATTGATTTAACAAAAATATTATTATCTGTTGTAAGAAATAAAATTTATTTAGGAAAAAATGTTAAAATAAAATTTGTTAAAGATAGACCTGGTCATGACATGAGATATGCAATTAATAGTAATAAAATTAGAAAAAAGTTAGGGTGGAAACCAAAAATAAATTTTAAGAAAGGATTAGAGAAGACATTTGAGTGGTATTTCAATAACAAAGCTTATTATTCACTTTTGAGTAAAAAGGATATAATTAAAAGGATTGGATTAAAGAAATGATAAAAAAAGGAATTATTTTATCAGGTGGCAAAGGAACGAGAATGAGCCCATTGACGAAAGCGGTGAATAAGCAGCTTTTGCCAATCTACGACAAACCATTGATATATTATCCACTCTCAATTTTAATGTTAGCAAAAATTAAAGATATATTAATAGTTGTAAACAAAGGTCAATTAGAACAATATAAAAAAGTATTACCTGATGGAAAAAATCTTGGTATTAAAATCACATATGCTGAACAAGATAAACCTAGAGGTTTACCAGATGCATTTTTGATTGGAGAACATTTTATTAAAAAAGATAATGTAGCTTTAATACTAGGTGACAATTTTTTTTATGGTCAATATTTGACAGAGAAGCTTAAAAATAGCATTAAGTTAAAAAAAGGGGCAAAAGTTTTTTTACATAGAGTGAACAAGCCCGAGAGATACGGTGTTGCAAAAGTCAAAAAAAACAAAATAATATCTATTATAGAAAAACCAAAAAAGTTTGTTTCAGATCTGGCTATCACAGGCCTATATTTCTTTGATAACAAGGTTGTTCAATATGCAAAAAAACTAAAACCATCTCAAAGAGGAGAAATAGAGATTACAGATTTGCTGAATACTTATAAAAAAAATAAAAAACTAAGTGTAGATTTTATTGGTAGAGGTGGTGCATGGTTAGACACAGGTTCAATTAATGACTATTACAAAACTATAAATTTTGTTTCTGCAATAGAAAATAGGCAAGGCTTTAAGATTGCATGTTTAGAGGAAATTTCTCTACTCAATAAATGGATAACTAAAAAACATATTTTAAAAGCTATTAAATTTTATGGTAAATGTGAGTATTCAACATATTTAAAAAAATTAATTACAAAATGAGATTAAGCAAACCATTTGGCAATCTGCAAATTATAAATAACCGAAATTATAAGGATAACAGGGGTTACTTTAAAGAAATATTAAAAGAAAATTTAATTAGAAAAAAATTTCCTTTTGTTGTCATGTCATTTTCTAAAAAGAATGTTTTAAGAGGATTACATTTGCAATTAGAGAAACCACAAGGAAAATATATTTCGGTTCTAAAAGGTAAAATTTTTGATGTAGCAGTAGATCTTAGAAAAGGCTCAAAAACATTTGGAAAACATTTTTCAACTATTTTAAGTGAACAAAATTCAAATTCTCTATACATACCACCGGGTTTTGCTCATGGATTTCTTTGTATTAGCAAAGAAAATTACATAATTTACAGCTGTTCAAATTACAGGCATAAAAAAAGTGAAATAGGTATAGATTACAATGATCCATATTTAAAAATTAAGTGGCCTGGTAAAAAATTTATATTGTCCAGTAAAGACCGAAAAAATATCAGTTTTAAAGATTTCGTTAAAAAATATATTTAATGAATAATAAAATTTTAGTCACAGGAAGAGATGGAAGATTTGCGAAAGTTTTAAAAGACAAAAATAAAAAATTAAAATTAATTTTTGTTAGTAAAAATCAATGTAATATTCTTAAAGAAAATTCTATTATAAAATGTTTTAAAAAATATAAACCAAAAATTGTAATACATACAGCAGGTCTTTCTAGACCAATGAGAATTCATGATCATAATATTTCTAAAAGTATTGAATTAAATATTATAGGAACTGCTAATATTGTTAAGGCATGTAATAAATTTAACATCAAACTAATTTATATTTCAACAGGTTACGTATATGAAGGAACTAAAGGTAATTACAGTGAGGAAGATGGCGTTAAACCCTTCAATAATTATGGATGGAGCAAGCTAGGAGGTGAATGCTCTGTTAAAATGTATAATAACTCTCTAATTCTAAGAGTAACAATGACTGAAAAGCCATTTAATTTTAAAACTGCATATACAAATTTAATCAGTAATTTTATGTATCATGAGGATTTTGTTGGCATCCTTCCTAAATTAATAAATAAAAAGGGTATAATCAATGTTGGTGGAAAGTCCCAATCTATTTATAAATTTGCAAAATCAAAAAATATTAAAGTTAAAAAAGCAAGATTAAAGAATAGTAAAAAACTTCCATTACTTCAGTCAATGAGTTTAAGAAAATTAACTAGTATATTAAAAAAATAAATTGGTAGCGGGAAGTGGGATCGAACCACTGACCTCGGGCTTATGAGTCCCGCGCTCTAACCAACTGAGCTACCCCGCCATTAAATTCAAGTTGATATATACTACTTATATTTTATTTCAAATACATAGTTTTTATTTTAAAGTTTTAAGAAGCAATAAACTTTATAAGATAATATAATACACCAGTTATTAAAGTGGCAATCGAAAAACCCTCTACAAAAATAGCTAAAATCCTCTTATTATTTTTATAGTTTGTTTTCAAATAAATATGAACCATCGTATAAATTCCAACTATCGCAATACTTAATAAAATATCTGTTGGATTCATTTATATTCCACCTACAGTCATGCCCTCAATAAGCATTGTAGGGGAGTTAGTACTAAAATTAAATTCTAAATCATCTGCTAGAACTAAATTTTTAAAAATATCGTTAAAATTACCTGCTATTGTTATTTCACTTACTGGATTGGTAAATTCACCATTTTCAACCATTACACCCGATGCTCCAACGGAATAATCTCCTGTAATAATATTAGCACCTCTTCCAATAGTCTCATTTATATAAAGGACTTTTTTTGAAGAGTTTAAAATCTCATCAAGTGTTTTTTCTCCATTTTTAAAGTACAGATTCGTTGTTCCGCTCGATCTACCATTCGATTTCTTGTTAATTTTTTTACCATAATAGGTATCTATTAAATAATCTTTTAAAATTCCATCCTTCACTAAATTTAATTCTTTTACTTCTACACCTTCGCTATCAAAATATCTTGATCCAATGCCTTTTTTTATATCACCCTTGTCAACAATATTAATCTTATCATTAAATATTTTTTCATTTAACTTGTCTTTTAAAAAAGTTGTACCTTTTGCTATTACACTTGCTGAAATACAGTTTGCAAATGTTGATAGGATATTTTTTGAAACTCTTTTATCAAAAATAATACTTATTTTTTCACTCTTAATTTTTTTAGGATTTAATTTTTTAATCGCTAATTCAGATGCATTTTTACCCATCTCTTCAGGTTTCATCAAATCATTAAAAAATCTTCTACTCGAAAACTCGTAGTCTCTCTCCATACTGCCATTACTTTTTGACACAACCTCACAATAAGCTGTGAAGTTAGAAGTTTTGTAACCATTGGAAAATCCACTTGAATTTGCAAGGACAAAATTTGATTTGGTTTCTGAGAAACCTGATCCATTTGTATTAACTATTTTCTCATTTGAAAAAGCTGCATTTTCCGCTTCTCTTATAAAATTTATTTTTTGCTCATTTTCAATGTGAGTATCATCGTATAAATTAAGGTTTTTATCTCCGACGAAATATAAATCTTTATCTGGTAAAGAATTTAGTTCATCATCTGGTGTAATTTTAGTTGCCTCAACGCATCTTTTAACCAGATCTTCTAAATTTTTTTCCTTAAGATTAGAAGATGAAATAGATGCTTTTTTTTTACCAATAAATGTTGTCAGTTTAACAGATAAATTTTCAGATCTTTCACTACCATCTAATTTTTTATTTCTAATATTTACGCTTTCTGAAACTGTGTTACTTACAACTACATTTGAGTCTGTAGACCCAAAACTTTTTGATTTAGATAAACATAGTTCAGCAAGATTTTTTAGATAATTTTCTTCCTTGATCATTGATTAAATTTGAGTTCCACCAACAGTCATCTTATCTATAAGTAAGGAAGGTTGTCCTACACCTACTGGCACTCCTTGACCAGCTTTACCACATGTACCAATTCCAGGATCAAGCATCATATCATTGCCAACCATTAAAACCTCTTTTAAAGATGAAGGCCCATCACCAATTAAAGTTGCTCCTTTTATTGGTGCTCCAATTTTGCCATTAATTATTTCATATGCCTCTGTACAATTAAAAACAAATTTTCCAGAAGTAATATCTACTTGTCCGCCTCCAAAACTTACTGCAAATATTCCTTTATCGACTGAATTTATCATTTCTTCTTGAGTATTTTTTCCATTTAACATTATTGTATTTCTCATTCGAGGCATGACTACATGTTTATAGCTTTCTCTCCTACCGTTACCAGTGGATCTAGTATTCATTAGTCTTGCATTAAGTCTATCCTGCATAAAATTTTTAAGAATACCATTTTCTATTAAAACTGTTTTTTCAGTTGGGGTTCCCTCATCATCAATGTTCAAGCTACCTCTTCTATTATCTAAAGTACCATCATCAATTATAGTAACACCTTCACTTGCAACTTTTTTTCCAACTAGATCATGAAACACAGATGTTTTTTTTCTGTTAAAATCACCCTCAAGTCCATGTCCTACAGCTTCATGTATTAATATTGCTGGCCAACCTGGACCTAAGACTACTTTCATTTCACCTGCAGGTGAGGGCTTGCTTTCCAAATTGGTATTTGCAATTCTATATGCTTCCTCACAAACTCTTTTCCAATTATCATTTTTTAGGTAATCTTCATAAGATTGTCTTCCACCTATTCCATAAACACCTGTTTCTTTTCTTCCATTTTTTTCCACCATTATTGAAACATTAAATCTTATTAGAGGTCTGACATCATTTAGTATTTCTCCTCCTGACCTCAATATTTCGACAGATTTCTTTTCACCTAAAAAATTTGCAGTTACTTGCTTAACATTGCTATCAATAGATCTGGAATAATCATTAATTTTATTTAATAGTAATATTTTGTTTGACAAAGATTTTTCTTCGATTGGATCTATTTCTTTATAGAATTTTTGGTTAGTTTTTTTAATTTCGTAATTATAAGTACCTTTAGTATTTTTCAATGTTGATTTTAAATTTTTACTAGAATTTATTAGGGATTTTTCAGATATTTCATTTGAATGAGAATACGCAACTACATCTCCATTAATCGCTCTAAAACCATATCCGATATCTGTAGTATAATTCGAACTTTTTATTTTATTATCATCTAATACAATCGATTCAGATTTTGTGTCCTCTAAATATAACTCGCCATCATCACAGTTGTGTAAAGTGTCAGAAACAAGTTTTTCTGCTTTTTTTAAATCTAAATCAGTATCTTTGAAAAAATTTGACATTATTTGTAATTTATTAAGCTTTTAAAATTATTCAACTGTCATATTAACACATATATTATGATATATTATTTCAATTTACAAAGTTGTTGAAATAAAAATGTAAATTCTTATTTATTTATTAATGAGTAAAAATAGCACTTTAGAAGAAATAGTAGAGCTAATAAAAAACAAGAAATTTGATGATGCATTAAAAAATATCAAAAGTTTTATTAAATTTAATCCACACAATCCAAAAGCTTTCAATCTTTTAGGTATAATTGAATTACAACTTAATCAGTACGAGAATTGTATTAAAACTTTTAATAAAGCAATAGACCTAGATCCTAATTATTTTGAAGCTCAGAATAATTTGGGTAATGCGTTTATGGGTTTAGGTAAATTTAATGATGCGGTGGGTTGTTATAAAAAAGTATTAAAAATAAATCCTGATTATGCTGCCGGTTATAATAATATAGCTAGTGCATTTAATGACCTTGGAAATTATGAAGATGCAATAATTAATTATAGCCATGCGCTCAAATTAGATCCAAATTTAACGATGGCAAAAGGAAACATTATCCAAGCATTATCTTTCCACTCTCCAACAAATACAGAATTAAATATATTTACAAAGTCAAACAATACTTTGCAAAATATAAAAATACCTGAAAGTTTAAATGATGAGTTGTCGGATAAATCGGTAATTTCATTTTATGAAAGTTGTAAACAAATCAGTGATGATAATTTCAAAGAATTTAATTATAATCTTACACAAATATGGAGACGTAGTAATTTCAATCTTGGTTGTAAAAGACATTTTGAAATATTTGATAATTATAAAGTTATACCTGAGTATTGTTTTGGTTGTTTTAAAGTACAAATAGAATTGTCATCGATTATTGATTTATTTAAATTATATTTAATTTTTGACAAATTAAATTTATCTAAAAATAACTCAAAAAAAACTATGGTTGAATTGAGACCCATAGCTTCAGGTTGCTATAAAGGAATAATCTATTGTTTTGGAATTGAAGATGCTGAAGAAATATACTCTAAGTTAGAAAAAATTTTATTAAACAAAATTATAAGAAAATATCAGATGATAATTAAAAGAGGTTGTACAGAGTTTGGAATAGAACATCCAAATTACAAAATAATTAATAAACAATCAGAAAAATTTATGAACTATAATACTGACTGGAAAGAAAAAGAGAATATTATAGACAACACAAGCCTAAAAATACAAAGACAAAAAAATATAAAACATAGCAAGTCTATAAATGGAGTTACTTTGAGTGATGTACTTATTATGAGAAATTGGTTGTATTATGCAAAACTAATAGGTGATGAAGATTATAAGAAACTTGATCTTAACATTGCAGCTTCTAAATATTTAGATTTTGAATTGTCTAAGCAAACCTCTTTTCGTGAGAAGGAATTTAAAAAATATAAAAATAGCTACAACTAATTACAAAGATACAATTACACCAACTAAAATTACAGTTAGTGAGATTATGCCAAAAAAAATAGAGCTCTCAAGTTTTTCTTTTTTTTTGTCAGCTCTTACTTTGTTCAATAAAACATTTATATCAACTCTTTTTTTTGAATTAATTTTGTGAGTTGTGCTTAAATTGCTATCTGTTTCTGAATTTATGTCGACTTTATTAAACATTTATAAATCAAATTTAATATCAAATTTATGATTAAATCAATATTTTTTTATTTAGAATGATTATAAATTCTATATTTTTTTATAATTGTTATTGCTTAATTTTTTTGGAAGTACTCTCGCTAAGTACTTTTTTTTTTCAACTTCTATAAAAATCTCTTTATTTTCTAGTGAAGAAACGGTATTTCCGGAATTTACAAACCCATAACTGATATTTTTATTGTAATTGAAAGAATAATTTCCTGAAGTTGTTCTTCCTATAATTTTATTATTTAGATAAATGGGTTCATCATGCAAAAGTAGCGGTTTGCCTGGCTCGCTATCTTTTAATTCAAACATTAAAAGTCTTTTATCTAATTTCTTATCCTTAATTTTTAATAATGATTGTTTTCCTATAAAATTTGTATTTTTTTTATAACTAATTGTAAAATCTAAACCAATTTCGTATGGATTTTCTTCAGGAGACATATCGTGTCCCCAGTGCAAAAATCCATTTTCCATCCTTAAAATATCCATTGAATGAGTGCCGCAATTGGAGATATTAAATTTTTTACCCTCTTTAATAATCGTTTGGTAAATTTCTTTAGCATCATTGAATTTTACATATAATTCATACCCTAATTCTCCAACATAAGAAATTCTTTGAGCCCAAACTAAAATATTTTTAATTTTAATATATTTACCAGTCGAAAACTTAAAGCTTTCATTTGAAAAATTGTCTTTACTGATAACTTGCATTAACATTCTACTTTTAGGACCAAAAACTCCCATAACACAATATTCATCAGTAACATCGCGTAATTTACTGTTGTTTAAATATTTACTAATATGAAATTTATCTCTTACTCTTGTTTCGGCCGCACTTATAATTCTAAAATAATTACTATCGATACATACAACAGTAACATCACCTTCAATTCCAGCGTCGGGATTTAGCATTTGTGTATATGTACATTTGCCTTTTTCATTCTTTATATTTGCTGTAAAAACTTTTTGAAGTTCTGCATGAGCACTTTCACCTTTTATTTCAAATTTTGAAAATGGAGATAAGTCAAATATCCCTACATTCTCCTTGCAATTTTTTGTCTCAAATTCTGCTGATGGATACCAATTTTGATAATTGTAACTATATTTGTATTCAGGCTTTGATCCGTTTATAGAAAACCACATAGGTCTTTCATATCCACCCGAAACACCAAAGCAAGCACCACTATCTTTTAATAATTCATGATAAGGTAATTTTTTTACATTTCTTGACGTTTTATGTTGTTTAAATGGCCAGTGCATTCCATATAAATCTCCTAGCGTCTCTGTTATTCTTTCTTTTATAAATTTGATTTCTGAGTGAAATTTTTGAAATCTTTTAATATCATAATTAAAAATATCCTCGTTAATATGCCCATTAATAATCCATTCAGCCGTAACTTTGCCTACTCCGCCTGCGCTGGCTATACCAATACTATTTAAACCGCAACATACAAAAAAATTTTTTACCTCTGGCACTTCTCCCAATAGAGTATTAGTGTCTGGGGTAAAAGACTCTGGACCTGCAAAAAACTTTCTGATTCCTGTTTGTTCTAAAATAGGAAATCTTTTCATGCATGCATTTAAATACGGTTCAAAGTGCTCGAGATTTTCAGGAAATTCTCCAAAAGAGAAATCTTCTGGCACTCTGTTTGTTTTATCAAATGCAGGTATAGATTTTCCCTCAAATATTCCTAAAAGCAGTTTTCCTGCATCTTCCTTAAAATATGTTCTACTATCAAAGTCTCTAATCACTGGTAAGTTTTTTGGAATATCTTTGATTGGTTCAGTAATTACATAAAAATGTTCTGCTGGATATAATGGAATACTGACTCCTAATTTTTCTCCAATTTGCCGAGACCACATACCGGTCGCTAAAACAATATATTCACATTCAATTTTTTTTCCATTAACGACAACTCCTTCGATCCTTTTATTTTTTATAATAATATCTTCGACCGGGGAGTCCTCATAAATTTTTGCACCCTCTACTTTTGCTGCTTTGGCAAGTAACTGTGTAATACCAGAGGGGTCGCCCGAACCATCTCCTGGCATAAAAATTCCACCAAGTAAATCATTTGTTTTTATTATAGGTATTTTCTCTTTAATTTGATCTTTTGTTAATATTTTTACATCAAAATTATAAAGTTGTGCTGTAGTTGCTTGTCTTTTTAATTCTTGCCATCTTCCTTCTTCTTGCGCTATGGATAATGCTCCATTTAGACGAAGGCCAGCTGAATGATCTATTCTTTTTTCAAGCTCTTTATATAAATCTAATGAGTATTTTCTGATTTTAGTTATTGTTGCAGATGGACCAATCTGGCTTACTAATCCAGCTGCGTGCCATGTAGTGCCCGAAGTTAATTTATCTCTTTCTAACAAAATTACATCCTTCCAACCAAATTTAGCTAAATGATATGCGCAAGAACAACCCACCACACCACCACCAATAACAACTACTTTTGCTGAACCTGGAGTTATTTTCATTTTTTAATTTATAGCTTCTACTGGAGAAAGGAATTTATGACCAAAGGTATCTGCTACTGCCTTGTAAGTTACATTACCTTTGTAAATATTTAATCCTGCTAAAAAATTAGGGTCATCTTTTAAAGCCTTTTGATAGCCATCTTTAGCTAATTTATTTAAAAAAGGTAATGTTACTTTATTTAAAGCTAGAGTTGAGGTTCTAGGAACCCCTCCTGGCATATTGGCTACACAATAGTGAACTATGTCATCTACTATATATGTTGGATTTGCATGAGTTGTTGGCTTACTAGTTTCAACACATCCGCCTTGATCAATAGCTACATCAACTATTACAGATCCTCTTTTCATAAATTTTAACATATCTTTGGTAACTAATTTTGGAGCTTCCGCTCCAGGTATTAAAACACCTCCAACTAAAAGATCGGCCTCAGAGATTAGTTTTTTTAAATCAATATTATCAGCTTGTTGAGGGATTATTTTATCACCAAATTTCTTAATGAGTTCTCCAAGTCTTTTTTCAGATTTGTCTACAATATGAACTTTTGCTTGCATTCCGGTTGCGATATCAGCAGCATTTTCTCCTACAACACCTCCACCTAAAATTACAACTGTACCACCCTCTACACCAGGTGCTCCTCCCAATAATACTCCTCTGCCTTTTTGATTTTTTTCTAAACAATGTGCACCTGCTTGAACTGACATTCTTCCTGCAACAGCACTCATTGGTGCTAATAGAGGTAATCTTCCATTTTGATCTGTAACTGTTTCATATGCTATACAGACACCTTTAGAATTAATTAATCCTTGAGTTAATTCTTTCGCAGCAGCCAGGTGAAGATAAGTGAAAACAATTTGGTTTTCTCTTATCATTTGTATCTCACTTGAAAGAGGCTCTTTAACTTTAACAATAATTTCCGAATCTTGAAAAATATCTTCAGCTTTATCGATTATTTTTGCACCTGCAGAGCTATAATGCGAATTATCAAATCCTGCTTCAGTCCCCCCATTTGTTTCTATTAATACCTCATGACCATTCGACACTAAATCTTTAACACTATCAGGTGTTAATCCTATTCGGGTTTCTTGAGGTTTTATTTCTTTAGGGACACCAATTTTCATATTGAAAATTAATTTTTTTTGCTTTTGCTATAACTAGTAATACCTGTTCTTAATTTATCAATAATTTCATCAATGTGCTTTTTCTCACAAATAAACATTGGAGCAATAATTAGTGCATCACCCGTTGCTTTGAAATTTACTCCAGCTTCATAACAATGTTTAAATGTTGCAAGTCCTGCCTTACCTGGTCTACCATCCATTTTAATATCTATTCCCCCCATCATTCCATATCCTCTAATGTTTTCAACAACATCGATGTCTTTTAATGAGAATAATCCTTCTTGAAAATAAGGGCTTAGTTCTTTTGCTCTATTAAATATATCTTCTTTTTCAAAAATATCTTGAACTGCTAATGCGGCAGCAACAGATATCGGGATTCCAGAATAAGTATAACCATGGAAAAGTTCTATAACTCCTTTTGGAGAATTATCCATAACAGCATCATATATTTCTTCTTTGCATGCAACTACTCCAAAAGGAACAATTCCATTTGTAGTGGCCTTAGCCATTGTCATTATATCTGGTGTAACTCCAAATTCTTGAGCGCCGAAAGCGGACCCTGTTCTTCCCCAGCCGGTTATCACCTCATCGAAAATTAGTAAAATATTATGCTTGTCACAGAGCTCTCTTAACCTTTGCAAGTATCCAACTGGCGGGACTAATGTTCCTGTTGACCCTGCAATCGGCTCAACAATACATGCAGCAATATTTTCAGCTCCAAAATTTGTGCATATTCTTTCTAGATCATTAGCAATTTCTACTCCAGTTTCAGGTTGACCAGAGACGAATTTATGTTCATCTAAATGAGTGTGCCTCATATGAACTACACCTGGCATTAAAACACTCGCGTAAGCTTTTACATTGTTAATCATTCCACCAACTGATGTGGCTCCAATGTTCATGCCATGATACGCTCTTTCTCTTCCTACAAACCTAAACCTTTGTCCTTCTCCTCTGGCTTTATGGTATGCAATACTTATTTTAATTGCTGTTTCTACTGCTGTAGATCCACAAATCGTATAAAAAATTCTATTTAAATTTCCAGGTGTATGCTGTGAAATTTTTGTAGCCAATTCAAATGAACCACCAAAACCTTGTTGGAAAGGTTGAGCATAATCCAATGTTTTTAATTGATTGGTAATTGCATCTATAATCTCTTTTCTGCCATGTCCAAGAGGATTACAAAACAAACCAGAGCTTGCATCTATTTGAGTCTGCCCCTCATGATTTTTCAAATACACTCCTTTTGCACTTGTAATTAATCTTGGTCTTTCTTTGAAATCTTTATTAGAGGTAAAAGGCATCCAATGTTCATTTAAAGAATTTGGTATTGGATTTTTTTCTGAACTCATATTTTTTATAAAGTTAATTAATAAATTTTTAGACTAAAATATTTGATTAGACTAGATAATTTTAATTAAATCAGTGTGTAATAGTAACACAACTAAAACGTGTAATCTTTATTAGGGATATCTGGTCTCGTTAATTCATCATTTACATGTATCAAATTATGAATTTAAATGAGGTAATTAAATTTAATTAACGGAGACAATATGAAAAAAATAATTAGTTTTATTTTAGGAAGTTTAGTTGCTTTGACTATGTCAATTTCAGTTGCAAATTCAGCTGCTAATGAAGTTAGAGTTGCTTACTTTTTAGAGTGGCCAAGTCCAAACCTAGAGGATATGCAAAAGAAAAATTTTGCAAAAGCTTTGGGTGTACCAGTAAAGTGGACTAACTTCACAAATGGTGGAGCAATGACAGATGCAATGTTAGCTGGTGATATTGATATTTCTTATTCACAAGGTTTAGTGCCGTTCATAAACGCAGTTAAATCTAAAGCACCAATTAAACTTGTTGATATAGCTATGGAATATGGAATGGGTGGAACAACCTGTGTAACTTCTAACGCATCGGGTATTACAAAAGCTAATGCCACAGAATTAGAGGGTAAAAAAGTTGCTGTACCACTAGGAACAATGGCTGAATACGTTTTTGACGAAAGTATGAAAGTTGTTGGAGCTGACAGAAATAAAATGGATATTATACAAATGGATCCTGAAGAAGGTGCCGCTGCATTAGTAAGTGGTGATGTTGTAATGGCATGTTTGTTTGGTGGAAATTCAATTAAAGCTGCAACTGCTGTGGGATCAAGACTTCTTTCAGTTGATGAGGCAAGAGCTGCAGGAATTTTAGGTATAGATATCACTTCAGTTACTGATAAATTTATGAAGGAAAACCCAGGAATGCTTAGAACATTTATTGAAGTAACTCATGAGGCTAACGACAGATATAGAGCAGGGAAAAGTGATATGAACTCTATGTCAAAAGCATCTGAAATGGCAGTTGCGGATATGAAGGAAACTTTAAGTGGTTTCAAATTTCTAACTCCTGAAGAAACTAAAAAATCAATGGAGAGTGGAAATCTAGATGCATTCTTAAAAGGAATGGGAACACCATCTGGAAATGTTGACACAAGTTTCTTACCTTTATAATCAAAAGGTAGTAGAAAAATTAAATAGGCGCCAATTAGCTAATTGGTGCCTATTTTTTTTATTTTTTTAATATAATGTAACGATATGAGTGATTTAGTTTCTCAAAATCTTAATATGATTTTTAAATCTCCAAAAGGAGAAACTGTTCATGCATTAAAAGATTTAAATTTCACTATTAAAAAAGGTGAACTATTAACTGTGTTGGGTCCTTCGGGGTGTGGAAAAACAACATTATTAAATATTGCAGCTGGTTTTATAAGACCAACATCAGGCAAAATAACTTTAGGTAGTAATGAGATTAATGGCCCAGGTGTTGATAGAGGTATGGTATTCCAGCAAGGTGCTTTATTTGAGTGGTTAACAGTTGCTGAAAATGTAAATTTTGGATTAAGGATGAAAAAAGTTAATCCCGAAGATACACAAAAAAAAGTTGAAGAATGGCTAGAAATAGTTGGATTAAAAGGTTTTGGTAATACACCAACATATCAATTATCTGGTGGTATGCAGCAAAGAGTTGCTTTGGCTAGATGTTTAATTAATGATCCAGATTTAATTCTTATGGATGAGCCACTTGGCGCGCTTGATGCTTTAACAAGAGAAAAAATGCAATCATTAGTGCTGAAAATTTGGAAAGAAACTGGAAAGACAATTATTTTGATTACACACTCTGTTGAAGAAGCGTTGTTACTCGGCGAGAGATTATATGTTATGGCTCCAAGACCAGGTAGAATTCACAAAGAATATAACCTTCCCTTTGCAGAAATGGGTTTAAAAGAGGATTTAAGAGAGATAAAAAAAAACAAGGAATTTTCTTCAAAAAGAGAAGAAATCTTATCCATGATTTGGAATATGGAAGAAGAAATTATGGGAAAAGATAATTAAATGTTTACGCAAATTGTAACAATATTAATTCTTGTATCAATAGTCGGGTGCATACTCTACGGTAGAAGATTGATAAGAACTGAAAAAGTAGATGCAGTTTTTGGAAATCCAGAAAGAGCTAAAGGAGGTACACATTGGATCATTGTAGGTAGTAGTGCAATTTTACTAGTATGGCTTTATTATTCATGGGATATTGCGAAAGGATTTTATCCAAAATCAGCAAATGAATTATGTCAGGTTGCAAAAATTAATGAATCTTTATTAGGGTTAAAATACCAGTTTCCAATTGAAGAAAGAGAATTTAAAAGTACCTCCGTTATAAAAATTGAAAATAAAAATTTAAAAAAAATTTCAATTGAAATTGAAAATTCTGAAAATTTAAATGATCAAGATAAATCGGTTTTGTTAGGCTTTGTAAATAAAACTAACCGATTAATACCTTTGCTTACAAATGTTGCTTTAATGGAAATGGATACAAAAATTAAAATCAAAGAGTTAACTGATGAACTTAGGTTATTAAGTTCTAATTTTCAAAAGGCTGATTACCCTTTTGAAACTGAAATTCAAAAAAACGAAAGACAAAAAGCAATTGCTGAGGAAGGTGGATGGGGTATTACAACTGTGCAATCAGGGACAGGCTCAATAGAAAATACTCTTGAGGTACCATTAACCCCAGCTACAAAAAGAGGTTTAAAATTTGATGCTGCTTCAAAAGAACTAAAAATCATTAACGACAAATTCTTCAAACTAAAAAATCATAATCCACAATTTAAAAATTCCATACAAAATTTAAAACAAGAAATAAAAGAATATAGAAAAAGTTTAAATGAGACTGAGGAATTGGCATCTAACTATGCAAAAAATATTGTAAAAATAGCCAGAAGAATAGAATTCGCAAGTATTTATCCACCTAATGCATTAGATGAAATGCAAAATGCAATTGTTGAATTTGACAATTTGCAAAAAAATGAACAAGGTGGATTAAGGTTAATAGATATTTTATTATTCCCTGCGGGAACAATCGTGGCTAGTGGTCCCAGCTGTTCAGAACAAGGATCTGGAAGATGGTTGCCAAAACCATCTGATACATTTAATAAATTTATTTTAATGTCAAAGCCTAGTGTAGGTTACAAAAATATTCCTCTTCTTTGGATTGACATGATGGATGTAAGTAAAATTATCGGTTTTATATTGCCAGATTGGATAGCAGATATTTTACCAGGTGAATATCCAGTACATACTAAAGATGGCATAGTGAAACAAAACTTAAAAGGCCATGTGTTAAAAATTGTTACAGGAGATTTTAAGTTATTTAAAATACCAGTACCTTACGGACATATTTGGGATTCATTTATGAGAGTTTTTTTAGGCTTGGTTTTTGGGATATTGATAGGAGTTCCATTAGGATTATTTATGGGGCTAAATAGATTTGCAAAAGGTTTTTTTGATCCTTTGATTGAACTTTATAGACCAGTACCACCTTTGGCTTGGGCACCACTTATAATTTCAGTTCTTGGAATTGATAATACTGGTAAAGTTTTTTTACTTTTCATGGTTTCATTGTCTATAATGATTATTTCTGCTAGAGCTGGTGCTTCTGGAACACAGCTTTCAAAAATTCATGCAGCACATTCTCTTGGAGCATCTAAAAAACAAATTCTAAGATATGTAATATTTCCAAATTCATTACCTGAAATTTTAACTGGTATAAGGGTCGCTGTTGGAATGTGTTGGGGTACTTTAGTGGCAGCAGAATTTTTAGCAGGCACAACAGGTATTGGTTTTGTTGAAAATGTAGCTAAAAAATATTTTCAGTACGAGGTTATATGGATAACTATCTTCATAATGGGAATGTTGGGTCTTTTGTTTGACGTAACTTTAAGAAAAATTATTGACAAGACAATTCCATGGAGAGGTAAAGGATAGTTTATAATAGATGATAATTTGGCTAGCGTCTTATCCAAAAAGTGGAAATACATGGGTTAGATCTTTTATTATTTCTCTTTTATATTCTAAGGATGGAAGTTCAAATTTAAAAGATTTAGAAAAGATACCCCAATTTCCAATGAAAAGTCATTTTAAAGAAATTGTAAATGATCTGAGTAATATTCACGAATTAAAAAAAAAATGGTTAGAAGCTCAAAGTATTCTAAATCTAGATAATAAAATTAAATTTTTTAAAACACATCATTTAAACTGTAGGATTGATAATTTTAATTTCACTGATGTAAATAATACTGGAGGAGTAATACATATTGTTAGAGATCCAAGAAATATTGTAACCTCAATTAAAAATCATTTTCACTTAAATACCATAGAAGATGCTAAAGATTTCATATTAAGCGAAAATAATTGGACAGGATTTAAAAACGCAGATAAAGAAAAAGATACGGCTATCCCGACTTTAATTAGTTCATGGAAAAATCATTTTAATTCGTGGAAAAAATTTAATAAAAAATATTTACTTATTAAATACGAAAATTTAGTTA
This sequence comes from uncultured Pelagibacteraceae bacterium, assembly GCA_902618975.1. Classification (GTDB taxonomy): domain Bacteria; phylum Pseudomonadota; class Alphaproteobacteria; order Pelagibacterales; family Pelagibacteraceae; genus Pelagibacter. The sequence goes on along the minus strand of CACNCN010000002.1, from coordinate 59,513 downwards.
ATAAACCACTAGAAGAATTTAGTAAGATCTCAAAATATTTAGAGAATTTACTTGAAATTAAAATTGATAGCCAAAAATTACAATTTGCAATAGATACTAATAAATTTGAAAACCTTAGGGCTCAAGAGCAGAATGGTAATTTTTTTGAAAGTGTAATCGATAAAAATAAAAAAAAAAAAAATTTTTTTCACTTAGGTCAGAAGAATGATTTTAATGTTTTATTGAATTCAAATATAAAAAAAATACTCGAAGATAATTTCAAGATAGAGATGCAAGAATTAGGGTATAAATGAAAACTATAAAACTTAAAAAAATTATTATTAAAATTTTAAAAAAATACGGCTTTAATAATTACAACGCTAAATTAATTGCTGAAATTTTGATTTATGCCGAATTTGTAAATGCTTCATCTCATGGTGTATCAAGATTAAGTATGTATTGTAATAGAATTAAAAAGAAACTAATTGATCCTAAAGGTAAAATAAAAATAAAAAATATTAGTAATAATATTTCCTTAATTGATTCAAATAATAACATAGGATTTATTGGGGCATATGCTGGAATTAAACAATCTATTGCAAAAGCAAAAAAATATGGGATTAGTCTAGTAGCAGTAAAAAATAGTGGCCACTATGGATTATCAAGTTATTACATAGATAAAGCTGTCAAATCAAATCTTATAAGTTTTTGTTTTACAAATGCACCACCAGCAATTGCTCCTTACGGAGCTAAGAAAAGCTTATTTGGTACAAATCCGATAGCATTTGGTGCTCCAATAAAAAATAAACCGGCTTTTATATTTGACTCTTCAATGTCGAAAATAAATAGAGGCAAAATAAGAATTGCCGCAAAACTTGGAAAAAAAATTCCATATGGAGTTGCTCTAGATAAGTTCGGGAAAATTACAACTGATCCTAAAAAAGCATTAAAAGGAGTTCAGTTACCAATATCAGATTTTAAAGGTTCAGGTTTAGCATGGATGGTAGATATATTAAGCGGTGTATTAACTGGCAGTGCTCACGGAGGGAGTGTAAAAGATCCTTTTGATGATTTTACAGGACCTCAAAATATAGGCCATTTGTTTATTACTTTTAAAGCTAACCTTTTTGTTAAAGATTTTTCAAAAAGAATATTAAATAATATTAAAAAAGTAAAAAAATTACCTAAGATAAAAGGGGTTAGAGAAATTATGTATCCTGGACAGAGCAAATATCAAAGATATAAGAAAAATAAAAAGAAAGATATCAATTTACCTAAAAAAATTTACGATGAGTTACAAAATTTACTTAAATAGTCTTAAATTCTTTTTAATTATAATTATATTATTCTGCTTTAAAGTTAGTTATGCAACAGAGATTAATTTAAAAAGAATAATTGAATTAGAGTCACCATGGGGATCAAGTTTTATTAATTTAAATGAAATAGTTATAACAGAAAAAAGTGGCAATATTAAATTATTAAATTTAAAAAGTAATAAAGTAGAAAATATAAATCATAATTTGGATATTCTTGTTGATGGTCAAGGTGGGCTTCTTGACATTATTTACCACAAAGATATTTTTTATGTTTCTTATTCTGAAAATAGAAAACAAGGTAAATCAAGTACCTCAATCGCAAGGGGGCAGTTAAAAGGAAATTATATTGAGTTTGATAACATTTTCAGGGCTGAGCCACCAATAAATTCTGGATATCATTTCGGATCAAGATTAGGAATTTATGAAAATTATTTATTTGCCTCAGTTGGTGAGAGAGGTGAGGGAATGATTGCGCAAGATACTAAAAAACATCCTGGTAGTATAATAAGAATTTACACAGACGGAAGTATTCCTGATGATAATCCTCATTTTTTAAATAAAAAAGATTGGTTGCCAGAAATATATCAAATCGGAGTAAGAAACCCTCAAGGAATGTCTATATCATCTTTTGATAATAAAATTTATATTAGTAATCATGGTGCAAAAGGAGGTGATTGGTTTGGCGAAGTAAAAAAAGGTGAAAATTATGGATGGAAGATTTTAGGTTGGGGAGGAACAAATTATACAGGTACAAAAATAGGCCCTAAATGGAAACCAGGTTTTACAAAAGCTATAAAATATTGGGTTCCTTCAATAGCTGTAAGTGCAATTACTATTTATAAAGGAAAGGAATTTAAAGAATGGGACAATCATGCATTAGTAACTTCTCTTAAAGATATGTCTCTAAGAAAATTAGATTTTAAAGATAAATCTGAAAAAGATGTGGGAGAAGAAGTTATTTTTAAAAATAAAATAGGAAGAATTCGAGATATTCAAATTCAACCCGATACAGGAAAATTATTTTTTTTATCTTCTAATGGTCTTTGGAAAATGGAAAAAAAATAGAATTTTATAAACTTATTACATATCCTAGAAAACAAAGTATTCCACAAAAAGCTAAAAGTATAATTTTTGTTTGAAACTTTTCTTTTCTTTCTTGTTTGTAAATTCTATTTTTTAAAATATCTATATTCACTCTATTTGAGGTCGAAACTGTTCTTTTAGCAACATTATTTACAGTAACTATAGATGATTTATTTACATTTTCAGAACTCATAATTAATTAAATCATTTTTCGATTTAAATTCCATGAGACAAATGTTCAATTTGGGTTGATTTTTTTTTTTAATATGTTCAATTTGGGTTTTTAATTATGGAAAAATTACCTAGTGTAAGCAATGAGATTGATCAAGATTTAATTAATAAGATTACATTAAAGAACTTCAATTCTATAAGTCCATACTTTTATAAACTTATTACGGAATGGATGTCTGGAGCCTACAAGCAATTTAAGGATATAGATAAATTCTTAATATTAATTTATTTAATTAATACAGACTTCAAATTTTTTAGAAGAAATAATATAATTATAACGTACGATGAATTTTATAAAGATAAGACTTTAGAAATTAGCAAGACAAATCTAATTGAAATATCAAAAGATCTCAATATCCCCAAAGAGAGTGTTAGAAGAAAAATTTCTCAATTAGAGAGAAATGGAATAATAAAAAAAAAAGGTAAAAAAATTTTTTTAGATAGAACTGCATATAAATTTCAAGAACCTGTTACCACCTTAAAAAATTTGTCTAATTTAATAAGTGAATTTTCAGAGATACTCGCGAGAGAGGAATTGTTAAAAAAATCATTAAATAGATTAGAAATATCAGTTTTACTAAAAAGTAATTTTTCATTTTGTTGGTATCAATTTTTTAAATTTATTTTTTCATATTGTTATAGATGGAGAAAATATTTTAAAGATCTAGAATTAATGTTAATTGGTATAACTATAGCATTTAACTCTGTTACTACAGCAACCGTAAAACTTAAAGGTATAGAGTCTTATATTGATAAATGGAGAAAAGAAATTTTGCAAAGTAATGAAAGGGGAATAAATGCTATGTCAATTTCTGATATCACAGGAATACCCAGACCAACAGTAATAAGAAAAATAAAGATTTTAATTAAAATGAATATGATTGAAATTGACAAAAACAAACTTCTGTTCGTAAAATTTAATGAAAAATCTTTCAATGAAACATCAAAACTTCAAAACCAGACAATAAATGATTTAAGTGATTTTATTTCAAGAACTTTTAATCAAATTAATATTAATTAAATTTTCGTACGATAAAGATAAAAATAAATGCAGTTATGTACATTATTAGCGCGTAAGCAGCTGTGGGTACTATATAACTAATATCGCTAAACAATTGAGTTGCAACAAATACTGCTAGTGTTCCATTTTGCAATCCACATTCTAATGCAATAGTTTTTCTTTGTTGAATATTAGAAGTAAAAAATTTTGCTATTATGTATGCTATAAACATCATTGATACATTTAGTAATATAACTATAGTTCCAGCTTGTTTAATATAATTTGCAATATTTCCTCTTTCCTCTATCCAAATTGCTGTAAAAACTATTAAAAATAATATACCAGTTAATTTTTCGATTAACTTTAAATTTTTAAAAATAAAATTTTCAGCAAAATTTCTAATAACCATACCTATCAAAACTGGTATTGTCACAATTATTGCCATTTTAATTGCAATGCTTGTTACAGTAATATTTTCTGTTAAATTTGAAATCCCTAAATAAAGTGCTGAATTAAAAATAATAATTGGAACTGAGATAATACTTATTAAGCTACATATCGCAGTTAAAGAAATAGATAATGCAACATCACCATTTGCAAATTTAGTCATTACGTTGGACGTAACGCCTCCGGGTGCTGACGCTATAATCATAACGCCTAAAGCAATTTCAATTGGGACATTAATTAAAGTTATTAAGGTATATGCAACAACTGGTAATAATAATATTTGTGAAACTATTCCTACAAAAAAAACTTTTGGGTCTTTTAAAATTCTAGTAAAATCCGAAAATGTGAGGCCCAAACCTAGACCAAGCATAATTAAAGCTAATGCAATTGGAGCAATTTTAGTTACTATCTCCATCGATATAACTTTTATATCTTAGAAGAGTTTAAACAAGTAAAATGTAAATTAATTATAGTTATCTAAAATTACTTGTGCGATGAAGCACAAATATCTTTAATAACAGGGGTATTAGCACATTCTCCACATTTTGTGACTTGCACAATACATCCATCATCAAGTTTTTTTACGTCTACAACTCTATGACACTTGGAGCAAGTTGAAGAAATAGTTAATCCACATTTTCTGCAGTTATAAGTTTCTAGTTCCATATAAAAATATTTAATTGGATTGAAATAAATTTCAAGATTTTTAGTTAAAAATGATAATCATTATCAAAAAAAATTAAGTAAAAAAAAAAATAATTTTAAAAAAATCTGAGAATGATTTTCATTACTACTGTTTAAAAATTTATTTTTTTCTTTTCGAGATACCTAGTTTTTCGCTATGTCTTAATCTTAAAACTACTATTGCCGCAGCAATTAATAAAATTGCTCCTGCCTCATATAATAAAGCAGATGGATCCATTGATTTACCTTGAAGTATTATAAATCGACTTAAAGCAGTTATAGCAATTAATAGAGGTAAAGAAATTGAAATAGATTGTTGTTCCCAAAAAACTCTCACCATTGCCATCACCTCAAGATATAGAAACATTAAAAGAAGGTCTGCAAGTGTCACGCTTTGATTAAGAAACATCGTTCTTATTTCAATTCCAACAGCAATTACTGTGCTAACAAGTATTACTCCTAACAATATTAGCTGAAGCGTTTTAGTAATGTTATCCATACTATATTAGAGTTATCATTTTTAAATTATAATTCAATTTATTAATTTATTTCCAAATTACCCAAAATATTAAGTTTTTTATCTGTAATAACCATTTCACCAGATGATGTAGTTGTATTAAGTAATGCGGAAATAACTATATAATGAGTTACAATTATTAAGTTAGAATCGCTTTCCCAATTATTAATATATTTTTTTAAATCTTTTATTTGTTTAAATTTATTTTTGGCATATCTATCTTCATAAAAAGAATTCAAAGCACTTAAAGTTTTAAATTTTCCAAATGCTATTTTTGCTGTATCTTTACAACGGCACCATTCACTTGATAAAACTTTATCAATTTTAATATTATTGGTTAAAAAAAATGTTCCAATATTTCTAGACTGAATTATCCCTTTATTGTTTAAATTTCGCTGTGTTGAACAGTCATTTATATCAAAATTGACCGGGTCACCATTTCCAGGTGCAATGGCATGTCTTAAAAAAACAACTTTTTTACCTTCCTTGAGAAAAGATATTATATTTTCATCTGCATGAGAATTGATAGGAAGTAAAAATAACAAATAAATGAAAATTTTTTTCATCAAATCAAAAGATATATTAATAATATCATTTGAGCAAAATTAATAACAACTGAAAATCCATGAGCATATTTAAATTTCTTTTCCTGATTATTGTCTTTAAGCCTATTAATTAATGGCATCAATATAAATTGTGCAAATACAAAAGAAAATACCAACGCAAGAGTTATATAAAAATTTATACTAAAAGATGAGACGATAAAAAATAATACAACTGCTACAGATAAAAACACCAAGTTAACAAAATAATAATATGGAAATATTTTTCTAACAAATTTACCTGCATTTTCGGGATCTAAAATCTTAAAAATCATAGGAGCTAAAACAAATGAAAAAAAAATCATCATTCCTAGCGAGATAGCCAAAATATTTTGGGTTAAATTTTCCATTTAATGGCAACTAATATTATATTTTTTTAACTTATAATAATTGTAAGGAAGAGGTGTTACGAAGCCAACACACAACATTATAGGTATTACATACCAAGTTAAAACTGCTCCACCAGTTATTAAATAATCTGTCAGGTTCATTGCTACTTCCATACTTATCATTGATATAAAACTCATACCGAATGCGGTCTTTACTGCATTTATAAAACCAAATTTTTGAATTATTAGAATAATTGTTTCTAATGCTATACTTGTAATTAATCCATTAATTATTGCCAATGTCATTATACCCAAAACAGGAAATGGAATTTCTGTTAGTTGGAAAAACAAAATTGTTCCAAAGTCTCCAATTGCACAACCAAGTAAACACCATGCTGTATTTTTTGAACTTTTTTTCCATGTATGTCTACAATTCCAATTTATTTTTAAGGTTTCGGAGCTCATGTTTTCTATTTAAATATTAAATTTTATGTTCCAATGCAACAAAGTGACCAATTTTAACAGTTATTTCTATTTAATGCCATATTAACTTAATATATATAAACAATTAAATGTTGTCAGATAAAGAAATAGTTTGTCCAAACAATCTCTTAGATGTTGCGCATCAAAAAAAAGGTGTTTCTGCTGGTATTGTAAATGCTGGCAAATTAATAACAATGATGTCAGTTATGGATGCGGTCAATGAAAATTTAATCATACCGATTTTTATTGGAGATCAGGAGGAAATTGAAAAGTGTGCCCTTGATTTAAATTTTGACATTTCTAGTTTTGATATAATTGATGAAAAAGAGGAAAATAAAACCTCAATTATTGCTGCAGAATTGGCATCAAAAGAAAAAATAAAAATAATTGTAAAAGGACATATACATACTGATGTATTGATGAGGGAAGTAATCAAAAAGAAATATAATTTAATAGGAAAAACAAGACTTAGTCACATTTGGCATATGACATTAGACAAACAAGATAAACCATTAATAATTACGGATGGTGCCTTAAATGTAAGTCCAAATGTAAAAACAAAAATGCATATTTTAAAAAATGTGATTAATTTTTGTAAAAGAATTGGAAATGAAAGACCCAAAATATCAATTTTATCTGCAACAGAAGAAGTATTAGATAGTGTTCAAAGCTCGTTAGATGCAAAAGAAATCACAGAACTTGCAAAAAAAGAAAATTTGAGTGCTGATGTTTTTGGACCTTTAGCATTTGATAATAGTATTTCGAAAAAATCTGCAGAAATTAAAGGTATAACTAATATAGTTGCTGGGAATGCTGATGTTTTGTTAGTACCAAGTGTTGAATCTGGCAATGCATTGGTTAAGATTATGGTTTATTTTATGGGTGCGTGTGCAGCTGGTGTTGTTGTTGGAGGAAAAGTTCCAATTGTTATTACATCAAGATCAGATGTAGCTACTGCTAGATTAGCTTCAATTGCAGCAGCTGTTGTTGCTTTAGATTAATTTATGAAATAAAATTTTGTATGGGAATAAAGTATTTAAAAAAATCGCCAAAACAACCTTCAACTGATGATTTAAAAACAAGAGATATTGTTCAAAATCTTTTAGCTGAGCTTGAAAAATCTAGAGAAGATGGATGTAAAGCATTAACGAAAAAATTTGATAAATACGATGGAGAAATAATTGTTTCTAAAGATAGAATTGATGAAATAAGTAAAACTTTGGATCAAAAAACTAAAGATGATATTAAATTTTCTTATGACAGAGTTAAGAAATTTGCAGAAGCACAACTTAAAAATTATGGTCAAGATTTTGAAGTTGAACTTTCAAAAGGCTTGTATGCTGGTCAAAAATTAATTCCTGTTAATACTGCTGGATGCTATATACCTGGAGGTAGATACGCTCATATAGCTTCTGCTGTGATGAGTGTTACGACAGCGAAAGTTGCTGGTGTTAAAAATATTATTGCCTGTAGTCCTCCAAAAGATAAGATGGGTGCAAATCAATCTGTAATTTATACAGCTGATCTATGTGGAGCTGATAAAATATTGAACTTAGGAGGTGTACCGGCAATTGCCGCAATGACTTATGGAATGTTTGGTAATGAGCCTGCAGACATGTTGGTTGGTCCTGGTAATCAGTTTGTTGCAGAAGCAAAAAGAATTTTATTTGGAAAAGTAGGCATAGATTTATTTGCAGGACCCACTGAAATTGCAATTATAGCAGATGATACTGCAGATCCTGAAATTGTGTCTGTGGATTTAGTTGGTCAAGCAGAGCATGGTTATAACTCTCCTGCATGGCTGTATACAACAAGTAAAAAACTTGCAGATGAGGTAATGAAAAGAGTTCCAGAATTAATTTCAGAACTACCTGAATTACCAAGAACTAGTGCAGAAGCTGCATGGAGAGATTATGGAGAAGTAATATTATGTGAAACCGACGAAGACATGGCTAAAATTAGTGATGAGTATGCTCCAGAACATTTAGAAGTACAAACCAAAAACGACAAATGGTTTCACGATAGACTTAAAAATTACGGATCTTTATTTATCGGAGAAGAAACAACAGTAGCTTATGGAGATAAATGTTCAGGAACAAATCATATTTTACCCACTAAAGGTGCAGGTAAATATACAGGAGGTTTGTTCGTTGGAAAATTTATTAAAACTCTAAGTTTTCAAAGAATGACTAAAGAGTCTACTAAAGAAGTCGGTTCTGCTGCCGCAAGAATTTCAAGATACGAAGGTATGGAAGCCCATGCTCGAACAGGTGATGTAAGATTAAGAAAATACGGTTTTTCAAATTAAATCGACTATATCCATAAATACATAACTAGACAAAACTGTCATAAATATAATTATAAAAAAATTTATTGTTTTCCATGTATTTGAATTAACTAAGTTACTAGAAAAAAATTTTGCCAGATATCCCAACGAAAAAAAAAATATAAATGATGCAATAGAAGCACCAAAACCAAACAAATATTTATTGGCAATTAAAAAGTTTTTTGAGAAGTTTCCTAAAAAAAAAACCGTATCAGAATATACATGAGGATTTAAATAGGTAAATCCAAGAGTTTTTATTACTATTGATTTAAAATTTAAATTTTCATCCTCAAAGTTAATATTATTTTTTTTATACAAAGAAATAACTTTGTTATAAATAAAGTAAATTAGAAATATTAATAGTAAAATATTAAAGGTAAGTTCTACATTTTTTGTAAAATATATTTTTAAATAGTCAAATAAAAAAATACCTAAAAAAATTAAAATAAAATCTGATAAAGAACAAATTATACAAACAATAAATACATATTTTTTTTTAAGTCCCTGCTCTATTACAAATATATTTTGTGCTCCGATGGCTAAAATTAAACTAATGCCAGTAAAAAATCCAAGTAATAAAAAACTCATTTTTTAGTTAAAATATCTGCTCTTAATATGGTTAATATAATTACAATTATTAAGGGTATACAAATTATATTCATAATTTTCCAATTTGTTAGAACTATTAATATACCTGCAGATAAACTGCCTAGTGCATGGACAGAATAAACTACAAAATCATTAAAACCTTGTGCTCTATATTTTTCCTCCTCGTTGTATGTTAGAACCAATAAACTTGTTCCAGATATAAACAAGAAATTCCATCCAAAACCTAGAAAGATAAGAGCGATCATATAATTTAAAAATGACTGATCAAATAAACTTATTATTACTGTTAAACAATATAGGCCTACTCCGACATACATCATCTTTGAATGACCAATTCTTTTAACTAAATTACCCGCAATTAATGAAGGTAAAAACATACAAGCAACATGAATTTGTATGACTATACTTGTCTTGTTCAAACTAATTCCCTCTATTACATGCATACTTAAAGGAGTTCCTGTCATCAAAAATGTCATTATTGCATAACCAAACGCTGAAGAAATTACAGCTTGTAAAAATCTTGGTTGAGAAACAAGTTCTAAATAACTTCTGCCAGAATATTTAAAAGATAACTCTATTTTTGAGGTATTTTTATAAAAGAGAAAGAAAATTGTTGGTAAGAAAGTTAACGCTGCAAGAGACAAATAAGATCCTACGTACATATGATTGCTAAACAATTCCTTAGAATAATTTGCAACACTTGGACCTATAAAGGCTGAAACAATACCCCCAAGTAAAATTATTGAAATCGCACGTGGCACTTTATCTTTATTAACACTTTCAGCGGCAGCAAAGCGATACTGATGCGTAAAAGCCATACCCACACCTAAAAAAAAATTAGCAACACAATAAATAGAAAAGCTTTGAATAAAAATAGAGTATGCAGCCAAAATAGATATTAATGTATTTCCAATTGATGCAACGATAAAGCCAACCTTTCGTCCTGATATGCTCATCAATTTAGAAGCAAAGATTGCTCCAATTGCAATTCCAACAACAGAAATAGACATTGGTAGAGTCGATAAAGATTTTAATGGACTAATCTGTGAACCAATTATTCCACTAAGAAAAACAGTAACTGGTGCAGCAGTGAAGCTAAAAATTTGACTTAAAGTTAGAACAATTAAATTTCCATTCATTAATTACATTAATACTTTTGGACGATATAATCATTGATTTTCTTTTCAATTAATTGGATAACAATCACAAATACAGTAGTAAAAATGATTGGAATTTTAGGAGGCATGGGAACTAGAGCAGGTTTAGACTTCTGCAATAAATTAGCAAAATTGAATGTAGGTAAAACAGATCAGAAATATCCTCTTTTTCTATTATATAACAAATCAAATATTCCAAAAAGACCTGAAAATCTTAGTAGATATAATTACGTTTTAAAAAGTCTTATTAAAGGATGTAACCTATTAAAAAAAAATAAATGTAAATTTATTGTCATGCCCTGCAATACAGCACATCATTGGTATGATGATTTACAAAAAAAAATTAAAATTCCAATTATAAGCATGCCGAAAGAGGTATATTTGCACACTAAAAAAACGTGTAAAAAGAATTCAAAAATCGGAATTCTTTGTACAGAAGCGACTTTAAAAACAAAAGTTTACAGTAAATATTTTAATAAATATTTCAGTTTAGTCAGTCCAAGCAAATCTCTGCAAATCAGCTCAGTAAATAAAGCAATTAGACTTGTAAAAACAGGTAAAGTAAAAGAAGCCGAAAAGGCTATTAAGCCAGCAGTTAATCATTTGATTAAGCTAAAATGTAAAAAGATAATCTTGGGTTGTACCGAGCTTCCAATTGCAATATTTGCCTATAAGTCGTTTAAAAAAATTAAAAAATCAAAAACTTTTATTGATCCTAACTTATTATTAGCAAGCGTATCAATGAGAAGGTATAAATGATTTATTTGATTTTTTTATTCACTACGAAATAAAGTTTTCTTGGAAACTTTCCTTCTTCAAAACTTTCAATTTTTATATTTCTAAAACCATAGGTTAATTGATTAACTTTTTTTTTGTTAAAAAAATGTACTATGAAACCGTCATTTTCATACATGTTTTCACTTATATGCATTCCATTTTTATAGTCTCCATCTTGCATGTTTCTAACAGTATAAATGTTTAATCCTTCGGGTTTTAATATTCTGCAAATTTCGTTATTCAAATTAATCAAGTCTTCGTTACTTAATGCCATACAATATAACATGTGCGAAAAACATCCATCAATAGAGTTGTCTTCAAAAGGAAGTTTTTGTCTAATATCAAATAATTTAGTGCTGATATTTTTAATTTTCTTCTCATGAATTTTTTTATTAATTATGTTTATGCCCGAGGGGCTGTAATCTAATGAAGTTACTGAAATATTATTTTGAGAGAAAAAAATACTATCTCTTCCGAGACCTGCACCTAATTCAACTATATTATTAATATTGTTTTCCTGGAAGAGTTTTAAAGATTTTCTTGCTGGTTCACTTTCTTCTAAACCAAACATCTCAGGCTTATTTGAGAAACTTTTTTCCCAATGCTGAGATTGTTGGTCTAAAATTCTAGTATCTAACTTACTTTTGTGGGTCAGGTACTTTTCTTAAATACGGCTTAATTGTTTCCCATCCATCAGGGTATATTTTTTTTGCTTCCTCGTTTGTTACTTTTGGAACAATAATAACATCTTCTCCTGGTTTCCAGTCTGCTGGAGTTGCTATTTTATGTTTAGCTGTTCTTTGCATAGAGTCTATTGCTCTTAGTATTTCACCAAAGTTTCTTCCTGTTGTCATTGGGTAAGTAAGAAATAGACCGATTCTTTTATCAGGTCTTACAATGTATACTGTTCTAACTGTTTCATTATCAACTGCAGTTCTACCCATTGATGTTGTCCCTGCATCTCCTTCCAACATATTATATAATTTTGCTACCTCTAATTTTTCGTCAGCAACAATTGGGTACTCTGGTTTCATTCCACAAACATCTGTAATGTCCTCTAACCATTTTTCATGATCTGACACTGGGTCTACTGATAATCCCATAACTTTTACATTTCTTGCATCAAATTCAGGTTTCATTCTTGCTAATGCACCTAGCTCAGTTGTACAAACGGGCGTAAAATCTTTTGGGTGTGAAAATAATACTCCCCAACTGTCCCCTAACCACTCGTGAAATTTTATCTCACCCATTTGAGTTTGTGCTGTAAAATCTGGTGCAACACTATTAATTTTTAATGTCATTTATGTCTCCTTTTTATAATTAAATTATATGCAAGATTGATTTGCTATGCAATTTTTTATAATATGAATAAATATATGATATTTCAGCAATTATTTGATGATAAGTCATCAACTTATACCTACATTATTTCAAGTGGAGAAGGACGTGAAGCTTTAATAATTGATCCAGTAATTGAACATACTGGCAAATATTTAAAAATTTTGGAAAAATTAAAGTTAAAACTTGTGAAAGTAATTGATACACACATTCATGCAGACCACATAACAGCATTGAATGAATTAAATAAAAGAACAAGTTGTGCACGAGTAATGGGTGAAAATTCTAAGTCTGAAGTAATTGATATAAAAATAAAAGATGAGGAAAAAGTAAAAATTGAAAATATTGAGCTAAAAGCAATGTATACACCAGGGCATACTGATTGCTCTTATAGTTATTTAATGAATGATAGAGTATTTACAGGCGATACACTTTTAATAAATGGAACTGGTAGAACAGATTTTCAAAATGGAAGTTCTTACGATGCTTATGACTCTTTATTTAATAAGCTTCTAAAATTACCAGAAAAAACCTTAGTGTATCCCGCTCATGACTACAATGGTAAAAAATTCTCAACTATTGAAAATGAGAAAAATAACAATCCAAGACTGCAAGTAAAATCAAAAGATGAATACGCTGAAATTATGAGAAATCTAAATCTTTCGAATCCAAAAATGATGGATATTGCGGTACCAGCAAATGTTAAAGGTTTAACTTTAGACCAAATCTAGTAAAAATTATAAGTTGTATTTAGAATTATAATAATTATATATAATTTATGACATGCAATAATCCAAAATGTATATGCAAAAATTGTACGGAAGATAAGTGTGCTTGTAAAGTTGCTCAGGAATGTAGATGCAAAACTGAGTCTAAATGTTGTTGTTGCAACGACTAAATTAATTTTAATTTAATCATTAAGAAAATTATGAACGAATTTTTAGAATCTATAATAAAAAGAGACCCAGCAGCTAAATCAAAAACTTCTGTTGTTTTGACTTATCCTGGGGTTAAAGCAGTATTTTTTCACAGAATTGCAAACTTTTTTGCAATTGCAAAATTTGATTTAATAGCACGAGTGATATCACAATTTTCAAGGTTTTTAACTGGGATAGAAATACACCCAAAAGCAAAAATTGGTAAAAATCTTTTTATTGATCATGGCATGGGAGTAGTAATTGGAGAAACATCTAACATTGGAGATAACGTTACAATTTATCATATGGTAACACTTGGAGGAATTTCTCCTAGTATTAATTCTGATGATCAAAGAGAGATTAAAAGACACCCTACTCTTAAAGATAATGTTGTTGTCGGATCGGGTGCTCAAGTATTAGGACCAATTACAGTTGGAAAAAACGCAAAGATCGGTGCGAATGCTGTTGTCACCAAAGATGTTCCAGAGAATGGAGTTATGGTAGGAATACCAGCTAAAAATGTAGGTACAGCTACTGAAGAATTTAAACCTTATGGTATAAGTAACGAAGAAAAAAATGAAGAATATTCAGAATAACTTTATTTCAGGAATTGGTAACACACCTCTTTTTAAATTAAGGGCAGCATCAGAGATTACTGGATGTAATATATATGGAAAAGCAGAATATCTTAATCCTGGTGGATCAGTAAAAGATAGAGCAGCTTTAGCTTTAATAAAAGATGCTGAGGAGAAAAAATTAATTTCCAAAGGAGGAACCATTGTTGAAGGTACAGCAGGAAATACTGGCATAGGCTTGTGTCTAATAGGAAATTCAGTTGGTTATAAAACAATTATTGTAATGAATGACAATCAAACACAAGAAAAAAAAGATATGTTAAAAAATATGGGAGCAGATTTAAAATTAGTTCCACCAAAACCTTATAAAGATGATGGTAATTATGTTAAAGTTGCAGGAAGACTTGCAGATGAACTTAAGAGTTCAAATAATCATGGTGTTGTATGGGCTAATCAATTTGATAACACCGCAAATATGAGAGGTCATTATGAGACTACCGGACCTGAAGTTTGGGAGCAAACTGATGGTAAAGTTGATGGATTTGTGTGTTCATCAGGTACAGGTGGAACTATTGCAGGTGTGAGTTCATTTCTTAAAGAAAAAAATAAAGATATTAAAATTTATCTTTCTGACCCCGCTGGTTCATCATTATATAATTATATTGAAAATGGAGAACTAAAGAGCGAGGGTGGATCTATAACTGAAGGAATTGGCTCTAGTAGAATAACTGCAAACTTTGCTGAAGCTAAAATTGATGGTGCTTTTTCAATAAATGATCAAGAGTCATTACCAATAATTTATGACTTAATTCAAAATGAGGGTTTGAGTTTAGGAACTAGTTGTGGTGTAAATATTGCTGGTGCAATTAGATTGGGTAAATTATTAGGACCAGGAAAAACTATTGTTACTATTCTCTGCGATAAATCAGACAAATACAACTCTAAGCTGTTTAATAAAAAATTTTTACTAGAAAAAGGTCTTCCAATTCCAGGCTGGATATAAAAAACCACATATCAGCATTGTTATAAAAGGTTTACAATTTTCAATTAAATTAAGTAACTTATTATTAAAGGAGAATTATGAAGGATTATTTAGCTACACATATATTTAAATCTGAAGAAATGAAAAAAAAATTTCATGAAGTTGTTGGTTCAACTTCGCCTGAAGATCTTAAAAAAGGAGTTACAGGTGATAAGGCTGTATGTCATATGACAATGATGGGTGCAGGTGACTCGATGAAAATGTTTTGTAAGTGGCAAGCAGAGAGCCCACAAGCAATTATTGATCAATTAGGAGATATGAATAATTTTTTTGATACTACGTCTGAAGAGTGTTCTCAGACTATGGATTTTTCAAAAATGTAATTAAAATAAAGGAGGATAAACATGGATGTTAAAGAACAAACAAGAAAAGCATATGAGCTTTTTACTAAAGGTGATATGGAAACTTTTTTCAATGAGATGATTGATGATAATATTGTATGGACATTTCCAGGCAAAGAAGGTGTTCACCCATTATCTGGGGTACATAAAGGTAAACAAGCGATGATGGCTGCTATGTCAAAAATTCCATCGTTATGGCCAAATTTTCATTTAAAAATTTTAGATATGATTAGTGAAGGTAACAAAGTATTTGTTAGAGTGCACGCAACTGCTGACAATATGGATACGATATTTGGTCATTATTTTGAGTCTAGTGATGAAGGAAAAACTAAAATTATGATGACTTTTGATGATACTCTAAGCATGTTTAATGCGATGAAAAAATAAATACTTTTTAAAAGGAGAAAAAATGGAAAAAGAAATGTTAGCTTTAGTTAATCTTAAAGAAGGCAAACTAGAAACTTTTATGGGATGGATGCAGTCTGACGAAGGTATGGAAGTAAGAAAAAGTGTTGCTTATCCAGAAAAAACTATTGGAGGAATGAAACCTGATAAAAGCGGTATTCTGTTTAAGGTTTCAGTTCATAATGAGGCAGGGATGAAAGAATTTGTTGCTGGAAATAACCCAAAAGCTAAAGCGATTTATGCAGAATGCGTAGATAATGTGCAGTTATGGGAATTATCAAAAGTTGAGGTTTAATTATGAAAAAATTAATATTAGTTTTAATAAGTTTTATATTTATAAATACTGCAAATGCTGGAAGTTTAAGTAAAAAAGATACAGAGAAAGCTTGGGACTGTGTAGGTATTTATATGGCTAATTATTTTTTACCATCAGGAGAAACATTCGAATATAGCATGAAAGAAAAATCCATGGCATCAGTAAAGGTTTGGAAAACTTATGCTTTGGAAATTGGCATCAAAGAAAAAGATTGGGATGAAGGGACTAATAAAGCTGTAGATAAACATTATGGTTCTAAATATAACAAAGAATTGACAGATGTATGTCATGCTTTTTTAGAGAAAACAATACCAGACGGTAAAGATCGAGTAGAAAAAGTGGTTCAAACTTTATACTAATTTAAGAGGGGAAATGGCTAAATTTTATTTAATAGGTAAGATAAGCGGAGAGCTAATGAAAAGAATGCAGAATGAACCAACTGCAGACAGATTCGCTTCTACAAAAAAAGTAACAGAAGCCGCTGGTTTAAAACTTATTTCTTACGAGTGGGTAAGAGGTAGATTTGATGTAATTTCTTGTGTTGAGGGTGAATACGAGCAAGCCGTTGCCTTAAAAATAGCTTTTAAAAATTCTGGCCTTATGGATGATTTAATGGTTCATGAGGTAATTGATTATAATAAAGCATTTACTAATGCAGCTAATGCATCTAATAGCGTTGTTAAACCAGGAAAATAAAAATAAAGGAGAATAAAAATGTCAATACTAGCTAAATACAATAAAGCAATGGAAGACAAAGATGAAACAGCTTTAAGAGATATAATTCATGACGATTATACTTTTACAATGCACAAAACAGGAAATGTTTTAAAAAAAGACGATGTAGTTAAATGGGCAATGAGTGGCGATATTAATAGAGAAAAAGTAAGGGTTATATATGAGAACGATGAAATAGGTATTGAGCATGCTTTTGTTACATTTCATGATGGAAATAAAGAAGCTGTAATGGGAGTTTTTAAATATAAAGATGGAAAAGTGATCGCATTTGAAACAGGTGCAACCCCTATGCCGAAATAAGTGAAAAAAATATTATTATCCATAATATTAATTTGTTTGTCATTAGTTTCGAATGCCGAAGAAAATTACGATAAACAATTAAATAATTTATTTAATCAATTAAAGAGTACGAGTAGCTCAATTGCTGCTAAAGAGATTGAGTCTAAAATTTGGAAAATGTGGACTACACATCCTTCAGAGGAAAGTCTTACAAATCTCCTTGCAAAAGGCTCTTATTACATGTCTCAAAACCAATTGACATCTGCGCATAACGTATTTTCAAAAGCTATAGAATTAGATCCTAATTGGGCAGAAGCATGGAATAAAAGAGCTACAGTTCTCTATTTGATGGGGAATTACGAACTTTCACAAAACGATATTGACGAGGTTTTAAAATTAGAAAAAAGACATTTTGGAGCTTTATCTGGGCAAGGAATGGTTCAAACAGCATTAAAAAATTATCAAAAAGCAATAGACAGTTATATTGAAGCTCATAAGATTTATCCATCAATGAAAACTCCTTTAATTATGATTGAAAAACTCCAAATTTTGATACAACAAGAGAGTATTTAATTAATATTAAGTATCTAATTATTTTGATATACGACTTCTGATGAAAAGCGATCAGAATACAAAAGGTATATTATACATATTAACTGGTATGGCCTTTTTCTCTATACAAGATTCTCTTATAAAATTTATATATAACGACATAGCTTTATTTGAACTTTATCTTGGCAGAACTCTAATACAAGCTTGCCTACTTTTATTATTCATATTTGTTACTAAGAAAAAAATTGTCTTAAAAACAAGCTATCCATTCCTAACTTTGCTTAGAGTAGTTTGTTTCTTCTTCGGTTTTAGCTTTTTTTATGTTTCGCTTACATTTATGACACTTGCTATGACGAGCGCATTATTTTTCTCATGTCCCTTTTTTATGTCTATGTTTGCAAAATTTTTTCTTAAAGAACAAATTGGTATAAGAAGATGGTCAGCTATAGTAGTGGGATTTATAGGTGTAATAATTGTTTTAAACCCTACATTAGAAGAATTTAATTTTCTTAAATTGGCACCAGTTGCGTGCGCAATTTGTTATGCTATTTCTATGACAATAACAAAATATACCTCTGATAAAGATAATATTTATACCCAAATGACTTGGCTATATATATTTGCAATTTTTGCAGGTTTAATGATTTTCATTGTAACTGGTGATGGAAAATTTAATACTTTTTCAAATCCTACATATCAATTTATTACTCGAGAGTGGTTTACGAATCCTTTTGTATCTTGGCCTTATGTTCTTGTCATGGGTATAGTTGCTTTCATTTCATTTCTTTGCGTATTTTCAGCATACAGTATGGCCTCACCCTCTATTATATCTTTGTTTGAATACTCGTATATAATATGGGCTATGCTTGCAGGATATATCCTTTTTAAAACAGTGCCGGAGCCAAGAACATTTTTAGGTGCTGCAATAATTATAGCTGCGGGTGTATATATTTATTTTAGAGAAAAAGTTAAAGGTCAGATGATTGTTACAGATACTCCAACAGTAAATAGATAATGACAGATAGTTTTATTCCAACAATAAATATATCTCCACTTTTACAAAATGAATTAGAAAGTAATAAATCAAAAAAAGTTTTAAAACAAATTGAGAGTGCTTGTATAAATGTTGGTTTTTTTCAAGTTATTGGTCATGGAATTAACCCTAGTGAAATAAAAAAATTGACAATTTTAGGCAATAAGTTTTTTAATTTTGAGAGGAAAAAAAAATTTTTACTTGCACCAAAGAAATGGAACAATAAAAATAAACATTTATACAGAGGATATTTTCCGAGCAAGGTGAATGGAAAAGAAGGTCTGGATATTGGTGATTTGAAAGTTACAAGAAGATACTCTAATTATTTAAAAAATCAGTATATTGAGCATTTAGATTTGAAAAAATGCTTTGATAGCAAATCAATTAAATTATTGTCTAATTATTTTGATGAAATTTTTTCACTCAGTGAATTACTATTTAAAGGCATAATAAAACTTTATAATAAAAATCCTGATTTATCTAAATTAGCTTTCTCAAGATTAAAAACTTTAAGCACATTAAGATTTAACTACTATCCTAAACAAAATAAGCCTGTTGAGATCTCTAATCAAGACAGAGTTCCGTTAGGATGTGAAACTCATGTTGATAGTGGAGTTTTTACAATTTTATATCAAGATAAAATTGGGGGCCTGCAGGTGCAAAATAGAATAAATAAAAAATGGTTTAATGTTAAGTTTAATAAAAATGCTCTTGTAGTTAATACTGGGAGAGCATTAGAATTTTTGAGTGATGGGAAGTTCAAAGCTACTAATCACAGAGTTTTGTGGAATAAGAAAAAAAGACTTTCAATTCCATTTTTTTTTGAACCATCTTTTGACTTTAAAATGAGTAAATCTTTTTTAAATAATAAATATTTTAAAAAAGGGGTTAATTACGAAAACTTTTTAAAAAAATCTTTACAAAAATTTAAAGAATATCGAAGATAAACTAATTTTTTAAAGCTGGAAATACAGGATTAGATTTCTGGAAAATTTTTTGATATTCCTGTTTTATGCATCGATTGGATACATACTTAATATTTTCTTTAATTGCTATCTCCTCAGCTTTATCGTGATGTATTCCATATTGTAACCATAAAACTTTCGCGCCAATTTTAACAGCTTGTTCTGCTATTTCTGGTGTCTCAACTGATGGTCTAAATACATCAACTATATCAATTTTTCCCGCAATTTTATCTAAACCTGATACCACTTTTTCTCCGTTTATTATTTCACCTTCAGCAAAAGGGTTTATCGGTATTACTTTGTAACCAAATTCCTGCATATATTTCATTACAATATTTGCAGGTTTCCTTTTAATTTTTTTTGGATCTTCCTTTTTTTTTTCTGAACTAATACCTATCATTGCGATTGTTTTTGTATTTTCTAAAATAATTTTAATTTCTTGATCGTTCATTATTTGTGTTTCCATTTTGGAGCCCTTTTTTCTAAAAATGCTGAAATACCTTCTTTAGCGTCCATTGCCATCATATTTAATGTCATCATTTCACTGGTATATTTGTAAGCTTTATTTAATGGCATCTCTAATTGTTTGTAAAAAGCTCTTTTACCAATTTTTATTGTTAAATTTGATTTGGAGGATATTTTTTTTGCAATATTTAATACCTCCTTATTTAATTTGTTTTTTTTGAAATGGTCGTTGATTAGTCCAATTTGTTTTGCAAAGTTCGCTTTAATTGGTTCACCAGTTAACAACATCTTCATCATTTGTTTTCGATTTATCTTTCTGCTAACTGCTACCATAGGTGTACTACAAAAAAGACCTATGTTTACTCCAGGAGTAGCAAAAATTGCATCATTAGTACTGTAAGCTAAATCACAGCTTGCAGCTAGCTGACATCCAGCAGCAAAAGCTGCACCATGAACTTTTGCTATTACTGGTTTCCTGCCTTCAACAATTTGAATCATTACTTTAGAACATAAATTAAATAATTTTAAATATTTAGATTTAATTTTTAAGCTTTTAACTTCTTTTAAATTATGTCCAGCACTAAAACCTTTTCCATTGCCATCTATGATTATTACTCTTGTTTTGCTATCAGCATCAAATTTTTTTAACAGTTTTGATAATTCATTTAATGTTTTAAATGATAATGAGTTATATGATTTAGGGTCATTTAGCGTTATGGATTTTATGCCATAGCCAAGATCTTTTGAAATAACATTCATATTTACTCTAGTTCTCCCTCTTCACGCATTTTTGCTCTTATTTTTGTAGCTGATATTTTTTGGATTTCTTCAGGAAGAACCACCTCCTCTATTTTATATCCAACTCCTCTACCATAAGAAATATTTGTAATGTTAGGCACAAGCATTATCTTAAATCTCCCATCATATTTAGGATTTAATCTATCCTCTATATTCTTCTTAACAGTATCAAAATCAAAGGGATTATCATCAACTCCTTGAACGTCTCTAATTTGAATACATACCTGTCCAGTTTTTTTTACAATCTCCTCAAATAAAGCATAATGACCATCATGAAAAGGTTGCCATCTTCCAAGCATTTGTGCTGTAGGTTTTTTATTATCCCATTTATAACTCATTTTTCTAAATCCTCTAATATTTTAGGTGCCCAAGTTTTAGCATCTTGTGATGTTACATGAAAATTATATTTTTCAGGCTTCACAAACATCTGATTGGTATCATCAAATCTACCTGCTTTAATAGTATCTACCCAAACAATGTAATCTGCAGGAAATAATTCTCTAGCGGCTGGTGTTGGAGCTATAAAATCAGCGATAACATTATTTCCCTCATTTTTTAATTTAATTGCAAATTCAGCCATCCTCTTAGCTTGTCTTTTTCTTCCCTCCGCGGAAAAATCCCAATCATTAGCAGCCTTTCTAACTTGATCTGCATTTAACCTTTTTGCATTAATCATTGGTGCCAATTCATCTGCTAATGTAGTCTTGCCAGCGCCAGGCAGCCCCATTATTAATATTATTTTCATAAAATTTTATATAATCCCAACCAAGCGTTTACATCTTTACTTGCTAAGTACTTTGATTTAAAAAATTCAATTTCCTTTATTATATTGTTATCAACTAGGCTATCAATTTTACTTTTAAAACCATAATCTATGTATATTGCTTCATTAATCGTAAAGCAAATAAATCCATTTTTCTTTGTGATACGTATAAATTCATCTAAAGCATGAGCTTTTACATGGGCAAACGTAAATGTACCAACACACATAACAACATCATAAAAATCATCTTTTTTTAAAATATTTTTATTTAAATCTATTTGCTCTAATTCATTGTACAAATTTGCTGGAATTTGATTTAGTAGTTCTTTTGAAATATCGCCACCATCGAAATGGTTGAACCCATATTTTTTTAATTCAAGACCTACTAAACCACTCCCACATCCAGCATCGTAAATTTTAATATCTTTATTATTTTGATATTTTGAAAGAATTTCTGAAGTCTCTTTAGGACCAGAATACTGCCACTCGGACATATCTTTATTATATTTGTTATCTTTACTCCATTCGTCGTAATATTTCATAACCTCATCAGTTGTTTTTAATTCATGGAGGGGTGTTTTATTTCCTATGTCTTTTTGAGCCATAACTGACATTTAAGTTAATTATTTTTTAATTCCAAGTATATGGACAATAATAACACTACTTGGGGTTGAAACAAATTTGCATTTTTTTCAATATTATGTTGTGATTCAATTTTAATCTTAAGGAGAGAAAATAATGAAATTAATCAAAAAAATAATGATTTCGGTTATGTTTGTTCTTGGTTTTAATACTTATAACATTTCTGCTAATGCAGAATGTGGTGATATTACAATTGCAAATATGAACTGGGCTTCTGCAAATTTTATGGCTGAAGTTGATAAGGTAATTCTTGAAAAGGGTTTTGGTTGTAACGTAGAACTAATACCAGGTGCAACGATGCCAACTTTTACCTCTATGCAAGAAAAAGGTGAGCCTGATGTAGCACCTGAATTTTGGGCTAATGCAGCCATAGTTGAACTAGAAGCTGCGGTTAAAGAAGGTAAGCTTCACTCAATAAATAAAGCACCTATCACAGGTTTGGGAGAAGGTTGGTGGGTACTGCCTGCTACTTTAGAAAAGCATCCAGAATTAACTTCTGCTGATGAGATTCTTAAGAGACCTGATCTTTTTCCTCATCCAGAAGATCCATCAAAAGGTGGATTCCATATTTGTCCCCCAGGTTGGAACTGTGAATTAAGTAATAGAAACCACTTTAGAGCGTGGGAGATGGAAGCTAAGGGTTGGGCTATTGTTGAAACTGGCTCAGCTGCTGGTTTAGATGGTTCAATAGCAAAAGCTGCAGAAAGAGGTGAAAACTGGTTTGGTTACTATTGGTCACCTACTTCGCTAGTTGGTAAATATAATCTTCAAGCTGTTGATATGGGTGAATATGCAGGTAAAGATAATTGGGATAATTGTTTATCTAAGCCTGAGCAAGAATGTGCTAATCCTAAAAAATCATCATGGGTTAAATCAGAGGTGTTTACTGTAGTGTCTGATAATTATAAAAACACAGCAGGTAAAGCTGGTATGAACTACTTCAAAAAAAGAACATATCCAGGAGATGTAATGAACGGTATGTTAGTTTATATGGCTGAACAACAAGCTGATGGAGCAGATGCTGCTGTTGAGTTCCTTGTAAGATATCCCGAAGTGTGGTCAAAATGGGTGCCTAAATCTACTGCAGATAAAATTAGAGAAGGTATAGGTTTATAAAAAATAAATTTAAACGAGCCTGTTAATACAGGCTCGTTTGTAGTATCATTTAAAAATGGATTTCAATAAAATTCCTGTAATGGACAGGCAATCACTTCGGGATTTAAAAAAGGGAATTGATCAAAATTTTAAGGAGTTTTCTAGAGAATACGGCGATGGTATAGAAAGTTTTTTTGATCCATTATTATCGTTTTTAATTTGGCTAGAAAAATTACTAGTTGGTGCTCCGTGGCCAATAGTAATTTTTGCTTTTGGATTTTTAGCTTGGGTTGGTTCTAGAAGTTATAAACTTGCTTTAGGAACAGTTATCAGCTTTTTAATAATAGGTTACTTTGGAATGTGGAAAAACTGCATGGCAACCGTTGCTATAATTTCTGTAGCTACTTTAGTTTGTGTTGCTATTGGAATTCCAATTGGCATTCTAATGTCTAAATCTAATAGAACAGAAAAAGCAATTTTACCCATTTTGGACATGATGCAGACAATTCCCAGCTTTGTATATTTAATACCAATTATAATGCTTCTTGGTATTGGAAAGGTCCCTGGGCTGCTCGCTGTTTGTGTTTATGCCTTGCCACCAATAGTAAGATTAACAAATTTGGGTATTAGAGAAGTAGATAAGGAAACATTAGAAGCTAGCGAGGCTTTTGGTGCTACCACGATGCAAAAGCTTAGGACAGTTCAAATTCCTTTGTCCTTGCCTACTATTTTTGCAGGAGTTAATCAAACTATAATGATGGCTTTAGCAATGGTTGTAATTGCTTCCATGATAGGAGTTAAAGGATTAGGCATACCCATATTACAAGCAATTTCTAACCAATATTTAGCCTCTGGCCTTATGAATGGTCTTGCAATTGTAGCTTTGGCAATTATTTTTGACCGGGTAACTCAGCAGTATGGGCAGAGAATACAAAAGCACAGAGGACAAAAAAAATAGGATTAACATATTCCCACACCAAACGATTTTTATAGACAGGCTTTATAAAATAAATAAGAATTGATTAATGAACTTTTCTTTAGAAATTGGACCTAAGACAGATATTGATACATTGCCAGAATTAAAAGATGTTTATATAACATTTCTACCTGGTGGTGATCATAAAGAAACAGCCAATCAAGCTGGAGAGTTAGTAAAAAAAGGTTGTAACCCAATACCCCATATACCAGCTCGATCTATTGAAAATGATAATCATCTTAAAGAGTATGTTGATATGTGTAAGGACCTAGGGGTAAAACAATGCCTCGTTATAGGCGGAAGTAGAGAACCTGTTGGTAAATTTGAAAGTTCAATTCAACTTCTAGAGACAGGTTTTTTTGATGGATTAAAGATAGGAATTGCTGGACATCCAGAGGGGAGTCCTGATATATCCGATTCAGAATTAGAAAAAGCTATGCAAGATAAAAAGCCTTATGCTGATTATATTGTTACACAATGGTTGATGGATCCACAGCCAATTATAGATTTTATTTCTAAGCAGTCAGTACCAGTTCATGTGGGAATTACTGGGCCACTAAAAATTACAAGCTTGATAAAGTTTGCTAATATCGTGGGAGCAAAAAATTCCATAAACTTCCTTAAATCTAATTTTAGTAAGGCTTTAGATTTAATGAGACCTAAGGACCCTAACGATATAATTGGAAAATTAAAAGATCATACAGATCACTTTCATATTTATACTTTTGGAGGACTTAAAGAAACAAACAAATGGTTGATGGAGAATAATTATGTCTAAAGAGTTTGATTATAGCAAAGTAAGGCACATAACATCAGTAGATCAGTCAGATCGAAAAGTACCTTATAATTTAAGGCAAAGCGGACCAACAAAAGTAGAAATGCTAATATCAACAAGAGTGAGAAAATCACCTTATTGGCATTTGTCAATGCAAGCAGGATGTTGGAGAGCGACAGTATATAACAGAATTTATCATCCAAGGGGATATGTAAAACCACAAGATGGTGGTGCAATGGTTGAATATGATGCTATTAAAAATCATGTAACGATGTGGAATGTAGCAGTAGAAAGGCAAATCAGAGTAAAAGGCCCAGATGCAGAAAAATTTGTAGATTATGTAATCACAAGAGATGCGACCAAGATTTCTCCAATGAGAGCAAGATATGTAATTCTTTGCAATGCATATGGTGGTGTTTTAAACGATCCAATTTTACTAAGAATATCAAAAGATGAGTTTTGGTTTAGTTTATCGGATAGTGATATCTCGTTATATTTACAAGGAGTAAATTGTGATAACAGATTTAATTGTGAAATTGAGGAAATAGATGTTTCACCAGTTCAAATCCAAGGCCCAAAATCAAAATTATTAATGCAAGACTTATGTGGAGATCATGTAAATTTTGATGATATGCCCTTTTATGGTTTAGCAGAGGCAAAAGTTGGTGGAAGAAGTTGTGTAATATCACAATCTGGATTTTCTGGCGAAGCTGGTTATGAAATTTATTTAAGAGAGTCTACTTTATACGCAGAAGATATGTGGAATGCTGTTTTAGATGCAGGCAAAAAACACAACTTGATGGTTATTGCTCCAGCGCACCACAGAAGAATCCAAGCTGGGATTTTATCATGGGGCCAGGATATGGATTACCAACACAACCCTTTTCAATGTAATCTAGGATATCAAGTTTCTCTTTCTGGTAAAGGAGAGTGGAACAAAAAAACTGACTATGTAGGTAAAAAAGTTTTAGAGCAAATGAGAGATGATCTAAGAGCTGGAAAAAAACCTTACAAACTTCAGTTAGTAGGCATGGAGCTAGGAGGAAAACCAATAGAAGAATATGCGCCAGATTTTTGGTTAATATCTGACGAAGGTGGAGGTGAGCCAATAGGGTTTGTAACATCACCTTGGTATCATCCTGAAAAAAAAGTTAACATAGCTATGGGATATGTTCCGTATGATGGAACATTAAATGCGAATGGTTTTCCTAAAGGGAACCCTGGATCTAAGTACAAAGTACATTTACCAGAAAAATATGCAGATAAACCAGGTAAACCAGTTGATGCTGTAGTTGTAGATATTCCTTTCACAGAATCTTACAACGCTAATACCAGAGAAGTAGTTAAAGGTTAAAAAGCTTTCAATTTGTATATGCTTGCTGAGTTTTTAAATATTTTTTTTAAATCTTTAAAATTAGACAGGTCACTTTATAAAGAAAATAAATATTTTGGAGAAGCTGCAATATACTTTGCTGGTTTAATAATGATACTAGATGGTGTTGCGGGTGCAGTCGCTGCTAATACAATTATAAAAACATCTGTTGGTTTATCAGGATTGACTGCTATTTTAACATGGTTCATATGGGCAGTATTAATTTACGTAATTGGAGTAAAAATATTTCCAGATAAAGAAAGTAAAATAACATTTAAAAGAATTTTAATTTCTGTGGGGTATGCTCATGCACCAGGATTAGTTAGATTTTTTGCAGTAACACCTGAACTAGTAATACCAGTAATATTTTTAACTCAATTTTGGATATTTGCGTCTTTAATTATAGCAACAAAACAAGTCTTAAATTTAAAATCTAATTTCAAATCATTTGGTATTATATTTTTATCTTTTTTAATTATTGTATTTTTGTCGGTCACATTTGTTATGAGTAAAATGAATACCTTGCCAGTATCTAATCCTGTTTAGATGGGAAAAATTGTTTTTGAAATTCTACAAGACTCACAGTATTTAAAGCCTGTTAAAATAAAATTATTTACAACAGATTGATCTTCATTTTTGCAATTTTCACAAATCTTATTAATTTCATTTTCTTGATATTCACTAATAATTACTTTATCTGATTTATTCATTTTATTATATTTATTTATAAACTATTATAATATTAAATTATGAAAAAAAAGGTTTCAATAGTCATGGGCAGTCAGTCTGATTTTTCGACAATGAGATATGCCTCTAAAGTATTAACTCAACTAAAAATTAAATTTGAAACTCAAATTATATCTGCTCATAGGACACCAAAAAGGATGTTTGAGTTCGCCAAAACAGCTGAAAAAAAAAATATTTCTTTAATAATAGCTGGTGCTGGGGGATCTGCTCATCTTCCGGGCATGATAGCGGCTATCACCCATATACCTGTCATTGGTGTTCCAATAGAAAGTAAAAAACTAAAAGGTTTGGATAGTTTATTATCCATTGCACAAATGCCAAAGGGTATTCCTGTAGCTACTGTGGCCATAGGAAAAGATGGCGCGATCAATTCTGGATTATTGGCAGCATCCATTTTATCAATAACTAGTACTGATGTTAAAAAAAATTTAATTAAATGGAGAAATAATCAAACTAAGTCAGTTAAGAAAAAACCACTTTGATGAGTATAATATCTCTAGGTATCGTTGGTGGAGGTCAATTAGGTAGCTTGATTGCCACAGCTGCAAAAAAACTTCGAATTAAAACAGTAATTCTATGTGATGACAAAAATGCACCAGGAAAAATATTTTGCGACGAATTTATTTATGGTGGATATGAGGATAAAGCTATTTTAAATTTATTTTTAGAAAAAGTTGATGTGATTACTTATGAATTTGAAAATATACCTTTTGAAACATTAAATTATTTAAATAACAATAAAAAAGTTAACCCATCTCCAAAAATTAATAGAATAGTTCAAAATAGAATGTATGAAAAAGATTTTATAAATAAATGTAATATTAGAACTACTATTTACGATCAAATAAAAGACAAAGAACAATTAAAGTATAGTTCAAATTTAATACCTGGAATCCTAAAAACTTGTACTATGGGTTACGATGGAAGGGGTCAACATAAAATTAATTCTGTAGAAGATATAGATAGATTAAATATTGATTTCAAAATTGACTACATTTTAGAAAAAATGGTGAATTTAAAAAAAGAAGTTTCAGTAATAATTACAAGATATGGTCATCAACAATACGAAATTTATGAACCTATCGAAAACTTGCACGAAGATCAAATCCTTAAAAATTCGAAAATTCCAGCTGATATAAGTGAAGATTTATCACAAAAGGCAATTGATTGGGCAGGTACAATAGCAGAGGAGCTTGGATATATCGGGACTATGTGTGTTGAGTATTTTATCGATCAAAATGATAATCTTTATGTTAATGAAATCGCTCCAAGAGTCCACAATTCAGGACATCTTACAATCAATGCATACAACGTAAGTCAATTTGAAAATCATGTAAGATCTATTTGTAATCTAGAGAGGATAAAATTAAAAAAATTAAGTAATGCGAAGATGATAAATCTTATTGGAAATGATATTAAAATTTATAGAAATAAAAAGCTAAATGACGGTGAGTTTTTTTATGATTACATGAAACAAGAAATAAAGGAAAAAAGAAAAATGGGTCATTTGACCATTTTGGTCAATTAATTTTTTGAATTAAAGATACATCATTATTTGTTGGTTTGTTAACATTTTTTGAAATTTCATGAAAATCTAGATTGGGTTTATTGCAGTCTTTCAAAAAATTTGATCCATCAAATTCTAAGTTTAAATAACTGCTTACATCTTTTTCATATAAAATCACCGGTTGGCGATGATGTATAGGTAATATTTTTGAAGATGCTTTTTCTGTAATTAAACAAAATTGATCTTCATCATAAATTGCTGCGAAATAAATATTTTTTTTATCTGATCTATAAATATAAAAAGGTATTTTTTCTTTCTGGTCTCTTTTCCATTCATAAAATCCATCTGCTATTGCAATACATCTTTTTGTTTTTATTAACTTTTTAAATGATATTTTTTCATTAATAGTTTCTAGTCTAGCATTTATTAAAGGTTTAAAATCTTTATTCTTCGCCCAAGACGGTACGATGCCCCATTTTTTATTTTCTAATGTATTTCCATTAATATATTTTTTTATTACTGGTAAAATTTGTTGCGGATGAGCATTATAATTATCAATATCTTTGACATTTATAGATTTTTTAACAAGATTTAATGATTTTGACACTGGACTTGTTATAACATATCTTCCACACATTTTTTTTCTTTATAAAATTAATCATTAGATTATATGATTTACAAAAATATGGAATTAAAACCCAACAATTTTGATAATAAAGAAGTACACGAACTATTATCAAGACATTTTATTGAATTAAGATCTGTTTCGCCTGAAGGTAGTACGCATGTTTTGGATATTGACGGATTGAAATCGCCGAGTATTAAATTTTGGAGTTTCTGGGATAAAAATAATCTGATTGGTTGTGGTGCTCTTAAATTGATTGATAAAACACATGGTGAATTTAAATCAATTAGAATTTCAAAAGAATATCAAAATACTGGTTACGGAAAAAAATTACTTAATGAATTATTTAAAGAGGCAAAAAAATTAAATATTATAAAAATAAGTGTTGAAACTGGTTCAGGTGAATTTTTTTTGCCCGCTAGAAAGTTATTTTTGTCTTCAGGTTTTAATCCATGTAAGCCATTTGCTCATTATACTGATGATCCTAATTCAAAATATTATAATAAATATTTATAAATTTGATTTAGTCTTCTGAAATTATATTTCTGGTTTTATTTATATTAGCCTCTAGTAGATCAAGAAAATCTTTTTCAAATTCTTCAGAAACTAAATTATTTTCATTATTTAATTTTTGTGAGATAAATTCTGTTGTGCTCATACCAGTTTCCTCCTCAACAGCTTTATTTGCACTAAAGCTAAGGCTTGCTTGTGCAATGTTCCCTGTGGATACCAATGTAAT
The DNA here is from genome assembly GCA_902618975.1 of uncultured Pelagibacteraceae bacterium. Lineage (GTDB taxonomy): Bacteria > Pseudomonadota > Alphaproteobacteria > Pelagibacterales > Pelagibacteraceae > Pelagibacter. Next base: position 28,971 of record CACNCN010000002.1, on the reverse strand, counting down.
TGCTGGACCAAGCATTGCCGATGATTGAACACACCCATTTAAAAAAAAAGTAATTAATAAGATTATTAATGATTTATTTTTATTCACTCAGTAATTTTACTAATTATTATACACAACTCAAGATGGAAACTTAATTAACAACCATTTTGGACTATTTTCTTTGGATTACAAATAACTCGTTGTTAAAATACAGTCCTTTATATTTGTTAACAATTTTTTGAACTATGCTTTGATAATTTTTGGATTTTTCCGCTTTGAATATTTGCTCATCTGTTATTTGGTTTACATAAACGGCAGCATTCCATGCAGAAAAAATTACAGAAGTAGCAATGCCTCCAGAAACTTCATTTGGCAATGCTCTTAACATGTATTTGAATTTTGTAGATTTATGAAACTTAATTTCTTTTAAAATTTCTTTATCTAAATTTGATTTAATATACTTGACTATTGACGGGTAGAGAGATGGAAAAGGATTCTCTTTCGGCCAAACTTTTTTAATAATTTTATTTGCAGGATCCCCTCCGCAAGCATGTACAACGACTAATTTTCCGTTTTTTTCCAAAGATTTGATCATGGGCTCAATTACAAATTTAACTTTTTTTTCAGCTGTCACTCTAGATCTGTAAGGTTGAGAAGCTATAATTATGTCGTAAAAGCTTTTTCCATTATTTTTTTTTGGAATTACATCTTTAAGCATAAATTCTTGGTCTTTTCTATAAATTACTATTACAGATGGCTCTTTGTAAGTTGGATTACCAGTTTTTGGATTTCTTTCTACCTGCCATTTTTTTGCTAGGAACTCCCGATTTAATTTTCTAAGTTGTGAAGAAAAGTCTAAAGACGAGCTACCAGTGAGTTTTACTACTTTCCAATTCATCTTCTTTTGTTTAGACTTATTATTTGACTTAAGATTAGTTGACTCAACATAATTTAAGTTTGATATTACAAATACAGTGTTTTTATGCTCAACAAATCTGTCAGGCAATTTCTCCAATCCTAGTCTCACATCTTCCATGCTTATTTCTTTTGTTGAAACAAGAAGAGGTATATTGGGCATTTTCTGATGGCACTGTCTCATTACGCTCATTAATAATGATCCATCACCCATTCCAGCATCAAATAATTTTAAAGCTGGAAATTTAGGTTTTACACTTTGAATTATAGGCTTAAGATTATCTGCAATTCTATTTTTTTCATTTGTTGTTGTTACAAACAATAAATATTTTTGTCTATTATCGAAAAACCGGAAATTTTTTTTCATATTTGAAATTTCTTTAGAAATTAAAAAGATATAATTTAAATTATTTCTTTAAAATTGAAAGAATAAAGTATAATTAAATGTCTCTAAAAATATGAAAAAAATGAAAAATTTTAAATCTGACATTGAAATAGCCAGAAAAGCGAAACTCAAGCCAATTAAAAATATATTAAAAAAACTAAAAGTACCTGATAAATCATTTGCATTTAGCCCAATGGGTAGACATATAGCGAAAATTAATTTTGAATTTATTAATAAATTAAAAAAAAAAAAAGATGGAAAATTAATTTTAGTAACTGCTATTTCTCCAACTCCTGCAGGAGAAGGAAAAACAACTACATCAGTAGGGTTATCTGATGGATTAAATAAAATCGGCAAAAAATCAATTGTATGTTTGAGAGAACCAAGCCTAGGTCCCTCATTTGGAATGAAAGGTGGTGCTGCTGGAGGAGGATATTCACAAGTTGTTCCAATGGAACAGATAAATTTACATTTCACGGGTGATTTTCATGCAATTACCTCTGCTCATAATCTTTTGTCTGCATTAATTGATAATCATATTTATTGGGGTAACAAACTGGGTATCAATGAGAAACGAATTGTTTGGAAAAGGGTAATGGACATGAACGATAGAGCATTAAGATTTATAGACATTAATACTAAAGGTGTTGCCAAACATTTACCACGTGAAGATGGATTTGATATTACTGTTGCATCAGAAGTAATGGCAATATTTTGCTTAGCAAATAACTTAGAGGATCTCGAAAATAGAATTGCTAATATAACAATAGCTTATACAAAAGATAACAGACCAATTTTTGCTAAAGATTTAAATGCACAGGGTCCCATGACAGTTTTATTAAAAGAGGCTTTAAGACCAAATGTAACTCAAACTTTGGAGCAAAACCCAGCTATAATTCATGGAGGACCTTTTGCAAATATTGCTCATGGTTGCAATTCTGTAATTGCGACTAAAACTGCACTTAAATTATCTGATTATGTTGTGACTGAAGCTGGTTTTGGAGCAGATTTAGGCGCTGAGAAATTTTTAAACATTAAATGTAGAAAATCAAAAATTGTACCTAGTTGCGTAGTTATTGTTGCCACAGTTAGAGCACTTAAAATGCATGGAGGAGTAGAAAAAGAACATCTTAAAAAAGAAAATATTAAAGCTTTGGAAAATGGTATTGTAAATTTAGAAAGACATATTGAGAATATAAAAAAATTTGGTCTACAACCAATTATAGCTATAAATCATTTTATTTTAGACACAAAGCGAGAAATTCAAGTAATAAAAGATTTTAGTAAAAAAATTGGAGTTGAGGTCAGTGTAAGCAAACACTGGTCAGATGGTGGTAAGGGAGCAAAAGATCTTGCAAAAAAAGTTATAAAAATTTGTAACAAATCAAATACTAAAAAATTTAATTATCTGTATGAAGAAAATTTACCTATTTGGAAAAAAATAGAAAAAATCGCAAAAGAAATTTATAGATCTAATAAAGTAACCGCATCTGAGGAAGTTAAAAGACAAATTGAAGAATTTGAAAAAAATGGATTTAATAAACTACCAGTATGTATTGCAAAAACACAATATAGTTTTTCTGTGGATCCAAAACTTAAAGGTGCACCCATAAATCATGAAATCCCAATAAGGGAAGTTAGATTGTCATCAGGTGCAAATTTTATTGTTGTGGTTTGTGGATCAATTATGACAATGCCTGGTTTACCTAAAATACCTGCTGCAGATAAAATTAAAATAAATAAAAAAGGTGAAACAGAGGGACTATTCTAATTATAATAAATTATCCCAAAATACTTTTGCTAAATTTATACCAGTTAATTCTTTATATTGTGGCAAACCTGTAGGTGAAGTAACATTAATATCACCAATCAAATATCCTGCAACGAAGTCTATGCCGGCAAAATAAATTTTGTTCTTTAAAAGATCTTTAGCTATTATTTTTGAGATTCTATTTTCTTTGTAATTCAATTTAGTGGAAACTGCCTTACCACCCTGAGATAAATTCGATAGAATAGAATTTTTTTTTGGTATACGTCTTATTGCGCCGCAAACCTTACCATTAATTATAAATACTCTTTTATCACCCTGTTCTACCTGCGGGAGAAACTTTTGGACCATTACATGCCCATTTTTATTTAAATATTGATTAATTTTGCTTTTATTTAACTTTTTATTCAAAAATAAAATTTCTTTTCCTGCATAACCATCTATTGGTTTGAGCACGACTTTTTTATACTTTTTATGAAAAGTGTAAATTTTTTGTATATTTTTAGTAAAAATTGTTGGTGGCATAAATCTAAAAAATTTAGTTGAATAAAATTTTTCAGATACATTTCTAATTGATATCGGATTATTAATTATTTTAACTGAGTTAATAATTTTTTCTAAATATAAAGTTGAAATAACATAATCCATGTTAAATGGAGGATTTTGCCTTACTAGTAAACAGTCTGATTTTGACAAATCCAATTCTGTTTTTTTAATTATTTTGTAAAAAACTTTTTTTTCATTTGAAAAATTTACAAAGTACCCTTTTGCGAATACTCTTGTATTTTGTATTGATAGATTCTTTGTTTCATACCAAAATATTTTAAAACCTCTCTTTTGTGCCTCTGAGCAAAGTAAAAGAGTAGTATCAGTTTTGATATTTATACTACTTAAAGCATTTGCTTGTACCGACAGAATTTTTTGTTTTTTTTTCAATTTATGCTGTTTTAATTAATTTTTCTGCTTTTGTTTTTTTTTCAGAAATAATATTTTCTATATTTTTTAAATATATTTTTTCATTATTTCCTTTTTTATTTATTTGACTTCTATCCTCTAAGCCTCTTTTACAGACTTCTAAAAAAATTTTAGACCAATATAATATGTTTTTGCCACATAGTTCGGTGTTTAGTCCTTTTTTAGGTGCATCAAAGTAAGCATTTAATACATCATCTGGCTTCCATTTTTTTATTATATCTAATCCCTCTTCTAAATTCCCATAAATTAAACCAGTATAAAATGCGGGTGATGCACAATGGCAGTCCCACTCACAGGCATCTATGGATCTGATTTCTAAATACTGTTTTAGTCTAACATCTGTAAATATTGTGCTCAAATGTGTTTCTAAATCTTTTTTACTGGGACTTATGTTGTCAATTTCATCTATCTTGTTTTCAATAAAATCTTTAAATGTGTAATTGTTAGGTGGCAAATAGTTATTACTTTTTATTATAAATAACAAAGGAAGATTTAAACAGTAATCAGCATATTTTTCAAATGTCATGTCCTCTAAAAATAATTTTGGTAGTCCGCCTCTAGATGTGTTCTGCCAAACATATGATCTATATGACAAATAATTGCAAAATTTTTTTTCTTTTATTGATGAGTTGGCAAATAATGCAATGCTTATTGGAACTAAATAAGAAATAAGTTTAAATTTACTAGAAAAATTTTTTTCATTCGAGTAATCCAAATTTATTTGAGTACCTGATGTTTGATACATCATTTCTAAACTTAATCTTCCAAGTTTAGGCATTTCTTTTGTCATCACCTCGTATCTTTTTTTTGGATTTGACGGTACATCTTTCAAATTTGTATATGGATCATATCCAATAGAAAGTAATTCTAAATTAAACTCATTACATGCTTTTATAAGCTGATCTTGAAACTCGAAAGATTCTGCGCACACCTCATGAATATTTTTTAACTTTGCTCCAGCTAATTCAATTTGGTTTCCAGGTTCTAAGGTAACTTGTTTACCATTTAATTTTAGACCTATTAAGTTATTACCCTCTATGACTTTTTCCCATCCAAAATTAGATTGAAGGAATTTTAATATATTACTAATTTGATTATAGGTTGACCTTTTTTGTGTTTTTGTATCAAAAATAAATTTTTCGTTTTCTACTCCTATATATAGATCACTTTTATTACCATTGATAAAATGATTAATAATGTCTTCTTTGCTACTAATTTTCATATAAATAATTTAACCAATTTTCTAACTCTTTCATTCTTGATGTCTTTTCAGTTTTTTTTATTTCGTCCTCAATCATTCCCACATGTGAATCAATTTCATTTTGATCTTTAAATGCTCCTTTATCAATAAGTCGCTCTTTTCTAAAATGTATTAAACTTACCATTTTCTCATAAGTAATTTCTGGGTGATACTGTATTCCCCAAATATCTGATGTTTTAGTTTTAAAATTTAAGCCCATAACATTATTCAAATTGTTTGATGACAATAAAATTGCATCCGTTGGTAATTTCACAACTTCATCAAAATTAAAGGCTGGAGAATTAAATTTTATTTTTTTATCTTTATAAATTTTATGTTTAATTCCCACTTTATTAATTTTAATATCATGGGCTATCCCCCGGTGCGCACCTGTTGTTGATTTTTTAACACTGCCTCCGGCAACAGTTACGGCTACTTGAAGACCCCAGCATATTGCTAATATTTTTTTTATTTTACTTTGGCAAACTCTCATAAATTCTATTTGTCTTCTAATTTCCTCTGTATCATTGTAAATATTTAAACTACTCCCTCCCCAAATTAATCCATCATATTTTTCTAAATTTTCAATTGAGGAGTCTAAATTTTTATCTGATGAAGGGTTTGCAATATCTATATCCAATTTTTTTTTATAAAAATTTATACTTTCGATTAAACTCTCTGTATGAGTGTTTATACCGACATTAGTAAATTCACTATTTTCTTCTCGTGTATTGCCCTCAACGATTAATATTTTTTTTTTATCTACCATTCAATTTTAAGTATCTTATTTTTACAAATTGAATTTATTAAAGCAAACATAATGGGAAAGTCTTTTTTTTTATAATTTTTTTTAATAATAGGACCAAATTCAATAGCTAAATCACTTCCCTCGGTCGTAATTTTTTTCATTATATTTTTTTTTATATCCGAGTATTTTCTACCAACGCCAAGATAATATCCTAACATGCTATTTCTCCCGCCAGCTATGCTAACATATAAATCTCCTAGTCCAGCTAAGCCATATGCAGTTTCAGGTAAGCCTTTCATTTTTTTCGAAAAATTTTTCATTTCTAATAATGCATCTCTAAATAAAGAAGATGAGGTATTGTGAAAGTATTTTTCTCTAATTTTTTTTGGTAAATTCGAACCACTTAGACCCTTTGATGCACCAATTAACATTGCATAAATGTTTTTAATTGCACCTAAAGTTTCCACACCATTGATATCTTTTGATACTTCGGATTTATAATAATTAGTTGATATCAATTTACTAACTTTTAAAGCATTTTTAATTTTTTTATTTGCTATGACTGTGCTTGTTCTAACTTTATTAATTAAACCTACTGCAAGGCATGGACCTTTAATTGAAGTAATGTCTTGATAGGGTAATTTATTTTTTTTAAATAAATTATTTATTTTGGTAGATATAGTTATAAGTCTATTTTTAAATTTAGCTAGTCCCTTTGTTAGTAATATAAGAGAATATCTGCCTTGATAGTTTTTTATTAATTTTTCACATACCCAGTCTATACCCTTTGAACTTACAGCAATTACAATATAATTTGGTTTTTTTTTTAACTCGGCGTCTAAATATTTATAATTTTTTATTACAACTTTTTTAGGCAATAATTTTTTGAGAGATGGATGAAAACGATTTTTTTTTAATTTATTAATTATTTTTGTCTCTAAATGTGTTCCAATTAGTGTTACTTTATTTAAATTTTCAACACATGGTAAAGAAAATGCTGATCCCATGGCACCGGCTCCGATTATTAGAATTTTTTTCATGTTAAGATAAAGTTTTTCTAATGGCTTGGCTCCAACCATTCAACAATTTTAATCTGTGTTTATTTGTCATTTTTGGTCTAAATTTTCTCTCTAATTTCCATTTTTTTTTTATATCAGAAATTGATCTAAAAATACCACAACCATAACCTGCTATCAAAGCAACACCTAACGCAGTTGTCTCATAAACTTTAGGTCGAAAAACTTTTAGTCCTAAAATATTAGACAAAAATTGATTAAACCAATTATTTTCAACCATCCCCCCGTCTATTTTTACTACATTTGGCTTTAAGCCATCCTTACGCATCGAATTAAATAAATCTGAAGTTTGATATACAACGGATTCTAATGTTGCTCTTATTATTTCTTCTCTTCCTGAGTTTCTAGTTAATCCTACCAATGTAGCTCTTGCATCTGGTCTCCAATATGGTGCTCCTAGACCTGTAAATGCTGGCACAAAATAAACATTACTATTACTTTTTAGTTTTCGTGAAATTTGTTCTACTTGTCTTTCGCTATCAATTATTTTCAATTTATCTCTTAACCAACTTATACTTGCACCAGCCATAAATATAGATCCTTCTAATGCATAAATATTTTTATTGTTAATCCTGTAACAAATAGTGCTTAAAAGTTTATTTTTGGACTTAATTATTTTATTACCAGTATTCATAATTATAAACGCACCAGTTCCGAAAGTAATCTTCGTAGATCCTTTGTTAAAACAGTTCTGTCCTATAATTGCGGCTTGTTGATCTCCAATTACAGCATTTATTGGAATTGAGATTGATGTAATTGACTTATCAGTATATCCATAGTTATCTGCGGAATTTTTTACCTCAGGTAAAATTTTTTGTGGAATGCCAAATATTTTTAAAATTTTTTTATCCCATTTATTTTTTTTTATATTAAATAACATTGTTCTTGATGCATTTGTCGCATCCGTTGCATGAACACTGCCTTTGGTCAGTTTCCAAATCAAAAAGGTATCAATTGTTCCAAACAACAACCTATCTTTTTTATACAAAATTTTTGCTGATTTTATATTTTCTAGTATCCACTTGATTTTGGTGCTAGAAAAATATGGATCTAATAATAAACCTGTATTTAAATTAATTATTCTCTCATAACCTTTTTTTCTTAAGCTCTTACAATACTTCATTGTCCTTCTGTCTTGCCAAACAATTGCGTTGTAAATACATTTTCCAGTTTTTTTATCCCAAAGTAAAGTTGTCTCTCTTTGATTTGTGATGCCTATTGTTGAAATATTTCCATTAATTTTTTTACATTTATTTAAGACATCTTTAAGAACTTTTAAAGTGGAAGACCATATTTCCTCAGGATCGTGCTCAACCCATCCATTTTTTGGATAAATTTGCTTAAATTTTTTTTGAGAGGTGAATATAGGATTACCATGTAAATCAAACAAAATAGATCTAGTTGAGGTTGTTCCTTGATCAATTGAGACAATAAATTTTTTCACAATGGATTTTTATAATATATTGTTACGAAATTATACAAATATAAATTATTTTAGATATGATATTAAGAAATAAAATAAAAAAATGGAAAATATCTAAATTTTTAATAAACAATAATTATTATTTCGATAGATCAAAAGTTCTTAAACACTTGCCCGGATATATGTTAAAGGAGGCTTTCAATAAAATTTCCAGGTGGAAAGGATATGCTAAAACGCCTTTAATTAGTTTAAATAAGCTTTCGAATGAATTAAAGCTTGGAGAAATATTTTATAAGGATGAATCAAAAAGATTCCATTTAAAATCTTTTAAAGCTCTTGGTGGAGCATACGCGGTGGAGGTTATTTCAAAAAAAAGGAAAAATATTGTTGTCTCTTCGGCTACCGCAGGGAATCACGGTAGGTCTGTTGCATGGGGTGCTCAGAAACTAGGTTTAAATTGTAAAATATTTGTTAGTCAGCACGTTAGCAAAGAAAGAGTTAAAAGTATTGAGCAGTTTGGTGCAGAAATTATTAGAGTTAAGGGCAATTATGAAAAGTCTTTGGGTGAGTGCAAAAGACAATCAAAAAAGAATGGCTGGGAAATTGTGCAAGATGTTTCTACTGATAATTATAAATTTGTGCCTCAACTAACAATGGCAGGTTATTCAATGATGATTAAAGAAACGTCTGTTCAAACAAAAAAGTATATTACACATATTTTTTTACAAGCTGGTGTCGGAGGTATGGCTGCGGGTGTAGTTGCAGGTGTTGCTAAATATTTTAAAAGGATACCAAAGATAATAATAGTAGAGCCAAAGCACGCAGATTGTGTATTAAGAAGCATAAAAAGTAAAAAAAAAGTAAAAATTAAAATTAAAAAAGAGAGTATAATGGGAGGAATGTCGTGCAATGAAATGTCATTATTGCCATGGAAAATTTTAAGAAATACTTCAAATTTTTGTTTGTCAATTGGTGATAATTTTGTACCAAATACTGTTGCCATGCTTGCCAAAAAAGCTTTTAGTGATAAAAAAATAATTGGTGGGGAATGTGCGGCTCCGGGTATAATAAGTTTAATATCTGCGTGTAATAACAAATTCGTCAGAAATAAATTTGATTTGAACGAAAATTCAAATGTCCTTTTAATAGGGTGTGAAGGCGATGTTGATAAAGTTCTTTATAAGAAACTTCTTATAAAAGGATCTAAAAATTGATATGGAACAAAAAGGTTTAGTGTGGATTAGAGAAGACTTAAGATTAGAGAGTAATACAGCATTAATCAATGCAAGTATCAATCATGAAAAAGTATCAGCAATTTATTTATATAATAAAGAATATTTTGATAATAAGAGAGAAGCTCAAAAATGGTGGATTAGTAAATCTCTAGAAAGTTTAGGAAGTGAATTGGAAAAATTTAATATTAATCTAGAAATTATATTTTCAGACGAATTAAAATTTTTCTCAGATATAAAAGATAAAAATATATTTGTTTATTGGAATAAAGTTTATGAACCTCTTCAACTCGATTTGGATGAAAAAATTATAAAAGTACTAAATAATAAAAACATTGGTTATAAAAATTTCAAAGGAAATATCTTAAATGAGTTTCAAACAATTACAAAAAAAGATGGTACACCTTTTAAAGTATTTAGTCCTTTTTGGAGACATGCTGAGCAAGTTTATTTGGATAGTATAAAGCCGAAAGAAAAAAAAATAAGAAAATTAAAAAAAAGAATCAAAATTTTTAATACCGATGTTGCACCCAAAAATATTTTGCCTAAAAAAAATTGGTATTTAAAATTTGAAAATTATTGGAAGGTTTCTGAAAAAGAGTCTCATGATCAATTAAGAAAATTTCTAGAGGACAGAGTATTTAAATATGGCCGAGATAGAGATTTTCCATCCTTAAATGGTTCCTCTAAAATATCACCTTATCTTAGAAATGGTTTAATTAATGTAAACACAGTTTGGTCTCAATGTTCAAAATTAAAAAATAAAAATATTAGTGTTAGAAAATACCTTAATGAGCTTGGATGGAGAGAGTTTTCTCATAGTTTAATTAATTACTTTCCAGAGATGCTTAAAGGTAATCTAAGAAAAGAATTTGATAAATTTCCTTGGGAAAAAAACCAAAAAAATTTAAAAGCATGGAAAAATGGGTTAACAGGATATCCTATTGTCGATGCAGGTATGAGACAGATGTATGAAACTGGTTGGATGCATAATAGAATTAGAATGGTAGTAGGATCTTTTTTAGTAAAACATTTGCGTATTGATTGGAAAGAAGGCGAGAAGTATTTTAGAAATTGTTTATTAGACTTTAATGAAGCCAATAACGTTGCACAATGGCAATGGGTTGCTGGATGTGGAGCAGATGCTGCTCCATATTTTAGAATATTTAATCCTATTTTGCAGGGAGAAAAGTTTGATAAGAATGGTGAGTATGTGAAAAAGTGGGTTCCTGAACTTAAAAATTATCCTACGAAGTATATTCATAAACCTTGGGAGTTAGATATTAAATATCAAGAAACATTAAAAATAATAATTGGAAAAGATTATCCAGCACCCATAGTTGTACACGAACAAGCTAGAAAAAAAGCCTTAGATGCTTTTAAGTCACTTAAAAAAAACTAATCTCCAACATAATGATGTATTATTTTTCTAGTATGCTTTTCTAATCTGTGCTCAAACAAGTATAAACCTTGCCAAGTTCCAAGTAACAAGTTGCTATTTTGAATGCTTAGAGAAATTTGGTTGTTTGTCAAACTAGATTTTATATGGGCCGGCATATCGTCTTTTCCCTCAGATGTATGGATATATAACTCATTTCTCATTGGTACTAGTTTGTCAAAGTAATTTAGTAAATCTTTTTGTACATCGGGATCTGCATTTTCTTGAACAATAATAGAGGCGCTAGTATGTAAAATTGATAGATTTAAAATACCGTTTTTTAAATTTAGTTCCTCAATCCATTCTAAAGTTTGTTTTGTAAATTCGTAGAGTTTTTGGCCGCTTGTATTGATTTTTAAAGTATGAAATTCTTGTCTCATTTTTTTTCAAAATCAACTCCATACTCAGATCTTTTACCTTTTCTTAGTCCAAAAGGGCCTGATATAAATAAAGTTAATGGTTTTGTACCCGGTTTTAAATCAACCCTATGAAATGTATTTGCTGATCTGAGACCTATATAGCCTGGAGGTCTCCAAAATTTTCCATTTTTTAAAGTTTCCCAATAACCATCTCTCAAAATTATAGTTATGAAAGGAAATAGATGGTTATGAACACCTTCACCATGATCATCGTCTAGCATTTCATGAATAAGTATATTGAAGGGAAACCATTTAGGTCTGTATCTAAATAAAACATAATATCTGTTCATCCACGGCTTTGCCTCTTTGTATTTGGGATGAGAAGGTCCTCTATCTAATACAATTTTTTTTCTACCTAATTTATCCAATATTTTTAAAAACATTAATTATATTGTTTAATACTATTTTTTGAAATTATATACATTTTTTTATTATCCACTATTGGTCTAAGTATTGTGGAGTTATCTGCTTTAAATATTTTTTCGAGTGTTCCATTATTTATATTTACAATGACAATTTTTCCATTTGTTAATGACAAGTAAACTTTATCACTAGAAACTATAAATCCTATTAATTTATTTTTTTTTGAATTATTTTGCTTGTTGTTAAAAATATTTGTTGCCCTAATTATATTTCCGTTTTTTTTATCTATGACAATTAAATACCCTTCGTTTGATAAAGAGAAAATTAAATCTTTCAGTACAGTTGATTTCAAAACAGAGTTAATGTTTTGTTTCCATCTCAGTGATCCATTCTGAGCATTTATAGCAAAAAATTCATTTTTGTTGTTTGAAAAATAAACAATATCTTTATCAAATATTATATCTGAATATACTGTTGAAAATGCATCCTCTTTTATTGAATTATTTCTAGTGGGTGTTTGCCAAAGTAAGTTTCCATTTTTAACATCTAAAGCATTTATATCACCAACAGAATTTAAAAAAATTAATTTTTGGTTGTCTATTACAAAAGAAAATCTTTTAGTTGATTTAATTAATGTATTTTCACTTTCATAACTCCATTTTAATTGCCCGTCATTTATGGAAAAGGATCTTACATAATTTGAAAAATCAATGGTATAAAAATTTTTATTTAAAACTTTGATTTGTGAATGAAAAGATGATGAATGTTTGAATTTCCAAATTAACTTTCCGCTTGAATAATTTATAGCATAATAATTTGATAGATTATCAGTAACAATTAAAGTGTCATTTTGTAAGCCAAAGTTAAGAGAAGGCATAAGTTTTTTCTCTTTTTTTGTATAATAGTTTTTTTTCCAAATTAATTTTAGATTTTTATCAAATTTTAGAATTGATCCTTTGCCATTAAAATAGATAAGATGTTCTTTTGTTACAAGCGGCTGTGGAAATAAGATATCAAATTGATGTATTTTTGAGATTTTTGATTTATTCAGGATTTTTAGATTTCCCTTATAATTGAGTATCCCATTATTGTTTGTATAATTATTTATAAAGCTATTATTATTAAAGTTTTCATTAATATTTATTCTTATATTTGTATTAAAATTTTTAATTAAATTTTTTTTGTTATCAAACAGTATCTCGTTTTGTGTATTAACCTTTTCGGTATTTTTTTTACTCCAAAATTTTGATTTGTTATTTACAGAGCATGCAGTTAATAAAAATATTGACAAAAAAATTAAAACAAATTTATTCACTAAAATCTCTTTGAATTCTTAATTGGGCTTTTAACTTTATTTCTTTATTTGCTGTTTCTAAATTTGTTATTTTTAAATAGAACTCTTTTGATTTTTGCATTTCATTTTTATTATAATAATATTCTGCTGCCAAATATAATGCATGAGATTTCCAAGGATTATCTTTGGTTAAAATAGGGTTCAATATATTCAAAATTTGATCTTCTTGCTGGAAATTAGAATTATATAATCCTTTTTTATAAATATTTAGGTTTTTTAAATCTTCGTCTAATCCTATTTCATTAATGATTATATCAAAATATTGATTAATTTTTTCCTGTGATTCTAACAAATTATTTTCCAGAATAAAGTATAGTGATAAAGGCGCATAAGTTGAATCTTTACTCAAAATTATAGAATCTAGTTTGTCTAAAGTACTAGATTTGTTTTTGTCATTATAACTTATTACTATATTGTTAAATTGATTTGATATTTTAATTTTCTTATTAAAAGCATAGTCCTTATATAAGAACATACCTGAAATAATTACTAAAATTAAAATAAAAATAGTTATAATAATTTTTAAATATGATTTAAAAAAAATTTTAATTTTTTCATTTCTTGTTGATGAATTAATAATTTCAATTTCTTGATCATTCATATCAAATCATATTTCTTAAAACGTATTGGAGAATTCCACCATTTTTATAATATTCCAATTCATTTTTCGTATCAATTCTACATATTGTATTAATTATTCTGATATCTCCTGATAAATATTTAATTTCTACTTTTACTTTGTCTGAAGGATTTACTCCTTTCTCGATATTTAATACTGTAATCAACTCAGATCCAACTAGATTTAATTTCTTTCTATCAACATTTTCTACAAATTGCAGAGGTAGTATTCCCATTCCAATCAAATTTGATCTATGTATTCTTTCAAAACTTTCGGCTATGACAACTTTTATTCCTAATAGCTTTGTGCCTTTAGCAGCCCAGTCTCTAGATGATCCAGTTCCGTATTCTTTCCCTCCAATAACAATTAAATCTGTGCCCCTTTTTTTATATTCTACAACAGCATCGTAAATTGGCATTATTTTTTCTTCTGGAAATAGTTTTGTAAAACCGCCTTCTGTTCCTGGAGCTATTTCATTTCTAATTCTTATATTTGCAAAAGTACCTCTCATCATTACCTCATGATTGCCTCTTCTCGATCCATAAGAATTGTAATCTTTTGGAAGTATTTGATGTTGCATAAAATACTCGCCTGTAGGGCTTTCTTTTTGAATTGAACCTGCGGGAGATATATGATCAGTAGTAACCATGTCGCCCAAAATTAAAAGTGGTCTCGCATTTTTAATTGCTTTAAAACCCTCAGGCTTATCTGGAAGATTGTCAAAAAAAGGTGGTTTTTTTACATAAGTGGATCCCTCATCCCATTTATATATACTTGAAGGTTCAGTTTTTATTTTTTGCCACTGAACTGGACCTTCAGATACATTTTTATATCTATTAACAAACATTTCTGCACTTAAAGCTTTTTGTAATGTATCCTCTATCTCTTGATTTGAGGGCCAAATATCTTTTAAAAATACTTCTTTATTATTGTTTCCTTTTCCAATTTTTTCTTTGTAAATATCTATTTCCATATGTCCTGCTAAAGCATATGCTACTACTAAAGGAGGTGATGCTAAGAAATTTGCTTTTATATTTGGTGAGATTCTTCCTTCAAAGTTCCTATTACCTGATAATACAGAAACTGTATAAAGATTTTCTTTTTCAATAGCATTTACAATTTCATCCGAAAGTGGCCCAGAGTTTCCAATACATGTTGTACAACCATAACCTACTAAATTAAATCCTAACATATCTAGGTATTTACTTAAACCGGCTTTGTTTAAATAATCTGTCACAACTTGCGATCCTGGGGCTAATGAAGTTTTTACCCAAGGTTTAGTTTTTAATCCAAGTTTCACTGCTTTTTTTGCTAACAAGCCTGCTCCAATTAATACATTGGGATTTGAAGTATTAGTACATGAAGTTATAGCAGCAATTAATATTGATCCATCAGATATATCGTAATCAAATCCTCTGACTTTTGAATATTTTTTTAAATTTCTCTTAGTAATCTCTTTAAAAATTCTTTTGAAGTTTTTGCTTGCCTCACTCAGTAAAACTTTATCTTGTGGTCTTTTTGGACCAGATATAGTGGGCACAATAGACGACATGTCTAAAGATATTGTATCTGTAAATTCAATATCATCTGATGCCCAAAGACCTTGATCTTTAGCATAAGTCTCTACTATTTTAACTGTATCACTATTTCTACCTGAAAAAGTTAAATATTTTAATGTTTCATCATCTATTGGAAAAAAACCACATGTTGCACCGTACTCAGGGGCCATATTTGCAATAGTTGCTCTATCAGCTAAAGTTAAATTTTTAAGTCCGTCTCCGTAAAATTCAACAAATTTACCAACGACTCCTTTGTCTCGTAACATTTTGACGACTGTTAACACTAGATCTGTAGCGGTAGTGCCTTCTGGCATTTTGTTTAGCAATTTAAAACCGATAACTTCAGGTATTAACATTGATATTGGTTGGCCTAGCATGCCTGCCTCTGCTTCAATTCCCCCTACTCCCCAACCTAAAACTGATAAACCATTTACCATTGTAGTATGACTATCTGTTCCTACAAGTGTGTCTGGAAATAAATATTTTACACCATTAAACTTTTCTGTCCAAACTACTTTTGATAAATATTCTAGATTCACCTGATGACATATACCGGTGCCTGGAGGAACTATTCTAAAGTTATCAAAGGCTTGTTGTCCCCATTTTAAAAAAGAGTATCTCTCTCCATTTCTATCAAATTCTATTTCTACATTTTTTTCAAAAGAATCTTTATTTGCAAACTTGTCAACTTGTACTGAGTGATCAATTACTAAATCTACGGCTGACAAAGGATTGATTGAATTTGGATCTTTTTTTTTCTTTTTTACAGCTTCTCTCATAGCTGCTAAATCAGCAACAGCAGGAATTCCTGTATAGTCTTGTAATAAGACTCTAGCTGGTCTATAAGCAATTTCAGTTTTTGATTTTTTCTTATCCAGCCATTTGTGTATTGATTCAATTTGAGACTTATTGACAGAAGTTTCATCTTCATATCTCAATAAATTTTCTAACAATACCTTTAGAGATTTGGGTAATTTAGAAATTCCACTTAATCCATTTTTTTCTGCTTCTAATAAAGAGTAGTATTTATAATCAATACCATTAACTTTTATTGTTTTTAACGAGTTATAAGAGTTTTTATTTCCTGGTTTCATAATTAGTAATAAAATGTTGCTATACAACCTAATAGAAGAATTGACATAGCATAATTAAACCACTTTATAAATTTTTCATTTGTCGCAAATTTCCTTAAGAATTTACCTATTAAAGTCCAAAAATTGATACTTATGACTGCACAGATGAATGAAACACTAATTACCCATGCAGAATGATTGACGAAATTTGCTCCACCTTCGACGTATGTAGATACACATATTATACCCACTATTACACCTTTTGGATTTAAAAATTGAAATAGAAAGGTTTCTATAAACTTTACGGGATTTTGTTTATGTTTTTTATTAATATTTTTAGAAAAGGCAATTTTATAAGCTAAATAAATTAGAAATACTGATCCTGAAACTTTTAAAATTTCTTGAAGTAGCGGATATAATCTAAATATATTTATAAGACCAAAATTTAATATACTAACCATTAAAGTAAAACCAAGTATTACTCCAAGCATATGTGGTAAGGTTTTTATAATACCAAAATTAAAACCTGAATATGAGGCAACTATATTATTAGGACCAGGAGAACATCCTGTACCAAGCATAAATAAAAAAAGTGATAGCAATTCAGGATGCATTATTTAAGCTATTGGAAGCCCATCCTCAGCTTTTTGAGATGGATGAAGTAAAGTTACCCTTCCCTCTTTATCGATAGAGCCCAATATAAGTACTTGAGATACAATTCCAGCAATATTTTTCTCTGGAAAATTGACAACCCCAATAACTTGCTTACCAACTAAATTCTCTTTATTATAAAAATGAGTTATTTGTGCTGAGGATTGCTTTATTCCAATTTCAGGACCAAAATCGACTTTTAATACCAACGAAGGTTTTCTGGCTTTTTCGTTTTTTTCTAAAGAAATTACAGTACCTAATCGAATATCAACTTTATCAAAATCATTGTAGTTTATTTGTTCTTTCATAATTTTAATATATAAATAGATTGTGGCGAATTTAGATAACAAATTGTACGAAAAATCAATAAAGATTCTTACGGATCTTATAGGTTTTAAAACAATTTCAGGGGAAAATAATTCATCTCTAATAAATTATTGCGAGGATATTCTAAAAAGTAACGGCGCCTCATCTTTTAAGGTATTTGATGAAAACAAAAAAAGGGTAAATCTTTTTGCAACATTAAAAGCAAAAAAAAATAACGGAGTAGAACCGATTATTTTATCTGGACATACAGATGTAGTGCCTGTTTCAAAAGGCTGGTCTACCGATCCTTTCAAAGCAGAAATTAAAGGAGATAAATTATATGGGAGAGGGTCTTGTGACATGAAAGGTTTTTTAGCATGCTCTTTAGCTTTTGCTGAAGTTTTTTCAAAATCAAATATTTCTAGAGACATTCATTTTTCTTTAACATTTGATGAGGAGACTGCCTGTATAGGAGCACCTTTATTAATTAAAGAATTAAAAAAAAGAAATATTACAAATGGTATTTGTATTGTAGGAGAACCTACAAAAATGAAAATAATTGACTCTCATAAAGGTTGCTATGAATACACAACCTATTTTGAGGGTCTTGCCGCACATAGTTCAAAACCTGATGAAGGAGTTAATGCCGCAGAGTTTGCCACTAAATATGTTAATAAACTTTTATCTCTAAGAAAAGATTTAGAAAAAAGGCAGACAAAAAACTCAATATTTAATCCTCCCTATTCAACATTGTCTATCGGAGGAATTTTTGGAGGTATTGCACACAATGTTATTGCTGACAAGTGTCATGTAAATTGGGAAACAAGACCAGTTAATAAAGAAGATGGAATATTTTTAAATAAAGAAATAGATAATTATGCAAATAATCATTTATTGCCTGAAATGAAAAAAATTTATCCAAATTCATCAATTAGAAAAGATATTATTGGTGAAATAATTGGATTTAATCGAGTAAATGACTCCAAAGCATGTGAGTTTGTTTCAAGTATTACTGGTGATAATGAAAGAGAAGTTGTTTCTTTTGGAACAGAAGCTGGTTTATTTCAAGAAATAGGGATTAGTACTGTGGTATGTGGACCAGGTTCAATTGAACAAGCACATAAAATAGATGAATTTATAGAATTAAGTGAAATAAAAAAATGTTTGTCTTTTTTAAACGGTGTTAAAAATAAGTCTATAATTAACTAACTCCAGCCTCCTACAGATTTTACTTCTAAAAATTCTAGAAGACCGTCTTGTCCTGCTTCTCGACCTATGCCCGAGTGTTTGAATCCACCAAAAGGCGCATCTACTGCTATACCAGCGCCGTTAACATCAACCATACCTGACCTTAATTTTCTTGCAACTCTATGAACTTTATTTTGATCTTGTGTTTGAATATAGTTCGTCAATCCGTATAAAGTGTCATTTGCAATTGATATAGCTTCTTCCTCAGTTTCGAATGGTATTACTGATAATACGGGTCCGAAAATTTCTGTTTGTGCAATTTCCATATTGTTCTTAACATCAGCAAATACCGTTGGTTTAACATAATAACCTTTATTTAACCCCTCTGGTTTTCCAAGGCCTCCAGCAACAAGATTTGCTCCCTCATCTATCCCTTTTTGAATTAATCCTTGTATTTTATTAAATTGTGTCTCAGAAATTACAGGACCAATGTGATCGCCCTCTTTTGTTGGATCATCTACTTTGAAATTATTCGCAAACTTTATCAATTTATTGACTGTTTCTTTATATATGGGTTTTTCAACTAACATTCTAGTAGGTGCATTACAAGATTGACCAGAGTTTCTAAAACACCTTGTTGCACCTCTTTCAACAGCCTCCGGATCAGCATCTTTGAAAACAATATTTGCTCCCTTGCCACCTAATTCCAAACTTACTCTTTTAAAATCATTTGCTGCATTTTTTGATATTAATGCACCTGCTCTTGTTGAGCCAGTAAATGAGATCATATCTATATCTGGATGACTAGTCAATGCATTACCAGTAGTTTCACCATTACCATTTACCAAATTAAATACACCGGGAGGAAATTTTGTTTCATCAATAATTTCAGCAAGTATCATAGAAGACAATGGAGCAAGTTCTGATGGTTTTAAAACCATTGTACATCCCGCAGATAAAGCCGGCATAACTTTTAAACAAACTTGATTCATTGGCCAATTCCATGGAGTAATAAGAGCACAAACTCCTTTAGGTTCATATAATAATCTTTGATTAGGAGCATGTTCTCCTAAAGGTTTTTCAAATTCAAAATTTTTTAAATACCTAATAAATGATTTCATGTGACTAGCACCTGTTCCAGCTTGAAGTTTTGTTGCAAAATCTTTTGGAGCACCCATTTCCATCGTAATAGCATTTGCAAAATCTGCCCATCTTTTTTTATAATTCGAATATAAAGTCTCTAATAAATTTATTTTTTCTTCTTTAGATGTAAATGCCCAATCATTAAATGCATCTTTTGCTGATTTAACTGCAAGATTTACATCTTCTTTACTGCCAATCGAAATTACTGCACAATTTTCCTCTGTAGATGGATTTATTACATTACAATCATCAGGTTTTATTGGGTCTACCCATTGACCATTAATATAGAATTTTCTTTTGTTAAGCATTATGAAAAATATCCTATCTTTTTCTTTTTGCAAACAAGTTTATAAGCTCATACACAATAGTAGCCGCTGCTAGAGAAGTAACCTCAGCATGGTCATAAGCTGGCGATACCTCTACCACATCTGCTGAAATTAAATTTAAGCCTGAAAGACCTCGCAAAACATTAACCATTTCTCTACTAGTCATTCCTGCTATTTCTGGGGTTCCTGTTCCTGGTGCAAATGCTGGATCCAAAACATCTATATCAATTGACAAATATAATGGTTTATCACCCACTCTTTCCCTAATCCTTTTTACAATTTTATCTATACCCTGAGATTGAAATTCATCGCAATGCACAATTTTGAATCCGAAATCTGCATCATTCTTCAAATCATCTCTACTATATAATGGTCCACGTATACCTACATGCATAGAAGCATTATCGAGAAATAAATTTTCTTCTCTAGCTCTTCTAAAAGGAGTACCGTGGGTAAAAGGTGCTCCAAAATATGTATCCCATGTATCAAGATGAGCGTCGAAGTGAACTAAAGCAACAGGTCCTTTAAATTTTTTGTTGACTGCTTTTAGTAAAGGAAATGCAATAGTATGATCTCCTCCAATGCTAATTAGTCCATCAATCTTAGCTAGTAAATCGCTAGCACCTTTTTCTATTTGTTTTATAGCTTCATCAATTTTAAAAGGATTACAAACTAAGTCACCTGCATCAGCAACTTGAAGAATTTTAAAAGGCTCTTCGTCATAATTAGGATGATAATTTGTTCGTAAGTGTCTTGATGCTTGTCTTACACTTTGAGGTCCGAACCTTGCTCCTGGTCTAAAGCTAGTTCCAGCGTCAAATGGTATACCAACGATAGCAATATCGCATTTATCTAAATCTCTAATTTCTGGTAATCTTGCAAAAGTTGAAGGGCCTGCAAACCTAGGAACTTTAGTTCCATCAAGTGGTTGTATTGTTTTTTTATTTTTATTAGTCATTATCAGTCAAGCCAGCTCCTGCAGCAGAATTTTTTAAACTATCTGTCTCAGGAACAAATGTATCCTCAGAAAGCTTATACAATTCTTTCCACTCTGTATCTGTAAATAAATTCTTGTTTTCCTCAAATTGAATTGTTAACTCCTTAGAGATTTTAGAATTATTACTTTTTTCAATGTTAGTAAGAATGGTTTTATTGCTATTAAGTATATATTTTCCCTCATCTAAAATTACATGTATAGGTTTGTTGATAATTTCTGATGATCTGCTCAAGAAAGGTATAATTAATAAAGGATAATTGATATTAAAAAACTTAATTATATTTAAATCTTCCAGCTGATTACAATTGTCTAAAATACTTACTCCAGTATATATTGGGCAAAGCTCATCATCAGATTTATTTATTTTTAAAATATTTTTTAATTTTTGTGGGTGATTATTTTTTATTTTTTTAAAATATTGATTTAGTGTCGAAATCCCAGGTAAATTAAACATTTCAAGAATTCTAATTGATTTTCCAATCTCTTCAGAAATTCCCCAGGAATATCCTATTGCTTTTGAAGCACGTTTTGAAACAGTTTCTATTTCACTAAAAGACATCATATTTAATTTATAGAATCATATATCCACGTATCATCTGAATTTTTTATCTCATTAACCAAAGGAGCTCCTTGGTACATACAGATTCTTAACCATTTATCCGATCTTGGATCGAATTTTTGTGCTCCAAAAAATGATAATTTAAGTCTTAACATATCTATTGGTATTAAAGTTTCGCTAATAGTATTGTCTAGAATTTCAGAGTACTGAAATTTTTCAGAAATAAAAATTCTTCTTATTACATGTCTCAACTCATCGTTATCAACCAAGAAATCTGCAACGGTTTTTGATAAATTTTTATTAGAGATCTTTTCAAATACTTTTTTAATATCTCTAGCTATTGCCAGTGGCTGCTCAAGATTAGATCCGTACTCTTCAAATCTATTCGCTATCCTTGGCTCCTCTTTATTCTTTGAAATAAACCAAAAAAAAGTATTTGATTTTTTATCATTAAAATTAATATTTAAAATTGATTTATATTTAGTCTCTATAATTTTTTTTAACTCTATCAGTTTTCTATTTGAAGGAATATTAAAATATTTTTCCTCATCAGAACTCATATTTTTTACTAAAGGTTCAATTATATTATCGTATGGCTCCATCATCATGGAAATTAAATATTCACTACATTCCTCATCTAAATACTTATCTATCCATAAAAAAATTTCATTCCATAAGTATTTTTTAGATATTAATTTTAAACTTGAAAAATATTCATTAAATTTTATTAGATCGTTTTTTAATGATTTAATTTTTTTATTTTGATATTTGCTGTCAGTATACCAAGTATCAATAATTTTTTTTGATTTTTCTAAACAAAATTTAAAATGCTCAATATCTTTTTTACTTACATACTTTATTGATCTAATTTCTTTAAGTGCTTTTTCTCGATTGTAAATCCATTGATGTAATAACGTTGGGTGATTTACGATAAATGGGGCCATTCCTAGTCCAGTAGAATTACCTATGCCCAAATTTTTAGCAATTTTTTTGTCAAGGCTGACAAATTCATTAGGATTTTTCATCTTTGATATGTGATTAATCTGATCAAATGTAAACTGTCTGACCAAATATACCAACATCATTTCTAATCTAAAGGGTCCACAAATTTCTTTTCTGTCTTTAATTCGAAATCTATCAGCTAAACCAAATTTTCCTGAACCATAAACAGCAGTTGTTCTATACAAATAACCTACTTTATTTAAAAGGTTTACGTCCGGTTGCTTACCAGAACTTAGTGAATTTACAACATGGTCAAAAATTCTTACTGATTTGTTGGCCCTTGATAATGCAAGCTCCTTATTTGACATTCTACCAATTTCTTGCTTAGGTACATTTTCTTTTAGCCTCTCAATGTCATTTTTTGTAGGCACACCATCGTGAAGTACAAAAGCAGCATCCCATTTAGTAGCTATTACTCTATCAGATCTCTCTTCAGCATTAATATGCTGAGAAAAACAAATCAGAGAGTATATCCTTTTGTTTTTTCTCACAGAGTAGACAACAACTCCATAACCATTTTTATCTAAATCGAATATATCTCTGTTAAATTCCCAATTTTTGAACTCTCTTATAAAACTTCTTAAAAAAGACAATTTAGATTGATGAAATGAACCTAGTCTAGATAATTTCATAACGTCTTCGGGATGTCTTAATTCAATATTTATCATTAATTTTTAATTCCTTTATAAAAATTGTACCAATTATTTCCTAAAATATCATTTGTCTCTATTTCGTTGAAACCAATATTTCTAAGACCCTTTTCTAAATTTTTAAAACCACTTGCATCTACAAACCAATCTGGTTGTTTGGGAAAACTAGAGTTTTCTTTTGTGCCCTCTCCATAATCTTTTGTTTTTGTCCACTTTCCATTACGCATCCACTCAACTACAGTATCTGGATGACCTGTACATAAATCAGAACCAATTCCAATATGTTTAACTCCTATAAGGTCTGCCGTCCTTGCTATCATTTCACAAAAACTTTTTAATGTGCAATTCGATTTATTCTTTAAATGATGTGGGTATAAAGAGTGTCCAATCATGCCTCCAGACTCTGCCAAAGCCTTTAAAACAACATTAGATTTATTTCTTTTAGAATCAAACCAGAATGAAGGATTTGCATGTGTTATTGCTATTGGCTTTGATGACAAATTAATTGCATCAATAGTAGATTTTTCAGCAGAATGAGACATATCGATAACAATTCCTAATCTGTTCATTTCCTTGATCACTTCTTTTCCCATTCTTGTAACACCACTATCAATTTTTTCATAACAACCTGTGGCTAACAAAGACTGATTATTATAAGTCAATTGCATAAATAAAATTCCCAAATTATGAATTGCTTCAACTAAATTTATATTATCACCAATTGGAGAACAATTTTGAAATCCAAAAAAAACAGCTGTTTTATTTTCTCTGTGTGCTTTTTCGATATCTTTAAAATTTTTTCCTTGAAAAATTAAATCCTTAAAATTATTAAAATAATTATTCCAAGTTTTGATGTTTTTTAATACCTCATCAAAATCTTCATGATAGGCTACTGTTACATGAATTGCGTCAAGTTTTACTTTTCTATTTATTTTAAATATTTTCTCAGACCAGTTGCAATATTGTAAGTTGTCAATTCTATAATTAATAGAATTCATAACGATTTTATTTTACTATAATTATTAACAAAATTATCCAAGCGGCAGCATAGTAAAATGGCATTGCTTTTCTCCAAGAAAAAAGAATTTTTTCTGCAGATTTACTTCTACTTTTTTTCATATTTATATTAATGTATCACATTCTACTAATATCTAATAATAATTTAATTTAATGAAACTTATAAAAATATTAATAATTGTTTTATTTTTCTCAACTAATGTCTTAGCTGATACAATTTATTACTTATTGAAAATCCCAAACTTAGAAATAATAGATATTAAAAATGACAATAGCATAAAAACTTTTAAGGCAAAAAAATATTTTAAAGTAGGTATTAAAGATAATAATGTAGAATGCTACAGTCCAAGTAATCTATTAGTCAAAGAAAAACAAAAATTGATTAGAGAAAACATAGATTTATATAGTAAAGTATTTTTAAATAAAATTAACCTGAGGTTTATAGTGCTATGTAAAGATTTAGAAGTAGCGTCGATACCTGCTTTAGGAATTCCAAATCATCATTTAAAAACCATAATATTAAATATCAATACAAATGATTATAAATTATCTAGGACAATACATCATGAAATTTTTCACATAATTAATGATCAATACAAAGAGTTGTTTGACCACGAAAAATGGAAAAAATTTAATTCTGAAGACTTTAAATATCGGTCATGTTCTACTTGTACAGACAAATTTGGTATGAAATTATTGAGAGAAAAAAAAGGTTTTTTATCAGAATATTCTCAGTCTACCGTAGGTGAAGATATGGCTGAAACATTTTCATTTTTAATGATTGAGAATTCAGAGTTAAGAATAAAATTACAAAACGATGATAATTTAAAAAAAAAAATAAATTTCATAAAATCAAATATTCAATTAATTGACCAAAATTTTAAATTTATTTTATGATTCATAAAATCAAACAATCTAGATCAGAAAAAATATTATTATTTTTTTTAATTTCTTTATTTATTTTTAGCTTAGGATCTTTTTTTATAATTAAAAATAAGTGTTTATTAATAAAAGATCATGATCCAAACAAAATAAAATTTATTCATCCAGAAAATATTGCAATACTCAGAGCACCATGTGGTAATGTAATTATTGAATTATATCCAAATATATCTCCAAATTCTGTAAAAAGATTTAAAATGCTTATAGAAAGGAATGAATATGACAACGTAGCTTTTCACAGAGTTATAAAAAATGTATTAGTCCAATCGGGTGACACTGAGTATGGTAAAAGGGAAAGTTTAAATTATGCGAAAATAGGAAATGGTAAGTCAAAATATGGAACTATAAATACGGAAACAGATAATAACTTCGATTTTGAAAAAGGTACAGTTGCTATGGCTAGAACGTATGAAAGAAACACAGAAGATACTCAATTTTTTATTTTATTAAAAGATGCTCCACTTTTTGAAGGAGAATATTCACCTGTTGGTAAAGTGAAATATGGATTAGATGTATTAAAAAAAATAAAATACGACAATAAAACAGAATATATCCTCAGGCCCGACTTCATAGAAACTTTTAGGATGTTAAAAAGTATTAATTAACTAAAGGCTTACCTGTGGAAAGAGTATGATTAATTCGATCTTGTGTTTTTTTAGTCTCGATCAATCTCATAAAAGACTCTAATTCTAAATTATATAAATCATTTTCTGAAAGAGTTTTATCAATTGTCGTTTCACCACCACTAAGCACATTTGCTAATTCTGACCCAACTACCATTCCATGATCTAATATAACTTTATCATTATATAATTTTTCAAGAACTTTTATCATTTTTTCTTTTAAGGATTTTCCTGATAACTTAAATTTACACTCGGTTGCTGGAGAAAAATTTTTGCTCTCATTAATTATTTTTAGCGCAGCAGGAAATAAACTATTTCTGTTCATAATTTTCTTGTCATATGGCATTAAATATTTTAGGGGTTCGGCCTCCACCGGTGATGTTGCTGTTTTGCCATATCCGATAATTTCAAAGACCTTCATTGGCGCAAAATCAGGGTCTTTGGTTGCCTCATCTGTTTGAGACCATCTCCAAAGCATTTCTTTACACCCACCGCCAGCAGGAACTAATCCAACCATTGTTTCAACTAACCCAATAACAATATTTGTATGTGAGGCTACGAAATTACTTTGAACAAGAACTTCAAATCCTCCTCCTAAAGTAAGTCCTGAAGGAGCTGAAACTACCGGAAATTTGGAATATTTTAGATGTTTACAAGTTTCTTGAAAGTATTTAATAAATTTTTCAACAGACTTTAAATCACCTTTGTTAACAAAGTCCATTGTATAAGAAAGGTTAACTCCAGCTGAAAACTGCATACTTTCATTAATTATTATCAATGGTTTATCAGTGGCATTTTTTAAACAATCCATAGAATTATAATCAAGCGCATTAGCTTTAGTGGTAAATTCAACAATATTATAATCTTGGTATCGGTAAATATTTGCTGATTTATTTTTATCAATTTTTAACGCAGATGGTTTTATTTTTCCTAGGGTTTCAATATCAGTATACAATTGTCTTTTTCCATAAAAATTTTCATCATTAGATTTTGATAAATTTTCTAAAAATTTATTATTTCTAATTTGACCTAGTCTTTCAAAAAAATTTTTTGGACCTATCTCATTTAACATCTCAAATGGTCCCATTGCCCAATTAAAACCTAATCTCATTGCTTCATCAATGTCATTAAATTTATCTGTGATACCGGGTACTAATGAAGAGGCATATGTAATTATTTTTGAGATAACTGACCATGAATATTTTCCATATTTATCATCTCTATTAATTAGTCCAACTATGTCGACAGTATCCATTTTTAAGTCAATTTTTTTAGATAGAGAATATTTTTCAGTATCGAGATTGATTGCTTCTAATACTTTGTCATTATTCGATTTATTAATTCTATAAAATCCACCTTTACCTTTTCTTCCAGTGTAACCTTCGTTTATTAATTTTGTTATTAGTGGTATTTCTTTTGCTACATTTTGAAAATCATCTGTCCCCGGTAACTCTTTCTTAAAACTTTTTAAAACATCAACCATTAAATCAATTCCTATCAAATCATATAAGCCAAATACTCCGGTTTTAGGTATACCCATTGGTCTTCCAAAAACTGCATCCGCTTCCTCTATTGACAACTTCATTTTTATTGCTTCTGTCATAGCAACTTGCATTGCGTAAACACCAATTCTGTTACCAAGAAATCCAGGTGTATCGTTACACACGATGGCCCCTTTTCCTAACTCTTTCTCACAAAAAATTTTTAAAGAATTAATTTTATCTAAATCATTATTTTCATTTTTAACAATCTCAAGTAATCCCATGTACCGCACAGGATTAAAGAAATGAGTAATACAAAAGTCTTTTTTTTCATTATCTGTAAGCTTTTCTGATAAAACCTTTATGGGTATCGATGAAGTATTAGAAGATACTATCGCTCCGTCTTTACGGTTTTTAAATATTTTTGAATATATGTCATGTTTTATATCTATTCTTTCAACAACTGCCTCTACAATCCAGTCTGCATCTTTAACCGTATCAAAATCTTCATTAATATTACCAACTTTTATATTGTTTATTTTTGATTTATCAATGAGTAAGGGCGGTCTTGATTTATGAATTCTCTCACGAGCCTTTTCGCTTATTTCCGTTTTTAAATCTAAAAGTGTCACTGGAACATCTGCATTACATAAATGAGCAGCTATTCCGCTTCCCATAGTCCCAGATCCAATAACAACTACTTTTTTGATTTCCATTATTTAATTAACGTTTATGCCTCTAATTCTTTCTGATCTTCTTCTTAATAATTCAGCTGTAACAAGAATTAAAGTCGAAAGCACAATTAAACATGTCGCAACTGCAAGAATTGTTGGACTTAATTGTTCTCTCAAACCAGTCCACATTTGTATTGGAATTGTAGTATTTTCTAAACCAGCTAAAAATAACACTACCACAACTTCATCAAACGAGGTCACAAAAGCAAATAAACCACCTGATATTACTCCAGGCAATATTAAAGGTAATGTGATTTTCATAAATGTATTTACAGGGTCACTGCCTAGACTTGAAGCAGCTCTAGTTACACTATGATCAAATCCTGTAAGAGTTGCTGTTACTGTAATTACTACAAAAGGAGTGCCTAAAATAATATGTGCTAATACTATACCAGTATGTGTTGCTGCTAACCCAACCTTTGCCATAAAGAAAAAAATTGCTACACCAGAAATGATCAATGGAACAATCATAGGTGAAATTAAAGTTGCCATAATTAAACCTTTGTAAGGCATATGTCTGCTACTTAAACCTAATGCTGCTGTTGTACCAAGAATAATTGATCCAAGGGTTGCAAAAATTGCAATTATAAAACTATTTTTTGCCGCAAGACCCCATGGATTTTTTGTTCCGTAAACCATATCCTCGTACCATCTAAGAGAAAATGCATCGGGGTCCAATCTTTTCATTCCATCAGAGAAAACTAAAAATTCCTCAGCATTAAAAGATAGAGGAAATATTACGAATAAAGGAGCTATTAAAAAAATAAACACTCCTGTACAGAAGGT
>CACNCN010000001.1 GCA_902618975.1 uncultured Pelagibacteraceae bacterium | reverse complement strand
ATATCTATCAGATGCAATATAAAGACCATCTTCAAATCCTGCTGCTTCTACTGCTGATAAGACCCAATCTCTTAAGGGTATTCCACTAATTTTTTCAATTATTAATCCAATAACATCTGTATTTGCAGATTTATAAAGTGCGTATTCAGAATTATTTTTTAAGTCTCTGTTTTTAATATTTTTTATAGTATTTAAATATTGTTCTTGGCTAAGTTTAATCTGTCCTGATTTCGGTAGTCTCCAACCACCAACAGGCTCGTGCATAAATGAAGATGAATAAGCTTTGGTGTAATCTTCTGTATATGCGTTTACAACATTCATGTTTAAAATATCTTGAATTTTTGCGTTTGCATATCCACTACCAATTTTAGGAAGATAGTATGAAACATTTTTGTTTAAATTAATTTTCCTATTCTTTAAAAGCTCACCTACAAATAAATTTGCAAACATTTTTGTAATCGACATTATTGTTTGAGGTTGACTATAAGAAAAATCTTTTGCATATTTTTCAAATAAGATACTTTGACCATTTCCGACAATCAAAGAACAGAAAGATTTGTTCTTTGTTAATCTTTTAACAAGGGGCTTTAATCCGATTTTTTTTTTATAATTTTTTTTAAGTTTTAAAACCAAGTCTGATCTCAAAAAAAGTCCATATCTATTTATTTTGTGAAGGTTCCTATAACCAAATCTTCTTGTTTTAGGAAGATTCCATAAAGCTTTATTATCTTTGATAGTAGCCAGCTCAGGATTTTTATATGATATTATTTTAGCCAAACTTTAAAGACTTGTTTTTTTCATACTTTTGATGGTAGCCTTCAGCCTTACAATAATTTTTTTCTTTTGAAACTTTTGTTGAAACTTTTCCATCTAGTTTTTTATTCATTTCATCTAATACTTTTTCAGCAATCTTTTTTTCCTCATCATTTGCATAAAAAATTTCTGATCTATATTGAATCCCAACATATGTACCTTGTCGATTAACTTGTGTAGAGTCGTGAAGTTCAAAAAATAATCTAACCATATCCTCATACGATTTTGTTTTTTCATCATACTGAACTTTTACTACTTCTATATGACCAGTATCACCGCCACACACAGCTTTATATGTTACATTCGGTTCATCCCCGCCACAATATCCACACTCAGTAGATATTATTCCATCAATACCTTCGTATTTTTTTTCGTCCCAAAAACAACCAATTCCGCCAATGAATGTTCTCATAAGTTTATATTATATTAATTTTTTAGAATTGATATTGCTTTTATTTCTTCTAATCCAATACCACAGCATCCACCAATTATCTGAGCACCGTTATTTTTCCAACTTTTTGCTTTATTCAAATAGTCTTTTGGTTGAATATTATCTGAAAATTTCCACTCAGGTTTTTCAAAATACCCTCTGTTTGGATATGCTCCAATTATTTTATTATAGTTATCTTTTAAAATCTTTATAGCTTCTTCAGTAACACTCATATTTGAATGTGCTACTAAGATTGGTCCTGAGTGTATTTTTTTAATTTTATGCAACGTGTCTTTAAAATTTTCATAAATCTGAGGTTTGTCATTTTTTACGTCATCGTCATATCCTAGATAAATTTCCTTATTTCTATCAAATACACACGATATAGAAAGCCATATGGGTATATTAATTTTCTTAGAACATTTTAAAAGAGTTTCAATGATGTCATATTGAGATGACATTGCTTCTAGTATTATTAGATCAACACCTGAGTTAGATAAAATTTTTAAATGCTCATTAAAACTGGGCAACATGTTTTCTACACCATCTTTTAAAAAATAACCATAAGTGGATACCGATCCTGCAACAGCTACATTTTTTCCATCAGCAGCTTCTTTTGCAATTTCAACACTTTTTAAATTACATTCCTCGATTAAGTTTTCATAACCATATTTTTTCATAGATATAGGTGTTGAGGCATAAGTATTTGTTGTGATTACATCGGCACCTGCATTTATATAATTATTATGTACTTTTAATAATTTATCAGGACTATCTAGCGAACATCTTCCACACCATAAACCTTTATCCATTTTTGCCCCAACCTTTTGTAACTCTCCTCCAATACCCCCATCTAAAATGATTGTCTTACCTTGTTTTAATCTTTCATCTATAAATGAGTACGTCATTGAAGCTATTTGTTATTTGTAAAAGCGCAGATTTTATTTCCATCTAGATCACGAATATATGAATAGTAAACACCTGAACCCTCAGGTCTTTCACCACCATTTCCTTCACTAGTACCACCGGCTTTTAAAGCAATCTCGTGAAATTTATCTACTATTTTTCTTGATGAAACTAAAAAAGAAACTTGTGTCCCATTTCCAAATGTTGCTGTTTTTTTATTTGCAGGTTTAGTTACATAAAATTCTATACTACCATCTCCATTAATTTGTGTGTAACCTGCACAAACTTCATCAGTATCTTTTCTAGTTAAATTTATAATTTTTAGAACTTCATCATAAAAAATAATTGCCTTATCAAGATTGTTAGTTCCAACCATCACATAACCAATCATTTTAATTTTTCCACTCGGTGATTGTTTTAACTTCTAAATATTCATGAAGGCCCCATGTTCCACCCTCACGTCCGTTTCCAGATTGTCTATATCCCCCAAAAGGTGTCCCAGAGTCTGCGGGTTTATGATTTACGTAAACAATTCCTGATCTTAATTTCTTTGAGACTCTTTTAGCTTTTTCCTTATCTTCTGTTTGTAGATAATTTCCAAGCCCATATTCAGTATCATTTGTTATTTTGATAGCTTCCTCTTCATTTTCAAAAGGTATTATAGACAAAACAGGACCAAAGATTTCCTCTTTTGCTATTCTCATGTTATTATTTACGTCAGTAAATACAGTTGGTTTTATAAAGTAACCTTTTTTAAAGTTTTCAGGTTTGTCTGGTCCTCCCGCAACTAAAGTTGCACCCTCATCTATTCCACTTTTAATAAGGCTTTGAATTTTATCAAACTGGGTTTTAGATATTACAGGACCAATATGTTCGCCAGCTTTTGATGCTAAATCTACTCTAATTTTTTGTGCTTCATCTGCAGCTTCCTCAACTGCTCTCTTGTAAATAGATTTTTCAACTAACATTCTTGTTGGAGCATCACAAGATTGTCCCGAATTACTCATGACGTTTCTAATTCCATCTCTAACAGCATCTGGATATGCATCTGCAAAAACAATATTTCCACCTTTACCACCTAATTCTAAACATACTCTTTTAATTGTGTCCGCCGCATTTTTAGTTATTAATTTTCCTGCCCTGGTAGAACCGGTAAAAGAAACCATATCTACATCAGGATGTCCTGATAAATCTGTTCCTACGCCGGGACCATCTCCATTAACTAAATTAAAAACACCTGCAGGAAAACCTGCTTCGTGTATCATTTCAGCAAATAACATTCCTGAAAGTGGAGCGATCTCAGAAGGTTTCAATATCATTGTACATCCAGTCGCGAATGCAGGAATTACTTTTAGTGCAATCTGATTTATCGGCCAGTTCCAAGGAGTTATTAAACCACAAACTCCAATTGGTTCATAAACAATATGGTTAACTGAGCCTTTATCAAATCCAGGTTCAAAATTGAAATCTTTTAATCTTTTTATAAAATCTTCTATATGACCTGCACCCGATGAAGTTTGATTTGCAGAACACCAATCTTTTGGACAACCTAATTCAGTTGTAATTGAATCTGTCATATCATCCCATCTATCTTTGTATATTGTTAGAAGTTTTTCCAGCAACGTTAATCTTTCTTCTTTAGATGTTTCTTTCCATGTGTCAAAAGCTTTTCTTGCAGCTTTAACTGCCGAATTTGTATCATCTGAACTTCCAAGGTTTATAACAGCGCAAACTTCTTCAGTAGATGGATTAATTACTTCAAAATTATTTGGATTTTTTGGATCTACCCATTTACCATTTATGTAAAATTTTTTTTTATCTAACATAAACTATTGTAGCATAATTGTTAAATTTCATAACCTTTTTTTTGCTTTTTAAAATCTTTCAACTCTTTTGGAAAACCCGGTGCTCTAAATTTTAATTTATACTTGTCCTCTAATCTTTTTACAACCATCGAGGACCAAGCTTTAGATCCATATTTTTTCTGAGCTTTGTTAAAGATATTAAGAATAAACGGTGATATTTCTAAGGGTGTTTTTATTTTTTTTGATAGATCATTGAATAATTTCATATCTTTTTTAACCAAATCCATTGTGAAATTAATATTGTAAGATCCATTTAATATTACCTGACTTTCTGTTTCATGAACAAAAGAATTGCCAGATGAAGCAGCTATTCCTTTGTAAGTTTTATTTAAATTAAGTTTTGACTTTTTTGCTACAGTCCACGCCTCACCAAGTGCAGCTAAATGAACTGATGCTAAATAGTTTGTAATGACTTTTAAAATTGATGCAGTACCCAATTCTCCAGTATATAAAATTTTTCTACCCATACATTTTAAAACAGGCAAGACTTTTTTAAAAATTTTTTTTTCGCCTCCCACAAAAATCGAAATATTTCCAGTCGCCGCTCTATGACAACCGCCACTTACTGGTACATCTAATGTAAAGCAACCCTTTTTCTTTACCATCATTCCTATTCGTTTAACTTCTGACTCATCAGTTGTGCTCATTTCAAGCCAAATTTTATTTTTTGACAAACCTTTAAGCACTCCATTTTTTGCAGTCATCACTTTTGAGCATGTTTTAGGTGAAGGAAGACAGGTAATAATTATATCACTATTTTCTGCTAATTCTTTTGGAGAACTAGCTAAAATTGCTCCTTTTTTTTTAAATTTTTTCAATAATTTTAGATCTAAGTCTCTTACTATTAGCTTATATCTGCTTTTAATTAAGTTATTAGCTATTTTTCCTCCCACGTTACCTAAGCCAATAAATCCTATTTTCATTTTTGTATCAATCGTTAAGATTTTAATAATATATTTAAATTAATAAAATGCATTTAAAAAAATTAACTTTAATTTTTGTGACGATCTTTTATTGCTTGCCAGCTTTTGGTGAATTAATTAAACCAAATAATGGAATAGAACCAATACAAGTTGTAAAAATTCAATTAAGAGGCTTGATGAACAATGATACACCAAGTAAAGATAGTGGTATTGAGCAAACGTGGGAATTTGCACATCCTAATAACCAAAGATACACTGGACCATTGGAAAAGTTTAAGTCGATGCTAAAAGGTGCATCTTACTCAATGCTTTTAAATCACAAAGAGCACAAAGTAGATCAAGTTTATTTAACAAATGAAGTTGCAATGTATGAGGTAACTATAATGGATGAAGACAAAAAATATTATAAATTTCAGTGGAAAGTTGAAAAATACAAATCATCAGGTCCTTTAAAAGATTGTTGGCTAACAACCTCAGTCTCACAACCTTTAGATATGGGTTCATCAATATAATGGACAAATGGCCATTTTATAAAAAACTACCTGTCTTAATGGCAATCTTATGTGTTCCACCAATAGGAGCGACCCAAATTGGATGGTATTTCTTTGGAAAGGTTGTTGGACTTAACTGCGGCATGGTAGCTGGGGCTATCAGTGTAAGCGTTGCATCTTATTTGTTATACATTAAAGGTTGGAGAGATTCTGACGACGAACAATAGATTTTTGTTTCGTAAAATATTAAAATTTAGTAGAAATCAATAAATGAAAAATAAAGCTAAAGTTGTTGTTGTGGGTGGAGGTGTAGTTGGGGTTAGCGCCCTATATCACTTAGCAAAAAAAGGTTGGTCTGATGTTGTTTTAGTAGAGAGAAAAGAATTAACTTCGGGATCAACTTGGCATGCTGCTGGATTATTACCATTATTTAATATGAGTTATTCAGTTGGACAATTACATAAATATGCAGTGAACTTATACAAAACACTTGAGGAAGAGACTGGCAAAAATGTTGGTTTTAGTGTTGTTTCAAATATAAGATTAGCAAGCAACAAAGATAGAATGGATGAATATTATCAATACGCAGGAGTTGCTCAAACTATTGGAGTAAAAGTAAATTTTTTAAAACCTGAGCAAGTTAAAGAAATTTGGCCTTTATGCCATACGGATGATTTAGTTGGTGCAATACAACATCCTGAGGATGGCTACATACAGCCAGCAGATTTAACTCAAGCGTTAGCAACAGGAGCCAGAAATAGAGGTGCAGAAATTTACAGAAATACAACAGTATTAGGTATCAAACAAACGAAGAATGGATGGGTAGTTGAAACTGATAAAGGTTCTATTGAATGTGAACATGTTATTTCTTGTTCAGGTAATTTTGCAAGACAAACAGGTAAAATGGTTGGATTAGATATTCCAGTTATTCCAGTTGAACATCAGTATATTGTAACAGAACCACATCCAGAGATTCAAAAAAGAAAAAAAGAGGGTTTACCTGAAATGGGAGTGCTAAGAGATAGCGATAGCAGATGGTATATGAGAGAAGAAGCGGGTGGACTTATTTTAGGACCATATGAAGATGGTGCACCAGCTTGCTACGTGGATGGTCCATCAAAAGATTCAGAATATGAACTTTTTCAAGAAGATTTAGAGAGACTCGCGCCACACATTGAGGGTGCAATTCATCGTGTCCCTGCATTTGGAGAAGTTGGAGTAAAAAAAGTTTATAATGGAGCAATATGTTATACTCCAGATGGTAATCCAATTGTTGGACCGGCTTGGGGACTTAAAAATTTTTGGATTAATGAGGGACATAGTTTTGGAATAACAGCCGCAGGTGGAGCAGGATGGCAATTGGCAGAGTGGATAGTTGATGGCGAACCAACAATCGATATGCTTGGTGTTGAACCAAGAAGATATGGAGACTATTGTTCGAAATCTTACTTGAAAACAAAAAATGAGGAGGCATACAGCCATGTTTTTATTACTCACTTTCCAGATGAGGAGCGACCAGCTGCAAGACCACTAAGAACAGCACCATGTTATGATCGTATGAAAAATTTAGGTGCAGTATTCGGTCAAAAATTTGGATGGGAGAGACCAAATTTTTTTGCGACTGATGGAATGGAGCAAAAAGATGATTGGTCTTTTAGAAGATCAAAATGGTTTAATGCAATTCAAAAAGAGTGTAAGAATGTAAGAGAGAATGTTGGTCTTTTAGATATGACGGCATTTGCAAAATGTAGAATAAAAGGGCCAAAAGCTGAGGAGTTTTTAGACAATTTAGTCGCGAACAAATTACCCAAAAAAATTGGAAGAATTAATTTATGTCACGCTTTAAACACTAAAGGAGGTGTTCACTCAGAATTTACAGTAATGAGAGAGGCCGAAGATAGTTTTTATCTTGTTTCAGCTGGAGCTTATCAAAGGTTAGATCATGATTGGATATTAAAATGGATGCCAAAAGATGGGTCTGTTCAATTTGAAAATTTAACTAATAGTACAGGTGTGTTGGTGGTTTCAGGTCCTAAAGCTAGAGAATTAATGACAAGAGTTTCTAAGGATGATTTTTCAAATGAAAATTTTAAATGGTTAAGTGCAAAAAATGTTGACGTAGGTTATGCGCCAGTTAATGCAATGAGGGTAAATTTTGTTGGAGAGCTAGGATGGGAACTTCATCATCCAATTGAGTATCAAAACCATATATTTGATAAATTAATGGAGGCGGGACAAGATTTAGGTATTAAGCCCTTTGGTATAAGGGCAATGAATAGTTTAAGAGTTGAAAAGTCATATAAATTGGTAGGTACTGAACTTTCCATTGAATACTCACCGTATGAAAGTGGTTTAGATAGGTTTGTTCATCCTAATAAAGGAAGTTTCATAGGACTTGAGGCATTAAATAAATGGAGAGAAAAAGGTTTTGATAACAAGCTAGTAACTTTAGAGGTGCATAATATAGAAGATGCTGACGTATTGGGAAACAATCCAATATATGAAAACGGAAGTGTTATTGGAAGAGCAACAGGTGGTGATTATGGTTTTAGACTTGGAAAATCAATTGCATTAGGAATGGTTAAGCCTGATTTAGCTAACGTTGGACAAAAATTAAAAGTAGAAATTTTAGGAAAAAAACATGAGGCTACTATTTTAGAGGAAAGCCCTTATGATCCTGAAAATAAATTGTTAAGAGCATAATGAAAATATTAGTAGCAGTAAAAAGAGTTATTGATTACAACGTCCAAATAAGAGTTAAAGAAGACAATAGTGGAGTTGTAACTGATAACGTAAAAATGTCTACAAATCCACCAGACGATAATGCGATTGAAGAAGCAGTGAAAATTAAAGAGGCTGGTAAAGCTACAGAAATAGTTGCTATCACAATAGGGGATGATAAAGCACAGGAAACAGTTCGAAAAGCATTAGCGGTTGGAGCTGATAGAGGAATTCATATTAAAGCTGATGGGATTATTGAACCATTAGCTGTATCAAAAATTTTAAAAGCAGTTGTAGAGAAAGAGAAACCAGATTTAGTATTTATGGGCAAACAGGCAATTGATGATGATTGTAACCAAACTGGACAAATGTTGGCTGCATTATTAAATTGGCCACAAGCAACTTTCGCGTCAAAAATTGATGTGAAAGATAAAAGTTTAGAGGTAACAAGAGAGGTAGACGAGGGTCTAGAAACAATAGAGGTAAATATTCCTGCTATTGTAACCTGTGATTTAAGATTAAATGAACCCAGGTATGCTTCATTACCCAATATTATGAAAGCTAAAAAAAAACCTTTAGATCAAATGAGTGCTACAGATTTAGGAGTTGATACCAAACCAAGAATCGAGCAAATTAAAGTTGAAGAGCCTCCTAAGAGAAAAGCAGGAATTAAAGTTGCTAATGTTGCAGAATTAGTCAATAAATTAAAAAATGAGGCAAAGGTAATCTAATGGCAGTATTATTAATTGCAGAGCATAATAATAAAGAGTTAAAACCATTCACTCTTAATGTGATAAATGCTGCAACACAAATTGATCAAGATACACATGTATTGTTAATTGGTCATAATGCAGACATTGTTGCTAAATCAATATCAGAGGTATCAGGTGTTAAAAAAGTAATTCATGTAGATAGCCCAATTTACGAAAATTACGTTGCAGAAAATTATGTACCAGTAATTTTAAAAAATGCAGAAAATTATTCACATATAGTCAGTGCCGCTAATACCTTTGGAAAAAATTTAATGCCTAGAGTTGCAGCAAATTTAGATACTTCTCAAGTAAGTGACATAATAAAAGTATTATCAGCTGATACTTTTCTAAGACCAATTTATGCAGGTAATGCATTTGCTACAGTAAAAATAAATGACTCAAAAAAATGTGTTACAATTAGACCAACATCTTTTGACCCCGCACCCTCAACAGGAGGTTCAGCGGAAATAGTTAAAGGAGAGCCATGTGAAGAATATTCACTTACTAAGTTTATTAAAAAAGAGGAAATTAAATCTGACAGACCCGAACTTGGCACAGCTAGAATAGTGATATCAGGAGGGAGAGGTCTACAAAGTGGTGAAAATTTTAAACTAATTACTGCTGTTGCTGATAAATTAAACGCAGCAATTGGTGCATCTAGAGCAGCGGTTGATGCAGGATATATTACTAACGACCATCAAGTTGGACAGACAGGCAAAGTTGTTGTTCCTGATTTATATATTGCAGTTGGTATTTCAGGTGCAATTCAACACCTAGCAGGAATGAAAGAGAGTAAAGTAATTGTCGCAATTAATAAAGATGGTGAAGCACCTATTTTTAGCGTTGCAGATTACGGTTTAGAAGCTGATCTTTTTGAGGCGCTACCTCAATTCTTAGAAGAGTTGAACAAATTAAACACTATACAAAAATAGTAAATACTGTAAAAAAATCATATGTCCAGAGAAGTAATGGAATATGATGTTGTTATTGTCGGTGGTGGACCATCAGGTCTCTCGGCTGCAATTAAATTAAAACAACTTAATCCAGAAACCAATGTATGCGTTTTAGAAAAAGCATCCGAGATTGGTGCACATATTTTATCTGGAAATGTATTTGAAACAAAAGCATTAGATGAATTATTTCCAAATTGGAAAGAATTAAATACGCCCGTTAAAACTAAAGTTACAAAAGAAAAATTTTTATTTTTAGGAAAAACCAAATCATTTAGTTGGCCTACATGGTTATTACCTAAAGTTCAAAAAAACCATAATAATTATATAATTAGTTTAGCTAATATGTGTAGATGGTTGGCAGAGCAAGCAGAAGCTCTTGGTGTTGAAATTTTTCCAGGTTTTCCTGCAAGTGAAATTATTTATAATGAAGATGGGTCTGTGAAAGGTGTTGCCACTCAAGATATGGGTATTGATAAAGAGGGCAAAAAAAAAGATAGTTTTGAGTCTGGCATTGAACTTCATGCCAAAGTTACAGTGTTTGCAGAAGGTTGCAGAGGCCATCTTGGAAAACAATTAATAAAACAATTTGAATTAAATAAAGGAAAAGATCCACAACAATATGGAATTGGTCTTAAAGAGATTTGGGAAGTTGATCAAAACCAACATGAAGAAGGTCTTGTAATGCACACTGCGGGATGGCCGTTAGATAACAAAACATATGGTGGAAGCTTTATGTATCATGCAGAAAATAAACAAATTTTTTTAGGATATGTTATTGGTTTAGACTATAAAAATCCTCATTTATCCCCATTCGATGAGTTTCAGAGATTTAAAACACACCCATCAATTAAAAAATATATAGAAGGTGGGAAAAGAATTTCATATGGAGCTAGGGCTTTAATAGAAGGAGGTCTTCAAAGTCTCCCACAAATGTTTATGCCAGGAGCATTATTAATTGGATGCGATGCTGGAACGCTAAATATGCCTAAGATTAAAGGCTCCCATACAGCAATGAAAAGTGGAATGATAGCAGCAGAGACTATTATAGAACATTTAAAAAATAAAAAACCATTATCTATTTATGAAGAAAAATTTAAAAAATCCTGGGTATACGAAGAATTATTTGCTGCAAGAAATGTTAAACCAAGTTTTAGTTGGGGACTGATTTTAGGAATTATTTTTACGGGTATAGACCAAATATTATTTAGAGGTAAACTTCCTTTTACTTTAAGTCATAAACATTCAGATCATGAGGCTTTAATGCCAGCAGATAAAATGCCTAAAATTGATTACCCTAAGCCTGATAATGTTTTAACTTTTGATAAGACAAGTTCTGTTTACTTAACAGGCACCAATCACACAGATAACCAACCTGTTCATTTACACTTAAAAAACCCAGAATTACCGATAAGTTTTAATGTAGCTAAATATGATGAACCAGCTCAAAGATACTGTCCAGCGGGTGTGTATGAGGTTCAAAAAGAAAATGACGTATTAAAATTTGTAATTAACTCACAAAATTGCATACACTGTAAAACTTGCGATATTAAAGAGCCTTCACAAAATATCAATTGGGTCACTCCAGAGGGTGGTGGAGGTCCTAGATATGGTAATATGTAATTAAGAAAGATCTTTTGCAAATCTTTTTAAAGTCTCTATTGGAATAATTTTCAAAGTATTTACGTGAGTTCTTTTTAGGAATATTGGACAACCTTTTCCTGCTTCAACAGCTCTAGCAAACCAACTTGCACAGACACACCATTTATCACCATTTTTTAAACCTGGAAATCCATGATTTGGGTGAGGAGTAATTAAATCGTTTCCAGCATTTTTACACCATTCAAGAAACTCATCATTTACCTGCACACAAACTGTATGTAATCCCTTATCATTTTCGTCTGTATTACAACATCCGTCTCTAAACCAACCCGTAAGAGGCGTATTAGAACATAGTTCCAAATCCTCACCAAGTACATTTTTTTGTTTATTCATAAACGTTATAAATACTTTGATCTATTTTTGCATTAAAAGAAATAGATCTTCTTTCCTCTAAAGATTTTTTAAAAGGAAAAACACTATGCATTAAATAATTTGGAAAAAAATAAAAATCACCTACAACAGGTTTAATATTAAGAGTTGAATGGTTTAAAAACATTCTTGAACCATGAATTAATTGCAAGTTTCCTCCCCTATATTCTTTATTTCTTTTTTTTTGAACGTGTAGACCTAAATCCTTTGGAACTTTTAAGAATCCAGCACCTGCAATATGTCCCCCATGCCAGTGAGTTGGATTATATTCATTCTTAAATTGTCTTACCACCCATGAATTCATAATATTAATTTTTTTAAGTTTTTTATTAGTTTCAATTTCAAGCCACTGTTTTACCGAAGATTTGATAAAATTTTCCCAACCAGTTATTTTCATTATTTTTTTTTCAAGCCTAAATTCTTGACTTACATCTCCAACGAGATTCTCTCCGTAGTCAAGTTTATTAGATTTTGATTTACTTTTAACTACATCATCTATGTATTTATTAAGTTTATTTACAATTGATATAGGAATTCTAACTTTTAAAACA
Source organism: uncultured Pelagibacteraceae bacterium (assembly GCA_902618975.1). Taxonomy (GTDB): domain Bacteria; phylum Pseudomonadota; class Alphaproteobacteria; order Pelagibacterales; family Pelagibacteraceae; genus Pelagibacter. Next base: position 176,185 of record CACNCN010000001.1, on the reverse strand, counting down.
GATGGACCAAATCTTTTTATAATTTTAAAATTTTTATTTTTCATAAATTATTTTAAATTTTAGTAGGATTTGGTTGTCCCTTATATATTTCTTCAGGATCGAACTTCTTCTCTTTTTCCTCAAAGTTCATCTCAACTTTACGTCCGTTGTCTATTTTACCAAGTGGAATTGATCTGTAAAAGCAGGATCTATACCCTACGTGACAGCTAGATCCTTCGCCAATATCTACACTCATCCAAACTGTATCTTGATCGTCATCTATTCTAAGTTCCTTTACTATTTGAACAAAACCACTTGTTTTACCTTTGTGCCAAATTTCCTTTCTTGATCTGCTCCAATAGTGAGCCTCTTTAGTTTCAATAGTTAACTTTAATGCTTCCATGTTCATGTAGCCATGCATTAATACCTCTTTAGTATTTGCGCAAGTTGTCACAACTGGTATCAAACCATCATTGTCAAATTTTGGTGAAAGTAGGTTACCTTCCTCAATTTCAGCTACATTTTCTCTTTTTTTAAACATACATTATTTTATTAGCATATTTCGGAATATATTAAATATTTTAAAAATAAAGATTTATATATATAACGTTTTTGATGAAATCTGAAAAAAATAAAATTGTAAGCTTTACAGAAAATTCAAAAATTTCCGATCATGAAGCAGAAGAAGCTTTTAAGACAATACTTAAATGGATTGGTGAAGATCCATCAAGAGAAGGTTTAATAGAAACCCCAAAAAGAGTTGCAAAGGCTTTCAAAGAATATTTCAAAGGTTACAATGAAGATCCGCTAAAAATTTTAGATAAAACTTTTGGTGATGTTGAAGGTTACGATGACATGGTTGTTCAAAAAAACATATCTGTACAAAGTCATTGTGAGCATCACATGGCTCCTATAATTGGAATTGCACATGTAGCGTATATTCCAAATCAAAGAGTTGTTGGTCTAAGTAAACTTGCAAGAGTTGTAGAGGTTTTTTCAAAAAGACTTCAGACACAAGAGAGACTTACAATGCAAATAGCTACAACTCTAATGGATACATTGGACGCGAAAGGAGTTGCAGTAACCATAGACTCAACTCATCAGTGCATGACAATGCGTGGAATAAAAAAAGAACAAGCGACTACTGTTACAAACTATTACTTAGGACAATTCAAAGAAGATTTAAGCTATCAAAATAGATATTTGCGATTCATCAGTAAATAATATTAAATATTCATTATAAATGTCTGAAAAATTCAAAGCTATAGTTATAGATAATCAAAATGATAATTTTTCAAGAAAAGTAGAGCAACTTGATAAAAGTTTTTTAGGTAATGAAGATGTCCTCGTAAAAGTTGAATATTCAGATCTAAATTTTAAAGATGCAATGATTTTAAAAAATGGGGGCAAGCTTGTTAAAGAGTATCCTAGGATACCTGGTATTGATTTTTCCGGAACTGTTGTTGAGTCAAAAGACGAGGAATTTAAAGAAGGAGATAAAGTTATCTTAACAGGATGTAGAGTGGGAGAACTATTTCATGGAGGTTATTCACAGTTTGCAACAGTTAAAAAAGATTTTTTAATAAAATGTCCCAACGGTTTAAGCACTAAGCAAGCAATGATACTTGGAACAGCAGGGTTAACAGCTTTATTGTGCGCCTTTTCAGTTAAAGCTAGAGAAGAACTTCTTTTACAAAGTAAAGTTAATGATGTGCTTGTAACTGGTTCAACAGGCGGTGTTGGAATGGTAGCAGTAATGGTTTTATCAAAAATGGGTATCAATGTAACAGCATTAACTGGGAAACCTGAGAAAGAAAATTATTTAAAAGAATTAGGTGCGAAAAGCGTTATAAATCGTAAAGAATTTGAAGGTGAACCTAAATTGTTAGATAAAGGAACATGGGATGGAGTAGTTGATACAGTTGGCGGGAATATTTTATCAAATGCTATATCTCAGACTAAACCAAAAGGCATAGTCGCTCTTTGTGGAAATGCAAGTAGCAATAAACTCAATACAAATGTTTTGCCTTTTATATTAAGAGCAGTAAAACTTTGGGGCGTAGACTCAGTTAACATTAGTAAAAAAAGAAAAGAATTTGTTTGGGGGGAATTTCCGGGTTTAATTAACTTTGATATTTTGGAAAAGGCGATAAAAGAAGTTAGTCTTGAAGAACTTCTAGATACATTTCCAAGTATGTTAGAGGGTAAATTGTCAAGCAAGATCTTGGTAAATGTGAACAAATAATGGATTGGGATAAGCTAAAAATTTTTCATGCTGTAGCTGAAGCAGGCAGTTTCACTAGTGCAACTGTAATTCTAAATTTAAGTCAATCAGCAATTAGTAGACAAATTCAATCTTTAGAAGAGGATTTAAAAGTTAAATTATTTGAGAGACATGCTAGAGGATTAACATTAACAGAAAATGGGGAATATGTTTACAAAACAGCACATGAAGTTATAAGTAAATTAAAAGAAGTAGAAACAACCTTAAGCGATAAAAAAGATAAGCCTAGCGGAAAAATTGTTGTTACCACAGTTATGAGTTTTGGTACTACATGGCTTACACCAAGGATACAAGAATTTATGGATTTAAATCCTGAAATTGAGGTTGAATTAGTATTTGATAATAAAGAATTAGATTTAAGCACCCGACAGGCAGATATTGGTATTTTTATGAGAAGGCCCAAACAATTAAATTATATACAAAAAAAACTTATAGATTTAAACTATCACATCTACGGATCGCCAAAATATTTGGAAAAATATGGCTATCCCAAAACTCTTGCAGACTTAAATAAACACAAATTTATATCATTTGGAAAAGGCGCACCTTCACCTGTTTATAATCCTGATTGGGCGCTTAAATTAGGAATGAAAGATGGAAAAAAAAGAAAAACTTGTATGAGAGTTAATAGTGTTTATGGGTTGCTATTAGCAGTTCAAAGCGGAGTAGGTCTTGCTGCTTTACCAGACTACATAACTGTCAAACAACCAAATATAGTTAAAGTTTTACCTAATATTGAAGGTCCAATAACCGAGGCCCATTTTGTATATCCAGCATCTCTTAAAAATGTTGCTAGAATAACTGCTTTTAGAAATTTTTTATTTAGTAAAATCCAAGAGTGGGAATTTTAAAACAATAAAGCCAATAAAATTGGGTTTTTTGGTGCTTCAATATGATAATAATTATCATTTGCATTGAGAATAATAATCAATTACAAGACAAAATAAATGACTCATTCAATTTTAAAGGAGAGAAAATGAGATTATTAAGTTTGATAGCAATAATGTTTTCATTATTGTTTGGTCCAGCTTTTGCAGATGGTCATGGCGTTGTTAATGTTTATAGTGCAAGGCATTATGACAGTGATGTTCAACTATATGAAAAATTTACTGCTAAGACTGGTATTAAAGTAAATGTTGTTTCAGGAAAATCTGGAGCAATAGAAAAAAGAATAATTGAAGAGGGTGGTGGAACTGCTGATCTTTATATTACTGCTGACGCTGGAAGACTTGGAGCTTTTAAAGCAAAAGGTATGTTGCAAAATGGTTTAACGTCTGAAGCTATCAAATCAGCTGTCCCAAAAAACTTCAGGACATCTAGCTGGGTTGGTATAGCAAAAAGAGCGAGAATAGTTTATTTTGCACCAGAAAGAGTTAGTGGCGCTGAGCTAGCAGGTTTAACTTATGAAAGTTTAGCTGATCCAAAATGGAAAGGTAGATTAGTAATAAGAAAATCAAATAATATATATAACCAATCATTAGTTGCCTCTTTAATTAAAAATAATGGAAAAAAAGCAACAGCTGAGTGGGCGGAAGGTGTCGTATCTAACATGGCAAGAACTCCAAAAGGAAATGATAGAGCTCAAATTATGGCTGTAGCTGCTGGAGAAGCAGATATTGCAGTTGCAAATACATATTACTTAGCTCTTATGCTGTCTGGAAAGAAAGGTGCTGAACAACAGGAAGCTGCAAAGAAAGTAAAACCATTTTTCCCAAATCAAGATGATAGAGGGACACATATGAACATAAGTGGTGCAGGCTTAGTTAAAGGAGCACCAAATAAAGCTAATGCAATTGCTTTAGTTGAGTTCCTATTAAGCAAAGAAGCTCAAGAGCATATTGTAAATAACACTTTTGAATATCCAATGATTGCTGGCGTTTCACCTCACGAGTTGGTTGTTAATATGGGATTAGATTTTAAACAAGATCTAAAAACAAAAGTTGTTAACTACGGTAAAAATCAAGCAGATGCTGTTGCTGCAATGACAGGAGCTGGTTGGAAGTAATATGTCAACTGATAAAAAATTTATTCAAGAAGTTGATTTAAATAAGTCTTCAAAGGCCTGCCCTACATGTGCCTTTGAGTGTGAAAAAATTAACAAAAGGATAAATGGGAGAGAACTTTCAGAATTAGAGACTAAGGAAATTCCGCAAGTCCTAAAAGTCTTTAATATTTAGTTCATCTTATTGTGTCCACGACAAGGTCTCCTTTGTTGTGGACACATTCAAGTTTTCGTGATTATAAACTCTTAAATGAAAACTTTTAATATTTGGTATATCAGTAGTTTTGTAATTTCACTGATAGTCATAATTCCCGTAATAACAGTTTTTTCAAGTTACTTTGAAAGTACCAGCGATTATTTTGAACTTTTAAAAAATACTTTTCTTTTTGAATATATATCTAATTCATTAATTTTACTTTCAGGAGTATTAATTTTAACTTTGGTAATTGGAGTAAGCACAGCATATATAGTATCTTTTTACAGCTTTCCTCTCTCGAATTTTTTTAAATGGTCTTTAATACTTGGTTTTGCGGTACCACCGTATATTTACGCTTATTCATTGACAGCTTTTTTTGAAAATTATGGGACGGCATACACAATTCTTAAAAATTTGTTTGGTGAAAGTAATTACAATCTATTTATTCCAAAATTTGATGGAATGATTGGTGCAATTTTATCAATTTCATTTTCAATTTATGCTTATGTTTATATTTTAACTAGAGCCTCATTTTATTTCCAATCGGATAATTTAATTGAATTAGGAAAAAATTTGGGCTTTACCAAAATACAGTCATTATTCAAAATAATTATCCCGTCTGCGAGACCAGCAATAGTTGCCGGATTATCTTTGGTTGCTATGGAGACTCTATCTGATTTTGGTGCAGTAGATTTTTTTAGCGTGAACACTTTAACAACTGCAATATATAACTCTTGGTTATCATTTGATGATTTAGCTTTTTCAAATCAGTTGTCTTTTTATTTATTAATATTTATTTTTTCGCTTTTTATAATTGAGAACTTTTCTAGAAGAAAAGCAAAGTATCACTCACCGTTACAGGGTGGTTTTAAAGTAAAAAAAAAAATCAAATTAAGCGGTTTTAAATCTTTTTTAGCTTTTTTTATTTGTTTTATAATTCTTTTTTTTAGTTTTATATTCCCAATATCTCAAATGTTATACTGGACTTTTTTATATCCAAAAAATTTTTTTGATTTAAATATTCAAAGTTTGATAGTAAACACACTTTTATTAGTTTCATTATCATCAATAATTTTAATATTTTTTTCTTTTATCTCAAATTATGGAAACAGAGTAAATAAAAGTAAGTTTTTAAATTTTTTAACTACTATTTCAATATCAGGATATGCCTTGCCTGGCGTAATTTTAGCTGTAGCTTATATTACTTTTATCGCATGGTTTGATAATACAATAATTAATTATTTTGAAATCCAATCAATTAAAAAAATTTTTATAGGTTCTATTCTTGGTTTAGTTTTAGCATATTTCGTAAGATTTTATTCTTTATCATGCAATGGTATAAAATCTAGTTATGAAAAATTAAATAATACTCTAGATGAAAGTGCGTATTTAGCTGGTTACTCCAAATTTAAAACTTTTACAAATATTCATATCCCATATCTAAAAAGTTCAATTTTTTTTGTAATAATTTTAATATCTTTAGAAGTTATTAGAGAACTTCCAATAACTTTAATTTTAAGACCATTTAATTTTGAGACTTTTGCTACCACAGCTTATATTTATGCTTCTCAAGATTTACTGGAAGCAGCGGCAGTACCTTCTTTGTTTTTGGTATTGATTGCAAGTCTATTTATTTTAATAATATCAAGATATATTCTTAAGGAAGATAATGAGTAAAAATTACTTAGAATTGAATAAAGTAGATTTTCAAGTAGGCGGAATTACTAAGATAAAAAATCTATCTTTAAAAATCAAAAATAAAGGGGAGATAGTTTGTTTATTAGGACCTTCAGGTATAGGAAAAACTACAATTTTAAGATCAATCGCCGGTTTAGAAAAAATTAATAAAGGACAAATTAAATTAAAATCAAAAATTTTGTCATCTACATCTACACACATTGAGCCAGAATTTAGAAATATTTCACTTTCATTTCAAGAAAATGCACTATTTCCTCATTATACCATAAAAAAAAATATTTATTTTGGTAATAATAGAAACAAAGAAAACGGAAAAAAAAAAATAGATCCAAAAAAAGTAATCAAAATTTTAAACATTGAAAAAATATTAAACAAATATCCACACCAAATTAGCGCTGGAGAAGCTCAAAGAGCATCATTAACTAGATCTCTTGTATCAAATCCAGATCTTTTGCTTTTAGATGAACCATTGTCAAATATAGACGAAAACTTTAAAGAGGAAATTCAAGTTAAATTAAAAAAAATACTTAAAGAATTTAAGATCACAACAATAATTGTAACACACGACTCATATGAGGCTTTTTATTTGGGAGATAAATGCGGAATTTTGCTAGATAAAACATTAAAACAGTATGACGAGCCATATAATGTCTATCACTATCCAAATTCTGTAAATGTTGTTAATTTTTTAAATAGAGGAGTTTTGGTCCCCGCTAAAGTTACTGGTCAATATACCCTTGAGAACGATGATCTTGGTTTAATTAAAGGTAACTTTGTTAACGAGCATAAAATAGGCACTCAGGTCAAATTGCTTCTACAACCTGAGGACCTAGAACATGATGATAAAAGCAATTTACAGCTCGATATAATAGATAAAAAGTTTAAAGGTACTAATTTTATTTATACTTTGAAGACCAAAAGTAATAAAAATATATCTGTTTTTGTTCATTCTCACCATGTTCATCAACATCAAATAAATGATAAATTTGGTATAAGGAAACCAATTCACATTAAACATTTGGTGTGCTTTTAAGTTGACTGAATATTAATTAAATCTTTATAAAATAATTTTATTAGATATAATAAAAAAAGGGGTGTCGAAAGACTGAGATTAAACCCTATGAACCTGTCCGATAATTCAGAAAGGGAGAATGGAAAAACAAATTTTTTTAAGCCAATCAGCCGCTATTACAATAATTTTAATTTTTAGCGTAATATTTATAATAGCTGCAATTAATTATTCAAAAAAGTATAAAGGAATAAATAATTATCTTTTAGCAAATAGATCAGTAGGTACTTTTTCATTAACTGCAAGTTTAGTTGCATCTGCACTAGGTGCATGGGTTTTATTTGGGCCAGCATCAGCAGCAACATGGGGAGGCATTGGAGCAGTAATTGGATATGCTTTGGGTACAGCTTTCCCATTATTTATTTTAATTTTTTTAGCAAAAAAATTTAGAACTTTTTATCCAAAGTGCAGAACTTTAATTGAAGTGATAAGATTAAAGTACGGAAAAAATCTTTATAAATTAATTTTGTTGCTTTCAATTTTTTATATGACAATTTTCTTAATTGCGGAAGTCACAGCAGTAGCTATTTTAGTTAATTATATTTCAGAGACCAGTTTATGGATTACAGCTATTATTGTCATAGCAACTTCATTAATATACACACTTTACGGAGGATTGAGAGCATCAATATTCACAGATAATATTCAGTTTATTATTTTAGTAATTTTATTTTTAATATCATTTTCTTATATATATACATTTAATGAGGCAGAATTTAATTTTAATTATATAAAAGAAAATAAATCATTTTTATTATCTTCAAAATATTTACCAAATTTTACTGCCGGGATAACATTTTTTATTGCTGTTGCAGCAACAAATCTTTTTCATCAAGGAAACTGGCAGAGAGTATACGCTGCTAAGAATGAAAAAGTTCTAAATCGAAGTTTAATATCATCTTTCCTAATTATAATTCCGATAGTTTTTTTTATGGGTTTTTCAGGATTAGTATCAAAATCTATTAACAATAGTGTTATACCTGACTTAGCGTTTTTTGAACTTTTGTTAAAAAATCAATTTCATACTATTTCATTAGTCATAATAATTTTAGCTATATCTCTTACAATTAGCAGTATTGACACTTTAATTAATGCAATATCCAGTTTAATAATTGTTGATGGAGTAAAAATTGTTAAAGTTAAAAATTACTCATTGTTATCGAAACAAATTATTATTTTATTAAGTTTAGTAGCTTTATTAATAGCATCCAAAGGATTAAGCATTTTATATTTATTTTTAATAGCTGATTTATTATGTTGCGCGGCAGTTCTAACTATATTTTATGGTTTTTATGATAAAAATTTTTCTAATAAAAATGCTTATATTTCTATTTTAATTGGTCTTTGCGCTGGTTTTTTATTTTTTCCTTCTCAAGACTTTTCAAAATCTATTCTTATAGGAATTATTATACCTATAGATACAGTTCCTTCATTTGTGTCGCAATCTTTACTATTTATTTCATTTTTTGTAGCAACTTTTGCACCAATAACAACTTGGAAACTGAAATAAAATGCTTATTATAAACCTATGTTAGATATAATAATCCCTTTTTTAATTCTTTTAATAGTTGTAGTATTTGTTCACGAGTATGGTCATTACTATTTTGCAAAAAAATATGGAGTGGGTGTTACAGATTTCTCAATTGGTTTCGGAAAGGAATTATTTGGATGGAATGATAAATCCGGAACAAGATGGAAATTTTGCTTAATACCTTTAGGAGGATATGTAAAATTCTTTGGTGACCTAAACGCTTTTTCTCAGACAGATGATGTAGCTTTAAAGAAATATAAAGAAGATGATAGAAAAAAATTATTTAATTTAAAACCTTTATATCAAAGATCATTAATTGTTTTTGGGGGGCCCTTAGCTAATTTTATTTTAGCGTTTTTAATATTTACATGTATTTACATGTTTGTTGGTAAGGATTTTACTCCAGCTGTTATTAGTGAAGTTCAAAAGGATAGTCCTGCTCAAATTGCTGGACTTAAGAAAGACGACATAATTTTAGAAATTGATAAACAAGAAGTTAAAAGTATACTTGATGTTTCAAAATATATAACCTTATCGACATCAAAGTATATTGATTTTAAAGTTTCAAGGTCTCAACAAGACATTATATTTAAGGTTGAGCCTAAAATTATAGATGGAGACGACGGATTAGGTAATAAAATAAAAAAGAGAATTGTTGGAATTCAGTTATCTCCTTACAATAATGAGGTAAAACATGTTAAGCTTGGACCAGCAAAAGCAATTTATTACTCAATGTATGAAGTATATTTTGTTTCAATTTCTTCACTTAAATATTTAGGTTCAATAATTGTCGGTAAAGGTGACAGCTCCCAGCTTGGTGGTCCAATAAGGATAGCCAAAATAACAGGTCAAGTAGCTGAATTTGGAGTTATTCCTTTTTTAAGTATTATGGCCTATATTTCGATTAGTCTTGGATTGATTAATTTGTTTCCCATACCCCTTTTAGATGGTGGTCATTTGATGTTTTACGCCTTTGAGAAACTTTTAGGAAGGCCGTTAAGTAAAAAAACCCAAGAAGCATTTTTTCGAATCGGAATGTTTTTGTTGTTGTTTTTAATGTTTTTTGCAACTTTCAATGATCTAAAAGATTTAGGCTTATTTTAAAGGTTTTTTTAAGTATTAAAAAATGCAGTAAAATCAATGTTTTTTTAACACTATATATTGTGTATTATTTACTTTTTTATACTAAAAAAAAGCTTGAATTATCAAGGATTTTGTTAAGTATATAAATATTAAACCGGAGCTAAAATGAACAAAAAACAACTAGTGGCTAAATTGGCTGGTTCTTTAAATCAAAGTAAAGCAGATGCTGAGCGTACTTTTGATACTATTACCAATACTATTCTGGATGCCTTAAAAAACGATGATTCAGTGAAAATTGCTGGTTTTGGTACATATAAAGTAGCAAAGAGAAAGGCTAGAATTGGAAGAAATCCAAGAACTGGAGAACAAATCCAAATTGCTGCATCTCAAAAGGTAAAGTTTTTACCTGCAAAAGCACTTAAAGAAATATTCAACAAATAACCACATTAACAACCCTAACCATATTTAAGTGGTTAGGGTTGTTTCTACATGCAAAAACTGCATATCTATTTTTCACTATAAACATTTTTTTTTGATTATGTAAAAACCTATAAGCACTTCTTTAACTAAGGAGGTTAAATGGGAAAAATTATAAAAAAATTTACCACGCCTGCATTAAGTTTCGTGCTTTTAATGAGCATGACTAGCGTAGGTATGGCAGAATCAACAGTTTCTGCCGAAATTGGTTTTATATTTAATACATTCCTTTTCTTAATGTGTGGATTTCTAGTCATGTTTATGGCTTGCGGGTTTGCAATGTTAGAATCTGGAATGGTAACGTCAAAAAGTGTAGCAGTTATTTGTGCAAAAAATATTGGTTTATTTTCAATTGCCGGAATAATGTTTTGGTTAGTTGGTTATAATCTAGCATATGGTATTCCAGAAGGTGGGTATATTGGTTCATTTACACCATGGTCTGATGCAAGTGCAGTAGATACTGGTTACGCTGATGGTTCAGATTGGTATTTCCAAATGGTATTCTGTGCAACTACTTGTTCAATTGTTTCAGGAACTTTAGCGGAAAGAATTAAATTATGGCCATTCTTTTTATTTGCAGCAATTTTAGCAGGAATTATTTATCCAATCGTAATGGGTTGGCAGTGGGGTGGAGGCTGGTTAGCTTCTGCTGGTTTCTCTGACTTTGCAGGTTCAACATTAGTTCACTCAACTGGTGGTGCAGCCGCATTAGCTGGAGCATTGTTACTTGGCCCAAGACTTGGAAGATTTACAAAATCAGGTGCTGGACCAGTTAAACCTTTTGCCGCTTCGTCAATTCCGCTAGTCACGGTTGGTGTATTTATTTTATGGCTAGGTTGGTTTGGATTTAATGGTGGATCACAACTAGCAATGGGGTCATTTGATGATGCAGTTGCAGTTTCAAACATCTTTATAAATACAAATTTAGCTGCTTGTGGTGGTGTTTTAGCAGCAGCTACAGTTACAAGGTTGTCTGGTAAGACAGATGTAATTCAAATGTTAAACGGAGCAATTGGTGGTTTAGTTGCAATTACCGCTGAACCTTTAATGCCATCCCCAATAGCAGCAATTTTAATTGGTGGTGTTGGTGGTATTATAGTTGTTTATGGAACTAAATTGCTATTTAGCTTTAAAATTGACGATGTTGTAGGAGCAATACCTGCTCACTTATTTGCAGGTGTTTGGGGAACTTTAGCTGTTCCAATAACAAATCCAGATACAACTTTCGGTGCTCAACTTCTTGGAGTAGTTTCAATTAATGCATTCGTATTCGTAGTTTCATTTATTATATGGTCAATAATGAAAGCGACTATGGGAATTAGATTGAGTAAAGAGGCTGAAATGAAAGGTACTGACGTAACAGAAACTGGAGTTATAGCTTACGCAATAAGAGATTAAAGTTTATTTTTCTCTCCCTCAAAGGCCCCCTAACTAGGGGGCCTTTTTTTTTAGATATCTTTCCACAATTTTTTATAATCAATAAATGGAGATAATCCGTAACTTGAATTTACATTTGCCATATGTACAGAGAGACTTTTTATAGGCGAGATACATATTTCATTTTCGTAAATCTCATTTATATATTTTTCAAAAGGATCATGTCTGTCAGTGCAGTTTTTTTCTAAATTTTCCCAATATTTCGTAAGAAGCTGTTTGCTTATAAAGAAAGTACATAATGACTTATTAACCGTTCTCCAATGCCTATTATCTCCAATTATCAAGTTAGTTTTTTCGTTATTCATGTATAAATAAGGATAATCAGCGGGGCAAATAAATATATCTTTTTTTAATTGAGAAGCGACACGTTCATAAGTTTTAATTACCTCAGTGATCATCGTTTCAAAGTGCAAATAATCGTCCTCAACAAAAAAAATTAAGTCTTCACCTTCATCTTTTCCTATATTAAAAGAGGTGAGTAATGTAGATAAGTTTGAATATGTATCAGTTGTTTTTTGTTTCTTAATTATTTTTATGTATTTATCGACATTGTGAGTGATTAACTGATAATCTATATCGCTATTTTCAACAATATTCTTAATTTTAGATAAATTCTCATCAGTTGAATTATCATCAAGAATTATTAATTTTATAATTAATGAGGGTAAATTTTTCTTTGATAAATTAATAGATTTTATTAAAGATTTTAAAGATTTTTCTACATAAACAATTTTTTTTTCCTCAAATATTCTTTTTTTGTTTTGATCCCATATTTCAATTTTGCTATTTGTCCTAAAAACAATTAATAACTTTTTCACTTTTCTAGTGATTTTAATTTCTCCCAGTGGAAGAACTATAGATTTTTTATTAAACTCACTTAAATTCTGATTTAATTCTTTACTTAAAGTAGGAGAAACAAAGTCATTTTGATCAATTATTTCATACCCAAGAATTCTGGAAAATTTTATAAATAATTTTTTTAAAGTATTTTTTATCATATAATTAATATAGTATTTATATTAAAATGAATATTAAATCACCTCAAACTCTAATTTTAGAGGCATCACAAGAAATTAAAACAATTTCAGCCGAAGAGGCTTTAGAACTTTCTAATGATAATGTATGCAATCTAATAGATCTTAGAGAAGAAGGTGAGCTACATAACTCTGGAAGTATTGAAAATGCCACACATATTCCAAGAGGCCTGCTAGAATTTTCCCTAAACGAAAATAGTCCTATAATTCAAAATAAGATAGTTGATATTGATAAAGAAATTGTTTTATTTTGTGCAGCTGGCGGCAGATCAGCTTTAGCTGCAAAGACTTTGAAGGATATGGGATTTAAAAAAGTATCTCATATTGAGGGTGGTTTTGGAGCAATGCAGCAAAGAGGTTTTAAAATAAAAAAATAGCTTAATCAATTAAGTTAAATCTTTTGCCAGATATGATCCTAATCAACCAATAAATAAATAATCCTATTGGACCTATGAAATAAGTAATTATTAGTGGGAAAAAATTTATGTATTTTGAAACATTAAATTTTTGACTATCTTTTACAATCCAGCATCCACAAAAAAGATTAATTCCTAAAAAATGTATCCAGAAAAGTAGCAAAAAAGCGTTTTCTGAAAATAACGCACGTAAGTCATCAAGACCTAGATATAAGGAGAAATTTTGACTAAAATTATAACCATTAATAAAAAAGATATACAAAATATAAGAATATAAGATGGACAATATAAAAAATGGAAATACTGATGCAACTAAATAACTGCAAATTTTTGACTCAGGAAATAAAATTAGAGTTATCCAAAAAGGTAACACGCCAAAGTTCAACCAGAGATATATCATATCAATACTAAAAAAAGCTGAAATTTGTTCGATCATAGTTAAATATAATATATTACATAATTCAATGATTCCTAATAGAAATAAGAAAAAATCTTTAGAAGACACAGTGGATGAAATGCGTAATTTCTCTTACTCATATATTGAAAAATATTCCCCTTCTAAACAGCAATTAAAAACTTATTTATTAAAGAAATACCTTAAATTAAGTGTTTCAGGTGTTAACAAAACTAATATTAAGGACTTAATTGACGTGGTGCTCGAGGATTTAGAAAAAAGTAAATTTTTAAATGATAAATTTTATTCAAACTCAAAAGCAAAAAGTTTAATTCAGAGAGGAAGTTCTATTAATAAAATAAGATATTATCTTTTAAATAAAGGCATTAAAGACAAGCATGTTAATGAAGCCATAAAAAATATAAAAGACAATAATGAAGATCAAGATTTTTTTTCTGCAATAAAAATATGCAAAAAAAAGAGAATAGGACCAGCAAGAGATGACAATAATAGACCTTTATTTTATAAAAAAGATCTAGGTATTTTAGCAAGATCAGGGTTTGATTTTGAAACATCAAAAAGAATAATAGATATTGATAAAGAAGAGTATCTAAAAATAATTAATCTTCTTTGAACTCTTTATTTTTTTCTCTCAAATAATAATCTATTTTTTTTCTCATATAATTTTTAACCATAACAAAAATTACTAATCCAAAAATACTTACAGATACAATAATTATCAAAATAATTCTTAAAGTTTCATCCATAATTATAAATTATTATTCCTTTTAAGGATTAAACTAGGATTTTTAAAATTTTCTTTACCATATAAAATCTCATTACCGTTAAAATCAGTTACCACACCTCCAGCATTTTTTAATATTGCATGACCTGCTGCAATATCCCATTCTGATGCTCTAGGTTCAGATATATATATGTCATACTCGCTTGCAGCAATAACACAAAATTTTAAAGAGCTTTTCATCCTTTTATACTCGGTAACTTTATATTTTGTGTGAAGCTCTTGAATTATTGGTTTTAGTTTGTCAGAATAATGAACTGCTTTTACTTCGCCTTGATTAGTTTTTTTTGAGCAATCTAGTAATATTTCTTTTCCATTATTTAATTCATAGCTCTTTCCGAAATCAAAAGAATAAAACATTCTATCCTTTGCAGGAGCATATATTAAACCTAACTGAGGTTTTCTATCTAAAATAAGCGCAGCATTTAGGGTAAACTCATCTTTATCGTTTATGTAATCATAAGTTCCATCAATAGGATCAATAAGCCAAAAGTCTTTTAAATCCTCTTTAAATCTATTTTGTGAACTTTCTTCAGATATAATTGGTAAGCTTGGTGTTATATTACTAATTTTTTTATTTAAAATTTTATCAACTTCAAGATCACCATTTGATACTGGTGTATTGTCCTCTTTGTATTCTGTGATTAGACCATCTTTCCTTAATTCTAAACTTTTTTTTCCAGCAATTAAAAACGTATCTATGAGATCATAGCAAATTTCTTTTAAATTAATTTTACTCATTACCTACTTTTTCTAAGGCAATATTAGAAGAGTTAATAACTATTTTTCCAATATTTTCAAAATTTACTGTGACTTTATTGTCAATTATGGATTGTACTTGGCCAACACCCCAATCTTTTCTTAATGGATTAACAACTCTGTCACCTGGCTCAAAATCTAAAATCATTTAATTTAATTTATAATAGAAATAAGTATAAATACCATAAATATGAAAAGACAATTAAATTCATTAGGTTTAGATAAAGACCCTAAAGACACTAAAGTAGTAGTAGCAATGTCGGGTGGAGTAGATTCTTCTACAGTAGCAGCATTAATGAAAAAACAAGGCTATAACGTCATTGGCGTAACGCTTAAATTATATGACGATAGTAAAGAAGTAGCACATTCTAAAGTTTGTTGCTCTGGTCAAGATATTTTAGATGCAAAGAGAGTAGCTCACAAATTAGATATAGAGCATAAAGTGTTTTATTATCAAAGTAAATTTAAGGAGGGGGTAATAAACAATTTTGTCGATAGTTATTTAAAAGGCGAAACACCAATCCCATGTGTGCAATGTAATAAAACTGTTAAATTTAACGATTTATTTCATGAATCTAAAAATCTTAAAGCAGATGCACTTGTTACAGGACATTATGTAAAAAGTGTTACTAAAAACAATGTAACTGAAATGTATCGAGGAGTTGATGAAAACAGAGATCAAAGTTATTTTTTGTTTAATACAACAAGAGAACAGCTCAATTTCTTAAGATTTCCTCTCGGAAATTTACTTAAAAAAGAAACGAGAGAAATAGCAAAAAATATAGATTTAAATGTAGCTGATAAACCAGATAGTCAAGATATATGCTTTGTACCAAATGGAGATTATGTTTCAGTTATAGAAAAATTCAGGCCTGACTCTTTTAAAAAAGGTAATATAAAAAATACCTCAGGAAAAGTTCTAGGAGTACACGAAGGTATAGTTAATTTTACCATTGGACAAAGAAAAGGAATTAAAATTGCATATCACGAACCCTTGTACGTCCTAGACATAATTGCTGATAAAAATGAAATTATAGTTGGATCTAAAGATGAATTATTAAAAAAAGAGATTTTGCTTAAAGATATAAATTTTTTAGTAAATAAAGAATTCTTTACCAATGAAATTTTTGTAAAGGTTAGATCAACAGGCAAGTTATTAAGATCAAAATTAGATATAAATAATGGATCCACAAAATTAATATTATTAGAGGACGAATATGGTATTTCACCCGGACAAGCATGCGTTTTTTACTCAAAAGATGAAGTAGGTGACAAGGTTCTTGGAGGAGGTTGGATTACAAAAAATTAATTTTTTTTTTTCCACATAAAAAATGTTAACAAATAAAAAGCTATAACTCCTACAAAGTAATTCCATTCAAGAGCATGTTTAAAAAATTTTAAGTTATAACCAATAAATTTGTCACCTGGTAAACTAATTATTGGAATACTTATTAAAGCAACAATAATTAAAATAGATATTAAAGTAATTTTAAGCGTTAAGACTTTATTATTTATAAAACTAGTAATTTCTTTTCTGAAAGAATACAATGTAGCTACCAGGTAAGCTTGTGCGACTATTTCAAAAATAATAAATAATAACATTACTATCCTTCTAAATAACTTATATAAATCGTAATCAAATTTAACTCCAAGAAAAATAGAATGAACTATTAAACAAATTGCTGAACCTATTCCAAAAAAAATAAATTTATTTATGTTTTTGTGACTGCCATAAATCTCATTTATTATTGATCGATTATATAGCCAGTATCTAATTAGAAGATAAGCAGTAAAAAACATTGCTGGCTTAAAGATAAAGTATGTTGGGAATACTCTCGCAGTTCTGCTAATTGATGCTCCACCATCAAAATAAGGGATTGTATTATGTAAAATGTCTTCTTGGTTTGGAAACAAACCATGAAACTGAGTTATTAAAATTAAACATGCATTTATTGCAAGAAATGGAACTATAAAAATCCAAAGACTAATGGATTTCACTTTACTTATATTGTCCATTTTGAGATTTACTATTTCTTCTTATTCTTTTTTCTGGCTCTTCTTTTTTTAGAGCCCATTTTTCTTCGACCTCTATGTTTTTTTGGATACCCCATATTCTCCCTATTTATATAATTTTATTGACATATTTGGTGGATATAGCATTGTCAATCTTACATATCAAATTGATTTATGGGAAATTCATTTAAAACATATTTAAAACATACATATAAAGACTTTAATTTTCGTTCAGTTAATCCTCCGTTAGTAAGAACATCCACTATGGTATTTAAATCAATGAATGATTTAAGAAAATTACAAAAAAAAAATAAAAAAAACCCAAGAGGAGGGTATTTTGAATATGGTAGACAAGGCACATCTACGACCCACGAATTAGAGAAAATATTAACAAATCTAGAAGAAGCACACTATACCTTTTTAACTCCAACTGGTTTTGGCGCAGTTTTTTTGTCTTTATTTAGTATACTGAGACCAGGAGATGAAATAATTTTAGCTGATCCAATTTACAGTCCAACAAGATTATTGTCCGAAAATTATTTAAAAGAATTTGATATTGAAGCAAAGTTTTACGATCCAAATAATTTAAATACTATTAAAACGAGGCTAACGAAAAAAACAAAACTTATTTATGTAGAAAATCCAGGAAGTAATACATTTGAGTTTCAAGATTTAGGATCAATTCTTAAAATTGCTAAGAAATATAAAATTTACACAGCAATAGATAATACTTGGGGCACTCCATATTTTATAAAACCAATAAAACTAGGATTTGATATGTCAATTGTATCGGCAACAAAATATTACTCTGGTCATTCCGATGTTATGGGAGGAAGCCTTGCCGTAAGTAAAAGAATTTTTAAAAAGGTTATGGAAGCCCAAAATATGACAGGTTTAAGATTAAGTCCAGATGATGCTTATTTAATAATGAGAGGTATTAGAACTCTTGATGTGAGATTAGACAAACATCAAGAGAACGCAAATATCGTAGCAAAATTTTTATCAAAAAAAAAAAATATTAAAGTTTTGTACCCAATAGTCAAAGGATCAAAAAACTTCAAATTATGGAAAAAATATTATTCAGGATCCTCTGGTTTAATGGGTATTAAAATTAAAGCAAAAAATAAAAAATTTGTAGATAAATTTGTAAACTCATTAAGTCTGTTTGGGCATGGTTATAGCTGGGGAGGTTTTGAAAGTTTAGCTTTACATCAAGAGATTAGGGAACAAGGAAACAGAAAATTTTTAAACTTAAATAAAAATGAGTACATTGTTAGGTTACATATAGGACTAGAAGACCCAGTAGATCTTATTAATGATATAAACAAATCATTAAAATATATTAAATGAGTAATAATAAATTTATTAGCAATAAATTAGCTTTAACGACTTTAATTGCAGCATGTCTAGTAGTTTTGATATCTTTAAGTGTTAGACAAGTTTTTGGAATGTTTTTCATGGACTTTAACATAGACCTTGGAATTTCAAATACTGAATTTGGTTTAGCGATAGGAATTCAAATGCTAGGGTGGGGTTTGTCAGGCCCAATATTTGGAGCAATTGCGGACAAATACGGAGGTCATAAAGCAATAATGCTTGCATTTATTTTTTATATTGTTGGGGTATACCTTTTATATGCAGGACCTAATACAGGCATTTATTTTCAAATAAGCTTAGGCGTTCTTATTGGTATAGGATGTGGAGGAACAGCAATTAGTATTCCAATGTCAATTGTTGGAAAGCATTTTCCTTTATCAAACAGAACTATTGCTATGAGTCTTGTTACAGCAACTGGATCATTCGGATATTTTATTTCACCTCTTTTTACTAACTACTCATTAGAAAATAATGGTTGGGTTGATACACTTTTATATTTTATTATATTCCTAAGTGTTGGTTTTTTTATTGCTTTTTTCGTTCGATCTCCGATTGAAAACGAGAGCTCTGATAATTCAGAAATAACAAAAAAACAAACTACATTTCAGGCATTAAGTGAAGCATTTAATAATAGAAGCTATATATTGCTAATTTCAGGTTTTTTTGTTTGCGGATTTCACATTACTTTGGTTGGGACGCATGTTCCTAAATACGTGATCGATAGGGGTCTTGGTGATTGGACTGCAGCAATGATTTTGTCTTTAATAGGGTTATTTAATATTTTTGGATCTTTATTAAGTGGTTATTTATCCTCAAAAATGAGTAAAAAAATTATTTTAAGTGTAATTTATTTTTTAAGAGGAATATCTATAATTGCTTTTATTTTTTTACCACCTAGTAACATTTCTTCAATAATTTTTGGTGCAAGTTTTGGACTACTGTGGTTATCAACGGTTCCTGCTACAAGCGGGATAGTTGCTCATATATTTGGCACAAAGTACCTAGGCTTACTTTATGGATTGGTTTTTTTAAGCCATCAAATTGGTTCTTTCTTTGGTGCATATTTAGGCGGATTATTCTACGATTTATTTGGCTCTTATGACTATGCGTGGTATTTGGCAATTGCATTATCTGTATTTGCAGGTTTAATACATTTACCAATAAAAGAGAGAGCAGTTGAAAGATTACAAAAAGCATAAATTAAAATTTAACCCATATTTGGAAGATTTGTATCAATCTGATGAACCTTTAATTATCTATAAGGTCAAGCAAGGATATAATATTTATACTCATTTTTCTAAAAAAGTAATTTTAACAAATAAAAATATCAGCAGATTTTTCAAATATTTTGACAAAAAAAAATATAAAAAGGAAACAGATATGATGATTGGTTTCTTTGGATATGAAATATTATGTAATTTAATAGGACTAAAAATATCAAATCAAAAAAAAAGTAATTTTTACAAAGCTATATTTTATAAACCTGAGACTATTATTAAGATTCGGGATAATATTAAAATAATATCCAATCTAAAAAATAAAAAATTAAAAGCAAGTTTTCATAAAACACAAGTCTCGAGCCCTTTTAAATTAAATATAAAATTTCCTAAATACCAAAAAATATTCAATTATTTTTCAAAAAAGATAAAGGAAGGTGAAACTTATCAAATTAAAATTTGCACTAAATATAGGAATAAATCTAAAATTAACCCTATTAATTTTTTTTGGAAATTAATGAGAGTTAATTCGTCTCCAGAGGCTTTTATGATAAAAGATAAGGATTACTCAATAGTTAGCTGTTCGCCAGAAACATTAATTAATAAAGAGGGCTCAAATATTTTTACAAAACCTATTGCTGGAACTCTTAAAAAATTTAACGGGTTAAATAAAAAAAAAGCTTTAAATTATTTTAAAAATAACATCAAAGAAACAAAAGAGCATAATATGATTGTAGATATGGAAAGGAGCGATTTATCTAGAATTTGCAAGCCAGGAAGTGTAAAGATTTTTAAAAAAAAATTTGTTGAAGAATACAAGCATTTATTTCATTACGTTACTTTAGTTAAAGGTAAGCTAATTAACAACGTAAATATTATAGATATTATTAAATCAATGATGCCTGGAGGTTCTGTGATTGGGTGTCCTAAAATAAGAACCTTAGAGCTGTTAAATAATCAAGAAAATGAAGATAGAAATATTTATACAGGAAGCTTCGGATATATTAAATATAACAAGGATATGAGATTTAATATTATTATAAGATCTATTTTAAACTATAAAAATTTTTCAGAGATATCGGCTGCATCAGGGGTTGTTTTAGATAGTTCAGCCAAGAAAGAATTTAACGAAAATTATATAAAAGCGAAATCTTTATTGGAGCTTTATAAATGATTTATATAATTGATCATCAAGACTCTTTTACTTGGAACGTAGTTCATCAATTTAGAAAATTTGACAAAGTTTATTGCTCAAATTATTTTGAAATAGATGAGCAAGCTTTAAATAATTCTGATACAATTGTCTTATCACCAGGACCAGGAGCTCCAAAAGACTATCCACAAACTTCTAAAATTTACAAAACTTACAAGGGTAAAAAAAAAATTATTGGTATTTGTCTTGGTTATCAACAGATATTACATAATGAAAAAGGAAAAATTATTCAACAAAAACAAATTTATCACGGATATCAATCAAATGTGAAAGTGACAAATAAAAGTAAAATATTTAAAAAAAATAAAATTTTTAAAGTTGGAAGGTACCACTCTTTAAAATTACATGAACCATTTAAATCAAAATCAATAAATATTACAATGCGTTGTAGCAAAACTAATATTCCAATGGCATTCGAAGATACAGAAAACAAAATTTTTGGTTTTCAATTTCATCCAGAATCTTTTTTATCAGAAAATGGCGACTTTATTATTAAAAAAATCCTATCTAATTAATTCTTTAAAAGAGGTAAAATTTAAAGATCTCTGGGGCTTGCATGGAGTTTTTACGACAATAAGATTAATAGATAAACCATTAAAAATAATTTTCCTACAAAGTCATTTAAAAAATTTAATTAGCTCTTCTAAAACTTACAAGATTTATAAAAAAAATCTAAATTTAAAACTGAAGAAAGTCTTGGATTTGAATTTGAGTAAAAATAAAAAATATAATCATTTATTAAGATTGGCTATTTCAAAGAACTTAATTTCAATATCAATAAGGAAAAGACTATCACCGTTAAATAATTTCAATTTAAAATTATTAAATTATAAAAGAATTAATCCGAATTATAAGAATCTTAAATATAACTTTATATTAAAAAAAATGAATGCAATAAATCCTAGAGCATGCGACTTAGCTCTAATAAAAAAAAATAAAATTTACGAAACTGGAACCGGTAATTTACTTTTTGTTAAAAAAAATAAGTTATTTTCTCCCAAGAAAAACTTTTATAAAGGTATAACTTTCAAATTTATTAATAAAAAATATAATATAAATTTCTCAGATATTAATTTAAAGAATCTTAATGAATATAGCGAAATAATATTAATTGGTTCAGGAAAAGGAGTAATTTCAATAAACAAAATTCTAGGTGAAAATTGGCGAAGAAAGAGCCTAAAATACTATAGAATTTTGAGTGATTATTACAAAAAAGCTGTTACTAAGTGTCCGAGATATTACAGTTGATCTATTAATTTAACTATATTACAAATTTAGAATTGTTTTAAATTGCGGAGAATCAAATAATGTTTTTTACAAATCCTTTTTATGTCCTATCTCAAAGTATTTCACCAATATTTATGAAGGTATTTGTATTATTAATGATTGCTTTGATAATAGTTGGAACAGTAATGGATATGATCCATAAAAAAAATGTTAAATATTTTTTTGAAAACGCAAAAAAAGCAAAAAAAAATGCCACCAAAACATTATCATCTGGAGAAAGAATAAAGGTCTTATCTAAAACTATAGTGAGTGATATTGCAACTACTTCTGAATTAGGAGCAGGTAAAAGAAGAGCAGCACATGTAATGGGTATGTATGGAACGATTTTATTTTGGATATCAACTTTTATTATGGTTTTTATGTATACGAGCCCCTCATCCTCAACCCCTAATATTTGGCCAGCACTCTGGCATGCTGGAGCCATACTAACTGTTTTGGGCGGATGTTGGTTTTGGTTTTTTTTAAGAGTAGACGTCTATTCAGAAGCTCAACCCTGGTATAGAATTATAAAAGCAGATTTATTTGTTTTAGCTCTAATAGCGACATCATTGTTTGGATTAATTTGGTCTTACTTACAAAATATGGATTTAGGTGGTCGATGGGATGATAAAGTTTTTTTAGTTTTTTATATTTTAGCTAATTTGATTCTTTTTGGCGGTGTTTACTGGTCAAAATTTGCACATATGTTCTACAAACCTGGAGCAGCAATCCAAAAAAATCTAGCAGAAGCTGATGGATCTAGGGACAATCTACCTCCAGAGGCTGATGCTCCAGAGCAATTTGGCCTAGGTATAAAAAGAGAAGAGCCAAAACACTATTAATATGTTATTAAAAAAGGAAAAATTATAAATATGTCAACTTTTGTATACATGACTAGATGCGATGGATGCGGACATTGTGTGGATATTTGTCCATCTGATATTATGCATATAGATGAAACAATCAGAAGAGCAAAAAATATAGAGCCGAATTTCTGTTGGGAGTGTTATTCTTGTGTTAAAGCATGTCCAAATCATGCAATTGATGTTAGAGGTTATGCTGACTTTGCCCCAATGGGTCACAGCGTCAGAGTTAGAAGAGAAGAGGAAAAAGGAAAAATTTCTTGGAGAATAAAATTTAGAAATGGAACAGAAAAAAATTTTGTATCACCAATTACAACAAAACCTTGGGGTAAACATATACCTAAACTTTCAGAGGGAGACACACCAAATCAAGGTGAGATGCAGTCTCAAATTCTTTATAACGAACCAAATGGTTTAAATACAAACAAAGACTTACCAACTATTAATAAAGACACCTTTAAAAAGGGAGTTTATTATTAATGGCAAAACACAAAACTATTTTTGAAGATTGCGATATACTAGTTGTTGGCGGCGGAATGGCTGGAACAGGTGCAACTTTTGAGGCAAGACATTGGGGACGAGACTTAAAAATAGTTTGTGTAGAAAAAGCTAACATTGATAGAAGTGGAGCGGTAGCCCAAGGTTTATATGCAATCAATTGTTATATGGGCATGCAATGGAACGAAAATCAGCCAGAGGATCATGTAAGATATGCTAGAAACGATCTTATGGGACTAGTTAGAGAAGATTTAGGATATGACATGGCGAGACATGTTGACTCTACAGTGCATATGTTTGATGAATGGGGTCTTCCAATGATGAAAAATAAAGAGGGAAGATATCAAAGAGAAGGTAAGTGGCAGATTATGATTCACGGTGAGAGTTATAAGCCGATAGTTGCAGAAGCTGCAAAAAAGTCAGCTGATAAAGTATATAACAGAATAATGATTACACATTTATTAAAAGATGAAAGTCAAGAAAACAGAATTGGTGGTGCAGTTGGATTCAATATGAGAACTGGAGATTATCACGTATTTAGAGCTAAAGCTGTAATAGTTTGTGCTGGAGGAGCATCACATATTTTTAAGCCGAGAGCAGTAGGTGAAGGTATGGGAAGAACTTGGTATGCACCATGGAGCAACGGATCTGCATATGCATTACCTATAGCTGCTGGTGCAAAAATGACTCAAATGGAAAATAGAATTGTTCTTTGTAGATTTAAAGATGGATACGGACCAGTTGGGGCATATTTTTTACATTTAAAAACTTACACTCAAAATGCAAATGGAGAAAATTACGAAAAAAAATGGTATGACCATACAAAAAACTTAGTTGGTGAGTACATTGATCACCATCCAACACCTACATGTTTAAGAAACCACGCTTTTATTCAAGAGATGGCAGCAGGTGGAGGTCCAATCCACATGGTTACTAAAGAAGCTTTTCAAGATCCACACCTTGAAACAGTTGGTTGGGAAAACTTTTTAGGTATGACAGTTGGTCAAGCTGTTGTATGGGCATCTCAAAATATAGACCCTAAATATACAAATCCAGAGCTAACAACTTCTGAGCCATACGTAATGGGTTCTCATGCTACATGTTCCGGAGCATGGGTAAGTGGACCAGAAGATATTGCTCCAGATGAGTATTTCTGGGGATATAATAGAATGACTACAGTGGATGGTTTATTTGGAGCAGGTGATACTGTTGGTGGAAGTGCACATAAATTCTCCTCAGGATCTTTTACAGAGGGAAGGTTAGCAGCTAAAGCTGCAGTTAAATACATACAAGACAAAAAAGCTAATGGAATTGATGTTTCTGAGAAACAATACAATAATCTAAAAGAAGCTATATACAAACCTCTTGAAAACTACACAGTGGGTAGAAATGAAATTACAGGTGGAACTGTTTCTCCAAGTTATATATCTCCAATTCAAGGTTTACAAAGGTTGCAAAAAATTATGGATGAATATTGTGGTGGATTATCTAACAACTACATGACAAATGAAAATTTACTTAAAAAAGGTCTTGAATTGCTTGATTGGCTTCAAGAGGACTTAGAGCATGTTGCTGCTGAAGACTATCATCAACTTATGAGAGCTTGGGAGTTAAAACATAGAGCAATGACTTCCCAGTGTGTAACCGAGCATACTTTATACAGGAAAGAGACTAGATGGCCGGGGTACTATTATCGAGGTGACCATATGAAATTAGATGATGAAAATTGGCATTGCTTAACAGTATCTAAGAGAGATTCAGACACAGGTAAATTTGAGTTTGAGAAAAAGCCTGTCTATCACATAATCGACGAAAAAGAGAAAAAGCAAGCATCTTAATATCTAATATATGAGTTTACTCGATAAGACTGATGATGAAATCATCAAGATTGCTGATCCTATGTGGTCTAATTTAGTCAAATGCTCAAATATTAAAGACTACGGTGGTTTCACCAGAGATTTTTCATCACAAATGCTTTATGGAGCCAATGAAGTGGAGCTTGGAAAGCAATGGGCCAATAATGAATTGATCTCAACATTAAATGAGGGATGTAAGGCTTTTGGATGTTTAAGAAGGGGAGACTACATTACTGTATTGTACAGACAAACTAGTTCAAAGATACCTGGTGAGTTTCTCGGACGAATTGTACTCGGAGAAGAGGGTGGTGAGGTAAAAGTTTTCGGCGCAACTATTTTTTAAATTAATTAAAATTCACTTGCCAAGTTTCGAAACTGGGTGTAGTGAAGGAGTATGTTTGATAAATTTAATAAAAATATAGCGTTATTTGTCAAACAAGTTCCAAATATTTTTTCATTTTTTAATACAAAATTTCTTGTCTATTTTGGTTTAGCCGCTTATTGGAGCGTCATGCTACTTGGCACATTCATAGGAATATAATAATTTCATCATTTTATTGACTTTGAATCTGTAGAGGAATAGTTATTTCACATGGATTTCTATCTTCCAATAGCAGAAGTTTATGTAAGTCTTCCATTTATATTTTTTTTAAGTTTTGTGGTAGGAATTTTATCTGGTTTATTTGGCGTTGGGGGTGGTTTTTTAATGACTCCCTTTTTAATATTTCTAGGTATTCCCCCCGCATACGCAGTTCCTAATGAAGCAAACAATATTTTAGGAACATCTATTTCTGGTTCAACCACACATTATTTAAAAGGGACCTTAGATTACAAGATGGGCTTTATGATAGTAATTGGTGGAGCAGCAGGAACATTATTGGGTATAATCACTTTTACTTATTTTAAAGATATAGGAAAAATAAATATAGTTATCTCATTGGCCTATATGTATATTTTAGCGATTATAGGGACATTAATGTTAGTTCAAGGTGTTACTGAGATAGATCGCGCTAGAAGAAAAGTTGTTGTAAGAAAGAAATTGCACGCTCATTATTGGATACATGGTTTACCTTTTAGAATGCGATTTAAAAAGTCGAAGTTATATGAGAGTGTGTTTACTCCAATATTGATCGGATTAATTGTTGGTTTCATTGCTGCTATTATGGGAATTGGTGGTGCATTTATTCTTGTCCCAGCAATGATCTATATAATTGGAATGCCAACAAAGCTAATTCCTGGAACTTCTTTATTTGTTACAATATTTATTAGTGCAATTGTAACCGTGCTTCACGCGTTTAATTATGGATCAATTGATTTAATTTTAGTTACAGTTTTAATTTTAGGATCAATCATGGGCGTTCAGTTTGGTCAAAAAATAAGCGAGCGTGTTGATAGCTCAGAATTTAAAGCGATTTTAGCTATACTTTTATTATTAGTAGGTATTGCAATAGCCTACGATACTTTTTTTGCAGAAGATACAATAAATCAAGTTGCCAAATCTGCTCCAGAAAAACTTAATTGGCTATCGCAATTTGTGAAAGACTTTCAAACTGATCAACCTATTAGTTATGGATTAGCCTCAATTGTTTTAGCCCTTGGTTTAGGTGTTGGTGCAGCAATGGTAAGACACTTTTTCTCTAGAATAAAAAAGAAAGCAGAAAAAGCTTAGGCACTTCTATAAAGTTTTGTCATAACAAATTCTTTATGACCTAAGGCTTCAGCACAAGTTAATCGACCATTCGCAACTTTTATCGTTGCTTTTATCAATTCATCACCTGCTTGATCTAAATTCATTTCTCTTGATAAAATTTTAG
Source organism: uncultured Pelagibacteraceae bacterium (assembly GCA_902618975.1). GTDB lineage: Bacteria > Pseudomonadota > Alphaproteobacteria > Pelagibacterales > Pelagibacteraceae > Pelagibacter. The sequence goes on along the minus strand of CACNCN010000001.1, from coordinate 148,907 downwards.
ATACATCAACATCAATATGTTCACTCATTGTTTTAGCAGTTAATGGATTCGCAGTTAATTTTATTACAGGCTCTATTGGATTGCCGATTATGTTCCCTTGTCCAGTTGGAAATAAGTGAATGTTAAATCCACCAGCAGCTTGTAATGTTACACACTCTGCTGCCGCAGATGATGTATCCATAAAATATAAACCTTTGCCTTTACTTGGTTCTTCAGCAGGTTCCAAAACATCAATAAATTTTAAATTTCCTATTTTTTGAAAATTTCCAAAAGCTTTTTCCTCAATTGTTGTAAGACCTCCAGCTATATTACCCGCTGTTGGTTGGCTTTCAGATAAATCATTAGTTGCTTCCTTAAGGATAAAGTCGTTGTATTCATTCCATGTTTTCATGAACTTTTCTTGTGCCTCTGGTGTCTTACCTCTTTTTGCACAAACTGTTTCAGCACCTGTTAATTCTGAGGTTTCGCCAAAACATAAATGTACCCCAAATGGCTCTAATTTTTCCATTAAGTTTCCAACTGTTGGATTTGATGCTAGACCTGACGTTGTGTCAGATTCTCCACATTTTACCGATATCCATAAATCACTCAATGGACATTCTTCTCTTTGTATCTCAGAAGCCCACATTGAAAATTCTTGTGCCTTTTTTGATACTTTAGCAATTGTATCTATATCTCCGACTCCTTCAATACTGAAACCTTCAACAGGTTTTCCCGTCTTTGCTATTGCATCTACAATTCTTTTTGTCCACTTAGGTTCTATTCCGATTACTATAACTGCAGCAACATTTGGATTTTTTCCAGTTCCAATCATCGTTCTAAAATGTAATTCTAAATCAGCTCCAAATTGTAACCTTCCGTAAGAGTGAGGCAGTGCTATTGTTCCTTTAATATTATTTGCTACAGCTTCAGCACACGCGTTAGATATGTCATCGACAGGTAAAATGATTACGTGGTTTCTTGTTCCAGCTCTACCATTCTCTCTTTTATATCCTAAAAAACTTTTTGGAATTTCCATATTACCACTTCTTAGTTTTTACATTATGAACATGAACGTGCTCACCTTTTTTAATAGGTTTGACAACTTTACCAATGTCATGACCGTATTTAATTATTGTATCCCCCTCTTTCAAATCTTCCATAGCAATTTTATGTCCTAGAGGAATTTCATTTTTTGATTGAATTTTTGTAGAATCATCATTTTCCATAATCCAGCAATTACAGTCCTGATTTGGAGTTATCTTCTCAATAACAACCACCCCAACATTGTCTTTTTTATCATGAATTATAATATCTGTGCCTGCCATTGTGACGATTTCTTTATTTGAAATTTTCGTAATCTTATATATTAATCCCGTTGTATTAAAATTAATTTTTACGAAAGATATTAGATAATGACTAAAATGACAACAGAAGAAGCTTTTATAAAAGTTCTTCAAATGCATGGAATTGAACACGCATTTGGTATTATTGGATCTGCGTTTATGCCAATTTCTGATTTATTTCCAAAAGCAGGGATTACATTTTGGGATGTTGCTCATGAAACAAACGGTGGATTAATTGCAGATGGTTATACAAGATCTACTGGAAAAATATCTATGGTCATTGCACAAAACGGTCCTGGTATTACCGGACTTGTTACACCAATTAAAACAGCTTATTGGAACCATACACCATTATTATTAGTAACACCTCAAGCAGCCAACAAAACTATGGGACAAGGAGGATTTCAAGAGGTTGAGCAAATGAATTTGTTCAAAGATATGGTTTGTTATCAAGAGGAGGTAAGAGATCCCTCTAGAATGGCAGAAGTTTTAAATAGAGTTATTGAAAAAGCTATAAGGGGTTCTGCACCAGCACAAATAAATGTTCCAAGAGATTATTGGACACAAGTTATTGATATTGAATTACCTCCAATTGTAAGATTTGAAAGACAAGGTGGCGGACAAGATGCAATTCAAAGAGCAGCAAAAATGTTATCGGAGGCAAAATTTCCAGTAATTTTATCTGGAGCAGGTGTTGTAATTGGTGATGCAATAAATGAATGTAAAGCACTAGCTGAAAAACTAGATGCACCTGTTTGTAATGGTTATCAACATAATGATAGTTTCCCAGGAAGTCACCCTTTAGCGGTTGGACCTCTTGGATACAACGGATCAAAAGCTGCAATGCAATTAATTTCTAAAGCTGATGTAGTTTTAGCGCTTGGAACTAGATTAAATCCATTTTCCACATTACCTGGGTACGGCATAGATTATTGGCCAAAAGATGCAAACATTATTCAAGTAGATATGAACCCAGATAGAATAGGACTTACAAAAAAAGTAACAGTTGGAATTGCTGGCGATGCTAAACAAGTTGCACAACAAATATTAAATAAATTGTCATCAAAAGCAGGTGATAGTGGAAGAGAAGAAAGAAAAAATTTAATACATCAAACAAAATCTGCCTGGTTACAAACTTTAACAAGCCTAGACCATGAAGAGGATGATCCTGGAACAGTATGGAATAAAGAGGCCAGAGAAAGAGACAAAGATAGAATGTCACCAAGACAAGCATGGAGAGCAATTCAAGCTGCAATGCCTGAGGATGCAATTATATCCAGTGACATTGGAAATAACTGTGCAATAGGCAATGCTTATCCAACTTTTGAAAAACCAAGAAAATATTTAGCACCGGGTTTATTCGGACCTTGTGGTTACGGTTTTCCGTCAATACTAGGTGCTAAAATAGGATGTCCCAACACTCCAGTAATTGGTTTTGCAGGCGATGGAGCATTCGGAATTAGCATGAATGAAATGAGCTCATGTGCAAGAGAAGAATGGCCAGCTATTACAATGGTAATATTTAGAAATTATCAGTGGGGAGCGGAAAAAAGAAATTCAATATTATGGTTCGATGATAACTTTGTTGGTACTGAACTAGATCCAGAATTAAGCTATGCTAAAGTTGCAAATGCATGTGGTTTAAAAGGTGTAACCGTTAAAACTATGGAAGAAACTACAAAAGCAATTAAGCAATCGTGTGAAGATCAAAAAAAAGGAATTACAACGTTTATAGAAGTTGTACTTAACCAAGAATTAGGAGAGCCTTTCAGAAGAGATGCTATGAAGAAGCCTGTCGAGATTGCAGGTATTAATAAAGAGGATATGAGGCCACAAAAAGACCTAACATAATTATCCAAAAATTTATTTAAAAAAATAATAATATGAAATCCTTACAGCTGAATATACAGTTTTTAAGAGCTATTTCTGTTATATTAGTTTTTTTTTACCATTTAAAAATAGAATTTTTTAAGTTTGGTTATCTAGGAGTTGATATTTTTTTTGTTATATCAGGATATGTTATAACATCTAGATTATTTGATGAATTAATAAAAACTAATAAAATAAAATTTACTGAATTTTACATTCGTAGAATAAAAAGAATATTCCCAGTCTTAATTTTTGTTTTGACAATTGTTTTAATATTCATAGTTTTATTTCAACCTCTTGACTTATTTATAGGAAATATAATTGTTTATATTTTTACAATATTTGGTTTATCAAATTTCTATTACTTATTTTCAAAAAAAGATTATTTTGATAATGTTTTTGAAGACGTGTTTGGTCATACTTGGTCTTTGGGAGTTGAAGAACAATTTTACTTTATATTCCCACTATTTTTATACTTTCTTTATAAAGTTTTTTCAAAAAGACAAAGTCAAATATTAATTTTATTTTCAATAATACTTTTAGGTATTTTTCTCACATTTAAATATTCAGAAAATATACAACTAGTTTTTTATTCTCCAATATTCCGTTTTTGGGAATTTCTTTTGGGTTGTCTTGTTTTTTTTATAAAAAGAAATATTAAAATAAAAAATAGTATTTTATCTTCATTCTGTTTTTTTATACTTATTATTTTTATCTTATTAGGACTATATCCTAACAATTTTTATGCAATTTTATTTAGTACTTTTTTAGCTTCAGGGTTTATTATTTTTTACGAGAAAAATAAAAGTGTTAACTTTCTTTATGAAAATAAATTAATTGTCTATCTTGGTAATATATCCTACTCGTTTTATCTCTGGCATTTACCAGTCATATATTTTTATGATTTGTACTTTGGAAATTTTTTCATAAAGGCCCCAATAACATTTTTTATATCCATATTATTATCTATGTTTTCTTATAAGTACATTGAAACTAAATTCAGAAATAAAAATTTCAAATCTATTAAAAAAAAAACTTATGTCCCAATTTTCTCATCAATATTTATAATTTTTATATCACTAATTTTTATTACCTTTCAAAAAAGTGATGAAAACAATTTAAAAAAAGGCTTAAAAAAATTTGTCTATAATATTAATTATTTAGAGAGAAAATTAAATTACTCAAATAGAGTAATTTTTTATAAAATTAATATTAGCGGTAATGAAATTTATAAATATTGTACCCAAGAAAGTTTTAAATTTAAATTAAATAATAATGATTTAAGGAGCGAGTGTTTAAAAGATGGAAAATACAAAAAAAGACTATTTTTTATAGAGGGTAATAGTCACACTGCAAACTACATTCCAATGTTTAACAATTTGGATTTAAATCCCGGAGATAGTTTTTATTACTCACATAACTCAGACATTTTGTCAGACACAACGATTAATAAAATTTCCGATTTAAAAAATATATACGATGAAATTGTATTTGTTACTAATATTGAAAATTACAATTTATACAATTTAGAAAATATTAAAATAAAAACAGACAAAGACATAAAAATTTTAATTTTAAGTACTATTCCTAACCTAGAAAACGGTAGAGAACCATTAAAGTGTTTTATTAGAGGCACTGATTGCACTTATTCAAAAATAAATGATTTTAAAAATAGAGACTTGAATAATTATTTTAATCATATTAGAGAATTTATAAGCAAAACTTCAAACAACAGGATATTGTTTTATAACTCTTATGATACTATTTGCCCCAAATCACCATGCTACTCTTACAATGTTGAAAAAGATAAACTATCACATAGAGATAAATCTCATTTGACCATAGAGGGATCTTTATTGCTAAAAAAAGAATTTTTAAAGTTTTACAAAATTAATTATAAATAGACTTAGGTTTAATTAAACAGAATTAATATTTTTTATCTCTTCAAGAACAAACTTAGCATGATCTTTGACTCTTACATTTGACCAAATTTTATGAATTTTACCTTTTGAATTAATTAAAAAAGTTGATCTGATCACTCCTTTATATTTTTTTCCTAAGAAAGACTTCATACCCCATACACCATATTTTTTTATGACCTTAAGTTTTTCATCAGAGAGTAAATCAAATTTTAATTTATATTTTTTTTTAAATTTTAAATGACTTTCCATACTGTCTTTTGATATACCAAAAACTACAGTATTTTTTTTTTTAATCATTGAATTCAATTTACTAAAATCTTTAGACTCTAAAGTGCATCCAGGAGTATCATCTTTTGGGTAAAAATATAAAATTATATTCTTTTTCTTAATTTTATTAAGTTCAAATATATTTCCGTCCGTACTAGATAGTTTGAAATTTGGAGCTTTTGAGTTAGTTTTAAGCCTCATTAATATTCTTTTAGCTATCTAAAAGACTTAAAGCTTCTTTCAATAACTTTTCTGATTTAGAGTGATCGCCATCAGAATGAGCCTTTTCACCCGCATCTCTTAATTCCATCACCTTATTTTTTAAATCACTGTCAGTAAGTAATGCTGTTTTAGCATCGATCTTACCCCATAGCATTGGACATGATCCGGCAAATGATGAAGTACTAAATAAAATAATTAAAATGGTTACTAATATTTGTTTCATAAGTTCTAATTAGTGATTTTTGTAAAAATTAACAGGTCAACAATGTCACAACTAACTATATATGGTTAAAATTTAATTAAAAAATTGTATTTTACAATTATGAGAAGAAAATTTTTAAAAATTTTAACAACATCTCTTACTGCTATTTTTATAGCACCATTTAATTTAGCTTATGCTGTTACTAAAAAAATAATCAATAAAAATTTAACTGAAGAGCAGAAAGATATTTTATTTAACGAAGGCACTGAAAAACCTTTTACTAGTGCCCTTCTTCAAGAAAATAGAAAAGGCTTTTACCATTGTGCAAATTGTGGAAACAAATTATTTAGCTCCGAAGCTAAATTCGACAGTGGCACAGGTTGGCCTTCATTTTCTGAAGCTTTACCAGGTGCATTTAAAACCAAGGTTGATTTTTCTTTTGGCATGATGAGAACAGAGTACCATTGTGCTAAATGTGGCGCTCATCATGGCCATGTTTTTAATGACGGACCCACAACTACCAAAAAAAGATTTTGTAATAATGGCTTATGTTTAATTTTTAAGCCAGAAACATAAAAAAACTTTCGGAATAGACCAATATTTTAGACTTATAATTAATGATTTGTTATCTTGGATTATGAAAAACCAAGGCTTCACATTAATAGAACTCCTAGTCGTTGTAGCTATCATAGGTATTCTTGCAGCTGTTGGAGTAGTTGCTTATAATGGGTATACTAATAGTACCAAGGTTTCAGTATCAAAATCAAATCATAAAACAGCGATCAAAAAGCTTAATTTATTAATTCAGGAATGTAATATGAGTGTGAATGGCAAAATCAAAATAATGATGAAAGCAAACGACAAAACAGAATACGAGAAAGGCTGTTGGTACGATGTTAATACATATCTATTATTTAGGCAGTATTTTACAAATGATCTAAATAATTCGATTGAATGGAAAAATAATCATACAAGAGAACCTTGGGGAAGAAATTATGTTGCAATGGAAGGGAATAGTTGGGCATGTACTCAGGAAAAATATATTGGATATGTAAATATAGATTACAAAACATCTACAAAAACTATAGAAATTTGTACTTGTGTTGATAGTCCTTGTAGTGATAATTCAAATATTGAAAAATATGAAACCCAATGGGAGTAAAAATTTTAAAGGCTTCACATTAATAGAACTCCTAGTAGTTGTAGCAATCATTGGTATTCTAGCTGCTGTAGGAGTGGTTGCTTATAGTGGGTATACGAAGAGTGCTAAGTGTTCATCTTTCAAATCACAACACAAACAAATTGTTAAATTGGCTCAATCAACTTATGCAATGTGCCCTATCAACGGTTATACCTATATGAATGTCCCACCAGGATATGGATGTAGTAATCAACCAAAATCTGGAATGACTAAAGTTAGTGGGGGAGGTTCAACTAAATGTATTCGAAAGTGGGATTGCACTTCAGATTGGGCAGGAAGATCTCAAAATGCTGGTTTATCAAGCGGTTATTTTTTTACGCATCTTAGAGCAGAATTTAATGAACCATCACATACCGGTAGCTTTTTAAGAAATGATCAGTGGCAAAATTTTTTGAAATATAATTATCCTGATAGACCAGGCATCACAAATATAAGAGAAAAAGGTCCTGATATGCACATTGCAACATTCCTAGGAGAGGACTGTCCTGGAGCTAACTTTACAAATTCAGGTGGGGGAACTTATTTAGTGGATGAGTTTGTTTGGCCATAATTTTTATGAAGCGAAATGGTTTCACCCTAATAGAACTTTTAGTCGTAGTAGCAATCATTGGAATTTTAGCTGCTGTAGGAGTGGTTGCTTATAGTGGGTATACAGCAGGTGCTAAAAAAACCCTATGCAAGCAAAATGCTAAATTTTTCAAAAGTGAAATTTTACGTAAATGGACAAATGCACAACTTCAAAATACCCCAGACATACAATTTAATGGAGGATATTGTTATCTGCATTGGCTACCATCTAATGCTTATCTCAACAATGATACTGACATAGTTTCAAATATGAATAAAAATAGATCTATACCAACACATTGTAATTCAAATTTTCAAGGACAAGAGTCAACTGTTCATGATCATTTTTATGGAATGGGATATAGAAATCCTTTGCTAGGAAGTTTTGGCCAAAGCCAAGCTAAAGCAGCGTTAGATACACCAAATAGAGGAGGAGTTTTGAGAGAAGGTGGATCATATTTTGCATGTGGAGCTAACGCAGGTTTTACTGATCCTAAAAAATGCAAGCTAAGTACTATGTGTGAACTAAATCAAACTGTAGAAACAATTTTATACAAAGATTAATTTTTATACCGTACACAGGACGTATAGCTCAGTTGTATTTTTAAATTAACGTTGATACTGCAAACTAAATTAACAAATGAGTAGGGGCGTTCTGTTGCCAGGTGCCCCATACCCCGATGAACTTATATATTTTTAGACGCTTTCCTTATATGTCCCAAAATTTTTCCAGAATTTTTTCCAGATTTCACCATGTATCCACTCGTGCCATTAGCATTTGTTTCTACAGTCTTTACGTTCCGAAACATTAGTTGATTTAGCCTAGCGTTCTTTGAGCCTCGGCTAAACGAACTAAGTATTCTGTGCATTCTTTTCATACACACTCCTTTGTTTGTTTTTCCAAAACTCGCTTTTAACCGATGCGATATCGGCCTCTTTTTCACCATGAGATATGGTAACTAGAATCTATATTTTATTTAAAGAGTATTCAAATGATTAATTTGAAATCCAAACGGTCTGAAATGGCTTTAATTCAAGTTTTTTATTCACAAATATTAATTTATCCTGCAATATATTTCTAAATTTATCTTTATTTAAATTTAAGTTAACAAATTGTTTTTCAGAGGTAACATTTGTTAAACAAGTAATTGACTGTTTTTTATCAATACTAAGTCTTTTTATTGCAAAAACTTTTGACCCAAGTTTAAGAGTATTTTGTGTTGCATCAGGATGAAACGCTTTTTGTTTATTTCTCACTTTTAGAAGATTAATCATGTTCTTATAGTAAATTGTTTGTTTAGAATTTTTATTTTTTAATAATTTTTCTAATCTTACTTTATTCCAACGATATCTATTAAGGTCTCTCTTATTACCAGATATTATATATTTGCTATTATCATTTGAAGTTCCAAACATAGAATTAAAATAAACTGCAGGTATTCCCTCAAAAGCTAGCATAATCGCATGTGCAGATATAAATCTTTCTAGAAAATACTTACCTTTTTTATCAAAGTCAGATTTTTCGAATGCATTAAATAAAGTTATGTTTGCCTCATAGACCTTTTTGCCTTTTCCTTGAACTTTTCTAAATGAAAATTCTCCACCATTTTTTTTTAATCTAGTAAACAGTTTTTTAAGCTGCATATTGTTAATCAAACCTTCAATTGGCCTCATTCCAATTCCATCATGAGAAGCTATAAAGTTTAAGTAATTATTTTTATTATTTGTCTTTTTTAATTTTTTACTCCATTGGGTTATTTTACTACTGTCCTCAAATAGAAGACTGTAAACAATTAAAGGAGGCAGTGAAAAATTATAAATCCAATTAGACTCATCCTGATTTCCAAAGTAGCTAAGATTTTCTTTTTCAGGAAGATTTGTCTCTGTTATTATTACGCTTTCAGTATTTAATTGTTCACTAAAAAATCTTATAAATTTTATTATATTATGAGTATTAGTATGATTTATGCATTTCGTACCATTTTCTTTCCATAAGTAAGCGATAGCATCTAGTCTAAATATACGAACTCCATGGTTAAGAGAATTAATTATTATTTTTAAAAATCTCATTAAAACTTTTGGATTTTTAAAATTTAAGTCTATTTGATCTGGACTAAAAGTCCTCCATAAATATTGATTTTTATTAAATAGCTTAATTTTCTTTAATAATCTGTGTTCTCTTGGTCTTATTACTTTTGAAACATTAAATTTATTATTTACTGTAAAGAAGTAATTCTTGCCAGGAGACTTATCTTTTAAAAAATTTGCAAACCACAGTCCTCGAGATGATGCGTGATTTATTACTAGGTCAGCCATTACTGTTGTTTTTTTTGAAAAATTTCTTATATCTGACCAATTGCCAAGTCTTGGTTCAATTTTGTAATGGTCTTTAACTGCAAAACCACTGTCGCTACTAGAGGGATAAAAAGGAAGAAAGTGTACTGAATTAAAGTAATTGCTTAAATGTTTGTTGAAAAATGACCTGAAAACTTTAAGGGATTTTTTTCTGACATCCATAATGCTGTCGCCATAACTAATAACTAAAGCGGTATTTTGAGAAATATTTATAGATGACTTTTTATTCTTTTTATTAAAATTGTTTATAAGATCGATTATTTCTCCTACAAATTCGTTTGAAGAATTTTTATAAATTTTTTTAAATTTAACCCTTAAGGCTTTTTTTTTTGAATTTGATAACATTTAAGAATAATTCTTGTTATCCTCTTCAACAGCTTTTTTTAATCTAGTTAAAAAATCAGGAATGGCACTTTTAACTCTACTCCATGTAGGTATAAATGGTGTACTCATCGGATTTTTGAAAAAATGCTCTCCTGCCTTCATTATATTAAGAGCAAAAAGTTCTACAGCTTTCTCCTCATTATGTGAATCAAATTTTAAACCATTCATTTGGGCATCGCTTCTATAAATATCTATTAAGTCTAGCGCTGACCTATAGTATGTAGCCTTTAGGGATCTAAAAGTTTCAGTACTAAAAGAATTACCTTGAGTTGCTAATTTTCTGATTATTGTTTTTATAATATCGATAGACATCCTGGACAGACCTTTTGTTTCATCACTAATAGATAATTCTTGATGCTTGTGATCATAACTATCAGCTAAATCGACTTGGCATATATTATGAGGAGAGAAATTTCTTTGCATCTCAGATAAAACACCAACTTCTATGCCCCAATCAGAAGAAATTCTTAATTCTGGTAATACGTTTCTTCTAAAGGAAAACTCTCCTGCTAAAGGATACTTAAAAGATTTCATAAATTCCAAGTAATCGCTTTTTCCAATAGTTTTTTCTAAAGCTGTGATAAGTGGAAAAACAAGCAATCTAGCAACTCGTCCACCCATTTTATTATGTGCAACTCTTGGATAATATCCCTTACAAAACTCGAAGTTAAACAATGGATTTACAACAGGATAAAAAAGTTTTGCAAGCATTCTTCTATCGTAAGTTTTAATATCACAGTCGTGAAGAGCAACAGATCTAGCCTCATCTCTTGCAATACACATACCAAGACAATACCAAACATTTCTACCTTTGCCGTATTCATTGGGAGCTAAATCATTTTTCTTTAATTCGTCGTTTAACTTTTTGAGTTTAGGTCCATCGTTCCATAAAATAGTAAATGGAGTTTTAATTTTTTTAAAAAATTTCCAAGCTTTTTTTGCTTGTGATTTATTTGCCCTATCAAGACCAATTATAATGTGATTTAAATAATTTGTTTTACTAATCTCATTAACAATTTTTGGTAAAGCATCACCCTCCAACTCTGAATAAAGACTTGGTAAAATAAGTTCCATTTTTCTTTCTTTGGAAAATTTTTTTAATTCTTTTTCAATATCAACGACGGATTTAGTGCCAAAATCATGTAAAGTTGAAATAATACCGTTTTGAGAAAAGTCACTCATATTAAATTTTAGTCTGTTTGCTTTATTTTATCTAGTGCCATTTTTACTATTTCCTCCCAACCTTCTGGCGCTGGTTTTTTTGAAACTATACAATTATTAATATTAATTTTTTCCAAAGTAAATTTGTCATTGAATACTAGACAGGGAAAATCGCTATTTCTTAACATTTCTAGGTCATTGAAGTTATCACCAACGCCTATAGTAACCAAATTTTCGTTATTCACTTTTTTAAATACTTTAATTACATTTTTCATGGCTTGTGACTTACTTACATTATCACACAAATTAATAACTCTACCTCCTTCTTGCAATGTAAGACCGCTTCCTTTCACAAACTTATTTAGATTTTCTTTATGATTTTTGTTGCCATTAAATATAAAGGGTAAAGTATAATCTCGATTTACCGCGTATTTAATTTTTTTAATAGGCAAACCCAATATTTCTTGTTGTTTTTTTTTATCTACATCGTTTAAAAATGTACACTTTGATCTCAAACTGCTTGGAATTTTTTTCTTAAAAATATCCATGATTTCATTAGTTTCTCTACTTAAAGTTATTTTTTCTGGAAAATTGGTATTAATTAAGTTTAAATCGTGTATCGCAGATCCATTTTCAGATATGTAAGGTAATTTTTCTCCAAGCTCCTCGTTAAAATTCATTATTTCCTTCGCTGTTTTACTCGAATTAGGGATAATAAAAATATCATTATTTAATAATTCTTTTAAAAAATTTTTTATTGGAGTGAAATCGAAGCTTTCTCTATTTAATAATGATCCATCTAAGTCGGTAAATATCAAAATTTTAGAATTAAATTTCATTTATAAATTTTACACAAACTATTATAATAAAAAATTAATTTATATCTTAAATAATGAATAAAATAATAAATTTTTTTGATAAAACATTTTTAGATTTAGGAAGACAATTTAAGTGGTCTTATTTACCGCCGCTTATGATTTATTTAGCAGCAGGTATTTCAGGACTTACTGGTATAGTTGGCACTTTCTTTGTCAAAGATTATTTAAATTTATCGGCAGCATTTCTTGCTGGATTAGGATTTTGGGCAGGCATTCCCTGGGCTTTAAAAATGCCTTTAGGGCACCTAGTCGATTTAATTTGGAATAAAAAAAATTACATGGTCTTTTTCGGTGCAGCCTTATTATCAATAAGTTTAATGATCATGTACGGTTTAATTATTCATACTGAAGTTATGTCAAATTACCTATCTATTGAGACATGGTTTGTAGTCAGTGTTTTATTAGCTCCAGTTGGATATGTTGTTCAAGATGTTGTTGCAGATGCAATGACAGTGGAGGCAGTGCCATTAATTGATGATGAAGGACAGGCTTATAATAAAGAAGAAATAAAAGTAATGCATACTACAATGCAGACTCTTGGCAGATTCGCAATAATAGGTGGAACAGTTTTAGTAGCACTAATAAATGTAATATTATTCAGTGATGCTGACCAATTGAATGAAAATGAAAAAATAACGTTGTATGGCTCTATATATATCTACGCTTTAGTTATACCAATTGTATCAGTTGCAGGAGTTTTTTTAGCAACTTACTTAAAAAAAAGTAAGCATAATAAACTTAAATCAATGGGACTTTCCTTTTCTGATATTAAAAATGAAGAGAAGACAAAAGTTAACTGGTGGATACTAGGTGGTAGTCTAATTTTTGTAATTTTTACATTAATTATCGGTTCATTAAAGATACCTTTGGCTCAAGAAATAGTTTTTATTGGATCAGTGGTAATTATTTTATTTTTGATGTTTAAGCTAATAAAAGAATTACCCGAGCATCTAAGACTAACAATCGTTGGTACAGCAGTAATTATCTTTGTGTTCAGAGCAATGCCAAGTCCAGGTCCTGGTTTAACATGGTTTGAAATTGATGAGCTAGGATTTAATGAGCAATTTCTATCTATACTTTCTTTGCTTGCATCAATTCTAACTTTGGCTGGAATAGTCTTATTAAGACCTTTTATGGCAAATAACTCAATAGCTAGAATAATAGTTATTTTATCAATTGCTGGTGCTATCTTATTTTTACCAAGTATTGGAATGTATTACGGACTTCATAACTGGACATCTTCTTTAACAGGAGGAGTAGTGGATGCAAAATTTATTGCATTAATAAATACTGCAATAGAGTCACCACTTGGGCAGGTTTCAATGATACCTTTATTGGCATGGATTGCAAAAAATGCACCAAATCATCTTAAAGCTACTTTTTTTGCCGTATTTGCATCATTTACTAACCTTGCTTTATCTGCAAGTGCTTTAGGTACAAAATATTTGAATGAAATTTTTATAGTCACTAGAGAAGTTAAAAATAAGGTTACAAACGAGATCCAATCAAATGCAGATTACTCTGAGCTTGGAATATTATTAATTGTGACAACAATTTTAACTTTAGTATTACCAATATTATTTGTATTCATAATTAATAAATCAAAATACAAAACGAACGAGTAATTATATATCTACAACTAAAGTATCTTTAGATCCACCGCCTCTAGAACTATTTACAATAGTGCTACCCTTTTTTAAAGCAACTCTTGTTAAACCACCCATCGTAACGTATGTATCTTTGCCAGATAAAATAAATGGTCTCAAGTCTTGATGTCTTGGTTCGAATAAATCACCTTGTAAAGTAGGAGTAGTTGATAATACCTCCAAGGGTTGGGCAATATAGTTTCTAGGATTTTCTAAAATTCTTTTTTGAAAAACTTCTCTTTCTTGGACTTTTGCTTTAGGTCCAATCATAATACCATAACCACCAGAACCATCGGCAGGTTTAACAACCATTTTTCCAATATTTTCAATTACGTGATCTCTTTGAATTTTTTCAAAACATCTAAATGTTTCAACCTGTTTTAATTTTGGTTCCTCATCTAAATAATATTTTATAATATCTGGCATATAAGAATATATTAGCTTATCATCAGCAAAACCAGTTCCTGGAGCATTTAATATTCCAACATTTCCTTTTCTATATGCTTTAAATAACCCTGGAACACCTATTAAAGAACCTTTAAAAAAAGCTTTTGGATCTAGAAAAGTATCATTTAATCTTCTATAGATGCAATCAACTCTTATTCCTCCTCCAATAGTTTTCATGTAAACTTTATCATTTTCAACATAAAGATCTTTTCCTTCAACAAGAGCTACACCCATTTGTTGAGCTAAAAAAGAATGCTCAAAGTATGCAGAATTATATATTCCTGGAGTAAGCACAACCATATGTGGGTTTTTAGTTTGATAAGGTATTGCGTCCTCCATGCAGTGATAGAGTCTGTTACAGTATTGTCCAATTGGTGATACCCTGTATCTTGTAAATATTTGTGGAAAAACTTGACTCATTACCATTCTATTTTCTAACATATAAGAAACGCCTGACGGAACTTGCAGGTTATCTTCTAATACTAAAAAATCACCATTAATATTTCTAATTAAATCAATCCCTGAAATATGTGACCAAATTTTTCTTTTTGGACTGAAACCTTCGCACTGTTTTAAATAATTTTTTGATTTAAAAACAATACTTTCAGGTACAATCTTGTCTTTGAAAATTTTCTTTTTGTTATAAACATCATCAATAAATAAATTAATTGCTTTTGATCTTTGAATTAAACCTTTTTTAACTTTATTCCATTTTGACTTTAAAACTATTCTAGGAATAATATCTAATGGCCATTTTTTTTCTTCTGCAGCTTTTTTATCTGCAGAATAAACCTTGAAATTAATACCTCTAGAGTCAATAGTGCTCATACAATTTCTATCAATTTCTTGAAGCTTTTTTTTCCCATGCCTATCTAAGATGCTTGAAATTATTTTTGCTTCTCTTCTTAGTTTTTTCTCTGAGGTCAAATACTCATCATAGGATGATTTAGCGTCGTAATTTTTCCAAAGACTTGTCATATTTTGTATTATGTTAAATATTTTATTTTATTTTAAGCGCAAATTTTTTATACCTGTTATGAAGATTTAGGGTATATATAGTAATAAAAATCAAAAAAACAATGACATATTGTATAGGTATCAAGACTAAAGAGGGGATAGTAGTAGCATCTGATTCGAGGACTAATGCAGGTCTTGATAATGTAAATATTTACTCCAAAATGTTTACTCATAGCGTTGGTGACAGAACAATTATAATAGTAACATCAGGAAATTTAGGCACTTCTCAAGCAGTTTTTAAATCAATGGAAAAAGATTTAGCTGATAAGTCTGGTAAGAAAAATTTAAATACATGTGAAGATTTTGATCAAGTTGCATCATACGTTGGTAGATTGAATATAAAACATTCAGCACCCAAAGGGATTAATACAGACACAGTTTTATTAGGTTCAACTTTTATAGTTGGTGGCCAAATTAAAGGCAAACCAATGGAATTATTTTTAGTTTACCCTCAAGGAAATTACATTAAACCAGCTGATAGTAAGCCATACTTAGTCATAGGTGAGGTAAAATATGGCAAACCAATTTTGGACAGAGTTGTTACACCAGATGTTACAATTGGAGATGCCTCAAGATGCGCACTTATCTCAATGGACTCTACCTTAAAAAGTGACTTAACTGTAGGTCCACCAATCGATTTTGTTGTGTACAAAAAAGATGAATTAAAAATAGCTTCTCAAAAATGTTTGAATTTAGATGATGAGGAATTTTCAAAAGTTTCAAAAGAATGGTCTGAAGGAATTCTTAAAGTATTTAATTCATTTCCGAGATTTGATTGGGAAAAAAGCTAATGAAAAAAGTTTTACTTACACTGCTAATTACTTTATTTATTTCAACTAATTCCTCATACGCTAAAGAAAGATTTATCCCTATTGAATTATGGCTTGGAATACCATCAACAGGATCAAATGAGTTAAAATATTATGATGTAAATAACAAACAACATGGTGGTAAATTAAAGGTTACAGGACCAATTGATTGGAAGAATAAAGTAACAGGAAAGACAATAAAAGTTTATGAAAGAAAAAGAGGTTCTAAAATTCAATACTTCACAATTACAAATAAAGGTCAATGTTTGGGAAGAGTATGGGATAGCAGAAAAAGAAAAAGAGGAGTTGTTGTTGCAATAGATAATGGCTGTAAATTCCCTCTAGGAAACTGGAAAGAGGGAGAAACTCGTGACTTTTTTTCAGCTTATAACTGGCCCAAAAAAAAATCAGGCGGCAGCTCTACCAGCAAAAGAACTGGGATGAAAAAAACACTGACTATTAAGAAATTAGGTGATGAAAAAGAATGTCTTACTTTTAGATGGCAACTTACTGTTATAGGTGGAAAAAAATCAGGAAAAGTAATAGATGATAATGATTACACTTATTGTCCAAATAAAGGATTTACAAAATTGGTATCTAGAAAATAATGAAATTAATGCGTTATTTTAACACTTAAATTATAATAAATTTTTAATTATAAGACATTAATGTACAAATTAATTTTATTCATATTACTATTTATTCCTAATATCGTTTCAGCCGGCTCCATGAAGATGATAGGTGAGCCTGGTCATTTAAATGAGGTTGATAGAACTATCGAAATAAAAATGTTTGATAATTATTATGAGCCAAATCAAATAGATATTAAAAAAGGTGAAACCATAAAGTTTGTAGTCAAAAACATGGGAGAATTAGTACACGAATTTAATATTGCCACAAAGGAGATGCATATAAAACACCAGCCGGAAATGTTAAAAATGGTTGGTATGGAAATACTACTCGGTGACAGAATTGATATGAAAAAAATGAAGGAAGTTGCAAAAACAGACAAATCTATGGCACATTCACATTCAAATAGTGTATTGCTGGAGCCAAAAAAAATTGGTGAATTAGTTTGGAAATTTTCTAAAGATACAAAGTTAGAAGCTGCTTGCAATGTTCCTGGTCATTATCAGGCTGGAATGGTTGCAAAAGTAAATATTAATTAAATTATCAAAAAATTAGGAGGAAAAATGAAAGTTCTTAAGGAATTAGATGAAGCTAAATTAGTGATTGTAGATTTAGAGGTAAATTTAGGAAAAGAGGTTAGAAGTGCGCCAACTTTATGTGCTAAGTACAAAGGAAAAATTATACCTTTAAACACAGCTCAAGATGGTAGACCAATATTAATGAGAGAGGAAAATTCTATAAATAATAATTAATATTACTACTTGATAAATGATTATTAATTAAGATATAAAACAACATGACTTTTGAACTTCCAAAACTTGATTATGCTAAAAACGCTTTGGCACCAATAATGTCAGAAGAGACTTTAGACCTTCATCATGGGAAGCATCATCAAACTTATATAACAAATTTAAACAATTTCATTAAAGATACCGATATGGCTGAGATGTCGTTAGAAGAAATTGTTCATAAGTCCTCAAAAGATAAATCAAAAGCTGGAATTTTTAATAATGCAAGCCAACATTGGAATCATGAATTATTTTGGAAATGCATGAAGCCAAATGGGGGAGGGTCCATGCCAAAAAAATTAGAGGATCGAATAAAATCTGATTTAGGAAGTGTTGAGGAATTTAAAAAACAATTTATTCAGGCAGGAATTACTCAATTTGGTTCAGGTTGGTGCTGGTTATCAATTGATGAAAATAATAAATTAGTAGTGAGCAAAACGCCTAACGCTGAAAACCCTCTAGTACATAACATGAAACCAATCTTGGGTTGTGACGTTTGGGAGCATTCTTATTATGTAGATTACAGAAATAGAAGACCAGAATATCTTGAAAATTTCTTCGAAAAATTAGTTAATTGGGAGTTTGTAGAGTCTCATCTATAACTTACCAAACCCAAAAAAAGCTCCAATAATTATAATTAACCAAATAATTCCTTTAATTAAAAAAAAGGAAAAACCACCTATTAACAAATATTTTTTTAATTTCTTTTTTAACATCTTAATTTAAAATAGTCATAGGATCCAATCTAGTTTGAAACCAATTCACTCTAAAATCTAAGTGTGGCCCAGTTGATCTTCCAGTTGAGCCAACTGTACCAATGACTTCTCCTTGGTTAATTTCATCACCTACATTAACCATTACCTTATCAAGATGTGAATATATTGTAGAAATTCCATGACCATGGTCCATGATTATTGTTCCACCAGTATAATACAAATCATCTTCAGCCATGGTAACTATGCCCGAACCTGATGACTTAATATTTGTCCCTTTTTTTGCAGCAATATCAATCCCGTAATGTGGCCATTTTGGTTTTCCATTTAATATTCTTTGACTTCCATAAACTCCTGTGACAATTCCTTTAACGGGCATTATAAATTGATTTTTGAAAAAAATTAAATCTGAATTAATAGCTCTAGCTTTTCCAATTCTGTTATTTTCTTCTTTAATTCTATTATAAACCTCTTCTGGAGGTGTTACTTTTTTTTCATCTAAACCATCTATTCTCTGAATTTGATATTTTCTTTTATAAATTTTTTTTGTAATTTTTTCTGTTTTTCCATCTAATATTTTTGTGACTACTAAATCAAATTTTCTGTCTCTATCAATGCCAAATACAAAAAAACCATCTTTTGAAACTTTTACCTCTTTTTTATCAATGTATATTTTTGAATTAGTTTCCGTTTGTCCTACAATAAAATGCCCTTGCATAAACTTACCATTAAACTCAATTGCTAATGAATTTGAGAAAATAAAAATAGAAACCAATAAATATTTTATTATTTTGCTGTCCATCCACCATCTACTAATAATGAAGTTCCTGTAATCATTGATGCTGCGTCAGAAGCAAGAAAAACTACTGTTGATGCAATTTCTGACATTTCTGCAAATCTACCTAAAGGAATATTATTCAAAGTTTCTTTTTTAAATTTCTTATTCTTTAAAAATTTTGAAGTCAAAGGTGTTACAACAAAAGTTGGGCACACAGTATTAACTCTAATATTATATTTCGCTAAATCGATCGCCATACCTTTAGTTAACCCCTCTAAACCATGTTTATTCATATTATAAACACTTCTGATAGGTCCTCCAACATGACCCATTTGAGATGACATATTTACAATTGATCCACCTATCTTTTTTCTATTTTTTGTTTTTAACATTTTTAAAGTACATAACTGAGCAAGGTTGAACGCCGCTACATTATTTATTTTAACCATGTATTCCATGTTTGATCTTTTAACTTTTGTAAAATGCTCAGGAAAATTAGTACCCGCATTGTTAATTAATACGTCAATCCTAGGAATTTTATCAATTATAGATTTAATTTGACCATAATCAGTTACATCACAAATATAACTTTTACATTTAACTTTAAATTTTTTTATAATTTTTGAGACTTGACTTAAATCTTTCTGAGTTCTACTTATTATTACTAAATTAGCACCTGCCTCAGCTAAAGCAATTGCACAAGCCTTACCAAGACCTTTTCCTGCTCCAGTTACTAATGCAACTTTATTTTTTAAGTTATATTTTTTTAAATACATCCTATATGAATAACTTTATATCAGTATAAATCAATTCAATTGCAACAAAGAGAATTGCTAATAAACCAAGCCATGCAATCCATTTATATTTTTTAATCCATTGAGATATTAGATTTGCAGCAACAGCCATTAATGCAATAGATAAAACTAAACCAAATATTAGTAAATAATAATGATCTTTTGCAGCTCCAGCTACTGCTAATACGTTGTCTAAACTCATTGTTACATCCGCAATAATGATAGTAGTAATAGCTTTAAAAAAGTTAGTATTTTCTACCGATGGACTTTTTTCTTCAGTTGCATTTCCTTTAACTACATCTACATATAGTTTGTAGCACACATAAAGTAGAAGTAATCCACCTATCAGTCTTAAACCAGTAATCTGAAGAAGATAAGCTGTAATTAATGTAAAGATAATTCTCAGAACAATTGCAGCTCCAATACCCCAAAAAATAATTTTTTTTCTTTGTTCGTTTGGAAATTGTGATGCAACCATACCAATTATTATTGCATTATCTCCAGCTAAAACTAAATCTAATAAAATTATTTGAATAAAAATAAGAATCTGCTCAGTTAACATTAACTGTTCAGTATCATATCAGCACCCTTTTCGGCAATCATAATTGTAGGAGCATTTGTATTTCCAGATGTTATATTTGGCATAATAGATGCATCAATAACTCTTAAATTATTAATACCGTGGACTTTTAATTCATCTGATACAACTGCATCATTGTCATTTCCCATTTTGCATGTTCCTACAGGATGAAATATTGTTTGCGCATAATGGCTGCAAGCTTTTACTATTTCCTCTCCCTCTTGAATATGCGCTCCAGGTCTAAATTCCTCTGGCTCATATTTTTTAAATTCATCTGTTTCCATTACAATTTTTCTAATTAATTTGATGCCGTCTGCTGCAACTTTTCGATCCTCCTCGGTTGATAAATAATTCATTTTAATTTTTGGATTATCTCTAGAGTCTGAACTTATTATATTAATCTCTCCTCTACTTGTTGGTCTGATATTTGCAACTGTTGGAGTAAATGCATCAAAGTCATGAAGATTTGCACCACCGAGTTTATCAGTACTAATTGGCTGTATGTGAAATTGTAAATTAGGAGTGTCTCTACTTTCATCACTTCTCGCGAAACCACATAGTTGACTTGCCCCCATAGTCATTGGACCTCTTCTTGCAAAAACATATTCTAAACCTATTAAAAGTTTTCCAAATACACTATTAATTTTTTTATTTAATGTTTTAATATTTTTGACCTTGTAAACAGGTCTAAACATTAAGTGATCTTGTAAATTTTTACCTACGCCTTTTAAATCGTTTACTATTTCTATACCTAAATTTTTAAGTTTAGAACTTTCACCTATACCAGATGTTTGTAATATTTGTGGACTTCCTATTGATCCAGCACTTAGTATTATTTCCTTATTGGCTTTTACTGTAAATTTTTTGTCTCCCTTTAAATAATCAACACTCACAGCCTTTTTATTTTCAAAATTAATTTTTTGTACATGACATTTAGTTTCTATTCTTAAGTTATTATTTTTTTTGATTGGATTTAAATATCCAACAGCAGCACTACATCTCAGACCATTTCTTTCCGTTACTTGAAAATAACCACAACCAAAATTATCTCCTTTATTAAAATCATCTACTTTAGGTATTCCAACTTCTGATGCTGCGTTTTGAAATACGTCTAAAATATCAAGTGTAATTCTTTGATCAGAAACAGCCAGTGGCCCACCTTGTCCGTGAAACTCACTAGCACCTCTTTCTTGATCTTCTGCTTTTATAAAATATGGAAGAACTTCTCTCCAACTCCAACCTTTATTACCTAGTTGTCTCCAAATATCGTAATCTTGCTCTTGGCCTCTTATATAAAGAAGTCCATTTATAGATGAACTTCCTCCTAAAGTTTTACCTCTAGGGTAGGGTATCGATACATTTTCCATTGTTTCATCAGGTTCTGTTTTATAGCACCAATCTGTTTTTGGATTGTGCATAGTTTTGTAATAACCAACTGGAATATGGATCCACGGATAACTATCGTTGCCGCCAGCTTCAATTAAAAGAACTTTGTGTTTTCCAGAATTAATTATTCTATTTGTTAAAACACAACCTGCAGAACCTGCCCCTATAATTATGTAATCAAACTCTTCCATAACTAATTATAAACGCTTTTTGAGATAAAATTAAACTATTTGTCACTTGTAAGATAAGACTTTTTTTGAGAGGATAAGGAAGTTAAATTTAACGAGAAAGAGGGAAATAATGAAAAAAATCATTTCATTTATATTTAGTGTGGCTCTAGTGCTTGGCTTTATGTCAAACGCTAATGCTAAAACACTAAAATGTCAGACAGTCCTTAACACTAAAGCTGATGAAGTTAAAATGTTAAAAGATTTTACTGACACAGTAACGACTCTTACTGATGGATCATTAAAATTTGAAATTTTACCAGCAGGAGCGGTTGTTGGAGTAAAAGAAACTTTAGATGCAGTGGATAAAGGACTTATTGACTGTGGATTTGCATGGACTCACTATTGGTCAGGTGATCACCCTGCAGCAATGTTATTTGGTTCGCCAGTAGCTGGTGGTGGAGTTGGTATTGACAACATAGCGTTCTTATCATGGTTCCAATATGGTGGTGGTAAAGAATTATATGACAGACTATGGAAAGAAATGGGACGAGACATAAAAGGATTTATGATTCAACCAGTTGGACCAGAAGCTTTAGGCTGGTTTCCAAAACCAATTAAAAATATGGCTGACTTTAGAAAATATAAATTCAGAACGCCTCCAGGAATTCCAGGTCAAACGTACAAAGACATTGGTATAGCATCTGTTGCAATGGGTGGTGGAGATATTCTTCCAGCTCTAGAAGCAGGTACAATCGATGCAGCTGAGTGGTGTTGTCCAAAACCAGATTTAACATTTGGTTTCCAAAAAGTATTAAAGCACTACTATCTTCAAGGCTTACACCAAGTAGTCGTTAATGCTGACTTTTACATTACTGGAAAAACATATAATGCAATGACTGCACATGAGAAAAAATCTCTTGAAGTAGCTGCGAACGCTTCATTAGCTAAATCTTTAAGTTACAGAATCTATGAAAATGGAAAAGCACTTAGAGAACTAACTACTAAGCATGGAGTAATTTTAGAAGATACTCCTACAGACTATTTCAGCGAATACATGGCTGCTGCAAAAGCATCTCTTAATAAAAATGCTGCAGAAAATGCATTTTTCAACGAAGTTTATACTTCAATGAAAGAGTTTGCTGATATTGCAGTTCCATTCTGGAGTGGTGCACAAATGTCAAACGCTAAGCTAGGAATGGCCCACGCGGCGACATTAAAGTAATCAGTAATTATCTTGATTTAATTAGAGCGGACTTTTACAGTCCGCTCTAGTTTTAATAAATATTTATGTCAGAGAAACCATCAAAGTTAGATATTTCAGATGAAATGATTGCCGAAAGGCGTGGTGGTTCTGATAAAATGCCAGATGATATGCCATCATGGATGGCAAATACCATAATTAAAATTGACAAATTCAGTAAAATAGTTGGAAGCATTGTTTGTTGGATATTAATGCCATTAATATTTGCAATGACATATGAAGTTCTAGCAAGAAAATTATTTTTAGCACCTACAATATGGGCTTACGACATAAGTAGATTTTTATATGGAGCATTATTTATGTTGGGTGCAGGTTATGCTTTGTCAAAAGGAGTTCATATAAGAGCAGATTTTTTATACAGAAATTTTAAAACCAAAACACAAGGTTTAATAGATTTTTGGTTATATATACTATTTTATTTTCCTGGATTAGTTGTTTTTTTATACATGACAATAGGCTTTGTTGAAGAGTCTATAAGAAGGGGCGAGAGGGGAATGGATACCACATGGATGCCGTACATGTGGCCGATCAAAACTTGTTTATTATTAGGAATTATATTTTTACTTATTCAGGGAATTTCAGAAGTCTTAAAAAGTTATTGGGCAGCCAAGAAAGGTGAGTGGCCAGGTCATAAAAAATGATAGCAGAATTAATTGATCCAGCAATATTAGGTTTTATTTTAGTTGGTGTAATGTTATTTGCGATATTTGTAGGTTTCCCAATATCATTTACACTTATATTTCTAGGTTTTGTTTTTGGTTATTTAGGTTTTGGAAAATTAGTTTTTTATTTAATGACCCTGCAGTTTTCTATGGTTATGACGGAACAAACTCTAGCCGCCGTACCGCTCTTTGTGTTTATGGGAATCATGATGGAGCAAGCTGGTTTAATGGAAAGATTGTTCTCAGCTTTTCAATTGATGCTTTCTAGAGTTAGAGGCTCTTTATATTATGCTGTACTATTTGTTTCTGTAATATTTGCTGCAGCTACCGGAATAGTTGGAGCATCAGTAACAATTCTTGGAATTATGGCAGCAAAATCAATGAACAAGTCTAGTTATGATGTAAGACTAGCCGCAGGAACTATTACGGCAGGAGGCACTTTAGGAATTTTAATTCCTCCAAGCATTATGCTTGTAGTAATGGGCCCAATAATGGAAATTCCTGTGATTGACTTATTTGCGGCCGCGATTATTCCCGGAATATTGCTTGCATCTTTATATGCTGCATACACCACAATAAGATGCATGTTGAATCCTAAATTAGGTCCTGTTCTTCCTGAGGATATGAGACCAACAAGTATGAAAGAAGTTTGGATTGAATTTTTCTTAGGTCTTGTTCCACCAGCTGCATTAGTATTCGCAGCGTTAGGAAGTATTTTATTTGGTTTTGCAACACCAACAGAGGCTGCTGGATGTGGTGCTATGGGCGCATTACTATTATCTTTAGCTTATAAAAAATTAACATTACCTAAGTTACAAGAGGCGCTAGTTAAAACTCTAGAAATTACAGCATTGATAATGGTTTTAGTTGCTGCCTCTAATTTTTTTGGAGCTGTATTTGCACGATTAGGCACACCAACATTGTTAACAGAATTTTTATTAAGTTTAGAAATGAACAAATATTTAATACTTGCGATGATAATGGTAATGATATTTCTTTTAGGTTGGCCGCTAGAATGGGTACCAATTGTGATGATTATAATTCCAATTATACTTCCACTTGTTGAAGCACTTGGTTTTAACTTAACTTGGTTTGCTATTCTTGTTGCGGTAAATTTGCAAACCGCCTGGCTATCTCCTCCTGTAGCATTATCAGCATATTTTTTAAAAGGCGTTGTACCAGAATGGGATCTAAAAGATATTTATGTAGGTATGATGCAATTTATGGTTCTACAAATTTTTGGATTAATTTTAATAATAATCTTTCCTAAAATTGCGCTTTGGTTACCAACTCTCTTATATGGACAGTAATTTATAATTGTTTATTATAACTATAAGTGATTCAAGATAAAAGAAATACTGATTTATTAAATTGGGAAATAGTATCTGTCAATCCGAATGACAAAAACTGGAGGTGGGGTGACCTATTTTTCTTTTGGGCAGTAAGTTTACAAAGTATAATTGGCTTTTCACTTATAGCGTCTCTATATTTAGTATATGATTTGAATTTTTATGTCGTTTTATTAGGCGGTATATTTGCTTGTATTTTAACATTTATATTTTCAACATTAATCGGAAAGCCTTCTCAAAAGCATGGATTACCTTTTGTTGTAATTCTCAGATCATCACTTGGTATTTTGGGAGCCAAATATTTCGGATTGCTTAGAGGTATTGTTGGAATTTTTATGTTCGGTGTTCAAACATTTTTTATTTCAAAAGCAATTGGTTATTTGATTAGAATATTTTTATTTTCTCAACAAGGAAATATTCTTGATAGCAATATATTTACAATATTTTTTATGGGACTGGATCTTATAGATATTGTATCTTTTTTGTTAACTCTATTAGTACAATTTTTTTTATTTAGCAAAGGGCAGGCAGTTATAAAATCAATCATAAAGTTCTCAGGTATTTTTATATATTTTGGATTAACCATTTGTCTTATAATGATATCTGAAAACTTTAATGATGTTTTGAAATCTGCATCGTTAACTTTAAATTTTGAAAATTTTTTGTCAAAAAATAATGTAGCGCCTTTAATTACTGTTACAGGTACCCTGTTTGCTTTTTTTTCAATTTTGATTGTAAATTTTGGAGATTACTCAAGATATGTACAAAGCAATGATAACCTAATTAAAGGAAACTTAAGTCTTATAATAAATTTTATTTTATTATCTATATTTGCAATCTTTATTGTACTAGGAGCGGATATTATATTGGCTAAAAATAATGTTGAAATTGAAAGATTGTTAACAAATCCTAATGATATTATTGGAAAAATTAACAATACTTTCTTAACAATTGTAATTTTAATTTTTATCTTAGTGGCATCTGTATCAACAAACTTAATTGCAAATTATATTCCTTCTCAAAATACAATAATCAATTTTTTACCAAAAACTCTAAATTTAAAAAGCTCAGGTATAATTATTATAATATTTTCCTTTATTGTTGGAATATTATGGTTGCCGATTTTTAGTAAAATAGGAATTTTATCAATCATTGATACACTTGGATCTTTTTTTGGTCCAATATTTGGTGTAATCATTGCAGACTATTTTTTAATAAAAGATAAAAAAATTGAAAATAAAGACATTTATTCTACAAGTATTGAAGGATCTTACTTTTATTCACGTGGCTGGCATATAGGAGGTTTATACGCAATAATTATAGGTTTTATTTTTTCTTCCTCTACAATTTGGAATATAAATTTAAATTTTTTACAATCTTTTTCATGGATAATTGGTGCTGTAATTTCTTTTATAATTTACTATCTTTTAAAAAGTAAGTAATGAAAGCACTAGTTTTTACCGATGTAGAAAAGATAGTTTATCAAGATTATGATGATCCAAAAATCAAAAAAAATGAATCGATAATAAAGGTATCTGCATCAGGAATATGTGGTTCTGATATGCACGCTTATCATGGAAAAGATGAAAGAAGGATACCGCCATTAATTTTAGGCCATGAAATAAGCGGAGTAATTTACGAAGGTTCTAATAAAGGAAATAAAGTAATAGTTAACCCTTTAATTAGTTGTGGTAAATGTGATTACTGTAATAGAAATTCTGAGCATCTTTGTCCAGAAAGATCGTTAATTGGAATGAATAGACCTTTTGTAAGAGAAGGGGGGCTAGCAGAATTTGTTTCAGTTCCAAACAAAAACTTAAATAATCTTCCTAAAGAACTAGATATCAATAAAGCAGCATTAACAGAACCTACTGCAGTTTCCTTACACGCCGTTGAGTTAGGAGAAAAAAATTTGCAATTACCATTAGACAAAGCAAAAGTGCTAATTATAGGAGGTGGAGCAATCGGTATTTTATGCGCCTTGATATTGCAGAATATAAAAAAAAATTTACATACAACTTTAGTAGAGATAAATGAAAAAAGGCTAAATGTTTGTAAGAAATCTTTACAATCGCAAGTTTTAAATACTGAGTCAGATAAAATAAAAAATAACAGTTTTGATTTTGTGATTGATGCTGTAGGTAATGAAAAAACAAGACAATTTGCAATTAAATCAACAAAACCTGGAGGAGCAATTGTTCATGTTGGTTTAACAGATGCGGGCGGTAGTTTTGATTTTAGAAAAACAACACTTCAGGAGATTACATTTATTGGTACATATTGCTACACATTTAGAGATTTCAACCAAACTATAAAAATTTTATCCGAGAGTTTAATTGGTGATTTAAACTGGATTCAATACAAAGATCTAAAAAATGGTTCTGAGGCATTTAAGCAGATACACGATGGCACTTGTGCATCTCCAAAGATTATTTTAATACCTTAATATGTTTAAAAAATTTCTAGTTTTTTTGTTTACTATAAATGTAATTTCTAATGTCACTTATGCTGAAAAAATAGAAGTTTTTAAATTTAATGAAGAGGAACTTCAAACATTAAAAGTTAGAAAAATAAAAAAACTTACTGATTACTCTATTGGATCCAATGAAAACGGTAACTATTTAAAAGCCGAAGCCGAAGGTCAAGCTTCTGGCCTAGGAAAAGAGATTAAAATTGACCTGAATAAAACACCTTTTTTAAATATAACATGGAAAGTTGAAAAAAATTTATTTGGAATTAACGAAAGAAGTAAAAAGGGTCATGATTATGCTGCTAGAGTATTTGTTATTAAAAAAACTGGTTCAACTGCACTGTCAAATAGAGCTATAAATTATGTTTTTTCAAGTAATGAAAATATTGGTGAATTTTGGACAAGTCCTTTTACTAAAAAATCAATTGACTTTGTTTTAGCAACTACAAATATCAATGATAACGAATGGATTTCAGTTAAAACAAATGTAAAGAATGATTTTAAAAAGTTACATAATCTTAATGTTGACGAACTAAATGGTGTTGCAATTATGAGTGACACTGATAATTCAAAAATGAAATCAATTGCTTATTACCAAAATATTTTTTTTTCATCTGAATAATTAAAATTTAAAATATTTTTTTAGTCCAATACTCATAAAAGATAAAATTACCGCCGCGATAACATCAAGAATTGGAGGCGCTGTAGGATATCCAAAATTCCATAATATAACTCCAATCAACCATATAATATAAATTTTCATTTTGTATGTTGTATAAAAATTTTTTATTATTTGATATTATAAATTATGAAAAAAGAATTCATATACAATTTTAAAGTATATTACGAGGATACTGATGCAGGTGGTGTAGTGTATTACGCTAATTATCTAAAATTTTTAGAGCGTGCTAGATCTGAAGCTATTTATAGTATTGGTTTTAGCAACTTAGATTTAAAAAGAACAAATGATGTTATAATTGTAGTCAAATCTTGCAATATTAATTATATAAGACCAGCAAAATTTGAAGACAAACTCTCGGTACATTCATCTATAATTTCAATATCAAAAGCATCATTTAAAATGAATCAAATAATAATTAGACAAGAAGAAAAAATTACTGAGGCAGAGGTTGTTTTGGTTGCAATAAATAGTTCTGGTAAGCCTACTAAATTACCTGAAGAACTCTTAAAAAAATTTAATTCATAAAATTTAAATCATCTTTAACCTTTTTAAAAAGATTAGTCATTTTATTTTCATTAATACGACCTGTATTTACATTTCTTGGACTAGGATGGTAGCAGCCTATTAATGTCAACTTATTTGAAAGCTCGTACCTTTTACCGTGTTTAAAAATAAATTTATAATTTAAATTATGGTTTTTTCTGTAAAACTGTATGCAAGTATCAAATGCAATTTTTCCTAACGCAATTATAACTTTTAAATTAGTCATAATGCTAATTTCTTTCTCAAAATACTGAAAACAATTTATTAGTTCTTTTTTTTCAGGTTTATCTTCGGGAGGTACACATTTTAAAGCTGCTGTTATAAATGCATTATTTAATTTTAATCCGTCATTTATATGTTCTGATGTATTTTGATTTGATATTTTAGCTTTGTATAAACAACGATACAGAAATTCAGATGATTTATCTCCAGTAAAAACTCTACCAGTTCTGGTTGCTCCATGTGCAGCAGGAGCCAAGCCCACAAAAAGAATTTCTCCTCTCATATCTCCAAATCCTGTTATAGGTTTGCCCCAATATTTGTCATTAATATATTTTTTTCTTTTATTTTTTAATATTTTTTTTCTAAATTTAATTAGCCTGGGGCATTTATTACAATTAATAATCTTTTTATTTAAAGATATTATTTCAGAATTCATTAATTGTTTTAATCTTCTTTGTCTTTATCTTTATCAACAAAAAATAAACTGACTAAAAAAATTGCAGTCCAACCAAGAGCTATAATTCCTTTTTTCATATTCGTTTCTGCACCCCATATATCAAGAAAGAAAGCTCCAAGAAGTACCCCTATTATATATATTATAACTACTACAATCGTTTTACTCATTTATTTTGTTCCATTTTGATTTTTTTAGCAATTGAAATACCATTTTTGCATTTATACTCATATGACTGCTCAAAACTTTTAAGTTGCCAACTTGCCATTCTATTTTTTATATCCTTAATATTTTGTATTTTCCAATTATCATCAGTATCTTCATTTTTCCACTTTGAAATTTCATCTTTTGATCTACTACATCCATAACAATAACCGGTTATAGGATCGGATTTACAAATACTTATACAAGGAGAAACAACCATAATTAATTTTTTTTATTATTTTACACCATAATTCGTATTGGACAAATTAGTTCTATAATATATAAACCACTTAAATTGGGCGAGTGGCGGAATTGGTAGACGCGTTGGTCTTAGGAACCAATATGGCAACATGTGAAGGTTCGAGTCCTTTCTCGCCTACCATTGATTTATGAAAATAACGGTTCAAAACAAAAAAGGTTTAGAGAAAGATATTAAGGTTTTAATAGATAAATCTTTTATAACCAAACAACTTGACGAAAAGTATGAAGAAATAAAAAAAGATGTCGTGTTGAAAGGTTTCAGACCAGGAAAGGTACCAACTGAAATTTTAAAAAGACAGTTTGGCAAAGCTGTTTATGGAGAAGTAATTGATAAGGTTTTAAAAGAAACTACAACTAAAGCTCTGCAGGACAACAAAATTAAACCTGCGGGACAGCCAAAAATAGATTTAAAATCTTTTGGTGAAGGCAAGGATCTCGAATATGTAATATCTGTTACAGAGTTACCAAAGTTAAATATTAAATCTTTTGAAAATATCACCTTTGAAGAATACTCAGTAAAAATTGAGGATAAGGAAATTGACAAGAGAATTGATCAAATAGCTAAGACGCAAAATAACTTTAAAGATACAGATGACAAATATGTAGCAAAGAACGGGGACTCAATTACTTTCGATTATGAGGCGACTGTTAATGAAAAAGAATTCAAAGGAAATGTAGGAAAAGGTACTCAGATAGTTTTAGGAAAAGACTTATTTATTAAAGGATTTGATAGTCAATTGATAGGCGTAAAAAAAAATGAAACTAGAAAAGTAAAAGTTAAATTACCAGATAATTTTAATGAAAAAGAATTAGTAAATAAGGAAGCTGTTTTCGATTGTAAAATTCAAGCTATAAAAATACCAGATGAGATTAAAATTAATGATGAATTTGCAAAAAATTTAGGTGCAAAAGATTTAAACAATCTTAGAGAATTAATCTCGAAACAAATTAATGACGAATTTAAAAATTCACTAGATTTAATTACAAAAAGAAAAATTTTAGAACAAATTGAAAAATATAAAATTGACGAATTGCCTCAAAATTTAATTGAACAAGAGATAAAAATCATATCACAAGGTATGAAAGAAGAGGATATTAAAAAAAATAAGAAAGCTTTAACAGAAGAGGCAACTAAGAGAATTAAAACTGGTTTATTTTTAAGTGCATTTGGCGAAGAAAAAAATTTGAAGATTTCTAATGATGAAATTAATAGAGAACTCTCTAAGCAAATGGGAATGATGCCAGGTCAAGAAAAAATTATTCAAGATTACTACCAAAAGAACCCAGCTGCCCTTGATAGTTTAAGAGGTCAGATATATGAGGAAAAAATTATAAATGAGATTAAAAAAAATGCAAAATCTACGAACAAAAGTATTTCTAAATTAGAAGCAGAAAAAATACTAAAAGAAGAGAATGAAAGAAATTTAACAAAGCAATCTAAGTTTTTAGTTAAATCTGAAGAAAGCAAGGATACAGGCAAAAAGGGGCAAGATATAAAAGAAAAAAAACTTTCCTCAAAAAAAGCTAGTGATACTAAAACAAATGAAAAATCTTCTGAAAAGAAAAAGAAAAAAACAAAAAAAGTTAGCAAAAAGTAATCACAAGTTGTATAAGTAAAAAGAATCAATTTATGTCCGATAAAATTAAAGAACAGATGTCAAACCTCATACCTATGGTAGTGGAGCAATCTAGCAGGGGCGAGAGGGCCTATGATATTTATTCTCGGTTATTAAAAGAAAGAATTATCTTTGTGGTCGGCCCTATTAATGATGCAGTTGCCTCTTTAGTAACTGCCCAGATGCTTTTTTTAGAGTCGGAAAACCCCAAAAAGGAAATCTACATGTATATAAATAGTCCAGGCGGATTAGTTACTGCTGGGTTAGGTATCTATGACACTATGCAATATATAAAGCCGGAGGTTTCAACACTATGCATTGGACAAGCAGCAAGCATGGGTTCTTTTTTATTAGCAGCTGGCTCAAAAGGAAAAAGATTTTCTTTACCAAACTCAAGGATAATGGTTCACCAACCTTCAGCAGGTTTTCAAGGCCAAGCTACTGATATTGAAATACATGCAAATGAGGTTCTTTCATTAAAGGAAAGATTAAATAAAATTTACTCCTCTCATACAGGTAAGTCGGTTGATGAAATTAAGTCAGCACTAGAACGTGACAACTTCATGACTCCAGATGCAGCTAAAGAATTCGGTTTAATAGACAAAGTTGTGGATAAAAGAGAATAATTTACAATATGTAGGTCTAAGTTAAAGCTTAACTTGATTAGTTTGGTTCACTTGTAATAATATATATTATTGATTCGAAATTGATATGAGCACAAATAATAAAAATATTCTCTACTGTTCTTTCTGTGGCAAAAGCCAGCATGAAGTTAGGAAATTGATAGCAGGACCTACTGTTTTTATTTGTGATGAGTGTGTCGAACTATGTATGGATATCATTAAAGAGGAAAATAAAGACACATTTGTAAAACATCAAGATGGTTTACCGTCTCCGAAAGATATTTGTAAGATATTAGATGATTACGTAATAGGACAGAGTCATGCAAAAAAAGTTTTATCCGTAGCTGTTCATAATCACTACAAAAGATTAAATTACGAAAATAAAACTAGCAAGACAGTTGAGCTTGCAAAGTCTAATATACTTTTAGTTGGTCCTACAGGTTGTGGTAAGACTTTATTGGCTCAAACTTTAGCAAGAATTTTAGATGTACCATTTACTATGGCAGATGCAACAACTCTTACCGAGGCGGGTTATGTTGGCGAAGACGTTGAAAATATTATTTTAAAATTATTACAATCAGCAGATTATAACGTGGAAAAAGCTCAAAGGGGCATAGTATATATAGATGAAGTTGATAAGATAAGTAGAAAATCTGAAAATCCTTCGATAACTAGAGACGTTTCAGGAGAGGGTGTACAACAAGCTCTTTTAAAAATCATGGAAGGAACAGTTGCCAGTGTCCCTCCTCAAGGTGGAAGAAAACATCCCCAACAAGAGTTTCTTCAAGTTGATACAACTAACATTTTATTTATTTGTGGTGGTGCTTTTGCTGGTTTGGACAAGATCATTTCTCAAAGAGACAAAGGTTCATCAATTGGTTTTGAAGCTGAAGTCAAAAGTTTAGAGGACAAAAAAACTGGTGAGTGGATGAAAAACTTAGAACCCGAAGATTTATTAAGATATGGATTAATTCCCGAATTCATAGGCAGACTTCCAATAACTGCGACATTAGAAGATTTAGATGAAAAATCTTTAGTTAAGATATTATTAGAACCTAAAAATTCATTGGTTAAACAGTATCAAGAGTTATTTAAACTAGAGGGAGTAAAATTAAATTTTAAGGATAACGCTATTAAAGAAATTGCAAAAAAAGCAATAAGTAAAAAGACTGGCGCAAGAGGTCTAAGGTCAATACTTGAGAATTTATTATTGAAAACAATGTTTGATCTACCAGGACAAAACAATATTGAAGAAGTTTTGGTAGATGTAGGTGCGGTCAAAGGACACTCTCAGCCAATTATAGTACACTCAAAGAACAAATCAAAAACAGACAAAACGACAGCTGCATAAATAACTGTTATTACAAATTTTCATAGTTAATAATTTATAGTTTGCTATTGCATTATTTTTTATAATGACCATATTTATAATATGGATGTAAAAACAAAATTACCACTTTTGCCTTTAAGAGACATAGTAGTTTTTCCGAACATGGTTATACCATTATTTGTAGGAAGAGATAAATCCATAACTGCATTAAATGAAGTTATGAAGGGACAAAAGAAAATTGTTTTAGTTACTCAAAAAAATTCAGAAATAGACGATCCTAATAAAAATGATATTTTTAATTATGGATGCCAAAGTAATATACTTCAGTTATTAAAACTTCCTGACGGAACTGTAAAAGTATTAGTGGAGGGAACAAAAAGGATTAAAATATTAGATTTTATTGATGAAAACAAATATGTATCTTGCAATTTTGAATATTTAGAGGAAAAAATTGATAGCAACGAAGACTTAACACCATTAGCTTCCACTGCAATTAAAAGATTAGAAAAATTATCTTCCATTAACAAAAAAATTTCAAGCGATGTAATTGACAATATTAAACAACTTAAAGATCCATCTAAAATTGCTGATAATGTTGCTTCACATTTAAATGCTACAATATCAGAAAAACAGCAATTGTTTGAAACACTAGATGTTAAAAAAAGACTTAATTCTATAATTAAAATCATGGAAAATGAGGCGAGCATAATAGGTGTTGAGAAGAGAATTAGAGGTAGAGTTAAAACTCAAATGGAAAAAACTCAAAGAGAATATTATTTGAATGAGCAGTTAAAAGCAATTCAAAAGGAGCTTGGTGAGATAGAGGATGGAAAAGACGAAACTTCGAATTTAAATAAAGCTATTCAAAAAGCAAGGATGCCAAAGGATGTACAAAAAAAATGTATGTCTGAATTAAAAAAATTAAAAAATATGAGCCCAATGTCAGCCGAAGCAACTGTTGTAAGAAATTATCTCGATTGGATGGTTGATTTACCTTGGTATAAAAAAGATAAAGTAGATATAGATTTAACAAATGCTTTAAAGGTATTAGACAAAGATCATTTTGGTTTAGAAAAGGTTAAAGAGAGAATTATAGAATTTCTAGCTGTTCAAAAAAGAATGGATAAAATGAAAGGACCAATTTTATGTTTAGTTGGACCGCCAGGAGTTGGTAAAACTTCTTTGGGTAAATCAATAGCAAAATCAACTAATAGACAGTTTGTTAGGATGTCACTTGGTGGTGTTAGAGATGAAGCAGAAATAAGAGGCCACAGAAGAACTTATATTGGGTCACTTCCAGGTAAAATAATACAAATGATGAAGAAAGCTGGCACAAAAAACCCTCTTATTTTATTAGACGAGATAGATAAAGTTGGTAATGATTATAGGGGTGATCCGTCTTCAGCATTATTAGAAGCTCTAGACCCAGAACAAAATACAAACTTTAATGATCATTATCTTGAAGTAGATTACGATTTATCTGACGTAATGTTTGTCACCACAGCGAATACTTTAAATATATTACCACCTCTTTTGGATAGAATGGAGGTAATAAGAATCCCTGGATATACTGAAGATGAAAAAATTAACATTTCAAATAAATATTTAGTGCCAAAACAAATAAAAGAGAATGGAGTTAAAGATGGTGAATTAAATATAAAAGACGGAACTATTAAAGAAATTATAAGATCGTACACTAGAGAGTCTGGTGTAAGAAATTTAGAAAGAGAGATTTCAAAAATAACAAGAAAAGTTGTAAAAAAAGTTGTCAATAGAGAAGAGACAAGTGTGGAAGTTAACGAAAAAAATATCTCAGATTATCTTGGTGTTAAAAAATTTAAGTACGGTGAGGCTGAAAGTGAAGACAAAGTTGGTGTTGTAACAGGCTTAGCATGGACAGAGTTTGGCGGAGAAATCCTAAAAATAGAAACTGTTAATATGCCTGGAAAAGGCAGAATGCAAATTACTGGCAAATTAGGTGATGTAATGCAAGAATCAGCAAAAGCAGCAAAATCTTTTGTTAGATCAAAAAGTTTAGAATATGGCATTATCCCTCCAACTTTTGAAAAAAAAGATTTCCATATTCACGTACCAGAGGGTGCAACTCCAAAAGATGGTCCTTCTGCTGGAATTGCGATGGTTACATCCATAGTATCTTCAATTACAAATATCCCAGTAAATAGAAATATTGCAATGACAGGTGAAGTTACAATTACCGGGCAAGTATTACCAATTGGCGGATTAAAAGAAAAATTATTAGCTGCTCATCGTGCAGGTATAAAGCACGTTTTAATTCCTAAAGAAAATGAAAAAGATTTAGTAGATATTCCAAAGAAAGTAAAAGAGGATATAAAAATAACACCAGTTAAATTAGTTGACGATGTGCTTAAAATTGCATTAGTTAAAGAGTTGAAAAGAGTCGAGTGGGTTGAAGTAGATAAAATATCTAAAGAAGACAACAAATCTCAAAAAGTATTGACAAACTGAGAATAATTGTATTTTACATTAGTATTTCGTTGATGTAAAACAGCGTTTATTTTTGGGCGGTTAGCTCAGCTGGTAGAGCATCTCGTTTACACCGAGGGGGTCAAAGGTTCGAGTCCTTTACTGCCCACCAAAAAAAAAGGGGGTGTAGCTCAGCTTGGTTAGAGCGCCTGCCTGTCACGCAGGAGGTCGCGGGTTCGAGTCCCGTCACTCCCGCCACCCAATTGAGAATTATTATCATTTTTTAAAATAAATTAATAAAATAGCCTTAAATTACGTGACTTAACATCGCTTTCAATAAACTAAAAAAGGCATATATATAATTTTGATGCCAACTGAATTTTTAAATGAGTATTTTTCAATAATTTTATTTTTAATAATTGCCATAGTCTTAAGCTGTGGATTTATTTTTTTAAATTTTGTGTTTTCTCCAAAAAAACCAGACCCAGAAAAACTTTCACCTTACGAATGTGGTTTTGAGCCATTTAATGACTCTAGAATGGAATTTGACATAAGATTTTATTTAGTCGCAATATTATTTATAATTTTTGATTTAGAAATAGCCTTTTTATTTCCGTGGGCAATAACTCTTGGTAAAATAGGTATATTTGGTTTTATATCAATGATGATTTTTCTATCAATTTTAACAATTGGATTTATTTACGAGTGGAAAAAAGGTGCTTTAGATTGGGAATAAAATTATGCAAGAAATAAAAAAAGATATACCACAAGAGTTTGAAAAAATTGCTAAAGATTTTAGTGAAAACGGTTTTGTTACTACATCAATGGATAATCTTGTTAATTGGGCAAGAACAGGCTCTCTTCATTGGATGACGTTTGGTCTTGCATGTTGTGCAGTAGAAATGATGCAAACTTCTATGCCTAGATATGATCTTGAACGATTTGGTGCTGCTCCTCGAGCTAGTCCAAGACAATCCGATGTTATGATAGTTGCAGGAACTCTTACAAATAAAATGGCTCCAGCTTTAAGAAAGGTTTATGATCAAATGCCAGAACCAAGATATGTAATATCTATGGGTAGTTGCGCGAATGGTGGGGGGTATTACCATTATTCATATTCTGTTGTACGAGGTTGTGATAGAATTGTTCCAGTAGATGTATATGTTCCAGGATGTCCGCCATCTGCCGAAGCTCTTTTATATGGAATCATGCAGTTGCAAAAAAAAATTAGAAATAAAGGTTCTTTAGAAAGATAATTAAAATGATTAATTTAGAAACTACAGAAAAATTTATAAATTCAGAACTTACAACAAAAATAAATAACTCTTTTATAAAACACAGTGAGTTAAAACTATTTACTGATGGAAATGATTTAGTTGAAGTAATATTATTTTTGAAAAATAACTCTAAAACAAAATTTAGACAATTAATTGATATAACAGCTGTTGATTATCCTGAAAAAGAAAAAAGATTTAAAATGATTTATCTCTTGTTAAGTCATGAAAATAACCAAAGAATAAAGATCGAATTTGAAATAAAAGAGAATGACATGGTAAATTCTATTACTTCGATTTATCCTGCAGCAAATTGGATGGAAAGAGAAGTATTCGATATGTATGGAATTTCATTTAAAGATCACCCAGACCTAAGAAGAATACTTACCGATTATGGTTTTAAAGGACATCCTTTAAGAAAAGATTTTCCATTAACAGGACATAATGAAGTTCGTTATAACGAGGAAAATAAAAAAGTTATCTATGAACCTGTTAAGCTAGAGCAAAATTATAGAAATTTTGATTATGAAAGTCCTTGGGAAGGAACAAAATATATAAAGAACCAATCTAAAAAATAATGCCTAAAGAAACTAAAACAATGAATTTGAATTTTGGTCCGCAACATCCGGCTGCGCATGGTGTATTAAGACTTATATTAGAACTTGACGGTGAAGTTGTTGAAAAAGCTGATCCACATATAGGTTTGCTTCATAGAGGTACTGAGAAATTAATTGAGCATAAAACATATGCTCAAGCAGTACCATACTTCGATAGGCTTGATTATGTTGCACCTATGAACCAAGAGCATGCATTTGCTTTAGCAATAGAGAAAATATTAAAAATAAATGTTCCAATTCGTGCTCAATTTATAAGAGTTATGTTTTGCGAAATAGGAAGAATTTTAAGTCACTTACTAAATATAACAACACAGGCTATGGATGTTGGGGCATTAACTCCCACATTATGGGGTTTCGAAGAGAGAGAAAAGTTGATGGGTTTTTATGAGAGAGTTTCAGGCTCAAGGTTGCATGCTAATTATTTTAGAGCTGGAGGTGTTCACAAAGATCTACCGATAGGTTTAGATGATGATATTTACAAATTTTGTAAAACTTTTCCAAAAATAATAGATGATCTCGAAACATTACTTACGGACAACAGAATTTTCAAACAAAGAAATGTAGATATAGGAATTGTTAGCAAACAAGATGCATTAGATTATTCTTTTTCCGGTGTAATGCTAAGGGGCTCGGGCGTAGCTTGGGATTTAAGAAAATCCCAATCATATGATTGTTATGATCAATTTGACTTTAAAATTCCAGTTGGAAAAAATGGCGATTGTTACGATAGGTATTTATGTAGAGTAGAGGAGATGAAAGAAAGTATTAAAATTATAATTCAATGTCTTGATAACATGCCAAAAGGACCAATTAAAACAAATGATGGAAAAATTTCACCACCCCCAAAAAAAGAAATCAAAGAGTCAATGGAGGCATTAATACATCATTTCAAACTTTTTACTGAAGGTTATAGAGTTGATAAAGATGAAATTTATACAGCTGTCGAGGCTCCCAAGGGTGAGTTTGGAGTATATTTAATATCAGACGGAAGTAGCAAACCTTATAAATGTAAAATTAGAGCACCAGGATTTTCTCACTTACAAGCGATGGATTATTTAATAAAAGGACATATGTTGGCTGACGTACCTGCTGTATTAGGATCAATGGATATAGTTTTTGGAGAGGTTGATAGATGAGTTTAAAAAAAGTTTCAAAAGAGCAACCGGATAAATTTGAATTTAATTCAGATAATTTAAAATTAGCAAATAAAATTATTAGCAATTATCCTCAAGGAAAACAACAAAGTGCAGTAATGGCTTTACTTTATTTAGCTCAAAAACAAAATAACAACTGGATACCTCTAGCTGCAATGAAATATATAGCTAAAATGTTAAATATGCCTTACATAAAAGTTTATGAGGTGTCTACATTTTACTCAATGTATAATTTGTCTCCAGTAGGAAAATATTTTGTACAAGTCTGCACAACAACACCGTGCATGATTAGAGGTGCATATAAATTAGTTGATGCATGTAAAGAAAAAATTTCAAATGAACAAAATATTCTCGCTCACGACGGAAAATGTTCTTGGACTGAGGTTGAATGTTTAGGGGCTTGTATCAATGCACCAATGATGCAAATTAATGATGATTATTATGAGGATTTGGATAAAAATAAAGCCTCAAAAATTTTTGACCAAATTTTGAATGGTGAAAATCCAAAACCTGGCTCCTATAGAGGAAGAAAAAACTCTGAACCAGAACATAATAGAACAACTTTATTAGGATCTAAAAATGCTTAAAGACGACGATAGAATTTTTAAAAATTTATATAACGATATAAATTCAGATTTAGAAGGAGCATTAAAAATTGGAGACTGGTCTAAGACAAAAGAAATAATTTCCAAAGGAAGAGATTGGATTATTAATGAAATAAAACTATCAGAATTAAGGGGTAGGGGCGGTGCAGGCTTTCCAACTGGTTTAAAATGGTCTTTTGCACCAAAAGAAGTTGGAAGTAGACCACATTATCTAGTTATAAACGCTGATGAGTCAGAACCTGGTACATGTAAAGATAGAGATATTTTAAGATTTGAACCTCATAAATTAATTGAAGGTTGTTTTCTGGCCTCATACGCTGTTAATGCAAATAAATGCTATATTTATATAAGAGGTGAATATTACAATGAGGGGATAAGACTTCAAAAAGCAATCGATGAAGCATACGAAAAAAAACTAATCGGTAAGAATGCATCAGACACTGGTTGGGACTTTGACATATTTATTCATTTTGGTGCAGGAGCGTATATTTGTGGTGAAGAAACAGCTTTACTTGAAAGTATAGAGGGTAAAAAGGGTCAACCCAGACTAAAACCTCCTTTTCCAGCTTTAGTAGGTTTATATGGATGTCCGACAATTATTAACAATGTTGAAACTATTGCAGTTGTACCAACAATATTAAGAAAAGGTGGAAAGTGGTTTTCTTCTCTTGGAAAACCTAAAAATACTGGAACAAAGATTTTTTGTATTTCTGGAAATGTGAATAACCCTTGTAATGTTGAGGAGGAAATGGGAATCCCATTGAAAACTCTAATAGAAAAACATGCAGGAGGAGTAATTGGCGGATGGGATAATTTGCAAGCAGTAATTCCTGGAGGATCATCCATGCCAATGCTACCTAAAGAAATTTGTGAAACTATAACTATGGATTTTGACAGTTTAGTAAATCATAAAAGTGGTCTTGGAACTGCAGGTGTAGTAGTTATAAATAAAGATCAGGATATTATTAAATGCATGGCAAGAATTGCAAGGTTTTACAAACATGAAAGTTGTGGACAATGCACACCTTGCAGAGAAGGTTCTGGCTGGATGTGGAGAATGTTGGAAAGAATGGCACAAGGTGAAGCAACAAGAGATGAGGTTGATATGTTAATGGATGTCACAAAACAAATTGAGGGTCACACAATTTGTGCATTTGGAGAAGGATCCTCGTGGCCAGTACAAGGTCTTTTACGACATTTTAAAGATGAGATTTTAAAAAGAAACAAGTTTGATCCTGTAATTAAAAAAGAGAGAAACATTCCTTATTTAGTTGATCAACACTTATTGGAAAAGTAATAAAATGATAAAACTTAAAGTTAATGATAATGATATAGAAGTTGAAGAGGGACTAACAGTTTTACAAGCTTGCGAATTAGCAGGCGCAGAAATTCCAAGATTTTGTTATCATGAAAAGTTATCAATAGCTGGGAATTGTAGAATGTGTTTAGTAGAAATGGAAAAGTCACCTAAACCTATCGCATCTTGTGCGATGCCAGCAACAGAGGGAATGGTAATTAAAACCAATACAGAGAAGGTTGAGAAGGCTAGAAAGGGAGTAATGGAATTTCTTTTGGCCAATCATCCATTAGATTGCCCTGTTTGTGATCAGGGTGGTGAATGTGATTTGCAAGATCAATCTATGTTTTATGGAATAGATAAATCTAGATACAAGGAAAATAAAAGATTTGTTCCAGAAAAATATATGGGCCCTTTAATAAAAACTCAAATGACAAGATGTATTCACTGCACTAGATGCATAAGATTTGCAACCGAGGTTGCTGGTGTGCCTGAGTTAGGAGCAATTGGGAGGGGTGAAGATATGCAAATCACAACTTATCTTGAAAAGGCTATGGAGTCAGAATTATCTGCAAATGTAATAGATTTATGTCCAGTTGGCGCACTAACATCTAAACCTTACGTATTCGAAGCACGACCGTGGGAGCTCAAAAAAACAGAGACAATTGATGTTATGGATGCTGTGGGTTCAAATATTAGAGTAGATACATATGGCTGGGAAGTTAAAAGAGTTCTACCGAGAATAAACGAGGATATAAATGAAGAGTGGATATCTGACAAAACAAGATATGCATGTGACGGACTAAAATTTCAAAGATTAGATGTGCCTCTTCTTAAAAAAGATGGACAGTTCAAAGAAATCTCATGGGATGAGAGTTTAGAATTAATAAAAAATAAAATTGTTTCAACGAGTGCAGATGAAATTAGTGGATTTATTGGTGACCTAACAAATATGGAGACAATTTATTCTATTAAAGAATTCTTTGAAAAAATTTTAAACTGTAAAAATATCGAATGTCGATCAGAAAATATAAATATTAATACAAGCGAAAGAAAAAATTACATATTTAATACTACATTGAATGGGTTAGAAGAGTCTGATTTCATATTGTTAATTGGAACAAATCCAAGATACGAGGCTACGATTTTAAACTCTAGAATTAGAAAGACATATTTAAAAAATAATACAAAAATTTATTCATTTGGAGATGTTGGGGACTTAACATATCCATATGAAATTTTAAGCAATAAAACCTCTGACTTTAATAATTTCTTAGACAAGAACGGAAAATTATACAAAGATTTCTCAAGTTCAGAAAAACCAACAATTATATTTGGTGAATCATTCTTTAAACTTAAGTCTAGTGGATATTTGTTTGATAAAACTAAAGTTTTTTTAAAAAATCATAATTTAAATGAAACATGGGAGCCTTTAAACCTAATATCAAGAAATGCGTCTGCAGTTGGCTGTTATGATTTAGATATTATTGATCCAAGTCAAAAAACAAATTGTATTGATAAATTGAAAAATAACGAATTTAAAATTGTCTTTATGTTCGGTCAAGATAAAATTAAATTTAAAAAAATAAATGAATTTGTAATTTATGTTGGCACTCACGGGGACCAAGGCGCTGAATTGGCAGATATTATATTGCCATCCGCAGCATACACTGAGCAAGATGGTTACTATACAAATCTCGAAGGCAAACTTCAAAAAGCTTTTAAAGCAAATTATCCTCCAGGTGAGGCTAAAGAGGATTGGTTAATAATTAATGATCTTGCGAATAAAATAAAGAATAAAACTTTGTATAAAAATAAAGATTATTTAATAGATAGTTTAATAAATTTTCTAAAAATAAATAAAAAAAATACGCTAAATAATTTGAATCAAAAACTTTTAGAGGAAAAAATTGATTTAGATTATATTGATTATTATCACTCAAATGTTATTGCAAGAGCGTCAAAAACCATGAATGAGTGTAAAAATTCTAGAATGAATTTAAAAATGACTGGAACTGATGGTTAAATGGTCGATTATTTAAACATATTTTTTTTAGAAA
The DNA here is from genome assembly GCA_902618975.1 of uncultured Pelagibacteraceae bacterium. GTDB lineage: Bacteria > Pseudomonadota > Alphaproteobacteria > Pelagibacterales > Pelagibacteraceae > Pelagibacter. The sequence continues at coordinate 105,667 of CACNCN010000001.1, read as the reverse complement.
CTTACAAAATAATGTTGTTAATACTTCCTGTATTAACTGCGGTTGCACTTATAGTTTGGCTAGATCGAAGAGTTTGGGCTTTTGTACAAAAAAGAAGGGGCCCCAATGTGGTTGGACCTTTTGGATTATTCCAATCACTAGCTGATGCTTTAAAATATATCTTTAAAGAGATAATAATACCCGCTACCTCAAATAAAATTATTTTTATTTTAGCTCCTATAGTTACAATGACTTTAGCATTAATTGCATGGGCAGTAATTCCATTTGGGAAAGGCATTGTTCTGTCAGATATTAATGTTGGCATATTATATTTATTTGCTGTTTCTTCTTTAGGTGTATACGGAATAATTATGGGGGGGTGGGCATCAAATTCAAAGTATCCTTTTTTTGGATCGATAAGATCAGCCGCTCAGATGGTGTCTTATGAAGTCTCAATAGGTGTAATAATAATAAATGTACTTTTATGTGTGGGTTCACTTAATTTATCAGACATAGTGATGGCACAAGAAAAAATGTGGTTCATAATTCCCTTATTTCCAATGTTTGTAATTTTTTTTATATCTGCTTTGGCTGAAACAAACAGACCGCCATTTGATCTTCCTGAAGCTGAGGCAGAACTTGTTGCAGGTTATCAAACTGAGTATTCTGGAATGATGTATGCTATGTTTTGGTTAGGAGAATATGCAAATATTTTACTAATGTGTGCTATAGGCTCAATTTTATTCCTAGGAGGATGGTTATCTCCGATAAATATTTACCCATTTATTCTAATACCCAGTCCAATTTGGTTAATAATTAAGATTATTTTATTATTTTTATTGTTTGCACTTGTTAAAGCCATAGTACCAAGATACAGATATGATCAACTTATGAAACTAGGCTGGAAAGTTTTTCTACCTTTTTCTTTATTTTATGTGGTTTTGACTTCCAGTTTTTTATTATATTTTGACTTATTGCCAGGAAATTAATTATGAAAATATCAAGATTTTTTAAAACCATATTTTTGCTAGATTTTTTATCTGGACTTTTAATTGCAGTAAAAGAAATTTTCAAAAAGAAAAAAACAATTAACTATCCATTTGAAAAAGGAGCGATAAGCCCAAGAGCAAGGGGTGAACATGCGTTAAGAAGATACCCTAACGGTGAAGAGAGATGCATTGCATGTAAGTTGTGTGAAGCTGTATGTCCTGCTCAAGCAATTACGATTGAATCATCTGAAAGAGAGGACGGAAGTAGAAAAACAACTCGCTATGATATTGACATGCTTAAATGTATTTATTGCGGACTTTGTGAAGAGTCATGCCCAGTAGATGCTATCGTTCAAGGTCCAAATTTTGAGTTTGCGACTGAAACAAGAGAAGAATTATTTTATAATAAAGAAAAATTGTTAGAAAACGGTGATCGATGGGAAAGCATATTAGAGGCAAATATAAAAGCAGACAGTGCTCATAGATAATTAATGATAATTCAATCTATATTTTTTTATATATTTTCATTTATTGCAATTGTATCCGCTATAATGGTTACTGTATCAAGAAACACGGTTCATTCTGTTTTTTTTTTAATATTAGATTTTGTTAGCATATCCTGCTTATTTATAATGGGTGGAGCTGAATTTTTAGGCATGATTATGCTTATTGTTTATGTTGGTGCAGTTGCAGTGCTTTTTTTATTTGTTGTTATGATGTTAAATGTTGCACAACAAGAGAATGAATGGTTTCAAAGCAAAAAAAATAGCGCCACTAGCAGTTCTCATATTCCTATTGGTTTCCTGATTAGTGCAATAATTTTTTTTGAATTAGTAATCGTAATTGGTGGATGGAAATTAAAACCAGAAATAGAAACATTTAACAACATATCCTTAAATTTAGGTATTACTAATACTCACTCAATTGGTGCTGTGCTGTATACAGACTACATACATTTATTTCAGATTTCAGGAATGATTTTACTTGTTTCTATGATAGGTGCGATTGTTTTAACATATAGAAAACGTTCCGGCCTTAAAAGACAAAGCTATATAAAACAAATATCAAGAGAGAGAGCAGGGGGGATAGAATTAATAGATGTAGAAAAAAATAAAGGGGTAAATATTGATGTTTGAGATAGGTTTAGGTCACTATTTAACATTAGGAGCAATAATTTTTACTATTGGAATAGCTGGAATATTTTTAAATAGAAAAAATATAATTGTCATTCTAATGAGCATTGAACTAATTCTTTTAGCTGTAAATATCAACCTTGTATCCTTTTCTGCTTACCTCAACGATTTGTCGGGTCAAATTTTTACACTTTTTATTTTAACTGTTGCTGCTGCAGAGGCAGCTATTGGACTTGCGATAATAGTAGTTTATTTTAGAAATGTCGGAACTATCAGAGTTGAAGAGATAGATAATTTAAAAGGCTAACATGGTATATATAATAGTATTTTTGCCATTATTAGGTTCAGTCTTATCAGGTTTTTTTGGAAGATATATAGGATCTAAAAGTTCAGAAATCATTACATGCTTATGCGTTTCTATTTCAGCATGCCTCTCACTATTGATATTTTACAAAGTAATATACCATGATTACACAAATCATGTCATAATCGCAAAGTGGATTGAGTCTGGAACTCTAAATGTTAATTGGTCAATATATGTGGATCCACTTTCAGCTTTAATGCTTGTTGTAGTTACGTTGATATCAGCAATAGTTCACATTTACTCAGTTGGTTATATGTCTCATGATCCTCACAAACCCAGGTTTATGTCATATTTATCTTTATTCACATTCGCTATGTTAATGCTTGTGACAGCTGATAACTTTATTCAGCTTTTTTTTGGTTGGGAAGGCGTAGGTGTATGCTCCTACTTACTAATAGGATTTTGGTTTAAAAAAAATACTGCAAATTCTGCAGCTATAAAAGCTTTTCTAGTAAATAGAGTAGGTGATTTCGGCCTAGCTTTAGGTATTTTTTTAATCTTTTATTTTTTCGGTACTGTCAATTACATAGATGTATTCGAAGCAATAAAAACAATTGAAAATAAGGACATAGTTTTTCTAGGATTAAATTTTAATGCTATAAATACTATTTGTGTTCTTTTATTTATTGGAGCGATGGGAAAGTCTGCTCAAATCTTTCTCCATACTTGGCTTCCCGATGCAATGGAGGGGCCTACGCCTGTTTCTGCACTCATTCATGCTGCTACAATGGTTACTGCAGGTGTGTTTCTTGTTGTGAGATGCTCACCTGTTTACGAATATTCACCGCTAGCACTAACATTAATAACTATAGTTGGAATGACAACGGCATTATTTGCGGCAAGTATTGCTCTTGTTCAAAATGATATAAAAAAAATCATTGCTTATTCAACTTGCAGTCAACTAGGATATATGTTTTTTGCTACTGGTGTTGGAGCATATAACGTAGCAATGTTTCATCTATTTACACATGCTTTCTTTAAAGCATTGTTATTTCTAGGATCTGGATCCGTAATTCACGCTATGAATAATGAGCAGGATATAAACTTTATGGGAGGGATTAAATCCAAACTACCATATACGTATACGTATATGATTATAGGTACCTTAGCATTAACTGGATTTCCATTATTGTCTGGATTTTATTCTAAAGATGCAATAATTGAATTTGCCTTTCTAAAAGGCAGTTATGTCGGATACTTTGCGGCATTTATAGGTGTGATGACAGCCTTCTTGACATCAATATATTCCTGGAGACTAATTTTTAAAACATTTCACGGAAAATATAATAATAATCAAATTAACTTTGATAAAGTTCACGAGTCTCCACCAACTATGTTATTGCCTCTGATTATCCTAACCATAGGGGCTATATTTGCAGGATATTTATTTAAAGATTTACTTATTAGCGAAAGTAGCTCGATTGAGTTTTGGAAATCATCTATTTTTTATCTTGAACCCTTAAGTAACGAGCACCCTCCTTTGTGGTTTTTATTAACTACACCTTTGTTAGTGATTATCTCAATTCCATTGTCTTATGTATTATTTTTAAAAAATACAAACATAACAAAATATTTGGCAGAAACTAATAAACCACTATATACTTTTTTAAAAAATAAATGGTTCTTCGACGAATTTTATGAATATATTCTTATCAAGCCATGTAAAAGTGCTGGCCATCTTTTTTGGAAAAAAATAGATAATTTATTTATAGATAGATTTGGTCCGGACGGAATTTCTCTATTAATAAAAAAATTCTCCCAAAAAGCCGTTAAATTCCAGTCAGGTTATATTTACCAATATGCATTTATAATGCTTCTTGGTTTTTCTGTATTCTTAACTATTTTAATTATTAAATGATGAATTTTCCTATACTATCTTCACTGATACTTTTACCTTTTATTGGTTCATTATTTATATTTTTTATAAGAGCAACAGAAAAAAACTATACTGCTAAGTATGTTGCGCTGTTTATTACTACAGCAAATTTAATTTTGTCATTATATCTTTGGGTTATATTTGATAAAAATATTAGTGCCTTTCAATTTATCGAGGAAAAAAATTGGTTACTTGGTATAATTAATTATAAAGTTGGAATCGATGGAATTTCAATCTTATTTGTTTTATTAACTACATTTATAACACCCATATGTATAATTTCAGTTAACTCTACGATTAAATATCGAATAAAAGATTTTTTAATAGCGATTCTTTTGATGGAGTCACTTATGATAGGTGTATTTTGTTCTCTTGATTTAGTAATATTTTATCTTTTCTTTGAGGGTGGTTTAATTCCAATGTTCTTAATAATTGGAATTTGGGGTGGCGACAGAAGAGTTTACTCAGCATTTAAATTTTTTTTGTATACCTTGCTTGGATCAGTTTTAATGCTTGTGGCAATAATAAGCATATATTGGATAACTGGTACTACAGATGTTGAACAACTTTATGAAATTGGTATAGCAGAGAATTATCAGAATCTTTTATGGTTAGCATTTTTTAGTTCTTTTGCAGTTAAAACGCCAATGTGGCCTGTACACACATGGTTGCCGGATGCACATGTCGAGGCACCAACCGCTGGATCTGTATTATTAGCAGCAATATTACTTAAAATGGCAGGATATGGCTTTATAAGGTTTTCAATTGGATTATTTCCACTTGCATCTGCATATTTTGCTCCATTAGTTTTTGTATTAAGTATAATTGCAATTATCTACACTTCATTAGTTGCATTAATGCAAGATGATATGAAAAAATTAATCGCTTATTCATCAGTTGCACATATGGGCTTTGTTACGTTAGGTATATTTACAATGACTCAACAAGGTATAGAGGGAAGTATTTTTCAAATGATCAGCCATGGATTAATATCTGCAGCATTATTTTTGTGTGTAGGTGTTTTATATGAAAGAAAACACACTAGATTGATCAACAATTATGGTGGCATAGTATCAATAATGCCAAGGTATTCTGTTGTATTTATGATATTTACACTAGGAGCCGTCGGACTACCTGGTACAACTGGATTTATTGGTGAGTTCTTAATTTTAATAGGCGCCTTCAAAAAAAATTTCTTAGTCGCAATTTTAGCAAGTATTGGGGTAATTTTAAGTGCAGCATATATGTTGTGGTTATACCGTAGAGTTATATTCGGGGAAATAACAAATATTAATTTAAAAGGTATGTTAGATTTAAAACGTTCAGAGAGTATAATTTTATACTCTATAGCTATATTAACTTTATTATTTGGGTTTTACCCTGATCCTTTATTTAAAACTATTAGTTTTTCAGTAAGTAATTTTATAGAAAATTACAATCAAAATTTAGCTATAAGTATTGTGAGTAAATAAAATGATAAATTTAGAACTAGTATTTTCTGAGATATTTTTATCGTTGTCAATTATGGCGCTACTTCTAATAGGTGTTTATAAAAAAAATAGTACCAATATGATTTATAATTTATCGGTAGTTTCTCTTTTGATAATGTTAATTCTTAATCTTAATTTATTTAATTCAAAAGATGTAACGTTGTTTGGCAATGGATACAAAATAGATTTCATGTCATCTTTCATGAAATTTTTAATCACAATCTCAGGAATTTTTGTAATGTTATCTTCCTCTAAGTATCTTAAAGTAACTAAAATTTTTAAGATTGAATATCCTATATTACTATTAAGCTCTATATTGGGAATGTTAATAATGATTAGCTCTAATGATCTAATTGTTTTTTATATGGGCTTAGAATTACAATCACTAGCCTTGTATGTTTTGGCGTCCTTCGATAGAAATAATAAATTGTCTTCTGAGTCTGGTTTAAAATATTTTGTCCTAAGTGCTCTATCTTCGGGTCTTCTATTATATGGTTGCTCATTAATCTATGGATTTGCTGGATCTACAAATTTTGATGAAATCAGTGCCAATATAGATCAAGTTCAATATGGTCTTACTTTGGGAATAGTTTTTATTCTTGTCGGTTTAGCTTTTAAAATATCAGCAGTACCATTTCATATGTGGGCACCAGATGTTTACGAAGGGTCACCGACATCTGTTACTATTTTTTTTGCAATACTGCCAAAAATTGCAGCACTAACTGTTTTAATAAGATTTTTGTATGTTCCATTTATAAATTTGATTGAGCAGTGGCAGGTAATTATTATTTTTTTATCAATTGCATCAATGATTTTTGGTGCAGTTGCAGCAATAGGTCAAAAAAATTTAAAAAGACTTATGGCATATAGCTCAATAAGCCATATGGGTTTTGCTTTAGCAGGACTTTCAGTAGGGTCCAATGAGGGGATACAAAGCTCAATAACATATGTTTCGATTTATCTATTCATGAATCTTGCATTTTTTAGTTGTCTTTTTATGTTAAGAAAAGAAGAAAAATATTTTGAGAATATTGACGATCTATCTGGTCTTTCAAAAAATCATCCGATGTTATCTTTATCTCTTTTAATAGTTTTATTTTCCTTGGCTGGAATACCTCCACTGGCAGGTTTCTTCGCAAAATTTTATATTTTTTTAGCTGTTATAGAAAAAGAAATGTATTTTCTAGCAATTATAGGTTTGCTTTCTACAGTTGTAGCTGCATTTTATTATTTGAGGATTATTAAAACTATTTATTTTGATGATGCTAAACATAAATATGATTTAAATCACAATTTAGGGTTAAAACTATCACTTACATTTTCAACTATAATAATTTTAATCTACTTCATATATCCTAGTTATTTGTTAGAAATCGTGTCAAAAATAACTATTTTATAAATGAAATTAAAGACATACTCATATAAAAAAGTAATAAGTACTAACAAAACCGCTATAAATAAAATCAAAAGTGGAATTAACAAAGGAATAGTTGTTTCTGATCAACAAACAAATGGCAGGGGCAGTCATGGTAAAAAGTGGATTTCTTACAAAGGAAATTTATTCACAACTTTTTTTTTTAATATAAATGAAAAAAAAAACGTAAATGAAATGCTTAAGTTTAATTGTAATATTGTTAAAATGACATTAAGAAAATTTATTAAAAAAAAAATTAACATTAAATATCCAAATGATTTAATTATAAACAATGAAAAAATATGTGGAATTTTGCAAGAAATTTTAAGAATAAAGAATATGAAATATATGATAGTAGGTATAGGAATTAATATCCATCAAAGTCCAAATTTTCAAAATTATAAGACAACTTATGTCAATCAACATTTAAAAAATAAAATATCAAAAAAAAAGGTTTTTAATATTTTAAAAAATATTTACGAAAAAAAATTAAAAAATTTATAAATGTATATAATCGGAGATATAGGAAATACGGATATTAAGGTTTGCTTAGTAAATAAAAAAAATAAAATAATTAAAAAGAAAATATTCAACACAAATAAAGTATCTACTAAATATCTATATAAAAATTTAAATTTTTTGCTTAAACATAAAAAACTAATAAAAAAAGCAATAGTATGTAGTGTTGTACCATCAAAATATCTTATATTAAAAAAATTCTTCAAAATTAATCTAAGCATTAAATGTTTAGAATTAAAAAGTTTAAATCTAGATAAATACATTAAAATTGCAGTTAATAAAAAACAGGTTGGATCTGATAGAATTGCTAATGCATTAAGTGTAATTGATAATAATAACAATTATATAATTATAGATTTTGGTACCGCTACAACGTTTGATGTTGTTAAAAAAAATAGATATTTAGGTGGCATAATTGCACCCGGTGTAGACATGTCACTTAAAAATTTAATAAATAAAGCCTCGTTAATTCCCAAAGTAAAACTTACTAAATCAAAAAATATTTTAGGTAAAAATACTAAAGATGCTGTAAATTCTGGTTTTTATTGGGGCTATATAGGTTTAATAAATAATATAATTAAACTAATAATTAAAGACTCAAAATCTATGTATAAAATAAAAATTACAGGTGGGTTTGCATACTTGTTTAAAAACTCAATTGAATACATCTGTGAATTGGACAAGGATATTACACTTAAGGGCTTAATTAAATTATTATGAAAGATGAACTTTTATATTGCCCATTAGGCGGCGCAGGTGAAATTGGGATGAATATGAATCTTTATGGTTATGGGCAACCAGAAAACCACAAATGGATAATTGTTGATGTAGGAATAACATTTGCAGATGATAGTATCCCGGGAATAGATCTTATTTTGCCAGATACAGGATTTATAGAAGGAAGAAAAGACAATTTACTTGGTATAGTTTTAACACATGCTCATGAAGATCATATCGGAGCAATTTCGTATGTATGGCCTAAATTGAAGTGCAACATTTACGCTACACCATTTACTGCAACACTAGTAATTGAAAAATTTAAAGAAAAAAAAATTGATATTACAAATTATTTACAAATTGTAAAATTAGGTTCATCTTTTCAGCTTGGACCCTTTAATATCGAATATATTAATTTAACTCACTCAATATTGGAGCCCAACGGTCTTAAAATTAGTACATCCATTGGTAATATTTTGCATACTGGAGATTGGAAATGTGATCCTGAACCTTTAGTTGGAAAAAATTTAGACTCAAAAAGATTAATTGAAATAGGAAAGGAGGGTGTTGTCTCTATGATTTGTGACTCAACGAATATTTTTAATATGGGTAGATCCGGATCAGAAGGAGATGTAAGGAAAAGTTTAATCAAAATTATTGAACGTCAAAAAAAAAGAGTTGTGGTTACATCATTTGCCTCAAACGTAGCAAGGATGGAAACAATTTTTTATTGTGCAAAAAAAACAGGAAGGCAAATTTCATTAGTAGGTAGATCAATGCAAAGAATATATAAAGCAGCAAGACAGTGTGGATATTTGTCGGAAGTAATTGAACCTTTAGATCCACGTGATACTAAAAATATTTCAAGGGAAAAAATTATTTATTTGTGTACTGGATCTCAAGGTGAACCGATGGGTGCTATGAATAGAATATCTAATTATATACATCCCGATGTAAACATAGAAGCTGGTGATACTGTGATATTTTCATCAAAAATAATTCCAGGCAATGAAAAAAAACTTTATAAGCTACATAATCAATTAGTCAGAGATGGAATAGAGGTAATTTCTGAAGAAAATGAGTTTGTTCATGTTTCAGGACACCCTAATAGAGATGAATTAAAAGAAATGTATGAATGGATTAAGCCAAGATCTATTATACCAGTGCATGGAGAGCAAAGGCACATGTTAGAACATATAGATTTTGCCAAAAAAATGAAAATTCCTTATCCAATCAAGGTAGAAAATGGAGACATTGTAAGATTTTCAAAAGACACTACACCAGAGGTTTTTGATAAAGCACCATACGGTAAAATTTATCTAGATGGAAATATAGGTGTGGAGGAAGAAGCAAAATCTATAAAGGAAAGAAAAAATTTATCTGCCAATGGTTTTTTAAATGTTGTAATTATTATTAATTCACGTCAAAACACACACGAACCAGCAATTATAAACCAGAAAGGTTTACCCATAAAAGATTTAGAGCAATTTAATTTTAATATGCAAGATCAAATTAATAAATCTCTAAAAACATTTTCATTAAATAATATAAAACAAGAGGAAAATATAGTCGAAACTTTAAAAATTTTATGCAGAAGGCACACAAAGGAAATAACTGGAAAAAAACCTTTAACCAATATAAATTTAGTTAGAATTTAATTATATGTTATTTTCAAAATCACTAATTCCAATTTTAAAAAATAACCCTTCCGAAGCAAAAATAAAGTCACATCAATTAATGTTAAGAACTGGTATGATTAAGCAATCATCAGCAGGAATATATTCTTGGCTACCATTGGGTTTTAAAATTATGAAAAAAATTGAAAATATTGTTAGAGAAGAACAAAATAAAATTTTAGCTCAAGAAATTTTAATGCCAACTATTCAATCTAGCGAAATCTGGAAAGAAAGTGGAAGATTTGATGACTATGGGGAAGAAATGTTAAGGATTAAGGATAGGCAAAATAGAGAAATGTTATACGGTCCCACAAATGAGGAATTGGTTACTGATATTTTTAGATCCTCTGTTAAATCTTATAAGTCGTTACCACAGCTTGTTTATCATATACAATGGAAATTTAGAGATGAACTAAGACCAAGATTTGGTGTAATGAGATGTAGAGAGTTCTTCATGAAGGATGCATATTCCTTTGATTTGACTGATAACGATGCTTTTTTTTCCTATAATAAATTTTTTCTATCGTATCTAAGAACATTCAAAAGATTAGAATTATCAGCTATACCAATGGCCGCTGATACTGGTCCAATAGGTGGCAACTTATCTCATGAGTTTATAATTTTGGCTGAAACAGGGGAAAGTAAAATTTACACAGACAAAGATATATTTGATGTTAATTTCCAAGATACATCTTTAGATAAATCATCTTTAGAAAGTTTACGAAAAAAATACGATCACTATTATTCCGTAACTGACGAAAAGTATAATGAAGTAGATTTTAATAGCAATGTCAAAAAAGAAAATCAATTAATCACTAAAGGTATAGAAGTTGGTCATATTTTTTATTTTGGTGATAAGTATTCAAAGCCTATGCAAGCATCAGTAGATATTAATGGAAAAAAAGAGTATGTTAAAATGGGTTCATATGGAATTGGTGTTTCAAGGTTAGTAGGTGCAATAATAGAAGCAAAATACGATGACAAAAATGAATTGATGTGTTGGCCAACAAAAATTGCACCTTATCATTGTGCAATAATACCTTTAATAAATAAGAATGATAAATCTTCTCTAGATAAAGCCATGAACATTAGTAAAGTTTTAAAAAATAATAAAATTGACACAATTATAGATGATACTGATGAAAGTTTATCGGCTAAAATGAAAAAATTTAACCTTATAGGTATACCTTTTCAAATAATATTAGGAAAAAAATCTGAAGGCGAGCTAATTGAATTTAAGAAAGTTGGTGACGATATTCAAAAAATAGATTTAAAAGAAATAATTAAAATTATAAATAAAGAATTATAAATTGATCTCCTTATTAGAAAAAAAAATAATATTCCGATATTTAAAACCAAAAAAAAAAGAAAATTTTTTAAATGTAATTTCAATATTTTCATTTATTGGTATTAGTTTAGGCGTAGCTGTTTTAATTATAGTTATGTCTGTAATGAATGGATTTAGATCCGAATTAATAAATAAAATAGTTGGCTTTAATGCACATGCTGTCATAAAGCCTTATGAAAATAAAGTTTTATTAAATAATAATATTCTAAAAAATCTCAAGAATTTTTCAAATAACATAGTAATTAGTAACAATAGCGAAGGTATAGTTTTAAACAAAGATTATACAAAAGGTATATTAATTAGAGGTTATACGAATGAAGATTTTAAGAAATTAGATATTTCGAAGAACGACTTTAAAGGTAACAAAAATCTATATCGAAAACATATATCTATTGGAAGAGAGTTGAGTTCAATATTGAATGTAAATATTGGAGATAAAATCGTAATAATGTCACCTTATGGTATTAATACCATTGTAGGTTCTCTTCCTAAACAAGAAGCATTTATTGTAGACTCAATTTTCCATAGTGGATTAATTGAATACGACCAGAATGTAGTCTTCATAAATATTTTAGATTTAGAAAGCTTATTTAATTTAAATAAAAGAGATAGATTTATTGAAATCTATCTTAAAAAACCTGAAAAGATTAGTTCAGCAAAAAAAGAATTAATGAAATTATTTCCAAATGACTTTGTTTATACTTGGAGTGATTTGAATAACTCTTTGTTTTCTGCTTTAAAGATTGAGAGAAATGTAATGTTTATAATTTTGTCATTAATTATAATAGTTGCGGCTTTCAATATTATTTCAGGATTAACTATATTGGTTAAAAATAAAACAAAAGATATTGCAATTTTAAAATCTATAGGTGTACAAAACAAATCTATTAAAAAAATTTTTTTTTTAATAGGTATTATAATAGGACTATCAGCTACTATGTTTGGTGTAATAATTGGTATTACATTTTCACTGTATATTGAGGAAATAAGAATATTAATTAGTAATTTATTCAATATTTCAATTTTTCCAGAGGAAATTTATTTCTTTAGTAAAATGCCTTCAGAGATAAATATACCTTCAATTATTCTTATTTCTATAATATCTACAATCATTACGTCTGTAGTATCATTATATCCAGCTATAAAAGCATCAAATCTAGACCCTGTGAAAAGTTTAAAATATGAGTAAAACTATTATTAAGATTTCAAATGTTTATAAAAAATTTAGTAAAAATAAATTTAACGTTTTACAAAACATAAATTATAAATTTTCAATAGGCAAATCTTATTCAATAGTCGGGCCATCAGGATCAGGCAAATCAACACTATTAAATATTATTTCTATGATAGATAAACCCACAAAGGGAAATATTTTTATTAACAATAAAAAAATAAATTTTAAAGAAAATAGCATTAACGATATAACCAGAGCATCAAAAATAGGTATCATTTATCAAGATTTTAATTTACTTAATGACTTTACAGCATTTGAAAATATTTTAATTGCAAGATTATCAATTGAAAACGATATTCATAAGGCTTCCAAACTCACTAATAGGATGCTTTCAAAAGTCAAAATTTTAAAAAGAAAGAATCATTTTCCAAGCGAGTTATCAGGCGGAGAAGCTCAAAGAATCGCAATATGTAGAGCAATTGTCAATTCACCACAAATAATTTTAGCTGACGAACCAACAGGTAGTCTAGATAAAAAAAACTCCAAAGAAATATTTAAATTATTATTAAATACAAAAAACAAAAATAGAGTTTTAATTTTTGCAACTCACAATATGTATTTCGCAAATTTAGCAGATTATAAATTGCAAATTATAGATGGAAAGTTAAAATCCAGTAATGCAAGAATTAGAAAAAAATAATTCATTTACCCATTTCAAAATACATACTCAATATTCCATATGTGAAGGAGCAATAAAAATTGATAATCTTAAAGATTTTTGTAAAGCAAATAAAGTTAAAGCTCTAGGAATTTCTGACTCGTTTAATCTTTGTGGAGCCTTGGAGTTTTCTGAAGCTATTTCAAAACAAGGTACTCAACCTATTATCGGTACACAAATTGCTTTTAAATATGGTGATACTACTGGTAAATTAACATTAATTGCGTCTAGTGAAATAGGTTATAAAAGAATTATTGAATTATCCTCTAAATCATATTTAGAAAAAAGTGAAACGTATGAACCTTTGTGTTTTCTAGACGATCTTCTACTAAAACCCGAGGGTATAATTGTCATGTCCAATAACATTAATGGTTTAATTGGCAAATTATTTTTAAAAAATAGATTTAAAGAAATTGAAGAAATTTATAATAAATTAAAAAAAAATTTTAATTTTTCCTTTTATCTAGAAATACAAAGACACGACGACCTAAATGAAAAACAATTTGAAAGGTTCAATCTAAAAACCTCTTATGACCTAAAAATACCTATAATTGCATCACACGAAGTTTTTTATTTGGATAAATCTATGCATGAAGCCCATGAAACTTTAATATGTATAGGTAACAAAACTTACTTGAATGATAAAAATAGACTTTCTTATTCTAATAACCATTATTTTAAATCTGATCATGAAATGTTTGAATTATTTAGAGACCTACCCGAAGCTATTGAAAATAATGTTAATTTACCATTTAGATGTAGCTACAGACCCACTCCATCAAAACCTATGCTTCCGAATATTAAAAAAACAAATAATGATGATACTGAAACAGAGCTTACAAAATACTCTCTGAATGGTTTGGATCAAAAATTTCAAGAAAATCCATATCTTAAAAATAATTATGATAAGTACCACTCTATATATAAACTTAGACTAAACCATGAGTTAGAAATTATTAAAAAAATGAAGTATGCAAGTTATTTTTTAATAGTCGCTGACTATATAAATTGGGCGAAAGGTAATGATATACCTGTAGGTCCAGGAAGAGGTTCGGGTGCCGGGTCGTTAGTTGCATGGTGTTTATCTATTACTGATGTAGACCCAATAAAGTTTAATCTAATTTTTGAGAGATTTTTAAATCCTTCTAGGATTTCTTTACCTGATTTTGATATTGATTTTTGTGAGGAAAAAAGAGATTTAGTTTTTGATTATCTATCTAAAAAATACAAAGATAGTGTTGCTCATATTATCACTTTTGGAAAGTTAAAAGCAAGAATGGTTATAAGAGATGTTGGAAGAGTTTTGGGTCTATCGTATGGGTTCATTGATAATATAGCTAAAATGATACCTTTTGATCCCTCGAGACCCCAAAATTTACAAGAGTGCATTAATTCAGAGCCAAGATTACAAAATTTAATAAAAACAGATAAAAGAATTAAACGTTTGATAGACTTATCACTTAAGTTAGAGGGATTAAATCGAAATGTTGCAACACATGCAGCTGGTGTAGTTATAGCTGACAGAAAATTAACAGATACAGTTCCATTATACAAAGATCACTCAACAGATCTTTTATTGCCTTCAACGCAATTTGATATGTACTCTGCTGAAAATGCTGGTTTAATTAAATTTGATTTTTTAGGTTTAAAAACTTTGACGGTAATAAATAAAACGCAAAAATTAATTAATAATTCAAATAAAGAATTTGATATTAATAAAATAAGTTATGAAGACTCCAAAGTATTTAATACCTTGTCATCAGGTAATACTGTCGGGTTATTTCAACTAGAAAGCTCAGGAATGAAAGATGCGTTAATAAATATGAAACCTACTGAGTTAGAGGATATCATTGCTTTAGTTGCTTTATATAGACCTGGTCCAATGAGCAATATCCCTATTTATAATGAATGCAAAAATAATAATCGAGAACCAGATTATATTCATCCATTGTTAGAGGAAATTTTAAAACCGACCTACGGTGTAATAATATATCAAGAACAAGTTATGCAAATTGCACAAAAACTGTCAGGTTTTTCAGCTGCAGAAGCTGATATATTAAGAAAAGCTATTGGAAAAAAAAAAAGATCAGAGGTAGAGAAACAAAAGATGAGGTTTATAGAAGGAGCTGTTAAAAATGGTATAAGTAAAGACGTAGCAGCAGGTATCTTTTTAAAAATTGAACCTTTTGCAGAATATGGTTTCAATAAAAGTCATGCGGCAGCGTATGCAATAATAGCTTACCAAACAGCATTTTTAAAAACACATTATCCAAATGAATTTTTCGCAGCATCTATGACAATGGATATATCAAACCAAAAAAAACTCGCAGAATTTTACGAAGAAATAAATAGATTAAAGATAAAAGTCATTAGACCAAATATAAATAGTTGTTTTGCAGATTTTAGATCAGATCAAAAAAATTTTTATTATGCCCTTGGTTCAATCAAAAATGTTGGGTATGAGGCTATAAATAACATTGTTGAAGAAAGAATTAAAAATGGAAAATTTTTATCAATTGAGAATTTTATTAATAGAGTTAACCCAAAAGATATAAACAAACTTCAGCTTGAGGGTCTCGTTAAATCGGGAGCATTTGATGAAATTTATGAAAATAGATCTGCGTTATTTAATTCTATACCTAAATTAATTCTTAAGTCAAAAAGTGTATTTGAGAATAAAGAGGCCAATCAAATAGATTTGTTTGGTGATAATTCTCAAACAAATGATCAAATTGTTGATAAAAATGATGAATGGATTTTTGAAGAAAAACTAAAAAAGGAATTTGAAGCAGTCGGTTTTTTTATATCTAACCATCCATTAAATCAATACAAGGAATTATATAATGATTTTAATATAATTAATTACGAAAACTTTGTTAATAATAATGAATTAAAAAACTCAAATATTGCTGCTACTATTTTAAAAATTCAGGAAAAAAAAACTGGAAAAGGGACATCTTATGCTATCGTAAAATTTTCAGATCTATCAAGAGTTTTTGAAATTTTTATATTCTCTGAAATACTTGAAAAAAATAGAAAAATATTAATTGAAGGAAATTCTGTAATTATTAATTTAAATAAAATAATAACTGACGACGACAAAAAAACTAAAAAAATCAATATTTTAAATATTTCATCTATAAAAGAAATTTATAACAAACCAATAAATAAAATAGAATTTATGTTAGACCATTTATCAAAAATCGAGGATTTATCTAAGCATCTTGATACACTTGGTAACACAGAAGTAATAATTAAATATAAATTTAAACAAAAATATATCACTTTAAACTTACAAAATAGACGATATATAGATAGAAAAATTGTAAATTCGTTAAAAAAACAACAAATACAATCAATAATTCACTAAAAAAATACTTGTTTTGTTTAAAATAAATTTGTAAATATCCATAAAAAAATACTCACACAATAAGTGGTTAATAACCTCCGGTCCTTAAATGGAAATTATTGTGGTGGTTTAACCGGGAATAATATGAAAATACCTAATTTAACAATACAAGCATTATTAGAGGCAGGAGTTCACCTAGGTCACAAAACACTTAGATGGAACCCAAAAATGAAAAAATATATATTTGGAAAACGAGACTCAATACACATCATTGATTTAACTCAGACTTTAGAATTGACAAAGATAGCTTTAGAAAAAGTCTATGAAACTATTTCAAACAATGGAAAGATATTATTTATTTCTACTAAGAAACAAGCTTCTGATGCAATAGCAGATTTAGCTAAAAGTACTAATCAATATTACGTTAATTATAGGTGGCTTGGCGGCATGTTAACAAATTGGGGAACAATATCTAATTCAATTAAAAAATTACAAAAAATTAATACAGATTTATCCTCAGAAAATCGAGGTTTTACTAAAAAAGAACTTTTAAAAATGAGTACGCAAAGAGATAAATTGGAAAGATCTTTAGGGGGAATTTCAGATATGAAAACTATTCCTGATTTAGTTTTTGTAATAGATACTAATTATGAGTCTTTAGCAATAAAAGAGTCTATAAAACTCGGAATTCCAATTATTGCTATACTTGATACTAATTCAAATCCCGATGGTATAGACTATCCTATACCAGGAAACGATGATGCGAGAAGATCGATAGATCTTTATTGTTCACTTATAAAAGAAACAATTCAAAACGCAAAATCAAACTTATCTAATGTTTCTATAGAAAAAAATAACAAAGAAAAAGATTTACAAAGCAAAATATCTAAAGATAAATCTTTGAATTAAATGAGTGACATAGATAAAGTCAAAGAACTTAGAAAATTAACTGGTGCTGGATTTAAAGACTGCAATAATGCTTTAAAGGAAGCCAACAGTGATATTGAAAAGGCTATTGAGATTCTAAGAGTTAAAGGAATTTCAAAGGCATCCAAAAAAATGACTCGGGAGGCTAACGAAGGTGTCGTGGCTGTTTTTGGAGATAATAAAAAATCATCATTAATAGAGGTAAATTGTGAAACTGACTTTGTTGCAAAAAATGATGATTTTATTTCTTTCGTTAAAGAAATAAGTGAAATAAACAATTCTGTTTCATCAGATCCTGAAAAATTAAAAAAAACTATAATGAAAAATAGTAAATCAGTGGAAGACACACTTGTAGATTTAATATCTAAAATTGGAGAAAAAATAACCTTAGGTAGATCTAAAACAATTGTGTGTGAAAAAGGTAAGATTTTTACTTACCTACATTCAGTTGTAAAAGATAAGCTTGCAAAATTAGCTGTAATTTCGTCAATTAATTACGATGATGAAAATGATGAAAGTTTTTTAAATTTTGGAAAACAACTATCTATGCATATAGCTGCTTCAAACCCTATTGCTATAAATGAGAAATTAATTGATCAAAATATATTAATTAAAGAAAAAGAATTAATAGCTGAAGAACTAAAAAATAATGGTAAACCAAAAGAAATTGTTGAAAAAATTTCAAAAGGTAAATTAAATAAATTTATTCAAGACAATTGTTTAATGACACAATCTTGGGTGATGGATCCAGATAAAAAAGTTAATGAAATAATTCAGAGCCTTAAATTATCAAATTTAGAGATAAGTGCATTTCATAGAATTAAAATAGGTGAGTGATGTTTAGCTTAAGTATTTATAAAAATAAAATGAGTAAAACTTTCGAAAAATTTATAAAAGACCTGTCAACTTTGAGTACTGGTAGGGCAAATTCAAATATGCTGGATTTAATTTATGTTGATGTATACGGACAGAAAATGCCTATAAATCAAGTTGGTACTATAACTACCCCTGAACCAAGAGTTATTAACATCCAAGTTTGGGACGTAAATAATGTAAGTCTTATTGATACTGCTATCAAGAAATCAGATCTTGGACTAAACCCTCAGATTGATGGACAATTAATAAGGTTACCCATTCCTGATTTAAGCGAAGAGAGAAGGAATGAAATAGCCAAACTGATAAAAAATATGGGTGAGCAATGTAAGATTTCAATAAGAAATATTAGAAGAGAAGGAAATGATGAACTTAAAAAATTACTAAAAAATAAATCAATAAGTGAAGATATTGAAAAAAAAGAGGAAAAAAATATACAAAATTTGACAGATGAAAATATTAAAAAAATAGAAGAAAAAGTAAATACAAAAGAAAAAGAAATAATGCAGATATGAATCCAATTAATCATGTAGCCATAATTATGGATGGTAATGGTAGATGGGGTTTAAAAAATAAAAAATCAAGAAATTTAGGTCACCAAGAAGGATTAAAAACAGTAGAAAAAATAATCAAATCTACGATCAAAAATAAAATTAATTTTTTGACACTTTTTGTTTTCTCAACCGAAAATTGGAAGAGGCCTAAAAAAGAAGTAAATTTTTTGTTTAAATTGCTCGAAAGTTTTTTGGGTGACAAAATATTTGAACTTAATAAACAAAACATTAAATTAAAAGTTATAGGTGTTAAAAATTTTTCAAAAAAAATAAATAAACTTTTAAAAGATTCTGAGGATTTAACAAAAAAAAATAATAAATTACAAATAAATCTTGCATTAAATTATGGATCTAAAAACGAGCTCGTGTATGCGTTAAAAAAAATAATAAAAAAAAAAACCAATATAAATGAGAGAAATATTAGTAAAAATCTTTATACAAATGGTATTCCGGATCCTGATTTATTAATTAGAACTGGAGATACCAATCGATTAAGTAACTTTTTATTATGGCAAATTGCATATTCCGAAATTTTTTTTGAAAAAAAATTGTGGCCAGATTTTAATGAAAAGGATTTTGAAAAAATTTTACTTAAATTTAAAAAAATAAAGCGAAATTTCGGCAATATATAATGAATAATTTCTACAAAAGAGTTTTAACATCAATTGTATTAATTTTGTTATTAATAATTGGCTTTTTTAATAATTTAGTTTGGTTATTGCTTTTAACCGTAATTTCACTTATTTCGTTTTTTGAGTTTAAAACTTTAATTGATAATATATGGAAAGAAAATTTTTTAAAAAAACTAATAATTAATTTATCATTTGTTTTTTATTTAATTTTATTTGCATATTTTCTTTATATTTCAAATAGGAAAGATGTAATCATAATCTTATCAGTATGTATATTTTCTGACATTGGTGGATATGTATGTGGAAAATTAATAGGTGGAAAAAAACTAACAAAAATCAGTCCTAATAAAACAATTTCTGGATCAATTGGATCATTTGTATTTTGTTTGTTTCCCATCATTTATTACTTCTACTATTATAAATATTTATTAAATATTGAATTTAATTATTTAATAATATGTTTTGTATTCATTTTAATATCAGTAATTTGTCAATTAGGTGACCTTTTTATTTCTTATTTTAAAAGACGATCAAATGTAAAAGATACAGGTTCAATATTGCCAGGACATGGTGGATTGCTTGATAGAGTAGATGGAATAATATTTGCAGTACCTTTTGGCTTATTTATTTATAATATAATATACTGGCTATGAAAAAAAAAATAGCAATTTTAGGCTCAACAGGCTCTATAGGAAAAAATACTTTAAATATAATTAATAAAGATATTAAAAAATTTGAAATTGAATTACTAACAACAAATTCAAATGTAAATAATATAGTATCACAAGTCAAAAAATTTAAGGTCAAAAATATAATTGTTAAGAATAAAAACTCATATGACTTAGTTAAAAAAAAATTAAAAAAAAATAAAGTAAAAATTTTTAATGGATATAATAGTTTTGGCAAGATTTTCAAAAATAATAAAATAGATTATGCAATGTCAGCAATATCTGGTTTTGATGGACTAGAGCCAACAATCAAAATTATAAAATTTACTAAAAAGATTGCTATAGCAAATAAAGAGTCAATAATATGTGCATGGGATTTAATTAAAAAAGAACTAATAAAAAATAAATCAGAATTTTTACCTGTAGACTCTGAACATTTTTCTATTTGGCAAAGTCTTGGCGGGTTTAATGTTAGTAATGTAGAAAAAATTTACATTACAGCTTCTGGTGGTCCTTTTTTAAATTTACCAATAAGCCAATTTAAAAAAGTAAAACCCTCTAATGCTATAAACCATCCAATATGGAAAATGGGAAAAAAAATATCTATTGACTCCTCAACAATGATGAACAAAGTTTTTGAGATTCTAGAAGCTCAAAAAATATTTAATCTTAAAAAAAAACAACTTGAGATTTTAATACATCCAACAGCATATTTGCATTCAATAATAAAATTTAATAATGGAACTTCTAAATTATTAGTACATGAAACCAACATGAAGATTCCAATCTTTAATACACTTTATGATAAAAATCAAAAAATTCTAAGTTCTAAAAGAGTTGACATTAAAAAATTAAATAATTTGAACTTATCCAAGCCAGATTTTAAAAAATTCAAACTATTAAATATCTTGAATAAATTTGACGATAATAACTCCCTTTACGATACAGTATTAGTTTCAGCAAATGATGAATTAGTAAGTCAATTTTTAAATAACAATATTAGTTATAAAGATATTAATGTTTTAATTAATAAAATTTTAAATTTTAAAGAATTTAGACAACTTAAAAGAAAAATACCCCAGAATATCAATGAGATAGTAAATCTAAATAAATATGTAAGATTGAAAACTCTCGATCTATGTATTAAAGATCGTAATTGATGAATTTTTTTTTTAAAATATTAGTTTTATTTTTTATTATAACTTCTACAAATGCTAATATAGTAAAAAATATTAAAATAAATGGAAATAATAGAATCTCAGACGAAACTATTATTTTATTTGGTGAAATAAAAAAAAATAAAAATTATAATAAATCTGAACTAAATATAATTCTTAAAAAACTCTACCAAACAGACTTTTTTGAAAATGTAGTTATTTCTTTAGATAAAGAAACTTTAATTGTAAATATAGTTGAAAATCCGATTATAGAAGAAATTGAATTTTCTGGTGTAAAAAATAAAACAATATTAAAAACATTAAGAAATAAAATTCAATTAAAAGAGAAAAATTCTTTTGTTAAAAGTAAAGTTAAAAAAGATGAGAGTATACTTGCAACTATATTAAAAAAAAATGGTTACTATTTTTCAATTATAGAAACATCAATAAAAAAAAATGAAAATAATACAGTTAGCTTAAATTACAATATAGACCTAGGTGATAAGGCATATATTGAAAAAATCAAATTTATAGGTGATAAGAAAGTTAAAGATAGAAAATTAAAAAGAATAATAGTCTCAGAAGAAAGTAAATTTTGGAAATTTATTTCAAATAAAAAATTTTTAGACGAAAAAAGAATTCAATTGGATGAAAAATTACTAACAAATTATTATAAAAATAATGGATATTACAATGTTAAAGTAAATTCAACCTCAGCTTTAGTTATTAATCAGAATAAATTCGAATTAGTTTTTAATATTGATGCTGGTGAAAAATATATTTTTAACAACGTGGTGTTAAATTTACCCAATAATTTCGATAAAAAAAATTTTGAAGATATAAATGATGTTTTAATAAATTTAAAAAACAAAACGTATTCTTTAAACAGAATAAAAAAAATTCTCGATCAAATAGACGAAATTGCTTTAAACAAACAATATGAATTTATTAATGCAACATATAATGAAGAAGTAAATGAGAAATATATTGATTTAATAATTAATATTAAAGAAAGTGAAAAAAAATATGTAGAGCAAATTAATATTTTGGGTAATTATTTGACAAATGAAAATGTCATTAGAAATTCAATTATAACCGATGAAGGTGACCCATATAATGAAATATTATTTAAAAAATCAATTAATAATATAAAGTCAAAAAATATTTTTTCCACTGTAGAGTCTAAAGTTTATGATGGTTCAACACCTCAGCAAAAAAAAATTGATATAATTGTTGACGAGAAACCTACTGGAGAGGTATCTGCTGGAGCAGGTACTGGTACAAGCGGTACAACCGTATCATTTTCAATCGCTGAAAATAATTATGTTGGTCAAGGAACAAAGTTAAAAGCTAATGTTGCTTTTAGCGATAATTCTATAACTGGCTTGTTTAGTTATACCGATCCTAATTATAAAAATAGCGAAAAATCATTAATAACCTCTGTTGAAAATTCTCAAATTGATTTGATGAATAAATTTGGATATGAAACAGAGACAATTGGTTTTTCTGTGGGAACATCTTACGAACAATTTAAAGATATTTTTTTTTCACCTAAAATTTCAACATTTATTGAAAATTTAGAGACTTCAAATACTGCGTCAGCCGCAAAACAAAAACAAGAGGGAAATTATTTTGATACTAATTTTTCTTATGGTCT
This sequence comes from uncultured Pelagibacteraceae bacterium, assembly GCA_902618975.1. GTDB lineage: Bacteria > Pseudomonadota > Alphaproteobacteria > Pelagibacterales > Pelagibacteraceae > Pelagibacter. The sequence continues at coordinate 82,453 of CACNCN010000001.1, read as the reverse complement.
TACACTAAATAAATTAAATCAAAATTTTCAGCCAACGGATGGATATAAAAGTTCTTTCTTTCAAGAATTACCGATTTACGCTGATGATACAAGTATTGTTAATTCTTATGAATTTTCTAAATATAATAAATTTGGTGAAGACTCCGTCTTATCTCTCATATTTTTTGCAAAAAGTGTAAATAGCCTTGATGATGATGTAAGAGTAAGTAAAAGAATTTTTATACCATCAAGGAAATTAAGAGGTTTTGTGGCTGGAAAAGTAGGTCCTAAAGATGGAAGTGATTATATAGGCGGTAACTTTGGTACAGCATTAAATATTGCAGCAACAATACCTAAACTTTTGGGTGATCTTCAGAATGTGGATTTTAGTATATTTCTAGACTCAGCAAATATATTTGGTGTCGACTATAACGATTCATTAGATAGTAATAAAATTAGATCATCATCAGGACTTGCTGTAGATTGGTTTACTCCCATAGGACCATTAAGTTTTTCTTTTGCATTGCCTTTGACTAAACATGAAAATGATGAAACTGAAACTTTTAGATTTAGAATTGGTACTACTTTTTAATGAATAAAAAATTTATTTTTTTTTTTATATTCATATCGGTATTCACTTCTCCTTTAAAATCTTTCTCAAGTGACAAAATAGTTTTTTTAGATATGAATAAGGTTTTAAATAATTCAGAAGCAGGGAAATATATAAATGATGAACTAAAAAAAAAAGACGAAATTTATAGAAAAAAAATTAAAGAGTTAGAGGTTTCTATAAAAAAAGATGATGAAGATATAAGTGCAAAAAAAAATTTATTAAGTCAAGATGAATTAAATAATAAAATTACTGAACTAAATAATAAAATTAAGAAATATCAAGAGCAATTAAATAATAATCGCAAAGAATTAGATACATTGAAATTAAAATATACTAAAGTTTTGTTAGAAAAACTTAAGCCAATTTTGTCTGATTATTCAAAAGAAAATTCGGTTTCTTTAATAATTGATAAAAAAAATATAGTTATAGGTATTAATGATTTAAATATAACTAATGATATTATAAAAATTTTAGATAATAATGTAAAAAAAATTAATATTCAAAATTAATGACTGAAAAGCTTACTAAACTAGATATAATTAATTTACTACCTCACAGAGAACCAATGTTATTAATTGATGAACTGGTTAATATTAAAAAATTGTTTTCTGCAACCGCTATAGTAAATGTTAAAAAAGATAGTTTTTTTGTACAAGGTCATTTTCCGGGTCAACCTGTAATGCCAGGAGTTTTAATTGTCGAGGCGTTCGGTCAAGCTGCGGCTGCTCTAACAGCTGCTGGTATTGATAAAGCTGAATATGAAAATAAACTAGTATTTTTGATGAGTGTTGAGAAAGCAAGATTTAGAAACCCAGTTATACCTGATTGCAAGCTAGAGTTAAATATCGAGGCAATAAGATCACATGGTAAAGTATGGAAATATAAGGGCGAGGCATTTGTGCAGGGAAAAAAAATGGCAGACGCGCAATGGTCTGCTACAATAGTAGATAGGAAATAATTAGCAATAAATCTTGATAACTTTTTGATGTAGGTTTTGATATTAAACCTATAAATGATCAATCCATTTTTTAAAAATACTGGACCTCATAATATTAATTATTTACTTAAATCAATTAATTTAAATAATTATAATTTCCCCGATGACAAAATAAACGATATTAAAGATTTAAGCACATCTAAAAAAAACGAAATAACTTTTTTTCATTCAAAAAAATATATTGAATTAGCAAAAATTACAAAAGCATCTTATTGTATAACACCAGAAAATTTTACATCGATTTTACCAAACACTTGCAAGGCTATAATTTCAAATAAAGTTTTATTACATACAGCCCAAATTACCAAAATTTTTTATCCAGACTCTGTAACTGATAAACTTGATAGCTCCGTTAAAGATATAAATGAAATAAAATTAAATAATGAAGTTAAATTTGGAAAAAATGTACTAATTGGCGAGGGTGTAAAAATTGGTTTAAATTGTTCAATAGGTCATAACTCAATAATCGAAAAAAATGTAATCATAGGAAATAACTGTTCTATAGGGTCTAATGTTATTATTAGAAATTCATTAATTAAGAATAATGTTCATATTTTAGATAATTGTGTGATTGGAAAAAAAGGTTTTGGATTTTTTCCTAATAAAGACTCTAATATAAGATACCCTCAAATAGGTATTGTTATAATTGAAGATAATGTAGAAATAGGCTGTGGATCTACAATAGATAGAGGTTCAATTTCAAATACTATTATAGGAAAAAATACATTTTTAGATAATCAAATACACGTAGCTCATAACGTTAAAATTGGTGAAAACTGTATCATAGCAGGACAAGTTGGATTTGCTGGAAGTTCTGTTTTAGGTAATAATGTTATGATTGGTGGTCAAGCAGGAATTTCGGGCCACCTTAAAGTTGGTAATAATGTCCAAATAGGCGGCGGAAGTGGAGTTATAAAAAATATTCCAGATAATTCTAAAGTGATGGGCTATCCAGCTAAAGATTTAAAAAACTTTATTAGAGAAAATAAGTGATAGATAAAACTTCTATAATTGATAAAGACGCAAGAATTCATTCTAGCGTAAAGATCGGTCCATATTCTTTTATTGGTCCTAATGTTGAAATTGGAGAGAATACAATAATTCAATCTCATGTAAGTATAATTGGTAATACAAAAATTGGAAAAGGAAATAAAATTTATCCATTTGTTTCAATTAATGATCCTCAAGATTTAAAATATAATGGTGAAGAAACATGTTTAATTATTGGAGACAACAATAAAATAAGAGAATATGTCACAATAAATCCTGGGACAATTGGTGGTGGAGGAAAAACTATAATTGGAAATAATTGTTTGTTTATGATCTCATCTCATATAGCACATGATTGTCATGTAGGTAATAATGTAATCATAGCAAATAATGTTCCTTTAGGTGGACACGCTATTATTGAAGACGGAGTGGTAATTGGTGGAAATTCTGCTGTTCAACAGTTTACAAGAATTGGTAAAATGGCAATGATCGGAGGTATGACTGGAGTATTGCACGATGTTATTCCATATGGATTATCAACAGGGAATAGAAATTCATTACAAGGATTGAATTTAATAGGGTTGAGAAGAGCTAAATTTGAAAATAAGCACATTTTAGGCTTGAGTGAGGCTTATAAGGAGATTTTCGCTACCAAAAATATCAATGAAAATATAAGTAAATTAAATGGTTCATTTCATCAAAATCCATTAGTTAAAGAAGTAATAGAATTCATTACAAAAGATAAAAAAAGGTCTATTTGCACCCCATTTTCATAAAATGATAGGATTAATTTTTGGTGATACAGATTTTCCGAACAAAATACTTAAAATAATTAAGAAAAGAAAAATAAAGTATTTAATAATAGATTTATCCAAATCAAAGAAATTTAAAAAAGATAGTAAATCTTATTTAGTTTCTATGGGTCAATTTGGAAAAATAATTAATATTCTTAAGGAAAACAGCTGTAAAAAAGTTTTATTTGCAGGGAAAGTTATTAAGCCAAACTTTTCTAAATTAAAGTTAGATTTTAAAGGAATTTACTATATTCCAAGAATTATTAAAGCATCGAAGCTTGGTGATGCTGCAATTTTGAAAGAAATTATAAAAATATTAGCTCAAAATAATATAAAAACTGAAAATTCACTTAAATTTAATCCAGAGCTAACTCTTAAAAAAGGTAACTACTCAAGTATTAAGCCCAACAGTAAGGATCAATTAGATATTAGAAAGGCCATCAAAACGCTAAATAATTTAAAAGAGTATAATTACAGCCAAGCTGTAGTTGTAAGAAATAAAAAAGTAATTTCTATAGAGGGAAAAGGTGGAACAAAAAAATTACTCGAAAAAAGTAAAAGTAAAAAATTTCGAAACCATGGTGTTTTAGTTAAGTTTCCAAAAAAAAAACAGGATCTTAGAGTTGACTTACCTACCATTGGTTTAAAAACGTTAAAACAAAGTAAGACAGCTGGATTAAAAGGCATTGTTGTAAAAGGTAAACAACATGTATTTTTAGATAAAAATAAATGTATTAGTTTTGCTAATAAAAATAGGATGTTTATTTCAGTGAAATGAAAAAAATTTTTATATTAACTGGTGAACCCTCAGGAGACAAATTAGCATCAACCGTAATAGATAAACTTCAACAAAATCATTCCGATATAGAATATTTAAGTGTTGGAGGCTCTCATTTAAACAAACTTGGAATCAAATCAATTTATGATCTTAAAGATATAACTTACATTGGTTTTACTAGTGTTATACTAAATTTGTTTAAAATCAGAAACAAAATAAATGAAACTGTAAACAAGATAATTGAATTTAATCCCGATATTCTATTTAGTGTAGATAGTCCAGATTTTACCCTAAGAGTTGCTAAAAAAGTAAAAAATATCAATCCTAATATTAAAACAATACATTATGTAGCACCACAAGTATGGGTATGGAGAGAGGGTAGGGTTAAGAATTTTAAAAAGTTTTTAGACCATGTTTTATTATTATTTAATTTTGAAAAAAAATATTTTGATAAAGAAAGTATCAAGAATACTTTTGTTGGTCATCCCTTACTCGAAAATAAAGAAAATGTTAAAACAAATTTATCAAATATAATTAATGAAAATAAAAAAATAATATCTTTATTTGCTGGAAGTCGAACATCTGAAACAAACATTCTTTTACCAATCTTAATAGATTTTATTAAATTAATGAATAAAAAATTTAATGAATATAATTTTATTTTTCATGCGACTGATCAAAATAAAGATTTGATAAAGGATGAGATTATAAAAACAAAATTTGATAATGTTGATGTGATATCAGAAGAAAATATAAAATCTCAAATTTTATCAAACTCAATATTTGCTGTGGCAAAATCTGGAACTGTTTCTCTTGAAATCTGCAATGCGAAAGTTCCGTCTATCATAATTTATAAAATGAATTTTATTAATTTTTTTATTGTTAAGTCTTTAGTTAAGACAAAATTTGCAAATATTATTAATATTATAAATCAAAAAGAAATAATCCCAGAATTAATTCAAAAAGAATGTAATTCAAAAGAAATTTTTAGATCTGTGGTATACTTTTTAAAAAACCCTGATCTTATGAAAAAGCAAATTCACGATGTGAATCATACTTTAAATGAGATTAGATCTAAAACGTCTTCATCATCAGAGGCCACAGAGGTAGTTTCAAGCTATCTTAGCTCTTAGTCTTTTTTGAACCTCTTCTTTCCCTAAAGATAAAATAATATCATAAATGCCAGGTCCAAACTTTGAGCCAGTTAGTGCAATCCTTAATGGTTGTCCAACCCCCTTAAAATTTGTGTCGTGGAATTTTATGAGCCCATTTATTATTGGTTCTAAAATTTCTCGAGAAGGCTGATCTATTTTTTCAAATTGATTATTAAAGTCAGAAATTACTTTTCTTGCTTTATCATCAATTAATTTAAGATCATCCTTATTAAAATCAACCTCATCTTTTATAATATATTGACCATTATTAAATATATCCTCTAAAGTTTTTGCTTTATTTTTTAAGAAAGTAAGAGATTTTTTAATCTTATCTTTTTTATCTGATTGAATTTCACTTTTATATAATTTACAATATTCAATTAATTGATTGAATAAATCATTTTCATTAATATTCTTAATATAGTGCTCATTTATTGATAATATTCTACTCATATCGAGTTTCGATGGAGATTTACCTATACCATCTAAATTAAAAAATTTAATACTTTCATCTAAGGTAAAAATTTCTTTATCCTTATAAGACCAGCCTAATCTCAAAAGATAATTTCTTAGAGCATCTGGCATAATCCCTATTTTTGAGTAATCATCCAATGTAGAAGCATGATCTCGCTTTGATAGTTTCTTTCCTTCGATGGTGTGTATTAGTGGTACATGAGCAAATGAAGGTAAATTCCATTTCATTGCATGGTAAATTTGTATTTGTTTGAAGGTGTTTATTTTGTGATCGTCACCTCTAATAATATGCGTCATATTCATTAAGTGGTCATCTACAGCTGCTGACAAATTATATGTTGGAGTACCATCATTTCTTAGGATAATAAAATCCTCAATTGTATTATTGTCAATTTCAACATCACCTTGAACTAAATCTTTTAATATCGATTTTCCATTAATCTGACTTTTAAATCTAATAACAGGTTTAATATCTTTTGGGGCATCAGATTCTTTTTTATCTCTCCATTTTCTATCGTAAATATAAGGAATCTTTTTTTGTCTCGATCTTTTTTTTTGTTCTTCTATTTCTTCACTTGAACAATAGCATTTATACGCTTTATCGTTTTTAAGAAGTTCATTTACAACTTTTATGTGATCGTCTACTTTTTCTGATTGAATATATTCTTCTCCATCAAATTTTATACCAATCCATTTTAGTGATTGTATTATTTGGTCTTTATATTCATCTTTAGATCGTTCTTTATCAGTATCTTCAACTCTTAAATAAAACTTACCGTTTTGACTTTTGGAGTATAGCCAATTAAATAATGCCGTTCTAACACCCCCAATATGTAGAGCTCCTGTCGGTGATGGAGCAAATCTAGTTGCTACTTTAGACATTTTTAAATATTTAGACTATTTTAGTGGAAGTTTCTATATAAAGATACAAGTATTCCCTGAACTTTAACTCTATCAGGACCAAAAATTTTAGTCTCATAATTTCTATTGGCGCTTTCAAGAGCTATTGTTTTTCCTTTTCTTCTTAATCTTTTCAACATCGCTTCATGATCATCAATTAAAGCGACGACAATTTTACCGTTCTCAGCTGTATTCGTTTTTTTAATTATAACTGTATCACCGTCATTTATCCCGGCTTCAATCATTGAGTCGCCGCTAACTTTTAGACCAAAAAATTCACCCTTATTTTCTATACTGTCAGGTAATGGTATCCTCGTTACTTCATTTTGAATTGCTTCAATTGGAGTTCCAGCAGCAATATCACCTAAAATAGGCACTTCATTTTCTTTTATATCATTAGCCTCATCCAAACCACCTTTAATCACACTAGGTGAAAAATTATTATATATATCATTTGCTGAAGCAGTTTCGGGTAATTTTATTACTTCTAAGGCTCTTGCTTTATGTGCAAGTCGTTTAATAAATCCTCTTTCCTCTAAAGCGCTAATCAATCTATGAATACCTGACTTTGATTTTAAATTTAACGAATCCTTCATTTCCTCATAAGAAGGAGAAACACCAGAGCTTCTCAGTTTCTTATTAATAAATAGCAATAAATTTTTTTGTTTTTTTGTTAACATAAGAACAAATATCGTACAAATAATGTTCTATAAAAGTTCTCCAAAATTCACAATAGTAAAAAAACAAATAAAATAGCGCATAATGTAACTAGAGGACGGAAAAAATTAAATTATTTTTTAAGTTTTTCAAAAGCGATTCACCAATCAAAAAAGTTTTAATAGATGTATTACTTGATATTTCTAATAGTTCGTCTTTTGTTTTAATTCCACTCTCTGAAATTAAAGGTCCTGAGTGATTAACCAAAATATCATGAATATCAAAAGTTGTATTTATTTCTGTTTTTAAAGTTTTTAAGTTTCTATTATTTATTCCTATCAAAGCATCTTTAAATTTAAGTGCTTGTTTCGCTTCATTTATAGTGTGAACTTCCACAATAACAGTCATGTTTAGCTTTAAAGCTTCTTCATATAATTCATTTGCCAGCCTATCCGAAACACCAGCCAGAATTATTAATATGGCATCCGCTCCATAGCTTTTAGCAAGGGGTATTTGAAATTTATCTACAAAAAAATCCTTACAAAGAATTGGTAAATTAATTTTTTGTTTAATTTTACTAATATGTACTAAATTACCTAAAAAAAATTCTTCTTCAGTTAGAACTGATAAACAAGTAGCTTTATTATCATTATATATATTTGCAATGTTAACTGGATCGTAATCTTTGATAATTACACCCGCGGAAGGGCTTGCTTTTTTGATTTCCGCAATAATAGAAAATTTACTTTCTTTGATATTATTTTCAATTTTTTCTTTAAAATTAATAAATGTTCTATTTTTATTAATCAATTCGTCTAATTTGTCTGTGGAAATAGTTTTTTTTAAATTGAATATATTTTCACTTTTCTTTTTAATTATCTTTTCAAGAATATTTTCAGCCATTTTGAATTTTTTCTAAGTGTTTAAAAACTTTATTTGATAAGATATGATTTCTAGCGCTATTATATGCATCAACAAAATTTTTGTAAGATTCATTTACCATTAAACCTGCAGCAGCATTTAAACAGACTGCTTTAGAAAAATCATTATCCTCACCTTTGAATATATTAATCATTTGGTCTGCATTATAATTTGCATCATCACCGATAATATTTTCAAATTTGTCTAAATTTATGTTTAATTCTTTAGGGTCAATAATAATTTCGGAAATTTTTCCATCTTTTAATTGAATTACATTTGTTTTTGCATAAGGAGAAATCTCATCTAGTCCATCTTCACTGTTTATAATCCATGCAAATTTTAAATTTAAGTTTTTTAGGGCATTTGCAAATATCTTTATAAATTTTTTATCAAAAACTCCTACTACTTGTCTTTTAACAAGAGCTGGACTACTTAAAGGTCCTATCATATTAAATATAGTTCTTTTACCGATTTTTTTTCTAGTTGGTCCAACAAATCTCATCGCACTATGATAATTAGGCGCAAACATGAAACCAAAATTATATTTATTAATTTGTATTTCTACATCCTTTGGTTCTAAATTAATTTTTATATTTAAAGCCTCCAAAACATCACCTGATCCACACTTTGATGAAACAGCTTTATTTCCATGTTTTGCTACTTTCACTCCCATACTTGCGAGTAATATTGCAGATGCTGTTGATATATTAAGAGTATTCATACCATCACCACCTGTACCGCATGTATCAATACAATTTTCTACATTTACTCTTTTAGACTTATTCCTAAGAACATAGACACCACCAGCTATTTCTTCTGAAGCCTCACCTTTATTTGATAAAAGTGTTAAAAAATCAAATATTTCTTGTTCCTCAGCTTTACCATCCATTAATAATTCAAATGCAGCTTTGCTTTCATCAAAAGATAGATTTTCTTTATTTTTAATTTTTTCAATGAATTGTTTCATTTAATTAACCATTATCATAACTCTTATAATCATAAATATTATAATTACCCAATTGCAAAAAATTCCTTATTAAATGCTTAAACTTTAATGAAGTTTTTTAAAATATTAATACCTAACTTAGTTTTAATGCTTTCAGGGTGAAATTGTACTCCATGAACATTATATTTTTTATGTTGTATTCCCATTATTAATCCATCTGATGTTTCGGCGGTAATTATTAAATCTTTAGATAATGTTTTCTTTTCAATTATTAAGCTATGATACCTGGTTGCTTCAAATTTTTTTGGCAGATTTTTTAAAATTCCTATTTTATTTGATAAAATGACGCTAGTTTTTCCATGCATCATTTTTTTAGCTTGAATTATTTTTGATCCAAAGACTTGACCAATTATTTGATGACCTAAACAGACTCCTAAAATCGGAATATTTTTATAAAGTTTATTAACTATATCAATACAATTACCTGATTGGTTTGGATTCCCTGGTCCTGGAGAAATTACAATTTTTTTATATTTATTTTTTAAAATATACCTAGTATTAATTTTATCATTACGCTTTACATCTACATCCATTTTTAAAGATGAAAGGTAATGAAATAAATTGTAAGTAAAACTATCGTAGTTATCTATTAGTAAAATTTTCATCAATTTAACGCATTAAATAATGCTTTAGCTTTATTAACGGTTTCATTGTACTCATTGATCGGAATACTGTCGGCAACTATACCAGCTCCAGCTTGGACATAAAATAAATTATTTTTAACCACAGCTGTTCGAAGTGCAATACAAGTATCAAAATCTCCATTCGCAGAAAAATAACCTATGCCACCAGCATAAACTTTTCTTTTAGTGCTTTCGAGTTCATCAATAATTTCCATTGCACGAATTTTTGGAGCACCAGATACAGTACCAGCTGGAAACCCAGCCAAAAGAGTGTCAAATTTTGAGTATTTGTTATTAAATTGTCCTATTACATTTGAAACTATGTGCATCACATGTGAATATTTTTCAACAATAAATCTCTCAGTAACTTTTACGGAATTTATTTTTGATACTTTTCCAGCATCATTCCTACCTAAATCTAACAGCATAAGATGCTCTGAAATTTCTTTTTTGTCTTTTAATAAATCACTCTTATAAAAATTGTCTAATTTTTTTGTTTTTCCTCTTGGACGTGTACCAGCTATTGGCCTTACAGTTATCTTATTATTTCTTAATCTAACTAGGATTTCTGGGCTGGCACCTATAATTTGAAAATCATCAAAATTGAAAAAATACATAAAAGGAGAAGGATTTGTTATTTTAAGTTTTTTATAAATTTCCAAAGGTGATTTTGTAAGACTAGATTGGAACCTTTGGCTTAAAACCACCTGAAAAATGTCACCAATTTTAATATATTTCTTAGCTTTTTTTACCATGCTAATAAATTTCTTTTTTGAGATATTCGATTTTATATAGTTTTTTTTTATCTTGTGATTTTGTTTTATTTTCATTGAATAGTTTGATAAAAATATAAGATATTCCAATTTATTTTCAATTTGATCGTATTTAGCTTGATAATCTTTTATTTTTTCTTCTTTAAAACAATTGAAGATATAAAATATTTTTTTTTTTAAATTATCATAAATTATAAGGTTTCTTGGTCTTATTAATCTCGCATCAGGTAAACCTAAATCATCTTTGCATTTGTCTGGAATATTTTCAACATATCTAATTATATCATAAGAAAAATATCCTGAAATAATCGAGCTAATTTGAGGTAGATTTTTTGGGATGTTAAACTTGAAACTCTTAATAATTTTGTCAATGTTTGATTTGGGAGAACCTTTTACAAGTTTTGTTTTTTTGCTTGAGCTTTCATAACATTTCCCTTTATTAAATTCCCAAATTTTGTCTGGGTCCGCACCAAATATTGTATACCTACCTTTTATTGTTCCTTTTTCAACAGATTCAAAAATAAAAGTATTTTTCTTATATAGTAGGTTATTAGTTAAATTTTCTATTTGCTTATCACCATCGGCTTTATGACTAATATACAAAATTTGACTCTTTCCATTTTTATGATTCTGTCTAAATTTTTTTAAACTTAAATTTAACATTTTAAAAAAAATTCTTTAATCTGTCTAATGTGTTTTGATTCACTGTAATTTCATATTTATTATTTAATAAACTGTCGTAAGTTGAAGATATATAGTTTTTAATATCATAATTAGATTGCAAAAAGAATTTGTTGTAATTTTCGTTTTTCTCTAAAAAATCTTTAAAATTAAAACTTTTTACTTTTGTTAAATAGACATTTTTTTTGTTGTCTACTATTAGTAAAAAATCGTTTTGAGGTACGGAATAAAGCAACTTAAGAGAGTCTATATCAAAAAACGAATTATCATTAATTGAATTAATAACCATTTTTTTTATAGCATCTGGTCTTTTTGCTATATTATTGAAATCGTCATTATTAAATTTATTATTTTCAATTTTTTTTAAAATATTTTTGTTATATTCAAACTTATTTTTATTTCTTAGTTTGTTTACAACCTCATTAAAAAAATCTTCATTCTTAATTTCTGGTATTTTATTTGATAAATTAGTAATTTCATAAATAATGTAATAATCCTCTTTGTCTAAAATATTTGACTTAAAATTTTTTCTCTCATTATAGATTTCTTTTAAAAACAATTCATCCTTGTCTATATAAAAATAATTTTTTTTTGTTTTCACCTCTAAATCAAATTTTTGTGCAATTTCTATGGTACCTGTACCATTAGTTAGTTCATTTTCTATTTTATCTAATTCTTCAAAAAAATTTTTATCAAATTCATTTTTATTAGTTATATCTTTTGGAGTAAATTTTACATAACTAACATCAATAAAATCTTTTTTTAGTTCATCTTTATTATTATTTATATATTCACTTATACTGCTGTCTGAAAATTCTTTTTTATAATTTTCTTCTAAATTAATAAATTCAATATTAATTTGTCTAGTATTTTCTAAAAATAAATTTTTTACCAAGAAATTTGGACTTACAATACCACCACTAACATATTGAAATAAATTTCTTTGTGTAATATTTTGTTTAAGCCTTTTTTCGAAATTAACAGCATTTATATTATTTTCTAACAAAAACTTTTCGTATTTTAATCTTGAAAATTCTCCAGTGTCGTCAGAAAATTTTACGTCTTTTACTATGTGTTCAAACAGTCCTTTATCTGAAAGTGATAAACCAATTCTTTTTGTTTCTAAGGATAACAATTTATAAGAAATTAATTGTGATAATAATTCTTCTAAAACATTGTTTTCAATATTATCTTTTAAAGTTTTAATATCAATATTAGAATTATTAACATAATCTATAAAATCTTGAGACGATATATTTTCTCCATTAATTATAGCAAGATTATTTTTATTACCTCCGCTGAAAACACTCCCCATACCCCAAAAAACAAAAGGAATTATAATTATTACAACTAAAACACCAGCTAATTTACTTTTTGAAAAATTTCTTAATTTACCTAGCATAAAAAAATGTTAATTGTTGATTATAAAAAACAAAGCTATAAATTAAATTACTGATAATGACAAATAATAAAATATATTTCATAGCTAATTGGAAAATGAATGCTTATTCTTCCTTAATAAATCGATTAAATAAGGTGATAAATTTAAGTAAAAAAAAAAAATTTAAAAAAGCAGGCATTATTTACTGTCCTCCCTTCACTTTATTAGAACAATTTGTAAAGATTTCCAAAAGGGGAAATATTGATGTGGGTGCTCAGGATTGTTTTTATGAAAGTGGTTTTGGTCCCTATACTGGAAATGTAAGCACTAAAATGATAAAATTGACTGGAGCTAGGTATATAATTTTAGGACACTCAGAAAAAAGAACGATAGGTGATAACAATAATATTATTAACAAAAAAATAAAAAGTTCAATTAATGAAAAGTTAAAAATAATTTTTTGTATAGGTGAAAGTTATAAAGAAAAAAAACAAAAAAAAACATATCAAGTAATTAAAAATCAAATTATTCATGGATTAAAAAATATAAAAAAATATAACGATATCATAATTGCATATGAACCTGTTTGGTCAATTGGAACTGGGCTTATGCCTAAAAATTATGAAATTTTTCAAAAAATAGATTTTATAAAGACAATTTTGAGAAAAAAATTTAAATTCAATACTCCCAAGGTTATTTATGGGGGGTCTGTAAATAGCAAAAATATCAATAATTTAAAAAAAATTAAAAATGTTGATGGTTTCTTAATTGGAGGTGCTTCCCTTAATCAGAATAAATTTATTGATATAGTTAAAAAAACTATTATTTAAATATTTATGGAAAACATATTACTTATTATTAATATTATTTTAGCAATTATTTTAGTTATACTGGTTCTTTTACAAAAATCAGAGGGAGGTGCACTTGGTATTGGCGTTTCCCAGGATAGTTTTATGTTTGCAAGATCAGCGGGTAACTTTATGACAAAAGCTACTGCAATTGTAGCAACTTTATTCATAATATGTAGCTTAACATTAACGATTCTATCTCGTGATGAAATAAGTCCAACCAAGTCTATTTTGGATACGGTAGAGGAAAATTCAGACGAAACACCTAAATTACCCGAGTAAAATTTTCTCTTTCAATTTCTATAGTTAGGGTCTATAAGATAATTCCATGGCGCGATATATATTCGTTACAGGCGGCGTGGTTTCATCACTAGGAAAAGGTTTGTCATCTGCATCTTTAGCTTACCTCTTAAAATCTCAAGGTTACAAAGTTAGACTTAGAAAAATGGATCCATATCTGAACGTAGACCCGGGAACAATGAGTCCCTTTCAACATGGAGAAGTTTTTGTTACGGAAGATGGTGCTGAAACAGATTTAGATTTAGGTCATTATGAAAGATTCACTAACGTTTCTTGCAAAAAGACAGATAACATCACTACAGGAAAAATTTATAGTGATGTAATTAAAAAAGAACGTAAGGGATTATATGAAGGAAAAACTGTTCAAGTAATTCCACATATCACAAACAGAATAAAAGAATTTATTAAAAATGATATCAAGAAAGAAGATTTTGTAATTTGCGAAATTGGAGGAACTGTTGGAGACATTGAAAGCTTACCATTTCTGGAGGCTATAAGGCAATTTTCAAACGAAGAGGGTTTTAAGAAAAGTTTATTTGTACATTTAACATTGGTTCCCTACTTAAAATCATCAGATGAAATAAAGACCAAACCCACACAACATTCTGTTAAAGAATTACGAAGTATTGGTATACAGCCAAATATAATTATTTGTAGATGTGAAAGAAGTATTGAAATTTCACAAAGAAGAAAGATCTCTCAATTCTGCAATGTATCAATTGATAATGTAATAGAAACTGTTGATGTAAAAACAATTTATGAGGCACCTATAAGTTTTTATAGAGAAAAGTTAGATAAACAAGTTTTAAAATTTTTCAATTTATTACCAAGAAAAAAAGTTAATCTAAATCCTTGGAAAAAAATAACAAAAATAATTTCAACAAAAAAAAATTCAATCGATATTGCAATAATTGGTAAATACGTGAATTTAAAAGACGCTTATAAATCATTAGATGAAGCCTTAACACATGGTGGAATAAATAATAACGTAAAAGTTAATTTAATAAGAATAGAATCCGATGAACTTAAAATTGAAAATACACGAAAAGAATTGAAAAATATATCAGGAGTTCTCATACCTGGCGGATTTGGAAAAAGAGGTACCGAAGGGAAAATTTCTGCTATTAAATTTGCTAGATTGAACAACATACCCTTTTTAGGAATTTGTTTTGGCATGCAAATGGCAGTTATTGAATTTGCCAGAAATGTGCTTAAAATTAAGAATGCTGGCTCAACTGAATTTAATAAAAAGTGTTTTCCAGTAATAGGTCTGATGAATGAATGGATAAAAGACGGTAAATTGTTAAAAGGCACTAGAGATGAATTGGGTGGAACAATGAGATTAGGGTCTTATGCTGCAAATTTAAGACATAATTCTATTATAAAAAATATTTATAAATCATCAGTTATTAGTGAAAGACACAGACATAGATACGAGGTAAACATAAGCTTAATGAGTAAATTTGAAAATAAAGGAATGATATTTTCTGGACTGTCCCCAGATAAAAAACTACCTGAAATAATTGAATTAAAAAAACATAAATGGTTTATCGGAGTACAATTTCACCCTGAATTTAAATCTAGACCTTTATTTCCACATCCTCTTTTTTCATCTTTCATTAAAGCTTCAAAATATAAATAATGAAAAACAATACAATTAAATGTAAGAATTTATTAATTTCTAACAAAAAACCCCTTACTTTAATAGCTGGACCATGTCAGCTAGAAAGCGAACAGCATGCAATCGAAATGGTAAGAAAAATTAAGAAAATAACCTCAAAATTAAAAATAAATTTCATTTATAAAACTTCTTTCGATAAAGCTAATAGAACAAGCCTGAAAAGCAAGAGGGGTATTGGTTTAGAAAAATCTTTAAAAATTTTCCAGAAAATTAAAAAAAAATTCAATGTACCAATCCTTACAGATGTACACACTGTTGAACAGTGTAAAATAATTTCAAATTTTGTAGATATAATTCAAATTCCAGCATTTTTATGCAGACAAACAGATCTTCTTATTGCTGCAGCTAAAACAAATAAAATTATAAATATTAAAAAAGGTCAATTTTTAGCTCCATGGGACATGATAAATGTTACAAAAAAAATATCTGACAATGGAAATAAAAATATATTAGTTACAGAAAGAGGTGCAAGCTTCGGTTACAATACTCTGGTATCTGATATGAGATCATTAGTTATAATGTCTAAAAATGGATATCCTGTTGTATTTGATGCTACACACTCAGTACAAGAACCTGGTGGCAAAGGCGATAAAAGTGGTGGACAAAGGGAGTTCATTGAACATCTGTCTAGGGCAGCAGTAGCAGTTGGAGTCGCAGCTATTTTTATAGAAACGCACCAGGATCCAGATAATGCTCCATCTGATGGACCAAATATGCTTCCGATAAACAAATTGGAGGTATTATTAAAAAAAATTATACAAATAGATAAAATTGTAAAAAAATACTAATGTCAAAAATTGAAAAAATTATTGGACGACAAGTTTTTGATAGCAGAGGAAATCCAACAATTGAGGTTGAGATCTCTTCTAAAAATTTTGTTGCGAGCGCAATATCACCATCTGGAGCTTCAACTGGTTCATACGAAGCTTTTGAAAAAAGAGACACAAATAACTCAAGATATCTAGGTAAAAGTGTTTTTAATTCTGTGAAAATTATAAATCAAGTTATTGCTAAAAAATTAAAAAACATAAATGTTCATGATCAGGAAAAAGTAGATAATATTTTAATAAGATTAGATGGTACCAAACAGAAAAAAAAACTTGGTGCCAACACTATTCTTGCAATATCTATGGCTAATAAAAAATTATCGGCTAAAATTAAAAAAGTAGAATTATATAAGACATTTTTTGTAAAAAAAAATTTTAAGTTACCATATCCACTTATGAATATTATAAATGGAGGTGCCCATGCAAATAATGGTCTACAAATACAAGAATTTATGATTAGACCTGATAAAGCAAAATCATTTACTGAAGCTTTAAGAATATGTTTTTTAGTTATTAACAATTTAAGAAAGATAATTAAAAATATGGGTCATTCCACGTCTGTCGGTGATGAGGGTGGCTTTGCGCCAATGATATCTGATAATGAAACTGCTTTAAGGCTTATAACTAAATCAATAAAAGTTTCTGGCTTCAAAAACGGGAAAGACATTTCAATTTGTTTAGATGTTGCAGCTAATGAGTTATATAAAAATAATAAATACTGTATACATTCAAAAAAATATATTTCCGTAGAAAATACGATAAAAAAATTTAATCAATTAATCAATAAATATAAAATTAAATCTATTGAGGATCCCTTTGCGGAAAACGATTGGAAAGCTTGGAATAAGTTTATGAAACATAACAAATATGGAACACAGATTGTAGGTGATGATTTGTATGTTACAAATCTAGAAAGATTAAAAATCGGTTTTCTTAATCAATCATCTAACTCAATATTGATTAAATTAAATCAGATTGGGACAGTTACTGAAACTTTAGAGGTTATTAAATTTGCGCAAACTATTGGTTTTAATACAATAATTTCACATAGATCTGGTGAGAGCGAAGACACATTTATTGCAGATCTAGCAGTAGGTACAAATTCTAATCAAATAAAGACAGGATCACTTTCTAGATCAGAAAGAGTTGCAAAATATAACCAGTTATTAAGAATTGAAGAGACTTTAAATAAAAAATTAAATATGAATAACTTAAAGTGATTCTAAATAAAATAAAAAAAAATTATTCTTTATTAATTTCTTCACTTTTAATCTTATATTTTTTATTTAATATTCTTGATGGAGATCGTGGCTTATTGTCTTATTATGAAAAGAGGCTAGAGTTAGATAATCTTGTTATTAAAGAAAAAAAAATATTGAATAAAAACATGAATTTAGAACACAAAAATTCACTTTTAAATGAAAAATTAGATCTTGATTTTATTGAAATTTTGATACGAGACAAATTTATCTTTGGAAAAAGTGGAGAGAAGATCTATATGATTGAAAAAAATGAAAAATAGACATCCAGAAAAAATTAATAATCCTAATAATCCAATTAAAAGAAAGCCTGAATGGATTAAATCTAAAATAGTAAACAGCAAAGAATTTTTTACGACAAAAAGTTTAGTTAATAAAAGAAAGCTTGTTACAGTCTGTGAGGAGGCCAATTGTCCAAATATAACTGAATGTTGGAGTAAAAGGCATGCAACATTTATGATAATGGGTGACACCTGCACTAGAGCATGTGCATTTTGCGATGTCATAACTGGTAAACCAAAAGCATTAGATCCATTTGAACCATATAAAATTTCTAATGCTGTAAAAAAATTGGGTCTTAAGCACGTTGTTATAACTTCAGTTGATAGAGATGATCTACCAGATGGTGGTTCAAATCATTTTCATGATGTAATAATTTCTACGAGAAATTTAAATCCTGATACATCTATTGAAGTGTTAACACCCGATTTTTTAAGAAAAGGTGATGCATATAAAAGAGTAGTTGATGCAAATCCTGATGTTTTTAATCATAATATTGAAACTGTTCCAAGTCTTTATAGAAGAGTAAGACCTGGGGCAAGATACTTTGCTTCTTTGGAACTTTTAAAAAAATCAAAAGAAATTAATAAAAATATTTTCACTAAATCAGGAATAATGGTTGGTTTGGGTGAAAAAAAAGATGAAATTATTCAAGTCATGGATGATTTAATTTCTGCGAAAGTAGATTTTTTGACAATTGGTCAATATTTGCAACCATCCCCTAAGCATCATCCACTTGATAAGTACTATCATCCAAATGAATTTAAAGAATTAGGAGACATAGCTAAATCTAAGGGTTTTTTATTAGTTTCATCTACACCATTAACAAGGTCTTCTTATCATGCTGATGAAGATTTTAAAAAATTAAAAGAACAAAGATTAATCTTAAATGCCCCAAGCTTCAGTCAGAAGAATAATTGAAACAGAAAAAGAAAATTTAATAAGTTTAGTTTTAGATATAGATAAATATCCAACTTTTATTCCTTATTGTATAAATTCAAAAGTTTACGAACGCTATGAGAAAGGAGATATAATATTTATTATTGCAGATTTGACAATTGGAAAAGGAATTTTTCAAGATACCTATAAAAGCGACGTTAGATATAACAAAAAAAATGATATTATAAATGTCACCAATATAGACGGACCCTTAAAGTATTTGGAAAACAAATGGAGCTTTAATCAAAAAGAAAATGCTACTGAAGTATCATTTGAGGTTGACTTTGAATTAAAAAATAAATTCTTAAATATATTAATGACTAAATCATTTCAATATGGACTTAATAAAATAGCAGATGCTTTTCAAAAAAGAGCAGAGGATTTATTTAGTAATACTTAAAATTAACTTTAATGCTTGAATAACCGTTGCTTTTTGTATTAAGTTTCTTTTCTTGTTTTTAAATAGATGTTTTTTAACAAGGATTTTACTACCTTTTTTGATACCTATATAAACTAAACCTACTGGTTTTTCTTTTGTCCCCCCTTTGGGGCCAGCAATACCTGTAACTGATACACATATATTGGTTTTACTTATTTTACTAAGATTTTTTACCATAGCAAGGCAAGTTTCAAAACTTACTGCTCCATGACGATTTAATATATTTTTTGGAACGTTAAGAATACCAATCTTAGCTTGATTTGAATAAGTAACTAATCCTAAAGTAAATATTTTAGAGGAGCCACTAATTGATGTAATAGAATTTGAAAGTAATCCACCAGTACAAGATTCTGCAAAAGAAATTTTTAATTTTTTTTTTATCAATATTCTAACAATTTTTTTTGAAAGATTTTTCACGATGTTATTACCATATACAATACTAAAATACCCACTACGTATAATCCTGCACAAACATCGTCCATGACTACACCAAAGCTATTTTTAAATTTTTTATCATAATAGCTTACAGGATACGGTTTTGTGATATCAAATATTCTAAATAAAATAAACATTATGAAATAAAAAGTTAACACTTGACCAGTGTCATTAGTTGTTTCATGTGCAATTTCATAAAGACATATTGGAATTGATTGGCCAATAAATTCATCTATGACAATTACTTTAGGATCCTTATCATCTAGATTTTTAATAAATACGCTTATAGAGTAAATCGAAAAAAAAAATATTATTAGAATACAAACCAATATAATATTAGGTGAGATATTTAATATATGAAATAAAAAAAAAAGAAATATAGTAGTTGCTAGAGATGCGATACTACCAGGTATTTTGCTTATTTTTCCAATGCCAAATAATGATACGAATAAAAAATGAAAATTATTAATCATATTGCGAAATAGAGACAATCACCTCACATGCTATAGCTTTTTCTTTACCAATTAGTCCAAGTTTTTCGGTTGTTTTACCTTTAATATTTATTTTATTTAATTGTATATCACAAATTGAAGCAATGGATTTAATTATTTTTTTTTTATAATTTGATATTTTTGGAGTTTGAGTAATTATATTGATATCAAGATTATTTATAAAGTAATTATTTTTTTTGACCTCTTTAACAACCTTTTCTAATAATATAGTTGATCTTATATTTTTATATTTTTTTTTTTTATCAGAAAATTTTTGTCCAATATCACCTTGCCTACATGCTCCTAATATAGCATCAGTAATAGCATGTAAAACTGGATCACCATCAGAATGACCCAAGGTACCAAGTTTTGATTTAATTACAATTCCACCTAGATATAACTTTCTGTTAGGAACTAGTCTGTGAACATCAAAACCTATTCCATAATATGTTTTTTTAATAAATTCTAGATCATTTTCTGATGTAATTTTTCTGTTTATAAACTCACCTTTAATAAAATTTACTTTAATGTTTTTATTTAAAAATAACGAACACTCATCTGTAATAAATTTGTTATTAGCCTTTGACAATTTATTTAAAATCTTAAAATTAAAACATTGGGGTGTTTGTATTTCATAAATATTATTTCTATCAAAATTTATAATTTTTTTATTTTCTTTGATTTTAATTGTATTAATGGGTTTTAAAAACGGAACAACAGCATTATATTTTTTTAAAGCTTTTTTTATTCTAAATAATAGTTTACTTGAAAAGTTAGGCCTTGCAGCATCATGAATATAAACATTTTTTGGTTTTTTATTTTGAATATATTTTAAGGACTTTAAAGAGGATAAATATCTTTCTCTACCTCCATAAATAATTACTACTTTGTCATTTTTATAATTTTTTAAGTATTTTGAATGTTTTTTGTTTATTACCAAAATTATTTTGTCAAAAATATTGCTTTTAATTGCTTTGTTTACCGAGTGCTCAAATAACATAAGCCCTTTGTAACTTATAAATTGTTTGGGTATTTTTGAATTAAATCTAGTACTATTTCCAGCAGCTAAAATGATAAAGTAATTATTCATGTATTTTATTTTTTAATATATATAATTTTAATTTATGTGGGGATTTATAAAAAGAAACTTATTTTTGATAGTAATTTTTTTAATCACTTTATTGCTTGGTTTTATTACATTTTTAACATTTATTGAAAAAAGTTTTATCAGTTTATCTGACGAAAATCTAAAATATCTATTATTTTTAGATATTTCTTTATTACTTATATTTTTTACAATTATCTTTTTAGAAACAAAAAATTCCATTAAACAAAATATTAATGTCAGAGGCTCTATAGCTAATAGAAAATATATTATTTTTTTTTCCCTTTTTACATTGATACCATCTATTCTAATTTCAATTTTTTCTTTATTCTTGTTTTCTTTTGCCCTTGAAAAATATTTTGATAAAAAAATTACTACTGCTGTGAACAATTCTTACGAAATAGCAAAAAGATATGTTGAGGAAAAAAGAAATAAAATTGAGTCAGATGCTGTAATTGTTGCCTACGATATAAATCAAAATCTTAATTTCATTAAAAATAAAAATAATTTTCAAACATTTATAAATAATCAAAGATTAATAAGAGGATTGGATCAAATACATATCATAGACTCTGAAAAGAATGTTATACTATCATCCTCTAACACTGGATATATACCAGTTGAAGACGAGGCATTAAAATTAGTTTTAAATGATGATAGACCTCTAAAAATTATAAATGCATTTGAAAATAAATCTGCAGCAATTATAAAACTACCATCTTATAATAATAATTTTTTATACGTTGTTAAATTTATTGATGAGGATATTTCAAAATACTTGACCGAGTCCGAAGAAGCAGTAAATTTTTATTATACAGTAGATGATCAAAATACAGGTATAAAAATCTCCTTTGCATTAATTTATATCATTATTGTTGCATTATTGTTATTTCTATCAATTACTATAGCCATCCGATTTTCCTCAAGATTTTTTATTTCTATCAATAATTTAATAACAGCTTCAAATGAAATAGGTATGGGAAACTTAGATATAAAAGTTCCTGAATTAAAATCTGATAAAGAAATTGAGGTATTAAATAAAAATTTCAATGATATGATAGATAAACTCAAAAACCAGCAGGAAAAACTATTAAATTCGGAACGTCATGAAGCATGGAGTACTGTTGCTAGGAAATTAGCTCATGAAATTAAAAATCCTTTAACACCTATTCAACTGACTATAGATAATTTAAGATCAAAATATACACATAATTTAGATGGTGAAAATAAAAAAAAATTTGAAACCAATTTAAATATAATTTTAAATCAAATTAATCAGATAGAAAATCTTGTTAATGAATTCTCTGATTTTGCTAGAATGCCAAAACCTTTATTCAAAAAAAATGATTTAATTAAAATTATAAATAATAATATTAAACTTCTAGGTAAATTAAACTCTCAAGTAAAATTTAACTTTGATACAAATCAAAAAAATGAATTGCACATGGAATGCGATCATGAACAAATAAACAGGGCTTTATTTAACATTATAAAAAATTCAATCGAAAGTATTAACGAAAAGCAGTCCAAAAATGTTGATTTTACTGGATTAATAGATATAGAAATAATCTCTCGAAGAGACTATATACTTATTTTAATTAGAGATAATGGCATTGGTTTATTGAATTTAAATAAAAAGGATTTATTAAAACCATATTATACAACAAAAAAAAATGGATCTGGACTAGGTTTATCAATAGTTAATAAAATTATATTAGATCATAATGGATCATTAAAATTATCAAATACAACAAAAGGAGCTAAAGTAGAGTTATTTTTCTCAATTTAAATTATGTCAACAGAAATACTAATTATCGATGATAACGCTGAGATAAGGATTATATTAGAAGAAATTTTATCAGAAACTGGTTATAAGACGCGTTTGGCGGCTAATTATAATCAAGCTTTGACTGAAATTGATAAAAAATTACCTGACATAGCAATCATAGATGTAAAATTAGATAAAAGTGAAAATGATGGTATAGAATTATTAAATCATATTAAATTAAAAAATAAAGATATTCCTGTTATAATTATCTCAGGCCATGCTAATATTGAAATGGCAATTAAATCTCTTAAATCTGGAGCTTTTGAATTTATTCAAAAACCTTTTGATAAAGAAAGATTAGTAAATTTTGTTAACAGAGCTTCAGAAAATATTAAGCTGAAAAATGAAAATAAAAGTCTTCGTTCAAGATTATTTCACTCATTCGATTTAATTGGTGTCAGCAGTAATGTTACTTCCATAAAAGAACAAATAAATAAACTTGCATCATCAGATAGCAGAATTTTTATTAGTGGGCCAACTGGATCTGGAAAAGAATTAATTGCTAGAAAAATACACAAAAAATCAAAAAGAGCTAATGGTCCATTTATAATAATCAATGGAGCTTTATTGGATATAAGAAAATATGAAGAGGAACTATTTGGTAAAGAGAAAACCGATGGATCCATATCATATGGAGCTCTTGAAAAAGCATCTGGTGGTTTTTTATTAATTGATGAGGTAACAGAAATACCTTTAGAAACACAATCTAAAATTTTAAGGGTTGTAATTGATCAAAAGTTTAAAAGATTAAATGGTAATCATGATATAAATGTTGATGTGCGAATTATTTGCTCTACTAGTAAAGATATAAAAAAGGAAATACTTAATGGCAACTTTAGAGAAGATCTTTTTCATAGATTAAATGTTTTCAATATTAATATTGATCCTCTAAATAAAAGAAGTGAAGATATTCCCTTGCTTGTTGAATATTTTATTAACGAAATATGTAAAAATTATAATAGGAAAGAATTTATAATTTCCGATAATAGTTATTTATTAAATTATAGTTGGCCTGGAAATGTAAGAGAATTAAGGAACTTAATTGAAAGAATTGCAATTTTAGATGCAGGGAATAATGAAAATAAGATAATAGATGTAATAAAAGAATCACTATCAAGTTCTACAGAAGACAATTTTTCTATATCTGAAAATTTGTCTGTACCATTAAGAGAAGCTAGAGAAAATTTTGAAAAAGAGTATTTAACTACGCAGTTAAAAAAGTTTGGTGGCAATATATCTAAAACAGCTAAATTTGTAGGAATGGAAAGATCAGCACTGCATAGAAAGCTAAAATTATTAGGTGTAAAGGATTTAAACTAAATGAATATTATAATATGTGGAGCTGGCAGGGTAGGCTACACAATATCGAAATTATTGATACAACAAAATCACTCTGTTACAATAATCGATCAATCATCAGATGATATACAAAAAATAAATGAAACATTAGATGTAAAAGCAATAGTTGGTATAGCAACATCCCCAATAGTTCTTGAAAAAGCGAATACGAAGGATGCTGATATGATAATCGCTGTTACTAAAAATGATGAGATTAATATGTTGATATGTCAAATAGCCTATTCACTTTTTAAAGTTCCAAAAAAAATAGCAAGAATACGATCTCAAGAGTACTTAGATCCTAAATTTTCATCATTATTTAATTTACAAAATGTTCCAATAGATTTTGTTATTTCTCCAGAATTAGAAATAGCAAAATCAATACAACGAAAATTAGAAGCCCCAGGAGCCCTAGATAATATTCCATTTGCCGACAACAAAATAAGATTATTAGAAATTCTAGTGGAAGAGAGTTGTCCGTTAATCAATACTAAATTAAATGAAATTACTAAAAAATATCCAAAATTAAATGCAAATATTTTTGGAGTTATTAGAGATGAACAATTTATATTTTTAAAAAAAAATGACACCATGAAAATTAACGATAAAGCACTTGTAATAATTAACTCTATACAAATGCGAGAAACACTTGTTGCATTTGGCCACGAGGAAAAAATATCAAACAAGTTATTAATAATAGGTGGTGGTAATATTGGTTTCAATCTTGCAAAAAATTTAGAAAACTCAGTAGAAGATATTAGAATTAAAGTTATTGAAAAAAGTAAATCAAGAGCTGAATATATTGCTAATGAATTAAATAATTCGATAGTAATAAATGGGAATGGTTTAGACGAGGATATTTTAGAGGAAGCTAATATTCAAGAAGTTGAAACTGTAGTTGCGTTAACTAATGATGATGAGGATAACCTTATGGTAAGTGTATTAGTTGAGAAATTTGCAAAAAATAAAAGAACTATGGCACTTATTAATAAACCAAACTATTCATTACTTAAATCCTCTCTTAAGATTGATGATTTAATCGATCCTAGAATGGATACTGTTTCTACAATTTTAAAACATGTCCATAAAGGCACGATAGAAACAGCCCATACAATTTTAAATGGTGAATATGAGGTAATTGAGGCTGATATTATTGAAACTTCTGAATTAATAAATAAAGAATTAAAAAATGCAAATTTACCAGAAGAAATAAGAATTGGAGCTATATTAAGAAAAGAAGAAATTTTAATTCCTAGATCTAATTTTAAATTTGAGAAGGGCGATACAGTAGTTTTTTTATCTAAAAGTGATCAAATACCGTTTGTAGAGAGCATGTTTCGTATAAGCTCCATATAAATTTTAATTAATGTCAAGGTACATATTTGTTTTCACTGGATCATTTCTTTTATTAATAAGCTTATTATCTTTTGTTAATATAATCTATTCATACTATTTCAATTTATATTTAAATGTCAGCAGTTACTTACCAACTTTAATATCATCTTTATTTTTAGGATTAATATTAGTTTTTTATAAATCATTTAATTTTAAAAAAATAACTATTTATCAAAAGATATTTACAGTAGTTTTAGGTTATTTAATATTACCTGTTTTAATTTCCTTTCCTTATTATTTCAGCATCTATAATATAACTTTTATAGACAGTTATTTTGAGGCTATTTCAGGTTTTACCTCTACAGGATTTACAATTTTTGAAAATATTAAACATATCGACTCAAGTTTAATATTGTGGCGTTCAACCTCACAATGGATTGGAGGATTATATTTTTTATTCTGTATTATATTATTGATTGATTTGTTCGATAATAAGTTAAAAAATTTATTTACAAATTTTATAACATTTAATTCGTCCGAATTTCTTAAACAGTCCTTTAAAATAGTACTTATATATGTATTTTTAACATTTTTTATTTTCTTAATATTGAAATTTATTAATTTACGTAATTTTGATGCATTGAATTTTGCATTAACAATTATTTCATCTGGGGGTTTTAAACCAATTAATGAAATAAATTATTTATTAAAAAATGATTTTAAGATTATTATGTTTTCATTAACTTTTTTATTATCATTTTTTAGTCTATTTTTAATTTACAATTTAGTCTTTTTAAAAAATAAATATTTAAATTTTTTTACTGAGGATTTTTACCTATTATTGTATTTATTATTTATAATTTCAATTTTTTTTATTTTTTTTAGCGACAAAAATTTTTCTTTACTATTGTTGTCTATTACAAGTTCTGTATCAAATATTGGTATTTTTTATTATGAAGATAGTAATAGGTTATCATTTTTATATTTAATATTAGTAATAATTGGTGGTTCTTTTTTCTCTACGAGTTCTGGTTTAAGATTTTTTAAAATACTTACATTAATTAAATTTTCCTTAAATGAGCTTTTATCTCACAGCAAACCGAAACAAATATTGATAAATAAAGTTATGTTTGGAAAAGATAAAGTTGATTACGATGTTATAAATAAGTATTTTTTAAGTATTTTAATTTTTGTAATTTCTTTAACAACAATTACCTTTTTGTTATCTTTATCTGGTATTAAATTTGAGAATTCCATTAAACTTGGTTTACTAACAATAATGAATACTGTTAATTCCAGTTTGTACGCGCTTCAAGACTTTAATTTTTCAAATTTGAATATTTCAGCCAAGGTCTCTTTGATTTGTTTTATGATTATCGGTAGAGTTGAATTTATAACTTTGATTATTCTCATAAAAAAATATCTTTTCAAAAACTAAATTAGTACTATAAATAGGTTTATTGCGCCCTTAGCTCAGCTGGATAGAGCAACGGTTTTCTAAACCGTGGGTCGGAGGTTCGAATCCTTCAGGGCGCGCCATCTTTGATAATTATAAACATTCTAAAAACAAAAAACTGTTAAAAATATATTAAATTTAAATTTACCAAAGAAAATAGGGCAAATTTGTTATTGATGACCATTTAAGTTTCTGCTTTACTACAGATATTCAAAATAAACTTTTGAATATTTGTTAACAAATAAACGAACACAAAGAGGAATAAATAATGTTCAAATTAATTAAACAATTAACTTCTTTTGTAGCGATGTTGGCAGTGCTATTTGCATTTTCAACAGAAACAATGGCTGCAAAAAAGTCAAAAACATTAAAAAACACTCAAAAAAAAGGTTTTGTGAGATGTGGTGTTTCACAAGGTCTTCCAGGTTTCTCAAATGCTGATGCATCTGGTAACTGGACAGGTGTTGATGTTGATGTATGTAGAGCAGTAGCTGCTGCGGTATTAGGTGACGCGAATAAAGTAAAATTCACTCCACTAAGCGCCAAAGAGAGATTTACTGCCTTAACTTCTGGGGAAATAGATGTTTTATCAAGAAACACTACTTGGACTCTTTCAAGAGATGCTGACATTGGTCTAACTTTTGTTGGTGTAAACTTTTATGATGGACAAGGTTTTATGGTAAGAAAAAGTTCAGGAATTACGTCTACAAACCAGTTTAAAGACGGTATTTCTGCTTGTACAAATATAGGTACAACAACAGAGCTTAACATGAGAGACTTTTTTAATTCAAAAGGTATTTCATATGAGCCAGTAGCTTTCGAAAAAGCTGATGAGGTTGTTGCTGCTTATGATGCAGGTAGATGTGATACTTACACAACTGATAAATCTGGACTAGCTGCTCAAAGAACAAAAATGAGCAATCCAGATGAGCATATTGTTTTACCAGAAACTATTTCAAAGGAACCTTTAGGTCCAGTTGTTAGACAAGGTGACTCAGTATGGGAAGACATTGTGAGATGGTCTTTAAACACTATGATCGAGGCAGAGGAATATGGTATTACTTCTGCTAATGCAGACTCAATGAAAACTTCTGACAATCCAGCTATTAAAAGATTAGTTGGTGCAGAAGGAGAATTAGGAGCTGCTTTTGGTCTAGATAACGAGTGGAGTTTAAGAATTATCAAGCAAGTTGGTAACTACGGTGAAAGCTATAAAAGAAATATTGCTGATCCGGGAATTTTACCAGACAGAGGTCCAAATGAGCTTTGGACAAAAGGTGGAATTTTATACGTACCACCAGCAAGATAAGGCTTGTTAAATAAGTTTAAAAAGGGCTAGATTTTTCTAGCCCTTTTTTTTATTGTGCCTAAAAATGAAATTTAGATTACTAGCTTACTTATTTTTTTTTATCGGTTTTGCTGATTTATTTGTAAAAATTTTTTATGGTAATATTTTTAGCGATTTAACAGAAGATTATTACGAAATTGCAAACCCAATTTTAGTATTTACACCTGTTATATTTTTTTCAATTGGTGGAATTTTTTTAAAAGAGTCAAAAGTTAGTATGTCCCTTGAAAATTTTGGAACTACAAGGATTAAATATTATTCACCTCAATTTATATGTTTGTCTTTAGTTGTTCTTATTTTTTTATTTTTCACATTTAATGCTCAAATGAATATGGAAAATAGAGGGATTGATTTTGGATTTAGTTTTTTACAACAAGAAGCATCTTTTGATATGCAATTTAGTTTAATGGATTATGATGGTCAGGATCCTTATTGGTGGGCATATGTTGTAGCTTTGCTAAATACTCTTCTAGTAGCTTTTCTAGGAATAATCTTTTGCACAATTATTGGTGTTATAGTTGGTATTGCAAGATTATCGCCAAATTTTTTAATTAGAAATACTGCCGCTTGGTATGTAGAATTTTTTAGAAATATTCCATTACTATTACAAATTTTTTTCTGGTATTATGCAGCGTTAAGAGCACTGCCATTACCTCAAGATGCTAGTCCATTATTTGGTGTCACATATTTGACGATAAAAGGATATTACATGCCAGCTTTCTTGTGGAATAATTTAAATGTATTTGTTTACTCAGTAATTGCTGCAATTATTTCTATTATTTTAATAAGATATTATGCTGTAAAATTAAGAGACACGGAAGGAAAGCAACTACCAGTTTTTTATATATCTCTTATAATTTTAATAGTTTTACCTGCATTAACTTTTTTAGTGGGTGGAGTTTCACTAAATTTTGAAATACCTGTATTAAAACAACTATCAGCAACTTCATATATATATGATGGTGGAATAGCGGTACCACCTGAATTAATTGCTTTAACATTAGCGTTATCACTTTATACAGCAACTTTTGTAGCTGAGTGTGTTAGGGCTGGTATTCAAGGGATTAGCAAAGGACAGAAAGAAGCTGCAGCTTCTTTAGGGCTTAATACTAACCAGGTTCTTAAATTAGTTATAATGCCTCAAGCTTTGAGAATAATAATTCCACCAACAACAAATCAATATTTGAACTTAACAAAAAATTCCTCTTTAGCAGCTGCAATAGCTTATCCAGATTTAGTTTTGGTTTTTGCTGGTACTGCTTTAATGCAAACGGGTAGAGCTATAGAAATAGTGTCTATAACCATGTTAACTTATTTATCTATAAGTTTAGCAATAGCCGCATTAATGAATTGGTATAACAAATCAATAGAGATTAAAGAAAAATAATGAACAAATTTACCTTTTTAAAATCTGATAGAAGTAACATACAAACTGTTGTAGCCTCAGGTCTACTTCTGGTTACTATAAGTATTTTAGATGTTCTTTTAAATTCATTTTTTAAAATAAATTTATTGTCATTTTTACCTTCAAAAATAAGTTTTTTCAGCCCTCTTATAATTGGGTTGATTGGATTTCATTTAATTAGAATAGAGTACTCTGGTAACAAATATTTAGATATTTTGAACAAAAATATTAATACAACCACCTTTAATGCAATACTAACTTTAGTAATTATTTTTTTAGTAATAAAGGCATTGCCACCATCATTAAGCTGGATGATACTAGATGCCAACATATCTGGAGATAGTAAAGACGCTTGTACAGGATCTGGTGCATGTTGGACATATATTAAGGTTTGGTTCAGAAGATTTATGTATGGAATGTATCCCAATGAACAGCATTGGAGAATTAATACTGCTTTTATTTTAGTAATTGCCTTAGGAACATTTGGATTATTCGCCACAGAAAAAATGAAGAAATATTTAGCACTTTATTATGTTTTTATTTATCCAATTATGGCTTTTTTAATAATTTACTACTTAATATCTGGCGGTTATTTTGGACTTGAGTGGATTGAAACAGGTGCATGGGGAGGTTTATCACTGACGTTTATAGTATCTTTTTTCTGTTTAATATTTTGTTTCCCATTAGGTATGATTTTAGCTCTCGGTAGAAGATCGAGTTTACCAGCGGTCAGATACATATCTATCGGATATATCGAGTTTTGGAGAGGTGTACCTCTTATTACAGTACTATTTATGTCATCTGTTATGTTTCCAATGTTTTTGCCTGAAGATTTTTTCATGGATAAATTAGTAAGAGTTATTATTGCAATAACACTTTTTGAAGGTGCATATTGCGCAGAGGTTATAAGAGGTGGACTACAGTCTTTACCAAGAGGTCAGTATGATGCTGCAAAATCTTTAGGTATGGGATATTGGAAAATGCATATATTTGTAATACTTCCACAGGCATTAAAATTAGTAATTCCTGGCATATGTAATACTTTCTTAGCTTTAGTAAAAGATACACCTCTTATTTTCGTTGTTGGTTTAGCTGAGATTGCGGGAATGCTTGCATTAGCAAAAACAAATCCAAAATGGCTCGGTTTTGCAATGGAAGGCTATATATTTGCTTCTATAATTTTTTGGATAATTTGTTATGCTATGAGTAAATATAGTTATAATTTAGAGGCGAAATATAAAACAGAAAGATAAAATTTATGTCTGAGGCAATTATAAAAATACAAAACATGAATAAATGGTTTGGAGATTTTCAAGTTTTAAAAGATATAAACTTAGAGGTTGAAAAAAATAAGAAAATTGTTGTATGTGGACCGTCAGGATCAGGCAAATCAACCTTAATCAGATGTATAAATAGATTAGAAGAGCATCAAAAGGGAAATATAATAGTAGATGGCACTGAATTAAACGAAAATACAAAAAATATTGAGCAGATTAGGGCTGAAGTTGGCATGGTGTTTCAACAATTTAATTTATTTCCTCATTTATCAATTTTAGACAATTGCACGCTTGCTCCAATCTGGGTGAGAAAAATGCCCAAAAAAAAAGCAGAAGAATTAGCGATGAATGAACTGGAAAAAGTACAAATTTCTGACCAAGCAAGTAAATTTCCTGGTCAACTCTCAGGTGGTCAACAACAACGATGTGCGATTGCAAGAGCACTTTGTATGGAACCTAAAATAATGCTTTTTGATGAACCAACATCTGCTTTAGACCCAGAAATGATTAAAGAGGTTTTAGATGCAATGGTTAATTTAGCAAAGGGCGGAATGACTATGATAGTAGTTACCCATGAAATGGGGTTTGCTAAAGAAGTTGCAGATGAAGTAATTTTTATGGATGAAGGCATGATTGTCGAAAAGGCTGAAACAAAAGAATTTTTTGCAAATCCTAAAAGCGATAGAACAAAGCTATTTTTAAGCCAAATTTTATAATGAATCTAATCTAAAATGTTAAAAAGTTACTTGACAGGTTTATAAAAATTTAAAAAAAATTATTTTTTTATAAATTATTTTACTTGAAATATCTTTTTGTTTTAGATTAACTTAAGAATATATTTAATTAAAGAGGGGTCTTTGATGGAAGAAAATTTCAATAAGCATTTAGGTAATAAACTTAAACTAAGAAGATTAGCTTTGGGTCTTACACAAACAAAAGTAGCCAAAGCTATTAATGTAACATTTCAACAAATACAAAAGTACGAAAAAGGAACTAACGGAGTTAGTTCTATTAGACTTTTACAATTATCTAATTATTTAAAAGTACCCATAAATTATTTTTTTGAGGATTTTTCAGAATATCTATTAAATTTAGAAAAAACTAAAGAAGGTCATTTACAAGTTAATTATAATTTTCTAAGTAAAATTTATTCTGAAATGACACAGGATCAGAAAATAAAGTTTACTAAAACACTTCAACAGTCAGGAAATTTCGTATCTAAA
This sequence comes from uncultured Pelagibacteraceae bacterium, assembly GCA_902618975.1. GTDB lineage: Bacteria > Pseudomonadota > Alphaproteobacteria > Pelagibacterales > Pelagibacteraceae > Pelagibacter. Next base: position 49,919 of record CACNCN010000001.1, on the reverse strand, counting down.
GCAGTTTAATTGGCTCCTCGGGCAGGACTCGAACCTGCGACCAATTGATTAACAGTCAACTGCTCTACCAACTGAGCTACCGAGGAATATTAAAATCAAAACTTACTTTTTTTTTATTTTAAAACAACCATTATTTTTGGAGGCAACGCCCGGAATCGAACCGGGATACAAGGATTTGCAATCCTCTGCGTAACCATTCCGCCACGTTGCCGTATGAATAATTAATTACCCTTAAATAGCTTATATAACTGTTTTTGAATTAGTCCATTATTTTTAGCGTAAAATTAGAACTTTGTTTATTCACTAGATTAATTTATAAAATACATATTTCATGAGCGGAAATAATTATAATCATTCTGAGGTAGAAGATAAAATTTATTCATATTGGGAAAAGAATAGACTCTTTAAACCAAAAAAAAATAAGAAGAAATTTTCTATAGTTATTCCACCACCAAATGTAACAGGAAATCTACATATGGGTCATGCTTTAAATAATTCAATTCAGGACCTATTAACAAGGTTTCATAGAATGAATAATTACGAAACTTTATGGCAGCCTGGAACTGATCATGCAGGTATTGCCACTCAAGCACTTGTAGAAAAAAAGTTAGAAAAAGAAGGTTCAAGCAAGCATGATTTAGGTCGCGAGAAATTCATTGGTAAAGTTTGGGAGTGGAAAAATCAATATGGAGATATAATTATTAATCAATTGAAGAAATTGGGCTGTTCGTGTGACTGGTCAAGGAATGCTTTCACTATGGACGAAAATCTCTCAAAATCTGTAATAAAAGTATTCGTTGATCTTTACAAAAAAGGGCTGATTTATAAATCAAAAAAATTAGTAAATTGGGATACTGTTCTTAAAACAGCAATATCTGATTTAGAAGTAGATCAGAGAGAAGTAAATTCAAAATTGTATCATATTAAATATCCATTAGAAAATAGTGAAAATTTTATCACCATTGCCACAACAAGACCCGAGACTATGTTGGGTGATACAGCTGTAGCTGTAAATCCTAAAGATAAAAGATACAAAAATTTAGTGTCAAAAAATATAATTTTACCAATTGTAGAAAAAAAAATAAAAATTATAGCTGATGATTATGCTGATCCTGAACAAGGTACTGGAGCTGTTAAAATAACTCCAGCTCACGATTTTAATGATTATGAAGTTGGTATAAGAAATAAACTTGAAATAATTAATATATTTACTGAAGATGGAAAAATTAATACCAATGCACCAAAAGAATATATTGGATTAGATCGATTTGAGGCTCGTAAAAAAATATTATTAGAATTAAAAAATAAAAACTTATTTGTTAAAGAAGAAGATATTAAAAATAAAGTTCCATATGGGGATAGATCAAATTCAATAATAGAACCTTATTTAACAGAGCAATGGTTTGCTGATGCAAAAAAATTATCAAACAAGGCAAAAAAAATAGTAAAGTCAAAGAAGACTAATTTTTTTCCAACGAATTGGTCTAAGACATATTTTCAATGGATGGATAATATTGAACCTTGGTGTGTATCTAGACAGCTATGGTGGGGTCATCAAATACCTGCGTGGTATGGACCAGATAAAAAAATATTTGTTGCAGAAAATGAGGACAACGCAAAAAAATTAGCAAAAAAATATTATAAAAAAGATGTAAGTATTTTTAGGGATCCTGATGTTCTAGATACTTGGTTTTCATCTGGCCTTTGGCCTTTTGCAACACTTGGTTGGCCAAAGAAAAATGATTATTTAACTAAATTTTATCCTACTACAGTTTTAGTTACAGGGTTTGATATAATATTTTTTTGGGTTGCAAGAATGATGATGCTTAGTATGGAATTTTTGAATAAAGAGCCGTTTAAAGATATATACGTGCACGCTTTAGTAAGAGATGAGAAAGGACAGAAAATGTCTAAATCTAAAGGGAATGTAATTGATCCTTTAGAATTAATTAACAAATATAGTGCTGATGCCTTAAGATTTACTCTTCTTTCGATGGCTTCACCAGGTAGAGATGTAAAGTTATCTGAAGACAGAGTTAAAGGATACAGAAATCTTTTAAATAAATTATGGAACGCAAATAATTTTCTAATTCAAAATAAATGTATTTTTTCCGAAAAAAAACCAAAAAAAATTAATATAAACATTAATAATTGGATTTTTAATGAATTAGTAAATGTAAAAAAAAATGTAGAGGCAAAAATAAAAGAATATAGATTCGATGAGGCATCTAGACTTATTTATCAGTTTGTATGGAATTCTTATTGTGATTGGTATTTAGAGCTTTCGAAAACTATTCTTTACTCAAATGATAAGAAAAAAGTTAAAGAAACACAGGATGTTTCTGGTTTCATTTTCACCCAAATATTAATTCTTATGCACCCATTCATACCGTTTGTAACTGAAGAAATATGGCTAAAAAATAAGCTGGATAAATCAGGTAAAAATTACCTTATGTTTTCTAATTGGATCAATGAAAAACCTATAAAAAATAATGAAATAAAAAATGTTGAAAATATTATCAATTTTACCTCTTCTCTTAGATCTTTTAAAAACGAGCTAAATATAAGTCCTGGCACATTTGTTGATGTATCATTAGGCAGTTTAAAGAATAAAAAATCCAATTTTTATGAAAAAAACGAAAATATTTTAAAAAAAATAGCTAGAGTAAATAATTTTTTCAATAAAGATTTGGACAAACCTTCAGCAACAATGGTAATTGGTGGTGATATAATTAAGGTTTATTTTGAAGAAAATATAGATCTTAAAATCATTAAAGAAAATCTTATAAAAAAACAAAATAAATATAATTCGGAAATGGAAGGCATTAATAAAAGGTTACAAAATAAAAATTTCGTAGATAGGGCTCCCAAAACTGTTGTTGAACAAGAAAAAAATAACTATAATAATTTAAAAAATGATGTTAAGAAAATTTCATTAATAATTCAAAATCTATAATGTTAAAATTTAATAAAAAAAAATTACCTAGCAGACATACATCAGTAGGACCTGATAAAGCACCACAAAGATCATTTTATTATGCAATGGATTTAACCGAAAAAGATGTTGCAAAACCTTTTATAGGAGTAGTTTCAACTTGGAATGAAGCAGCACCATGCAATATTGCCTTAATGAGGCAGGCACAATCAGTTAAAAAAGGAGTAAAAAGCAACGGCGGAACCCCAAGAGAATTTTGTACAATTACTGTAACTGATGGAATTGCGATGGGCCATGAAGGTATGAAATCGTCATTAATTTCAAGAGACGTAATTGCAGATTCAACAGAATTAACTGTAAGAGGTCATTGTTATGATGCATTAGTTGGCGTTGCTGGATGTGATAAATCGTTACCAGGTCTAATGATGGCGATGGTTAGGTTGAATGTGCCAAGCGTTTTTATTTACGGTGGATCTATCTTGCCTGGAAGATTTAATGGTAAAGACGTGACTGTAGTTGATGTATTTGAAGGTGTAGGAAAATATTCTTCAGGTAAAATGTCAGCACACGCATTAAGAAAACTTGAATTAAAAGCTTGTCCGAGTTCAGGAGCCTGTGGTGGACAATTTACAGCAAATACTATGGCATGTGTTTCAGAAGCAATTGGACTAGCATTACCTTATTCAGCAGGAACACCAGCTCCTTATGAGCAAAGAGACAAGTACGCAATGTTAAGTGGAAAAGCTGTAATGAACTTGCTTAAGAAAAATATCAGACCAAGAGATATAGTTACAAGAAAAGCTTTAGAAAATGCAGCTACAATAGTAGCAGCAACAGGCGGTTCAACAAACGCAGCATTACATTTGCCAGCAATTGCAAATGAAGTTGGTATTAAATTTGATTTAATGGATGTAGCAAAAATTTTTAAAAAAACTCCTTATCTTGCTGATCTTAAACCGGGTGGAAGATATGTTGCAAAAGATATGTGGCAAGCAGGAGGAGTACCAATGTTATTAAAAACTTTAATGGATGGTGGATACATACATGGAGATTGTTTAACTGTAACTGGTAAAACAATGAGAGAAAATTTAAAAAAAGTTAAATTTAATTTAAAACAAAAGGTAATGAGAAAACATAATAATCCATTATCTCCAGATGGAGGTGTAGTTGGATTAAAAGGAAATTTAGCACCCGAAGGTGCAATTGTTAAAGTTGCAGGACTTAAAAAATTACAATTTACAGGAAGAGCAAGATGTTTTGATACTGAGGAAGCTGCATTTAAAGCTGTTCAAAAAAAACAATACAAAGATGGCGACATCATAATTATTAGATACGAAGGACCAAGAGGTGGACCAGGTATGAGAGAAATGCTTCAAACAACTGGAGCTATTTACGGCCAAGGAAAAGGTGAAAAAGTTGCACTTATAACTGACGGAAGGTTTTCTGGTGCTACTAGGGGCTTTTGTATCGGTCATGTAGGTCCTGAGGCCTCTATAGGCGGTCCAATAGCACTTTTACGTAATGGTGATGTAATTGATATAGATGCTAAAAAAGGAACTATTAACGTAAGATTATCAAAAAAAGAACTATCGAAAAGAAAGAAAAAATGGAAACCAAAGAAAATTAACTTTGGTAATGGAACTCTTTGGAAATATGCACAAACTGTTGGACCTGCATATCTAGGAGCACCAACACATCCAGGAGCAAAAAACGAAGTAAAAGTTTACGCTGATATTTAATGAAAATTAGACCAGTTATTTTGTGTGGTGGAGCAGGCACTCGACTGTGGGAAGATAAAAAACACCATCAACCAAAGCAGTTTATTGACTTTGGAGGATGGAACCTGATGGAAAAAACATTAGAAAGGATTAAAAATCCGATCTTCGATCATCCCATCATAAGCACTAATAACAAATATTTATCACAAGTTAGAAGATCTTTAAAAAATTCTAAAATAAAGAAATTTAAAATTGTGCTTGAGCCAGCTAAAAAGAATACAGCTCCAGCAATACTTTCTTCTGCATTGATTAAAGATATTCCATTAAAACAATCTCTAATGTATTTTGCTGCAGATCATTTAATTGAAAAAACAAGTATTTTTAATAGATCAATTAAAAACAATGTTAAAAATCTAGACGATAAAAATATATTTATATTTGGGATTAAACCTAACAATCCATCAAGTGAATATGGTTACTTTTTAACAAAAAAGATTAAAAATATTAATAAAGTTTCAAAGTTTATAGAAAAGCCTAAAATTTTAAAAGCTAAACAGGTCATAAATAAAAAAGGTTACTGGAATTCGGGTATGTTTTTTTTAAGGAAAGACTCGATAATTAATAATTTTAAAAAATATCAACCAAAAACTTATAAGAGCTGCTTACTTTCGGTAAATAAATCAAAATACAAAAATAATACTTATTATTTAAACAAATCGGAATTTATTAAGTCAGTTGAAAAATCTTTTGATTATGCAATCCTTGAAAAATCAAAAAACATTAATGCTATAAAATTGGATATTCCTTGGTCTGACCTAGGTAGTTGGAAAGAAATTTCAAAAATCTTTAATAAAAATAAATCAAAATATTTCAAAAAAAAGAATATTTTTTATAGACCATGGGGTAGTTATACCAACTTATTCAGAGGTAAAAATTTCTTAGTTAAAGAATTAAATGTAAAATCAAAAGGTATATTAAGTCTACAAAAACATCATCATCGATCTGAGCACTGGTTAATTACCCAAGGTAAACCTTTAATTACATTAAATAAGAAAAAATTATCAAAATCTGTAAATGAATCTATATATATTCCAAAGGGTGCTATTCACAGAATAGAAAATCCATTAAAAATTAACGTAAAAATTTTAGAAATTCAGAAAGGATCTATTCTAAAAGAAACCGATATTGTAAGATATCAAGACATATATGGAAGAGTAGGTTAAATCATGAATTTAATTTCGGGTTATATTTTTTTATTTCTAGCAATTATTTTAGGAATTGCTGCTAATGGTTTTTTAAAAACTACTAATGGCTTTACAAATATTTATCCAACTATTTTTTGTGTGTTCTCAATTATTTTATGTCTATTTTGCTTATCTAAAGCAATGAATATAATTCCAGTAGGTTTTACTTATGCAACATATGGAGGAATAACAATTACAGCAGTAACGATATTTGGTATTTTAAAATATAATCAATTGCCTAATATTTATGGAACTATTGGTATAATCTTAATAATTATAGGTGTTATTCTAGTAAATTATTTAGGAAAAGTAAGTTCTTAGATATTTTAACAAATCTGTAACATTTGAATGAGATAATTTTATATGGAACTTTTAACATTTGTTTTGTTAGTCATAATAACTGTTTTGTTATTTTTTCTTTTAAAAAAAGAAAGAGTCTTAGATATTAATACTGAAGTTAACATTGAAGATAATAAGTTAGATGAAGACAAAAGTAAGAAATATAGAGAAACTATTTATAATCTTTTAAATTACATTCCAGAAGGAATTATAATTCTAAACAAATCCAAGGAAATAATATTTAGCAATAGTTCAGCCAGTAAAAGATTTCAAACAAAGTTAAATAAAAAATATTTTACCATGAAACCTGATGAAACTATTTTTATACCATTAGGTGCAATCCATAGAATAGAAAACCCATATAAAAAACCAGTAAAAATAATTGAAGCACAAGTAGGCTCAATTTTAAAAGAAACTGATATAGTCAGATACCAAGATGTTTATGGAAGAGTAAAATAATTATTTTACAAGAAAATTCACTTTTTTATTTGATAGATTTAAATGAATTTTTTTATGTGAGCCAAAATTATCTCCATCAATTTGAACAGGCATCAAATCATTTCCATCAATTGTAATGTTTTGTGCATAAGTAGTAATAACATTTTTATTTTTACTTAAATCACCATTAAGAATTATTAAAAATATTGAATATAATAAACTAATCCTAGTCAAATCTTTAAATATATAGGTGACTAATTTATCTTCAAAAATATTTGTTTTATTTATTTTATGATGTCCAGCGTAATATTTGGTATTTGAAGATAATATCCAGTCTGCTTGATAAAATTGATCATCAAAAGTGACATTTAATTTTTTATTATTCATAAACAAGAAATATTGAAAACCTTTGATACCAAATATAATTTTACCTAGAAACTTTTTAATTTTTGAATTAATTGAATGAACAATTTTTGCATCCCATCCTATACCAGCCATTAAAAAGAAATAATTCTCGTTAATTTTTACAAGATTAGAGGATTTATAATTATTAGAAACCAATATATTGACTATATCATCAATTTTTTTATTCATTGATAATTCAGCTTGAAGCAAATTAGCAGTACCAGCAGGAATATAACCTATGGCAAAATCGTCTTTAAAATTAAAATTATTTTTAATTAATTCATTAATTGCAAAAGAAACTGAACCATCACCACCAGCTACTATTAGTCGATCATAATTTTTTTGATTAAAATTTTTGAAAATTTTCTTAGCTTGATTTATTGTTTTAGTCTCAAAGTAGTCTACAGAAATATTCTCTTTTAACTTAGATAAAATCCTATTTATGAATTTAGATTTTCTTCCAGAGGAAGAATTCAAATTATAAATCAAACAACATAACATAATTAATCCTTAAAAAATTTTTAACAAATTTGTAACATTTAGATGAAATAAGAAATACATGATTCGTGTTACAGTTGTATTAAAATATAGGTTTTTAAATGGCTAATTTACTTAAATATAAAAGTATATTTATTTCTGATGTTCATTTAGGTACCAAGGGTTGTCAGGCAAAAAAACTTTTAGAGTTTTTTAAAAACTCAAGATCCGAAAATCTTTATCTTGTAGGGGACATTATAGATATCTGGGAAATGCAAAAAAGCTTTTTTTGGCCTCAAGAACATAATGATGTAATCCAAAAAATTTTAAGAAAAGCTAGGCATGGTACTAAAGTTTTCTACATTATGGGTAATCATGACGAAATGTTAAGAAAATTTATTCCAATGCATTTTGGTGACATCCATATGGTTAATAGAGTTATTCATGAAACAAATGCAGGAAAAAAATATGTTGTTGTTCATGGTGATGCTTGGGATGGTGTTATGAAACATGCTAAATGGTTATCTAAACTTGGATCAATAGCCTATAATTTACTATTAAAATTAAATGTAATAATTAATTTTTTTAGAAGATTGAGAGGAAAAGAATATTGGTCTCTTGCAAAATTTTTAAAGTATAAAGTCAAAAATGCAGTTAAATATATTGGTGAATATGAAAAAACACTTTCAGATTATGCAAAAAGAAAAAAATTTGATGGAATTATTTGTGGCCACATCCATCATGCTGAGGATAGAGATTTTAATGGGGTCAATTATTTAAATTGTGGAGACTGGGTTGAGTCCTGCACTGCATTAGCCGAAAATTATGATGGTAGTTTTGAAATATTATATTGGGACAAAATAAGAGAACAATATTTAGACGATAAAGAAAAAATTGAACCAATTAAAACTGAAGAATTAAAAAAAGCTTCATAATTAATGAAAATTTTAATTGCTACAGATGCATATTTTCCCCAAGTAAATGGTGTTGTAAGAACCTTACATGAAACAGGCAATATATTAAAAGAACAAGGTCATAGAATAGAATATATTACACCTGACTTATTTTTTACTTTTCCGATGCCGAAATATAATGAAATTAGGTTGTCTATAAATGTATGGCCCAGAGTTGGTAGTTTAATAAAGAAAATCAATCCAGATGCAATTCATATCGCTACCGAAGGCCCGATAGGCACTATGGCAAGAAGATATTGTTTAAAAAATAATCTAAAGTTTACTACGAGTTTCCATACAAGATTTGATAAATATCTAAAACTTTACTTTCCTATTATACCAGCAAAATGGGCTGAAAAATTCTTAGCAAATTTTCATAATAAGGCTGAGAGAATTTTAGTAACTACAGAGTCTATGAGAAAAGAATTAATCGATATAGGTATAGATGACAATAAAATGATTACTTGGACTAGAGGAGGAAATCATGGAGCTTTTAAGAACCCTAAAAAAATTGATTTACCTCATAAAAGACCTATTTGGATTTATGTTGGAAGAGTTGCAGTTGAAAAAAACATAAGAGCTTTCTTAGAATGTGATTTAGAAGGTACAAAGATAATTATAGGAAAAGGACCTGATTTAAAAAAATTGAAAAAAGAATTCCCTAAAGATATTTTTTTAGGAGAAAAAACAAATGGTGAATTAGCATCACATTTTGCATCCTCTGATGTTTTTGTTTTCCCAAGTAAAACAGATACATTTGGAATTGTAGTTACAGAAGCTTTAAATTGTGGAACACCTGTTGCTGCGTATCCTGTTCCAGGTCCTAAAGATATATTTGAAGGATCCAAAATAAATTGTTTAGATGATGATCTTAAAGTATCAGCACATAAAGCTTTGAAAGTTAATAGAAATGATTGTCTTGAATTTGCAAAAAAATTCACTTGGGAAGAAACAGCAAAAATATTTTTTAACAATATTTCACCAAATCATTAGTTAATTTTTTCTTAATTTATTTGCATTAAAAAGTGTAATGATGCAAAATTAAGCCATCTAAATTTATGGAATATTTCGTCATTCTACTTATAGTTGTGATAGTTTATCTTCTCTATTTACTTAATCAAAAAAAAAATAAATCAATAAATACCGCTACAATAGTTAATAAAAGAGAAGAAAAAACAAAAAGAGTAATTATTGATGAGCTTGAAGATCAATTTTTTGCATTAAATAAATTTAACATAATTAAATATGCCAATCCAAGTGCATTAAAAAGATTTGGAAGTAATTTAATTGATAAAAACATATCTTCTATAATTCGAAAACCAGAATTAATAGAAAATATTGAAAAAGCTATCGTAGAAAATAAAACAAAAAATATCGATGTTGAAATAGACCTCCCATCATATCAATTCTATAAAATTTATATTATTCCTGGCCCAACTCATTTATTTACTGAACCAGACTCTGTTGTGTTATTTTTAAAAGATTTTACTGAAATTACAAAAGCACAAAAATTTAAAACTGATTTTGTAGCAAATGTAAGCCATGAATTAAGAACACCTTTAATGGCAATCAAAGGATCACTAGAAACAATTGAGGGCCCAGCGTCTGATGATGAAAAGGCTAAAAAAAAATTTATGAAAATTTTATCTGAACAATCAACAAGGATGGAAAGTTTAATTAATGATCTATTAATTCTTACACGGATTGAACTTGATGAACATATAAGACCTACTTCAATAGTAAATATTAATGAACTCTTTGAAACTATTATTAGTAATTTTGAAATTGTTTTAAAAAAGAAAAATATAACTGTTAAAAATCAATTAACAAATACATCAATTGTTATAGGTGATGAAAAAAGATTAAATACAGTTTTTTCTAATCTTTTGGATAATTCAATAAAATATTCTCCAGAAAATAAAAATATATATATTTCTAAAAATGAAAATAGTAACAAACTATTAGAAAAGAATATAATGATTAGTATTAAAGATGAAGGTTATGGCATTCCACATGAACACATTTCGCGTGTTACAGAAAGATTTTACAGGGTTGACACAGAACAAAGTAATAAAGTTGGTGGAACTGGTTTAGGATTAGCTATTGTTAAACACATAATTACTCAACACAGAGGTGATTTTGAGATTCTTTCAGAGGTTGGTAAAGGTACTGAAATTAAAATATATTTGCCTTCGAAATAACAATTTAAAAAAAACTTCATTTTACAACCCTTATTTGAGAAAACTTTAACATTTCTTTGATTGATTCGTGTAAAGATTTTATTTAAGTTTTTATAATGTTTAAAATACTCAAAAATATTTTAATATTTTTTTATTTAATCTTGTTTTTCACAACTAGTGTATATTCAAAAGACCTTTCTACTCTTTTACGTACTCAGCAATTAACAGTTTTTGACATAGGTATTTTTAGATTAGAAGAGGACTTAAAGAGTTCTTATCCCGCTGTAAAGAAACATAAAGATGTGCCTTATGAAGATATATATATGGATGTTGTCAGTTCCTATTGGAGAAATACAGTAGATTTAATTGTTTCAATCCCAGTAAATGAAAATTTAAAAAAAGAGAATTATATGTCAGACTCATTTAGATGTAGAAATATATTTAATTCAGTAAGAGATCATTTGTTGAGAAACGAAAATTTAAGTAATTATAGGTTTACTATGGCAACTAGTTATTTAACATCTGTTTTTTCTACTCCAAGCACATGGCCAAGATGGCGATACGATCAAAGCGTCTTAGAAGAATTAGTTAATTTAGTGAAACTTGAAGTTATTTTGAGACCTACAACTGAGCTTGCTTTTAAAGATAAAGTTAACCCTGTTTCTTGTAAAGGTGGTTTAGAAACAGAAAATGATGAGATTATAATCTCAATGAATTACAACTAAAAAGTTATCTTTTTAACAAAAGTGTAACAATTCTGTAATATTAAAGATTCAATTAATTTGTACGAGTCACTCACCTTTATATATTAATTAATAACGAAAGGATTAAATATAATGAAAAAACTAACTATAGTGATCGCTTCTTTAGTTGCTTTATCAATAGCAACTGTTGCTCAAGCAAGAGATCAAATTAAGATAGTTGGTTCCTCTACGGTATTCCCTTACGCAACAGTTGTTGCTGAAAGATTTGGTGGTTCAGGATTTAAAACTCCTGTGATCGAGTCTACTGGTACTGGTGGTGGAGCTAAACTATTCTGTGCTGGTGTAGGTGAACAACATCCAGATATTACAAACGCATCAAGAGCTATGAAAGATAAAGAAAAAGCTCTATGTAAGAAAAATGGTGTTAATGATATCGTTGAGATCGTAATTGGTAACGATGGTATTACATTAGCTTACAGCAAAGATGCAAAACCAGTAAACTTTACTAAAGAACAATTATATTTAGCACTTGCTGCTCATACAGTTGTTGATGGTAAATTAGTTCCAAATATTTATAAAACTTGGGACCAAATTGACCCTAGCTTACCAAAACAAAAAATTTCAGTGATGATCCCACCAGGAACATCAGGAACTAGAGATGCTTGGAATTCTTTAGTAATGAAAAAAGGTATGACTAAAGAAGCTAAAGCTCTTTATAAAGCTGGTTTTGAAGCTGGAAATAAAAAATACAAAAAACCTCAAAAACTTTACAGAGAAGATGGTGCTGCTATTGAAGTTGGAGAAAACGATAGTTTAATCATCCAAAAGTTAACTCAAGATAAAGAAATGTTTGGTTTCTTTGGTTTCAGTTATTTCTTAGCTGCAAAAGATAAATTGCAAGCAGCAAGTATTGATGGTGGACAACCGTCATTAAAGTCTATTCAAGACTACAGTTATGCTGTTGCTAGACCTTTATTCTTCTACGTGAAAAAAGCACACGTTGGAGTAATTCCAGGCTTACATGAGTTTGTGAAAGAATTCACAACTAAGAAAGCTATTGGAAAAGGTGGTTACTTAGCAGACATTGGTTTAGTGCCATTAGACTCTAAGTTGTATAAAACAACTAGAACTAATGCTACGAAGCTAGTTGCTATGGGTGATTAATTATTCCTCGGTTAACAAATGATTAAAAAGGGGGTCTTTTTAGACCCCTTTTTTTATAAAAAGTGTAAAGTCCTCACTTAAGGAGATTCTGTGAACTTAATATTATTTACATTTATTGTTCTTCTAGGTTTCACAAGCTATTATTTTGGACGCAAAAAAGCATATACAATTCAATCTACAAAAAAAAGATTAACCGCATTACCACAATTTTATGGTTATTATCTTGCAATCTGGTGTGCAATACCAGCCTTTATAATTTTTTCATTATGGGCAATTTTTGAGCCCACAATTGTAAAACTATTAATCTTAAGTGATTATTCAAATCAAGGTTATCTTGATGATGAATTAAATTTAATATACGAAAAAACAAAAGCATTGTCTCGAGGTCAATTCACTGGAGAAATTACACCTTTTATTGAGGCTTCAGCTGAAAAATATTTAAGTCTTCGATCAATAGCTCAAAGTTCAAAAGTTGTTATAGTATTATCTGCAATTATTGCCTCTGTTGCTTATGCATATAAAAGAATTTCATCTAATTCTAGAACAAGAGAACCAGTTGAAAAATTTTTGAACGCAGTTTTATTTACAGCTTCTTTAGCTGCAATATTAACTACTGTTGGAATAGTTTTTTCACTTATATTTCAAACCATAGATTTTTTTAAAGTAATTCCATTATTTGATTTTGTCTTTGGAACTCACTGGTATCCAGCAAAAGCTTTTGTTAGAGATTCTTCTGAGGCTTTAGATCCGACAATGTATTCAGATACTTTTGGAGCAGTCCCTATTTTTGCAGGTACTTTTTTTATTGCATTTATTGCTATGTGCGTTGCTATCCCAATTGGATTAATGAGTGGAATTTATTTAGCTGAATATGCATCAACTAAAGTTAGACAATATGCAAAACCATTAATTGAAATTTTAGCTGGTATACCAACAGTTGTTTATGGTTTTTTTGCTGCCCTAACTGTTGGACCATTTTTGAAAGAATTAGGAACTTCAATGGGTCTTGAAGTTTCAGCTGAAAGTGCTTTAGCAGCAGGAGGGGTAATGGGTATTATGATCATACCATTTATTTCAAGTTTAAGTGACGATGTAATTACAAGTGTGCCTCAAAGTTTAAGAGATGGAAGTTACGCTATGGGAGCAACTAAATCAGAAACAATTAAGAGAGTTATTTTTCCCGCGGCATTGCCGGGGATAGTTGGATCTATTTTACTTGGTGTTTCAAGAGCTATTGGAGAAACAATGATAGTTGTTATGGCCTCTGGTTTAGCTGCTAATTTAACTTTAAATCCTTTAGAGTCTACTTCAACGATTACAGCTCAAATTGTAGTTATTCTAATTGGTGACCAAGCTTTTGGCGACCCAAAAACGCAAGCTGCTTTTGCTTTAGGTATGTCATTATTTTTAGTAACACTTTGTTTAAATATTGTGGCCTTGAGAGTAGTTAAAAAATATAGAGAAAAATATGAATAAAAATAAAGAACAATTATTAAATAAAAGATATAAAGCTGAACAGCGATTTCGCTTATACGGTCTGAGTGCAATTTTTATGGCACTTTTATTTTTAACAATCTTTATTTTTAAAATTTTTTCAACTGGCTATTCAGCTTTTCAAAAAACATGGCTTATTGTTCCAGTAACTTTCGATGCTGAATTAATGATGTTAGACCAAAATCCTTCTAAAGAAGATTTACAGGACGCTGATTATTACGATATAGCATTAAAATCAATGGCTGATTTAGATCCAAAAGCCAATGAAGATCAAGAAAATGAATTGAAGAGAATGGTGTCTTATTTTTTTGAAAAAGAAATTAAAAATGAACTTTTAAATGACCCTAATTTAATAGGAAAAACAAAGGAAGTTTATCTAACTGCTTCAGATGATTTAGACCAAGTCTTTAAAGGAAATTATCCAAGAGATTTACCTGAAGACCAAAGAAGAGTAAGCGATTATCAATTAAAAATTTTTGATCAACTTGTTGCAAATGGTAAGGTTGAAAGTAAATTTAATATAAGTTTTTTTACAAATGCTGACTCAAGAGAAGCTGAGTTAGCTGGAATAGCAAGTTCATTTATGGGCTCAATTTTTTCTATACTTGTTTGTTTAATGATAGCTTTTCCTGTTGCGGTTCTAGCGGCAATCTATCTTGAGGAATTTGCCCCTAAAAATAGATTTACTGATTTTATTGAAGTAAATATAAACAACTTAGCAGCGGTTCCATCTATAGTTTTTGGTCTATTAGGATTAGGAGTTTTATTGGCTATATTTCAATTACCAAGGTCTACCCCATTAGTTGGAGGTATCACTTTGTCCTTAATGACCTTACCAACAATAATTATAGCTGCTAGAGCATCTTTAAAAGCAGTTCCACCAAGTATAAGAGAGGCAGCACTTGCTATGGGAGCAAGTCGGATGCAAACCACAATGCATCATACAGTTCCTCTTTCTATGCCTGGCACGTTATCAGGAACAATAATTGGTTTAGCTCAAGCCTTAGGAGAAACTGCACCCCTAATTTTAATTGGAATGGTTGCTTTTGTTAACACGATACCTGGATCACCCATGGATCCTGCTGCAAGCTTACCAGTTCAAATTTATATTTGGGCTGAAAGTGCTGAAAGGGGATTTGTAGAAAAAGTTTCGGCATGTATAATGGTCTTACTTGGCTTTTTAATAATAATGAATTTATTTGCCCAAATAATAAGACATAAGTTTGAGAAAAAATGGAGTTAAAATGATAAAGATTAAAGCAAAAGATGTTGATGTTTTTTATGGAAAAAAACAAGCGCTCTATAATATAAGTTTAGATATTGAGGAAAATCAAGTAACGGCATTAATTGGTCCATCTGGTTGTGGTAAATCAACTTTCCTAAGATGTCTTAATAGAATGAATGATGTAATTGATATCTGTAGTGTTAAAGGAGAAATTTTAATTAATGATTTTAATATCAATGATAAAAGTTGTGATGTCGTAAGACTAAGAGAAAAAATTGGTATGGTTTTTCAAAAACCCAATCCTTTCCCAAAAACTTTATATGAAAATGTATCTTACGGTCCAACAATTCATGGTATGGCTCAATCAAAACAAGAAATGGATGAAATTGTTGAAACTAGTTTGAAAAAGGCTGCACTATGGGAAGAGGTAAAAGATAGGTTGCATGAACCTGGAACTGGATTATCTGGAGGACAACAGCAAAGACTTTGTATTGCTAGAGCGATTTCTGTAAGACCAGAAGTTATATTAATGGATGAGCCTTGTTCAGCATTAGATCCTATAGCAACAGCGCAAATTGAAGAATTGATTGATGAGTTAAAAAAAGAGCACACAATAATAATTGTAACTCATTCTATGGCTCAAGCAGCACGTGTTTCTCAAAATACAGGTTTTTTTCATTTAGGACAATTGATTGAACATGGATCTACTGATAAAATATTTAAGAATCCTGATAATAAAAAAACGCAAGATTATATAACAGGGAGGTTTGGATAATGTCTGAAGCACCACATACAGTCAAATCTTACGAAGAAGAACTAAAAAATCTTAATGCTAATATAATTAAAATGGGAAGTGCATGTGAAGTTTCTTTAGGTAAAGCAATTCAAGCCATTACAACAAGAGATAACAATATTGCAGAAGCTGTTATTCAAGAAGATCAAAAAATAGATAAATATGAGACTTTAATTGAACAGCAAGTTGTGAATTTAATTGCTTTAAGACAACCTATGGCAATTGATTTAAGAGAGACAGTAACGGCTTTGAAAATGTCTTCAGATTTAGAAAGAATAGGTGATTTAGCAAAAAATATATCTAAGAGAACACTTTTGCTTAACGAAAATCTTCCAAAGAACTTGGTAGACTCATTGAATAGAGTATCTACCAATGTTCAAAAACAATTAAAATCAACATTAGATGCTTATCTAGAAAGATCTGCGCCAATGGCAGTAAATGTTTGGGAAGGTGATGAGCAAATAGATGATCTAACAAATCTTTGTATGCAAGAAGTTATAAAATATCTTAAAGAAAATGAAAAAAATTTAGAAGATGGAACTCATTTATTGTTTGTAACTAAAAACATAGAGCGTATTGGTGATCATACTACAAATGTTGCAGAACAAGTTTATTATTTAGTTAAAGGCGAATATTTAGAAGGTGATAGACCCAAGGGAACAGAGCCAATTGTAACCGGAGAAAAATGATTTATGTCAGCTCATGTTTTCATAGCTGAAGATGAAGCATCAATTGTTAGTTTGTTAAAGTACAATCTTGAAAAAGAAGGTTATAAAGTCAGTCATTCAGAAAATGGAGAAGATGCTCTTAAACAAATAAAATTAAAACAGCCAGATTTAATATTAATGGATTGGATGTTACCAGAATTATCTGGTGTTGAAATTTGTAAAAACTTAAAAAAAGATAATAAGTTTAATGATATTCCTGTCATTATGTTAACTGCAAAAGGGGAGGAAGAAGACAAATTAAAAGCATTTGATACAGGTGCAGATGATTATGTAACTAAACCTTTTAGTCAAAAAGAATTGAATGCTAGAATTAAATCTTTATTGAGAAGATCTAAACCTCAATCATCATCAGACATTGTAGAATTTACTGATTTAAAAATAGATCGGATTACAAAAAGAGTTTATAGAAAAGATAAAGAAATTACTTTGGGTCCAACTGAATTTAAACTCTTAGATTTTTTTATCAAAAATCCAAAAAGAGTTTATTCAAGAGAACAACTCTTAAACAATGTTTGGGGAGAAAATATATATGTTGAGTCTAGAACAGTTGATGTTCATATTAGAAGATTAAGACAAGCAATTAATATACAAAATACAAAACCTTTAATTAGAACAGTAAGATCAGCTGGTTATTCTTTAGAATCTTGAAGATCTTTGGGTCTTATAAATTTTTTTAATACTCCCTTTTTCTCGACTTCATTCCAGGATTTAATATCAAACTCAATTTTTGCAAATGCTGCTGTTGGGAATTTATAATTCATTAGTTTAAAATTATTCGTATTATGATTTTTTGTAAGATTTCGTACTAAATTTTTCACTGATGGTTCATGGTTTATAATCAAAATTGATTTATATTCACTGGATATTTCTTTAATTTTTTTTACAATTGCATTCTCATCAACTAAATATAAATCTTTTGAAAAATTAACTTTTTTTGGCTTATTAATTTTCTTGGATAAAATTTGAAAAGTTTTTTTTGTTCTTTTTGATGATGAAATTAATGCATAATCAAATTCAAATTTTTTTTTAACAAAAAATTCACAAATCATTTTTGCATTTTTCTTGCCTCTTTTAGTAAGTGGTCTATCAAAATCATTAATACTTAAATCATCCCAACTAGATTTTGCGTGTCTCATGACGTATAATTGATACATAAAATCTAAATATATGACTGCTTTAAAAAAACAACATAAAGAAGAGTTGAAATCTAAATATATAAATAGAGAGCTTTCTTGGTTAAAATTCAACGATAGAGTACTTTTAGAGGCGCAAAATATCGAAAATCCTCTTTATGAAAGAGTAAAGTTTTTATCAATTGCTGGGTCTAATCTAGATGAATTTTTTATGGTCCGTGTAGCTGGGTTATATAGTCAAATAAAACAAGAAGTTGACTCACTAAGCTCTGATGGTTTGACACCTGAAGAGCAAATGGATGAGGTAGTGCTTGAAACTAAGAAACTATTAAAAAAACAGAACAAAATTTTTATTCAACTGATTATGGAATTAAAAAAAAATAATATCAATTTAGTTAAACCAGTTAATTTAAATACTAAGGATAAAAAAAAACTTTTAGAAATATTTAAAGAAGAGATTTACCCTTTATTAACACCATCAGCAATTGATCCTGCACATCCATTTCCATTTATAATCAATCAAGGAAGAGCAATTGTAATGAAGTTAAGAAAAAAAAATAAAAAAAGGATTTTAAACTCAATAATAGTAATACCAAAAGCATTATCTAGATTTATTGAAATTGAGTCTTCAAAAAATCATAAGAAATTTGTGATTCTAGATGATGTAATAAGTTTTTTTGCTAATGAAATTTTTCCAGATCATGATTTAGAAAAGAAAATGATTTTTAGAGTAATAAGAGACAGCGATGTAGAGATTCAAGAGGAAGCAGAAGATTTGGTTAGATCTTTTGAATTAGCTTTAAAAAGACGTAGAACGGGTGATATTGTTCGTTTAGAGGTTCTTGAAAATAGTGATAACGAATTGATAAGATTTATAACTAATAAATTAGATATAAATCCTGACTATATTTATGATGTTGCTGGCCTTGTTGGAATTCAAGATATAGATCAAATATGTAAAGTAAAAAATCCAAAATTAAGATTTAAACATTTTACACCTAGAGAAGTTGAAAGATTAAAAGAATATAATGATAATTTTTTTGAAACTATTAAAAAGAAAGATTTAGTTGTTCATCATCCTTTCGAAACATTTGACTCAGTAATTGAATTTTTAAACCAAGCAGCAAATGATAAAAAAGTTATAGCTATAAAACAAACTCTATATAGAACAACTCTAGACTCACCTATTGTTAAAGCTTTAATAACAGCTGCAGAAAACGGAAAAACAGTTACCGCTTTAATTGAAATTAAAGCTAGATTTGATGAGGAAGCTAATATTCAACTATCAAGAAGTTTAGAAAAAGTAGGTGTTCAAATTGTTTATGGTTTTGCTAAATATAAAACTCATGCAAAATCATCATTAGTTTTAAGAAGAGAACAGGGTAAAATACAAACTTATTTTCATTTAGGAACTGGCAATTATCATCCAGTAAATGCTAAAATTTATACTGATTTGTCTTTATTTAGTTGTGATAAGAAAATGGCATCAGATGTTGAAAAGTTTTTCAATTATGTAACAGGATACGCAAAACCAAAAAATTTAAATAAAATTTCTATTTCGCCAGTAAATATGAGGCAAACCTTAAATGAAAATATTGATGCTGAAATTAAAAATTCTAAAAATGGAAAATTTGCAGCTATTTGGGCAAAAATGAACTCTTTAGTAGATCCAGAAATTATTGATAAATTTTATGAAGCTTCGAATGCTGGTGTAAAAATTCATTTATTTGTAAGGGGTGTTTGTTGTTTAAGACCAGGAGTAAAAGATAGATCAGAAAACATATTTGTAAAAAGTATCATAGGAAGATTTTTAGAGCATTCTAGAATTTACTGCTTTAGTAATGGTACAAAAAAAATGCCTAATAGAAATGCAAAAGTATATATTTCGTCAGCTGATTTAATGCCGAGAAATTTAAATCGAAGGGTAGAACTTCTAGTCCCAATTGAAAATGAGACTGTTCATGAACAGATCTTAGATCAAATAATGTTGGCAAATTATCTTGATACTAATCAGAGCTGGGAACTTGAAGCTGATGGTAATTATAAAAAAATTAAATATAGTAAGAGCGATTCCTTTTCAGCTCATGAATATTTTATGAATAATCCGAGCTTATCTGGAAGAGGTAAAGCTAAACTAAGAATGCAGCCTAAACAACTGCACTTAAGATTGATTAAAAGTGGAAGTAATTAAAAGTAAAAATAGTTTAAAATTAAATCAGGCAAAATTAGCTATAATAGACATTGGATCAAACTCTATAAGAATGCTAATTTATGAAGATTTCAGTTCTTCTCGTGTGCCTTTTTTTAATGAAAAAGCAGTTTGTGAACTTGGAAAAAATTTAGATAAATCCAAAAAACTTCACAGATCTGGTACCGAATATGCTTTAAAAGTTTTAAAAAGATTCTCTGAAATTTTAAATGTTTCAAAAATCACAAATCTTAAAATCATTGCAACAGCAGTTTTAAGAGAAGCAACTGATACAAAACCATTTATTAATGAAGTTGAAAAACTTTTTAAAACTAAGATTAATATATTATCTGGTGAAGAAGAAGCTGAATGCTCAGCTGAGGGAGTAAAAATAGGCTTTGAAAATGTCAATGGATTAGTTGCTGATCTTGGAGGTGGAAGTTTAGAATTAGCTCGAGTTGAAAATAATATAGTTACTAATAAAACCTCATTACCTGTTGGAGTTTTAAGATTATTAAATAATCCTATAGTTAAAAAAAGAAATTTAGCAAAATATATCAAAAAATTATTAAGAGAAGAAAAATGGCTTTCAAAAAAGAAATTTAATAATCTATATTTAGTTGGAGGTACCTGGCGAGCATTATTTAAATTACATCTTTTTCAAAATAATCATCCGGTACATATAATTCATCAATATAGTATTGATAACAATGTTTTATCTAAGTTTGTTGAAAAAATTTCATCTTTTAATAAATCTAAACTTAAAACAGTTGAGTATATTTCAAAATCTAGAACAGCGTATTTACCTTATAGTTGCATTATACTTGATGAAATTATGAAAGTTACAAATCCAAGAAATATAATTTGTTCTATAAGCGGTTTGCGTGAAGGTTCTTTATCAATTGACTATTTTAAAGATGTAAAAGAATCAGAAATTTTTTATAAAGCACTTGAGAATATTGCAAAAAAAAGAGGTGATCTAGGATCGAACTATAAAAAATATTATGATTTTATTCATCCAGTTTTTGAAGGCAATGAACATTTTAATAAGAAATTATTATATCTGGCATGTGTATTAAGTCATATGGATTGGGGATTAGGAGCATTTCAAAAAGCTGAATTGGTATTTCAAGAAACAATAAATACTCCTTTACTTAGATTGACTCATAAAGAAAGAATACAATTAGCTTTGTCATGTTATTGGCGGTACTGTAGTATCAAGTATAATCCAAAGATGGAGTATCTAACTTTTTTAAATAATAATGAAATTTTTTCAAGCAAACAAGTTGGAGCAGCATTGAGATTTTCACAATCATTGACCTCGATATCTACGATATTTCTTGAAGAGTTTAAATTGTATAAAAGAGGTAATGCTGTATTTTTAAAAATTCCATCACAACATCAAGAAATAATCTCAAAACAAGTTACTAAAAGATTTAAAGCTCTTGCTAGAGAATTATTTTTAGAGCCAAGAATAATTTATTCAAATAATTCAAAATAACCTAAATTAATTAAACTTTAATAATAAGTAAATATTTCTGTAACTTAATCTTTGTAATTTAATTATAAATTTAAACTATTTTTACTTCTTCCCTCGTTTAAATTTTGTTAATTAACTACTTTCTTCCTTCTCTTAAATGAGAAGGGAGAAAGATGATTTGGATTTAATTATTTATAGATGCAGGAGATTGCTCTGCATTCTTCTTAGCAATTTTTTTTGCTTTTTTTTCTGCAACCTTTTTTTCTAGACCAGCAATTTTAATATTAAGGCTTGATAATTTTTTTTCTTTAGCTGTTATTTTATTTTTAAGTTTATCAATTGATCTTAATATCTTTGTTTTTTTCTTTTCATTTTTTTTTAGTTTTTTTCTCATTACTGCCTCCGAATTATTTGAAATTAATTTAATCATATAATCCTTAAATTAAAAAGATATTTTGATACAACCTATGGTTTATAGATTTTCAAGAATTGTTATTAGATATAAAAACATTGCTATATGAGAACTATTATTGAATTTTTGATTTAATATTAATTTGAATATATCTCTTTGATTAAAAAGATGAATTCTAATACCTTGTTCTGGCTTCGAGATTTTAATTAAGTCTTCTGTGTAATAACCAGTAATTTTAGTAGTTAGTCGTCCAGGCTCTGTATAAAAACTAACTATTTTAGTCAATTTTGATCTTGATCTATATCCTGTTTCTTCTCTTAATTCTTTTTGTGCTGATTGCAGAGTTGTTTCCTTTTTTTCCACTATGCCAGAAGGAAACTCGTAATTAATTTTGTTAATTGGAACTCTTTTTTGGGAAACTACTACATATTTGTCTTTAATCTTAGGTATTACTAATGAAAGATTAGAAGTTTTAAGATAATGATAAAACTCTTTTTTTTTAAATTTTTTGTTAATTAAACTTATTCGATTGGTAAGTTTTATATTTTTCAATTTTTTTCTAAAAATAACTTTTTAACAATAAATACAGCAATTAACATTCCTACAAGCTCGGCTAAAATATAATAAGGAGTGTTTAGATAACTAATACCTGTAAAAGACTCTGTAAATGTTCTAGCAATTGCAACAGCTGGATTTGCAAAAGAGGTAGAGGAGGTAAACCAATAACCAGCAGTAATATATAGACCAACACTAGCAGCAACAGCAATTTTACCTGACTTCATAGCCCCAAAAATTATCACTATAAGTCCTAATGTTGCTATTACCTCAGATGTGAATATATAAATCCCATCTCTTGACTTAGTAGATAATTCATAAATCTCATGTTCAAAAAAGAAATTAGCTAAACCAACACCAATTAAGCAACCAACCAATTGAGCAATGATATAGTAGGGTAATAGTTTCCTTTTTAATTTGCCAGTTATTGCCATTGCGATACTTACAAATGGATTAAAGTGAGCTCCTGATACATCAGCAAATACTGTAATAAGCACAAATAAACCTGCTCCTGTTGCTATAGTGTTTGCAATTAACATTACTGCAACATCGTCAGTTAAGTTTTCTGCCATTAAACCCGAACCAACTATAATCATTACTAAAAAACAACTCCCTATTAATTCAGCAAGGAAATAACGGCTTTTATTTTTCATTTATAAGTTCCTTTATTCTTTTATGAATATTGTTGTAAACTTTTTCTATTATTTCATCTTTTTTATTTAAATCATTTGTTTCATTAAGTAATTTAACAGGATCCTCTATATCCCAATGAATTATCTGATCTTTATTTGGCCAAATAGGGCAGACTTCATTATTGGCATTATTACAAACTGTAACAACATAATCCATTTTAATTTGACTTTTGATAAATTCATTAAAATTTTTAGATCTACAATTTGAAAGATCATAATGTTTTGATAATAAGTAATTCTTCACATCTTCATTAATTTTTCCTGTTGGATTACTCCCAGCACTAAAACCTTTATACATATCGTCATACTCGTTATTTATTATACTTTCAGCAATAATACTTCTTGCTGAATTACCTGTGCATACGAACAATATATTCTTCATTTAAAAAATAACTTTATAAATACCAATTACAAACAATGGGATTTGTAATCCAAAGTTAGTTAAAATTGCTTTATCTTTGCTCATAAATCCAGCAATAGTCCATCCAACAACTCCTAATCCATGAAAATATATATTTAACGGATATATATTTAAATTTGTAAGAAGTATTCCTACTAAAACTAAGAATGTACTAATCCACTTTAGATATTTTTTTACAAACATAAAATTTCCTTTCGTTAATATTATTTCAGTTATGTTAAGAATTTATTAAAATAAAGGATTATCTACACTTTTTACATAATCCAAAGAACTCAAGATTGTATTTATTATACTTCATACCTGAATTGTCCTGAAAACCAGATAGATATTTAGATAATTTAGGGTTACTTATTTCAGTAACTTTTTCACAACCATCGCAGATAGAAAAGGCTGTTGCATTAGAAATTGTGCAACTAGAGTTTTTACAAGCTACAAAAGCATTTTTACTCTCAATTTTATGTACTTTACCTATTTCAACTAGTCTATCTAAAGCTCTATAGACTTGAGGTGGAGCCTTAAGACCTTTTTTTTGAACATTAAATAAAATTGAGTATGCTTTTAAGGGCTGATTTGCTTTTTCAATATAATCCAAAACTATTTTTTGATTTTTTGATAAATATCCTTGCTTTTGAGCCATAATTTCTTTTATCAATGAAAAGTTAGCTTTTCAATTGAGAACTCCTTTTAATTTTAATTAATGATAAAACAAACAATATTAAACCAGCAGTTATAATAGATGGGCCTGAAGGTGTATTTATTTCTAATGAACTGAATAAACCTATTAATACAGACATTAAACCTGCAATAACTGAATAAATTACCATACCTTTTGGATTTGAAGATATATTTCTGGCAATTGCAGCAGGCAAAATAAGCATTCCAGTTATTAATAATAATCCAACCATTTTAATTGAAATCGCGATAATTGCTGCAAGTAGCAATGTAAATATTGCCTTCACTTTCTCTGGTTTCATTCCCTCTGCTTCTGCAAGCTCGTAATTAACCGTTGATGCAAAAAGCGGTTTATATATTAATTTTAAAACCAATAAAATTAATGCACCACCAAACCATACAATTATAATATCGTTTACATTCACAGCTAAAATATCTCCAAATAATAAACCCATTAAATCAAATCGAATTGTTGCTATTAATCCAATAACAACTAACCCAACTGCAAGAGAAGAGTGGGCAAGTAATCCTAATAAAGCATCAGTTGGTAAATTTGTTGTTTTCTCCAATTTTAGCAACATCAAAGCTACTAATGAGGAAACAATAAAAACAGATAATGCAATATTAATTTCCATGGTATATGCAATAGTAATTCCTAGCAAAGCCGAGTGAGCTAAAGTATCTCCAAAGAATGATAGTCTCCTCCAAACAACAAAACAACCTAAAGGTCCAGTAACTAGAGCCATACCAATACCTACAAATAATGCTCTTATAAAAAAATCATCAAACATTTTTAATTTTCCTCAACTGATCCATCTACACCATGTTTATGGTCGTGCTTATGCTCGTAAATAGATAATATTTTTGAAACATCTTCACCAAATAATTCTTGATATTTTTTATTATTAGCAACAGAAATGGGTGTTCCTGAACAGCAGACATGACCATTAAGGCATACTACATGGTCGGTTTTAGACATAACAACGTGTAAATTATGAGATATCAGTAAAATTCCACACTTCAAAGTTTCAGATATTTTTTTTATTAATTCATATAGTTCAATCTCTCCTGTGAAATCTACTCCTTGTACAGGTTCATCTAAAACTAATAAATCTGGTTTTTTTGCTACAGCTCGTGCCATTAAAACTCTTTGAAATTCACCACCAGATAAACTTTTCAAATCATTATTTAAAAGGTGTTTTGCACCTGTAATTTCTAAAGCTTCATTTATTTCTTGGTCTTGTAAATCCGAAGTCAAATTCATAAAGTCAAATACTCTTATAGGCAAAGTCCAATCAATTGAGATTTTCTGAGGGACATAAGCTATTTTTTTTGTAAATTTTTCAACTTTTCCGCTAATGTTTTTATATAAACCCAAAGCCATTTTGGCAGTAGTTGTTTTTCCAGACCCATTTGGACCTATTAATGTAATTATTTTACCCTTTTCTATTTCAAGGGAAACATCTTTAACCAACCATTTATTATTTATAAAAACCCCGGCCTTTTCCATTTTTACTAATAAATTATCTGAACTTTCCACTATTAAATCCTTGTATTATGACAATGTTATATTATAACACTGTTATATTATAACAAATTTATAAGGAGATATTATATGAAAAAAATTTATAAATCATTACTATTCGGTCCATTAGCAGGCATATTATTAATTTTGACACCTTTAAAAGCTGACATTAACGTTGTCACATCTATAAAACCTTTGCACTCATTAACTAGTTATATTATGGAGGGTGTCGGAGAACCAGATCTAATAATAGATGGTGTTGCTTCACCACATAATTTTCAAATAAAGCCATCTCATGCAAAAATGCTTCAAAAAGCTGACCTGGTTATTTGGGTAGGTGAGGATTTAGAAAGTTTTTTACCTTCAGCATTAAAAAGTATCCCAAAAAATGCTGTTGTTTTTGAATTGTTAGATCAAAGTGGTTTAAAAAAACTAAAATTTAGAGAAAAAAATATTTTCGAAGGTCACGATGATCACGATGAACATGGTCATGATGAGCATGCCAAAAAAGAAGATGATCATGACGACCATGATGATCATGATGAACATGGTAAAAAGGAAGATGATCACGATGATCACGGACATGATGAACATGGACATGCCCATGGTGAGTATGACCCACACATTTGGCTTGATCCATCAAATGCTAAAGTAATTGTAAAAAAAATAACAAATCAACTTAGCAAAATAGATAAAGATAATAGTTCTGTATATAAAGCTAATTCAAAAAAACTTCTTAAAGATTTAGACGGTCTTATAAAAGAAGTAAAAAATGAAATTAACAAAGATGCGAGCTTTGTGGTATTCCATGACGCTTATCAATATTTTGAAAAAAGATTTGGTATAAATGTAATTGGGGCTTTAACAGTTAATCCAGATGTGATGCCTGGTGCAGAGCAATTATCTGAAATTAGAGAAGTAATAGAGCATGAAAAAGCAAAATGTATTTTTTCTGAACCACAGTTTAACCTTAATATAATAAATTCTATAGCAAGTGACACAGGTGTTAAAACCGGTGTTCTTGATCCATTAGGGGCAAATATAGATAAAGGCAAGAGCATGTATTTTCAACTTATAAAAGACATGTCTAATTCTTTAAAGGATTGTTCATAAATAGATTTAATCAATAGTAATTTCTATAGGGGTATGGTCAGACGGTTTTTCCTTACCCCTTGGATATTTGTTAATTTTAATATCTTTAATATTTCTAATAAGTGAATTTGATACTAGGAAATGGTCAATTCTCATACCATTATTTTTTTGCCATGCACCTCTCATGTAATCCCAAAACGTATAATCTTCGGTATCAGGATAAAAAAATCTATATGTATCATTAAATCCAATATTTAGAATTTCTCTAAATTTCTTTCTTATTTCTAATTTAAATAATGCATCATTTTCAAAACTTTTTGAATTATATACATCTTCTGCTGTAGGAATAACATTAAAATCACCACCAATAATTATATTTTGGTTTTTTTTAAAAAAAGTTTTTATTAATTTTAGAAAATTATCTAACCATTTTTTTTTATAAATGTACTTCTCTGAGTCTACTGGATTACCATTTGGAATATAAACATTAACTAAATTGACAGTCTTATTTTTATACTTAAGATCTGCTGTAATAATTCTAGATTGTTTATTTTTGTCTTTAATAATATCATTTTTTACATTTGATAATTTTTTTTTGGATAAAATTGCTACACCATTATAACTTTTTTGACCAAAAACATAACTTTCGTAACCCAAAGATTTGATTTCATCATATGGAAATGTTTTATCCTCAGTTTTGATTTCTTGAACAAAAACGATGTCAGGTGAGAATTTATTTAGATAATTTTTAACGTTTTCAATTCTTGCTCTTATAGAATTAACATTCCATGAGCTGATTATCATTAAAGTGAAAATGAAACACCACACCCACAAGATGATTTTGTTTGAGGGTTGCTTATTTTAAATGACTCGCCTATTAACTCTTCAACATAGTCAATTTCAGAGCCTTTAAGCATGTTTGCTGATTGTTTATCAATAAGAATGTTATTTTGGATTAAATCATTCTCATCTGGTTTAATTTCATATGAAAAATCATATTGAAAACCTGAACAACCGCCACCTTTTATAGCGATTCTGAAGAATGAACCTTTGTCTTTTTTTGATAACAAAAAGTTGATCTGTTTTATTGCTTTATCAGTAAATTTAATTTCTTTAATCATTATTTATCGCTGTTATTACTAATATAGTTAATAAATTTAAACTTTAAAGTATGAAAAATTACTCAAAATTAGGTGTTTTTAAATGTAGAGGAAGACTTGTTCATGAACCTAAAAACATTTATAGAACGGACTTTCAAAGAGATAGAGATAGAATTATTCATAGCAGTGCGTTTAGAAGACTTAAACATAAAACACAAGTGTTTGTAAATACCATAGGTGATCATTACAGGACAAGAATCACACATTCTATAGAAGTAGCACAGATTGCAAGATCAATTAGTAAATATCTTGGATTAAATGATGACCTGGCAGAAACACTTTCACTCGCACATGACTTAGGTCATGCACCTTTTGGTCATGCTGGTGAAGACATCTTAAATGAATGTATGAATAAATACGGTGGTTTTGATCATAATATACAAACTTTAAGAATTGTTATGGATTTAGAAAATAAATATATAAGATTTAATGGACTAAATTTAACAATAGATACTTTAGATGGATTAATAAAACACAACGGACCAATATCAAACATTAATGATGACATCAAAAGCATAAAAGGAATTAATAAACTGTTAAAAAAAATAAACCTAAAACAATATCCTTCACTTGAAGCTCAAATTTCGTCGATATCAGATAATATTGCATATAATAACCACGATATACAAGACGGAATCTCAGCAAATATATTTAGTTTACAAGAATTAAATGAAATATCATTTTTTAAAAAAATATATGAAAATAATAAAAAAAAAATTGCTCGTGATGATAAAAAAAAATTATTGTTTCAAATTATAAGAGACTCAATTAATTTAATGGTTAATGATCTCATTAATAATTCAATCACTAATTTTAAAAAGAATGATATAAAATCAATTAAAGATGTTTATAATTCAAACAAAAATTTGATAGATTTTTCAGATAAATTTAAAAATATTGAGAAAGAAACAAAATTATTTTTAAGACATAAAATGTATAATAACAAAGAAGTAATGAAAAAAAATAACAAAGGTAAAAAAATTTTAAAATTTTTATTTAAAAAAATTTCAAAAAACCCAAATAAATTTTTTAAAATCACCAGAACTAAACTATGCAAATATAGAGCATCTGCTAATTATATATCAGGCATGACAGATCGATTTGCTATTAATTTATACAATAATATCAAATGAATATTTTTGAGCATTATTTATCAATTATTAAAAAATTAATAACCCAAGAGGCCAAAAATAAGAAAATAATATTACCCGAAAATCTTGATGGCATTACTGTTGAGATACCTCCTAGTAAATTTAATTGTGATTTATCATCAAATGTATGTATGTTTTTAAGTAAGTCTAATAAGAAATCCCCAATGATTTTAGGAGCACAAATAAAGAAATTACTATTAGAAAATGAGGACATAGAAGAAGTGAAAATTGAAAAACCAGGATTTTTAAATATTAGTTTAAAAAATAATTTTTGGAATGAATTTGTAAATCAAATACTAATAAAACCTGATAAATTTGGGAGAAACCTAAAAGAAATTAAAAATAGCTATTTAATTGAATTCGTATCAGCTAATCCTACTGGACCTCTTCATGTTGGCCATTGTCGTGGTGCAATACTTGGAGATGTTATGTCAAATTTATTAGAATTTAATAATCACAAAGTTATAAGAGAATATTATGTTAATGATTATGGCAACCAGATTAATTTCTTTAATAAATCTGTTTATTTAAGAATAAGAGAAATAGTTTTTGGTGAACCATTTCCTTTAAATAACACCGATTTATATCCAGGTGAATATCTTGTAGATATTGCAAATAGTATTATAAAAAATAACAAAAACCTTAAATTTGAAGATTTTGAAAAAATTAAGGATGAGTTAACTGTTTTATCAGTAAACGAGTCTTTGGAAATTATTAAAAAAAATTTAATAAAACTTGGAATTAATCATGATCAATTTATAAGTGAAAAATCTATAGTAACTAACAATGAAGTAGAAAAAGTAATAAATAAATTAAAAAGTAAAAAATTATTGTATGAAGGTACAATCTCAGCACCTGAGAGAAAACAATCAGAAAACTATAAAACTAGAGAACAAACGTTATTCAAGTCAACATTATTTGGTGATGACAAAGATAGAGCACTTCAAAAATCAGATAAATCATGGACATATTTTGCAAGCGACGCTGCTTATCATAATAATAAACTAGAGAGAGGTTATGATATATTAATTAATATTCTTGGTTCAGATCACACAGGTTATATTAAAAGAATTTCGTCTCTTGTTGAAGCACTATCTGGAAATAATAAAAAATTAATATGTAAGGTAAGCCAACTTGTAAAATTAATCAAAGATGGAAAACCATTTAAAATGTCTAAAAGAAAAGGTGATTATATTACTGTAGAAGATTTATTAAATGAGGTTGGAAAAGATGCAACCAGGTTTATAATGCTAAACAGAAGTAGCGATGTAGAATTAGATTTCGATTTTTCGAAAGTTAAAGAGAAATCAAAAGATAATCCAATTTATTATGTTCAGTATTGTTACGCTAGAATATTTTCTGTTTTTAGAAATTTAAATAAAAATATTAAAGATCCCTTAGTATTTGATAAATCTAAAATAAAATTCAACAACAATGAAATTAAGATTTTTAGAAAAATTTCTGAGTGGCCAAAATGTATTGAAATATCCACCAAAAAATTAGAACCACATCGTATAACTACTTATCTATATGAGTTATCTGCAGAATTTCATCATTATTGGAATCTAGGCAAAGATGATCATTCATTTAGATTCATAGTTGATAATAAAATATCTAAAGAAAAAGAAATTTTTTTAAGAATTATATTAGCAGTTATTAAATCAGGAATGGATATTTTGGGTGTTGATACCCCTGAACAAATGTAATGATTAAAGAAATCAAATACTTAATGTATATATTAATTATATTCTTTTTTATATTTTTCACGACTAGGCATTATTTTTCTGAAAAAAATATTTTAAAACATAATAGAAAAATGAATAATGTTGATAATAATTTAATACTGAATGATGAAAATATACCAGTCTTAAAAAATGATACTAATAATATTATAGAATACGTAAATAATAATCAAAATGAAAATAAAAAAAAATATAAATTTTGGGAATTACTCCAAACAAATTAATAAACGTAGAAGTTTTATTTGTGGTATAAAAGGTCCCCTTCTTAAAAAAAAAGAAATCAATTTTTTGAGAACATATAAACCTTGGGGAATAATTTTATTTAAAAGAAATATAAAAAATATCAAACAAACAATAAAATTAACAAAACAAATTAAAAATATTTTTGAAGATCCATATTATCCAATTCTTGTGGACGAAGAAGGTGGTAGAGTTTCAAGATTAACAAACATTATAGATAATTCTCTATTTTCCTCAGATTTTTTTGGAAAAATTTATGATTACAACAAAAATAAATTAAATTACTATTTAGAAGTTTATATAAATCAAATTTCTTATTTGCTAAAAACTCTTGGAATAAATATCAATACTTCACCTGTTTTGGATATTAGAAGAAAAAAATATCATAATATTGTTGGTGATAGATCATATGGATCTAACCCAAAAAAAATTTCAAAAATAGGTGATTTGGTAATAGACAAATTTCATAAAAATAATATTCAAACAGTAATAAAACATATACCTGGTCATGGACTAGCTAAAGTTGACAGTCATTTAAGATTACCTATTGTTAAAAAGAATTTAAAATATCTATTAAAAAACGATTTTTTAACCTTTAAAAGAAAGAAAACTTTACTGGCAATGACAGGTCATATTTTATTTGAAAAAATTGACAATAAAAATTGTGCAACTTTATCAAAAAAAATCATAAATATAATAAGAACACGCATTGGTTATAAAAATATTATAGTATCAGATGATATTTCAATGAAAGCATTAACTAGTAATATTGAACTTAACGCAAAAAAGGCCTTTATTGCTGGCTGTAATATAGTGCTACATTGTAATGGCAATTTAAAAGAGATGAAAATTATTGCAGTTAATTCTCCAGTATTAAATCATTTTTTAATAAAAAAAACTTACCAAATATTTAAAAATTTAAGTTAAAATAATTACATGGATATTGATTCTAACGAATTTAAAGTTGATTTAAATACATATAGTGGACCTCTAAATGTTTTATTGGATCTTGCAAAAGCACAAAAAGTTAACCTAGAAAAAATTTCTATAACAAAATTAGCTGATCAATTTCATAATTTTATTACTAATGCTAAAAATATTAATCTTGAACTTGCATCAGAATATTTATTAATTGCTACCTGGCTATTATATTTAAAGTCTAAATTGTTACTTCCTGAGAGTGAGGAGGAAGAATTCAAAGCATTAGAAGTCGCAGAAAAATTAAAGTTACAGCTAAAAAAACTTGAACTAATTAGATTACTTTCAGATCAAATGCTTAAACGAAAAAGACTTGGCAGAGATATTTTTCTAAGAGGCGGTAAAGGAGGTTTTAGATCATCCTATACAAGTAAATATTCATTGACATTATATGAAATTTTAAAAACATACTCATTTATAATTACAACAAGAAACTTTCAAAAGATTTCTATTCCAAAACTTCCAGTTTTTACTACAGAGGATGGGATTAGAGCTATTAAAGATTTTTTTGGAGATATTAAAGAATGGAAAAATATCAAAAATTTTATTCCTAAAACCATAAGTTCAAATAAACAAATGATCCGTACAGGAAATGCAGGAATCTTTTCGGCAAGCTTAGAACTAGTTAAAGAGGGAAGTATTAATATAAAGCAAAACAATCTATATGACGAAATATTTATAAAAGAATATGAAAAAAATTAAAAAAAATAATGTATTAAAATTTCCTACAACAATTTCTGATACTGAAAGAGAGCTAGAGGCATTAATATTTGCTTCTAATGAACCATTAAGTATTAATGATTTAGAAACTAAGATAACCAAAAAAATTGACGTAAAAAAATCTTTAGAAAAGTTGCAACTGTTTTATCAAAATAGGGGAATAAATCTTATTTGTATATCAAATAAATGGTCTTTTAGAACTTCAGAAGACTTATCTTCTATCATGTCTCAACAAAAAACTGTTGAAAAAAAACTATCAAAAGCTGCTGTTGAGACCTTATCCATTATTGTATATCATCAACCTGTTACTAGGGCAGAGATAGAGGAAATAAGAGGTGTAGCATTTGGAACCAACACTCTTGAAATATTAATGGAGCTGAATTGGGTTAAACCTGTTGGAAGAAAAGATGTGCCTGGTAAACCAATACAGTATGGAACTACAGAGGATTTTTTAAACCATTTTAGTTTACAAAAACTCTCCGATCTTCCCACCGTTGATGAACTTGGAACTGCTGGCTTGATAGATACTTCAAGTGTAGACTCTAATATTTTTGGAACAGGAAAATTTTACCAAGAAAAACAAGAGGAAAAAAAAGAGAATATATATTCAGATATCGATGAAATGTTAAACAGCACACTTAAAAATGACTAAACGATAAAAAAAGTGTCTTTCATTATTCAAATATTAAGGTTATAAGACTGTATGAGTATAGGTTTTTGGCAAATTGCAATAGTAGCTGTTTTAATTGTCTTATTGTTTGGAAGAGGTAAAATTTCTAGCTTAATGGGTGATGTTGCAAAAGGTATCAAAAGTTTTAAAAAAGGTATGGCTTCCGATCCAACGGAAGACTCACAACCTAAAAATATAACAGAAACCGAACAAACAAAAAACCAAGACGATAATAAAAAAGAATAATCCAAATGCCACAAATTGGCTGGTTAGAGATATTAATAATAGTATCAATTGCAATTATAGTTGTTGGACCAAAAGATTTTCCTGTAATGATAAAAAAAATTGGTGGCTGGGTTGGTTCTATAAAAAGATATATAGGAAATGTTCAATCACAAGTAACAGAAATTACAGATATAGATAATTCAGATAGTTTAAATAAAAAAAACGAAAAAGTAGTTAAAAAAGAAGATAATAATGTCTAAAGATAATTATGAAAATGGTTTTTTTAGCCATTTAGTTGAACTTAGAAAGAGATTAATTAATACTTTAATTTTCTTATTTAGTTTATTTGTAATTTGCTATTTATTTTCAGATTATATTTATGGATTTTTAGTAGAGCCGTATGCTAATGCTGTTAAAAACGATGGAATTGATAGAAGATTAATTTTTACAGCTCTTCAAGAAACATTTTTAACTTATTTAAAAGTATCTTTTTTTACTGCTTTTTTTTTCACAAGTCCTTTTATATTAATTCAAATATGGAAGTTTATAGCACCTGGTTTATATGAGCACGAAAAATCAGCAATTATGCCTTACTTAATTATTACACCTATACTATTTTTAATGGGTGGAATGTTAGTTTATTATTTGATTATGCCTCTAGCTATAAATTTCTTTTTATCATTTGAAAGCATAGGCACAAACACAAATTTACCAATACAATTAGAGGCAAAAGTAAATGAATACCTATCTTTAGTAATGAAATTGATTTTTGCATTTGGTTTAAGTTTTCAATTGCCTGTAGTACTTAGTTTATTAGCTAGAATCGGAGTAATTGATTCTATTTTTTTAAAACAAAGGCGTAAATTCGTTATTGTCATAATTTTTGCAGCAGCAGCTATTCTTACACCACCTGATCCTATAACGCAGATTGGATTAGCAATACCATTGTTAATATTGTACGAAATATCAATTATTTCAGTAAAATTAATTGAAACTAAAAATAAAGAGGAGGAAAATGCATAATATTAGATTTATTAGAAAAAACTCCGAATTATTTATAAAAAAAATTAAAACTAGAAATGTTGATTTAGATTATAAAATCATTAGTAATTTAGATGAAATAAATAGAAAACTAATTACTGATAAAGAAAACTTAGAAAGAGATAAAAAAGAGATATCAAAAAAAAAAGATAAAACTTTGTTTGAAAAATCAAAAGAAATTTCAATTGAAATTGAAAATTTAACAAAAAAACAATCAGAAATTCAAAATGAGCTAAATAAAATTTTATCTAACTTACCAAATTTACCTCATGAAGATGTACCAATTGGCAAAGATGAAAATTCAAATAAAGTTGTTAATACAGTTGGTTCGATTAGGAATTTTGATTTTAAAGTGAAATCTCATTTTGAGTTAGGAGAGAAGTTAAATATGTTAGATTTCGATTTAGCAACAAAAACTACCGGATCTAGGTTTGTATTTATAAAGAATCAACTAGCTATGCTAGAAAGAGCAATTTCAAATTTTATGATTGATTTACATACAAAACATAATGGTTATGTTGAAGTATCTCCCCCATTAATAGCTAGTTCTGACTCAATGTATGGAACCGGTCAGTTGCCAAAATTTGAAAATGATCAATTTGAATTAAAGCTGGATGACAGCAATGAGAGAAAATTTTTAATTCCTACAGCAGAGGTTATCTTAACCAATATGGTAAAAAATCAAATGCTAAGTATCAATGATTTACCAATTCGTTTGGTTGCATCTACACCTTGTTTTAGGAAAGAAGCTGGTAGTTATGGAAAGGATACAAAAGGCATGATTAGACAGCATCAATTTCATAAAGTTGAGCTAGTTAGCATTGTGACTCCAGAAAAATGTTTAGAAGAACTAGAGAGAATGACGAATTGTGCATCAATGGTTCTTGATAAATTAAAATTACCTTATAGGAAAATTATCTTAAGTACTGGTGATATGGGTTTTAGTGCAGAAAAAACTTATGATTTAGAAGTTTGGCTTCCTTCTGAAAATAAGTATAGAGAAATTTCTAGTTGTTCTTCTTGTGGAACATTTCAATCAAACAGAATGAAAACTAGATATAAAGGTAAAAGTAACGAAATTTTAAATCCTGGGACACTTAATGGAAGTGGCCTTGCTGTTGGAAGAACATTAATTGCTATCATGGAGAATTATCAAAATAGCGATGGGTCTATTGAAATACCCGAAGTCTTAAAACCCTATATGAATAATTTAGATAAAATTTCAGTCAATTAAGAGTTGTCTTAATTATTTAATTAGTATAAAAAATCATAAAATTGAGGCAATATGGATCCAGCTATAGGACAGTTTATACCACTTATATTAATTTTCGTTATTTTTTATTTCTTTTTAATTAGACCACAACAAAGAAAAGCGAAAGAGCACAAAAAAATGGTAGAAGAGCTAAAAAGGGGAGACAAAATAGTTACAACTGGCGGAATACTTGGAACAGTCGAGAGAATAATTGATAATGAAAAAATTGAAGTTAAAATTTCAGACGATGTAGTTGTAGAAATTTTACGTACAAACGGTGTTCAGGGGTTAATAACTAATAAAGTAGAAATTAAAAAATAACATTTAAATCAATGTTATACTTTTCAAAAATAAAAATAATTATAATTTTAATTATATCATTAATAATTTCATATTTTACTCTATCAAATTTTGTAAAATTCGATGACGAGATATTTAAAAGAAAAATTAACTTAGGTTTAGATCTTCTTGGTGGATCATATTTATTATTAGAAGTTGATAATAATCCTGTAATCACTCAAAAAATACAATCAAAGTCTCTAGAACTTAAAAAATTAATGAAAGAAGAAGATATTTTTTTTAATAACCTAGTGCTTATAAATAATGAAATAACATTTTCAACAGATGATAAATCAAAGGAAAGCTTAATCAAGTTATTGGACGACGATGATAGTGAATTTAATCCTTACTATCCAAATTTTAAATCGCATGAATTTGATATTTTTATAGAAAATAATAATATTGTTTTAAAATATTCAGACTATGGTTTAATACTTTTAAAAAATTCGTCTTTAGATCAAGCTATAGAAATTGTTAGACGAAGAGTAGATGAACTTGGAACAAATGAACCAAATATAGTAAAAAGAGGCAATAATAGGATTTTAGTAGAATTACCTGGTCTCGACGATCCTGCTAGAATTAAGAATTTATTAGGTAAAACAGCAAATTTAACATTCCAATTTGTGTCTCAAAAAAAAGAAGAAACTTTTGGAACAGAAAAAATTAAATACGACGGTGACGATAGCAAAGATGAAATTATCAGTAAGAGAATAATTATAAGTGGTGAAAACCTTACAGATGCAAAACCCAGTATGAATAATCAAACTAATGAAACAGTTGTTGTATTTAATTTAGATAGAGTGGGTGCTAAAAAGTTTGCAAAAGCAACAACTACGGGAGTAGGTAAACAGTTAGCTATTATTCTAGATAATAAAATTATTAGTGCTCCAACTATAAGTGAGGCAATAGTAGGAGGCTCTGGTCAAATAACAGGGAATTTCACTTTTCAAACAGCGACAGATTTAGCGCTATTACTAAGATCTGGTGCTTTGCCGGCACCATTAGAAATAATTGAGGAGAGAACAGTAGGTCCAGATTTAGGAAAAGATTCTATTAAAGCTGGTGTCATTTCATTAATAATTGGTTTTACATTAGTAATATCTTTTATGATATACAAATACAAAATTTTTGGTTTCATTGCTAACTTTACATTAATTGTAAATTTATTTTTATTAATTGGTATATTGACACTATTTCAAGCAACTTTAACTTTGCCCGGTATAGCGGGTATTATTTTAACAGTTGGAATGGCTGTTGATGCAAATGTGTTAATATTTGAGAGGATTAAAGAAGAATTAAAAGATGAAAATAATAAACTTATAGCTTTTGACTCTGGTTATACTAAATCTAGAACAACTATATTAGATGCGAATGTCACAACACTTATTGCTGCAACAATATTGTTTTTTATGGGATCTGGACCAGTTAAGGGTTTTTCTATTACATTGGGAGTTGGGATATTAACAACTTTATTTTCTGTTTACTTTATAGCTAGAATTCTTACTTCCTTATATGTTGTAAAAAATAAAGAAAAAGAAAAATTAATATAATGAAACATATATATTTTAATAAATACTTTAAAAGTGCAAGTGTTCTATCTACTGTATTAATAATTATATCGATTGCATTTTTAATAATTAAGGGGCTAAATTTTGGAGTTGATTTTAAAGGTGGAACATTAATTGAGTTAAGAAACAATGATAATAATATCTCGATATCTAATATTAGAGATAGTTTTAATCAAATGAATTTAAAGGGTGTAACAGTTAAGCAATTTGGTAATGATACTGATTATATAATAAAATTTCAATCTCCCGAGACCCAGTCTGCAACATATATTAATGATCTAAAATCCTCTTTAAAAAATAATTTAAGCGCTTCATTGGAATTCAGAAGGGTTGAAAATGTTGGTCCAAAAGTAAGCTCGGAGTTACTTAGATCTGGTGTAATAGCTATTAGTTTATCTTTATTTGCAATGTTGTTGTATATTTGGATTAGATTTGAGTGGCAATTCTCCTTAGGAGCTATTGTTGCACTTTTCCATGATGTAATTTTAACTTTAGGAATATTTTCGGTCTTCTCATTAGAGATAAATTTGTCAATTGTAGCAGCTGTACTTACTATAGTTGGTTATTCTATGAATGATACTGTTGTAATTTATGACAGAGTTAGAGACAATCTACGTAGATATGTAAATATTAAAATATTTGAATTATCAAATACATCAATAAATGAAACTTTATCACGTACAATTATAACTTCATTAACTACATTGTTGGCTCTATTGTCTATATACCTTTTTGGTGGAGAAATATTAAAAGGTTTTTCATTTGCTATGATATTAGGAGTTATTTTTGGGACTTATTCCTCTATATATATTGCTTGTCCTGTGCTTGTTTCTTTAAATGTAAGTCAAAAAACAATTTTGAGAGAAGATAAAGATAAAAATTAAGCAATTTTCTTAATTTTTCCATTTAATAAAGATTTTAAAAATTGACCTGTGTAGCTATCTTTAACATCGGCAATTTCTTCAGGTTTTCCCTCAGCTATAATGTTGCCTCCTTTAACACCCCCGTCTGGACCCATATCAATTATGTAATCTGCAGTTTTTATAACATCTAAATTATGTTCAATAACTACAACAGTATTTCCAGTAGCAACAAAAGTGTGTAAAATTTCAAGTAATTTTTTTATATCGTGTTGATGAAGTCCCGTTGTAGGTTCATCTAAAATATACATCGTTCTTCCGGTAGATCTCTTAGACAGTTCTTTAGCTAATTTTATTCTTTGTGCCTCACCCCCCGATAAAGTAGTGGCCTGTTGGCCTATTTTTATATAGCCAAGTCCTACTTTTTTTAAAGTTAATAATTTACTTCTAATATTTGATATATTTTCAAAAAAATCACAACCCTCATCTACCGTCATTTCCAAAACGTCTGAAATACTTTTATCTTTAAATTTTATTTCTAAAGTTTCGCGGTTATATCTGCTACCTTTACATTCATCACAAGTTATATATACATCGGGAAGGAAATGCATTTCATAAGTTATAACGCCGTCTCCTTCACATGCTTCGCATCTACCACCTTTTACATTAAATGAAAATCTTCCAGGTTTATAACCTCTACTTTTAGACTCAGGAAGATTTGTAAACCAATCTCGTATTGGTCCGAATGCTCCAGTATATGTTGCAGGATTTGATCGAGGTGTTCTTCCGATAGGTGACTGATCAATGTCTATTATTTTGTCAATCAACTCCATTCCCTTTAATCCTCTAAAAGGTTTAGGTATCTTTCTAGATTTATTATTATTCAAACTTAGGTTTAAAGCATTATATAATGTTTGCAAAACCAATGTTGATTTTCCACTGCCTGAAACACCAGTAACGCAAGTAAATGTTCCAAAAGGTATTTTTAAATTAACATTTTTTAAATTGTTACCACTTGCACTCAAAATTTGAAGAAATCTTCCATTTTTAGCTAATCTTCTTTTTTTAGGTATTGGAATATAGTTTTTGTTAGATAAATATTTACCAGTAATTGTATCTGCTTTTAAAAGCTCTTGATAAGTTCCTTGAGCAACCACTATACCTCCTTTACTTCCGGCCTCAGGACCAAGATCAATTATGTGGTCAGCATTTTCCATTGTTTCGGTATCATGTTCTACAACTACTACTGTATTTCCTAAATCCCTTAATCTTTTTAATGCATTTATTAATTTTATATTATCTTTTTGATGTAGTCCTATGGATGGTTCGTCTAATACGTAAAGTACTCCAGTTAAACCTGAGCCGATCTGTGATGCTAATCTTATTCTTTGAGACTCTCCACCAGATAACGTTCCTGACTCCCTTGATAATGTCAAATAATCAAGACCAACGTTTAAAAGAAAATTAAGTCTTTCATTTATTTCTTTTAAAATATGTTCAGCAATTTTTAATTGACGTTTATCTAGTTTTGTTTGCAATGAGTCAAACCAGTTTTTTGCTTCTAAGATAGATTTTTCTGTTACCTGACTGATATTTAGCCCGTTAATTTTAACACATAGAGCTTCTTCTTTTAATCTTTGGCCATTACATCTTTCACAGTCGGTATCTGATTGATACTGGGATATTTCGTCTCTTTTCCAATCACTATCGGTTTCTAAATATCTTCTTTCTAGATTGTTGATTACACCTTCAAAAGTTTTTTTATGAGAATATTTTTCATAACCATCGTCGTAGGAAAATTTAATCTCTTCATCATCAGATCCAAAAAGAATTACATCCTTAATTTTTTTTGAAAGTTTATTCCATTTTTCATCCAATGAAAAATCATAATGTTTTGCTATAGAAGCTAAAGTTTGCGCATAATATAAAGATGACGACTTTGCCCAGGGCTCGATTGCACCTTCTGCAATTGTTTTTTTTTCATTTGGTATAACTAATTTGGGATCTACATTTAGTTTTACACCAATTCCTTCGCACTCTTCGCAAGCCCCATAAGGACTATTAAAAGAAAATAACCTAGGTTCTATTTCTTCGATCGTAAATCCACTTTCAGGACAAGCAAATTTTGTTGAAAATATTAAATTTTCTATTTTTCTAAATTTTTTTGGTAAAGTTTCATTTTCATATTCTACAAACAATAAACCATTAGATAAATTAACCGATGTTTCAACAGCTTCAGCCAATCTGTTGCCAAGTGATGAATTTAGAACTATTCTGTCAACTAATATAGAAATATCATGTTTTATTTTCTTGTTTAATTCAGGTACATTTTCAATATCATATAAAGCATTATCAATTTTAATTTTTCTAAAACCCCTTTTTTTGTAAGATAATATTTCTTTTTTATATTCACCTTTTCTACCTCGAACAACAGGTGCGTACAGAAAAATTGTGGATTTTTTTGGAAGTTCTTTAATTTTGTCAACAATTTGTGTAATGGTCTGTGACTCAATTGGTTTTCCTGTAAATGGCGAAAATGGTATTCCTGCTCTAGCGTACAATACTCTCATATAGTCATATATCTCAGTTACTGTTGCGACCGTTGATCTAGGATTTTTTGGTGCATTTTTTTGTTCTATAGAAATGGCTGGACTTAAACCTTCTATCATATCAACGTTAGGTTTTTTCATTTTGTCTAAAAACTGTCTTGCATATGCTGATAAACTTTCAACATATCTTCTTTGTCCCTCAGCATAAATTGTATCAAAAGCTAATGATGATTTTCCTGATCCAGATATACCAGTAATTACAACAAATTTATCTTTAGGGACTTCTAGAGAAACATTTCTCAAATTGTGTTCTTTTGCGCCTTTAATAACTATCTTTTTCTGCATAAATATAGTTGCTTTAAATTAATAAAATTAATATTCAATAAAAATGTGATATAAATATAATTATTCATATCAATATTTTAAAATATTATGGCAGGAAGTCTAAATAAAGTTTTATTAATCGGTCGATTGGGCGCAGACCCAGAGATTAAACAAATGGTAAACGGCAAAAGTGTTGCACGTCTAAGTTTAGCCACAAGTCAAAGTTGGAAAGATAAAAACAGTGGAGAAAAGAAAGAGAAAACCGAGTGGCATAGGGTTGTTGTTTTTAATGAAGGTTTAGTAAATGTAGTTCAGCAATATCTAAAAAAAGGTGCACAAATATATGTTGAGGGTCAACTAACTACAAGAAAATGGAAAGATGAGCAATCAGGTCAAGACAAATACTCAACAGAAATTGTGATACAAGGATACAATTCGTCTTTAACAATGTTGGGCGCGGGTGGAAATAATTCTATACCTCAAAATCCAAGCAGTAGTGCAATTGAGGATACATCTCAGGTATCTAGTGATTTGGATGACGACATTCCTTTTTAAAAAATGCAAAAATCTGAAATTGTAAACAATAAAAGTATTAAACAAATCTCAATGTATGACGAGATGAGTTCGTCTTACCTTTCATATGCAATGAGTGTAATAGTTAGTAGGGCCCTTCCAGATGTGAGAGACGGTTTAAAACCAGTACATAGAAGAATTCTATACGCAATGTACAAAGGTGGTTTTGATTGGTCTAAACAATTTAGAAAATCTGCAAGAGTAGTTGGTGATGTGATTGGTAAATATCATCCCCATGGAGATCAAGCAGTGTATGATGCTTTAGTAAGAATGGTACAAGATTTTTCAATGAGCCTTCCACTTATTGATGGACAAGGTAATTTCGGGTCTATAGATGGCGATCCTGCTGCCGCAATGAGATATACTGAAACTAGATTATCAAAAATTTCGCAACACATAATAGATGATATAGAAAAAGATACTGTAAATTTCAAAAGTAACTATGATGAAACAGAAAAAGAACCAGAGGTATTACCTTCTCAATTTCCAAATCTACTAGTCAATGGAGCAGGGGGTATAGCGGTTGGAATGGCTACAAGTATACCGCCACATAATCTTGGTGAAGTTATTAGTGGAACATTAGCACTAATTGAAAATAAAGATATTAAATTAAGCGAATTAATGAAACATATACCTGGACCAGATTTTCCAACTGGTGGTGTTATTATTGGTAAAGATATAGTTAAACAAGGTTACAAAACTGGCAGGGGATCATTCAAAATTAGAGGTGATATCAGTGTTGAAAACTTAAAAAATGGTAAGGATAGACTTGTCATAACTTCCATCCCATATCAAATAAATAAATCTAATTTAAATGAGAGAATTGTAGAACTAATAAGAGAAAAAAAAATTGAGGGAATAAGTGATATAAGAGATGAGTCAAATAGAGAAGGTGTAAGAGTTGCTATAGATCTTAGAAGAAATACTGAACCCGAAACTGTTAAACGTCAGCTTTACAAATATACTTCAATAGAGTCGTCTTTTGGTTTTAATACTTTAGCAATAGTGGAT
Source organism: uncultured Pelagibacteraceae bacterium (assembly GCA_902618975.1). Taxonomy (GTDB): domain Bacteria; phylum Pseudomonadota; class Alphaproteobacteria; order Pelagibacterales; family Pelagibacteraceae; genus Pelagibacter. The sequence continues at coordinate 6,549 of CACNCN010000001.1, read as the reverse complement.
AAGAAACCTAAGATTTGTAATCTCAAAGAATTTTTAGAAAATTTTTTAAAATTCAGAGAGGATGTAGTTATAAAGAAAACAAAATATGATCTTAAAAAAGCTGAGGAAAGAGCCCACATATTAATAGGATTATCTGTAAGTGTTGAAAATTTAGATAAAGTTATAAAAATTATTAGATCTTCAAAAAATCCCGAGGAAGCAAAAAAAGTTCTGATAAGTATTAAATGGAAGATATCCAAAACTCAAAATTTAGTTAAACTCATTGAAGTGTCAAAATCAAAAAATACTTATACACTTTCCTTGTCACAAGTAAATTCTATACTTGATTTAAGATTACAAAAATTAACTGCTTTAGGGATCAATGAAATAGAAAATGAATTAAGAGAATTATCAATATCAATTAAAAAATATAAAAAAATTATTAACTCAAAAAAAGAACTTTTAAGCGTCATAAGCAATGAACTTGAATCAATTAAAAATAAATATTCTGTACCTAGAAGAACTAAGATAATTGATGCTGTATTAAACTATGATATTGAAGAGACTATTCAAAAAGAGTCAGTTTTAATTACTGTTACGCTAAAGGGTTATATAAAAAGAGGTTCTCTAAGTTCCGTAAAACAACAAAAAAGAGGAGGGAAGGGTAAATCTGGTATAAAAACTCGAGAGGAAGACTCTGTTATTCAAACACTGTCAGTTGATACACACACAGCCTTACTATTTTTTTCAAATGAAGGTCTTGCTTACAAAATAAAAGCATGGAAAATCCCTGAGGGGTCATCATCCTCTAAGGGTAAATCATTATTTAATATATTACCTTTAAAAAATCATCAGAATATAAGCTCAATTATGCCTTTTCCTGGTGAAAATGCAGATACTAAAGGAATGCACATAATTTTTGCCACAAAAAAAGGGAAAATAAGAAAAAATAGTTTAGATGATTTTGCAAGTATTAACGCATCAGGTAAAATTGCAATGAAATTAGATAATGATGATATTATTATAGGTGTAAAAATATGTAGAGATGATCAAGATATAATTTTAAACACTAAATTTGGTAAATGTATAAGATTTGAAAGCTCAAAACTACGTATTTTTAAAGGAAGATCTTCAAAAGGAATTAGAGGAATTAATCTTGCAGATAACGACGATGTAGTATCATTATCAATTATTAATAGTCTTAAAAAATCGGAAAAAAACGGAAAATCAAATAGTGATACATCACAAAATTTTATTCTTTCAATTTCTGAAAATGGATTTGGTAAAAGAACAACACATAAAGATTTTAGAGTTACCAATAGGGGAGGAAAAGGGATTATAGGTATTGTAAATTCAAAGAGAAATGGAAATATTTCATCCACTTTTCCTGTATTTGAGGGAGACGATATATTGATATCTACCAATAAAGGCAGAGTTATAAGAACTGCAGTCAAAGAAATTAGAGTTGCAGGTAGAAATACGCAAGGTGTTAGAATTATTAAATTATCTGGTGACGAAAAAGTTGTTTCTGCAACAAAAATTGATGATAACTTAATTTAATGAAAAAAATAGCCATTTATCCAGGGACTTTCGATCCAATAACGTATGGACATATTGATGTAATTAAGAAATCATTGAATATAATTGATAAGGTAGTCGTTGCTGTTTCAAATGGTAGTACAAAAAATTATTTATTTGATTCATCAGAAAGAATTCAATTAGTCAAAAACGCTCTTTTTAAGGATCTTAAATTTAATAAAAAAAAAATTGAGGTTATATCTTTTAATAATTTAACCACAAAAATTTGTCAAAAATATAAATCAAATTTGATACTGAGAGGTTTAAGAGCAGTATCAGATTTTGAATATGAGTTTCAATTAGCAGGTATGAATAGAAAACTAAATAAAAATATTGAAACTATATTTTTAATGTCTGACGTAGAGAATCAAATTATATCTTCAAGATTTGTAAAAGAAATTGCAGAATTAAATGGAGATCTTAAAAAGTTTACTTCAAAAAGTGTTATAAAAGCATTAAAAAATAAGTATGAATAAAATTTTATTTTCATTTTTTATTATAATTTTATTATTTAACAATCAATTATATGCAAAGGAGAATATTATGATTTTAAAACTAAAAGACGGTGATGTGAAAATTGAGCTTTTTCCAGATGTAGCCCCGCAACATGTTAATAGAATTAAAGAATTAGCAAATTCAGGCAAGTATGACGGTGTTGTATTTCATAGAGTTATAGAAGGTTTCATGGCGCAAACTGGAGATGTTAAATTTGGAAATGTTGATGGAGATAATTATGATTTAAGAAGAGCAGGCATGGGTGGATCGGATTTACCTGATTTAAAATCTGAATTTAATAATTTACCTCATGAAAGAGGAACACTATCAATGGCAAGATCAGCTGACCCAAACAGCGCAAATAGTCAATTTTTTATTTGTTTTGATGCAGCACCTTTTTTAGATAGACAGTATACTGTATTTGGAAAAGTTATCAGCGGTATGGAGTTTGTTGACAAGATAAAAAGAGGTGACTCAAATAATAACGGTGCTGTTACTGATCCTGATAAAATTGTATCATTTAAATCAGAGTAAATTTTTAAATGCCTCTTAAAAACTTTAGTTTTAAAGTTTTAAAGGTAGATAATTTTTCTCGGCTTGGAAAAATATCAACCCACAGAGGTGAAATTGATACTCCTGTTTTTATGCCTGTAGGAACACAAGCTACGATTAAAGGTGCATTTATTGAAGATATAATAAAAACAGGGAGTCAAATAATTCTATCAAATACTTATCACTTGATGATTAGACCTGGTGAGGAACGTGTAAAAAAAGCCGGTGGTCTCCATAAATTTATGAATTGCAAATTACCAATCCTAACAGACTCTGGTGGTTATCAAATAATGTCTTTATCTAAACTTAATAAAATTGATAAAAAAAAAGGTGCTGTATTCAATTCACATATAGATGGTAAAAAATTTATTTTAAGTCCAGAACATAGTATTGAAATTCAAAAAAAGTTAAATTCTGACATTGTTATGGTTTTAGACGAGTGTCCTAAAAAAACTTTAGATTATGATATCATTTCCAAGGCTGTTGATTTATCAACATACTGGGCCAAAAGATCAAAAAAGGCATTTGGTGTTAATAAAAAAAAAGCTTTATTTGGAATTGTTCAAGGAGGTTTATTTAATGATTTAAGGATTAAATCATTAAGTGAATTAAAAAAAATTGGCTTTGATGGTTATGCTGTAGGTGGTTTGGCAGTCGGAGATACACAAAAAGAAATGTTTAAAGTTTTAGACCATTTAAAAAATCATTTACCAAAGGAAAAACCAAGATATTTGATGGGAGTTGGCACTCCATCAGACATATTAGGAGCCGTAAAGCGTGGTATTGATATGTTTGATTGTGTTTTACCTACTAGAGCTGGTCGGACAGGTTTAGCATTTACATGGAAGGGAAGAATAAATATAAGAAATTCGAAGTACAAACATGATAATGAGCCGATTGATGAAAATGTAAAAAAATTTAATTTAAATAAGTATTCTAAAAGTTATTTAAATCATTTGTTTAATACAAATGAAATGCTCGGATCTATGATTCTAACTTTAAATAATGTTAATTTTTATCAAGAATTAATGTTCGAAATCAGAAAAAATATAAAAAGAGGTACTTTTCTTAAATTTTATAAGAAATATTTAAATAAGATATAAAATTTCACATTGATAATATAAAAAAAATCACTATAAAAAACTTTCATTGTGGGCCGTTAGCTCAGTTGGTAGAGCAATTCCCTTTTAAGGAATGGGTCGATGGTTCGAGTCCATCACGGCTCACCACTCTAAACCAAAGGTGGGTATTCCATAATTACTTGATTCATCCATTCGTTTATCTGATCTATTCTGTTTGATGAAGATGGATGTGTGCTCATAAATTCAGGGGGTTCTTTGCCTTTATTCGCTTCTTTCATTCTTTCCCAAATTTTAACTGTTTCTCTAATATCATAACCTGACAATGAGGAAAATATCATACCCAAATAGTCGGCTTCACTTTCTTGCTTCCTATTGAATGGATTCATTAAACCTATTTGAGATAACAATCCTACAGTATCCATTCCTGTAGCACGATTAACTTGAGATAATTTTCCTCCTGAAAATATATCTATCAAGCTTGTGCTAGTTTTAAGCAATATACCTCTGCTAGCTCTCTCAACAGAATGTTTGGCTACAGCATGCGCAATTTCATGTCCCATAACCGCTGCCAAACCATTATTATTTTTTGTAATTGGCAAAATACCTGTATACACTGCTATTTTACCCCCAGGCATACACCAGGCATTTTTAACTTTATCATTTTTAATTAGAATATATTCCCAATCAAAACCTATAGTTGGGTCTACAATACCTTGAGAATCGAAATATCTACTAATTGAATTTTCTATTTTTTTTCCAATTTCTTTTATCTCAGCTAGTTTTTTAGCATCATCACTTAATTCCTCTTTTTCTTTTACTTTTTCGTATATTTTTGCAGCTTGTGCATTTAGTTTATGCTCAGGTATTAATTTTAGTTGTTTTCTGTCTGTTATAGGCGTTGATGTGCATGAATGAAGGCCTAAAGACAAGCAACCGCATCCTACAAAGTTTATAAATTTTCTTCTATTCATTGTAATGATTTAATATAATAGTTACTAATTAGATTCAATATGGCAAAAATTTTAAAAAAAAAAAGATCATTTTTAGCAAGATTGCGAAATTATTTTATCACTGGTATAGTTGTTTTAGTACCTATTGGCATAACTTTATATTTAACGACCTTCTTCATATCTATATCATCAAATTTAATACCTAAAGAAATAAATCCTAATAGCTACCTTCCTTTTTCAATTCCTGGCCTCGAAATACTATTATCGATAATATTTATTACAATAATTGGATGGTTGTCTTTATCGTTTATTGGAAAAAAAATATTACAGTTGGTTAACGAAACATTAAAAAGAATTCCAATATTAAGAACAATATATTCAGCAATTGGACAAATGACTGAAACATTTGCTCCAAGAGGAGGAAGTAAAAAAAGTGTGGTTTTAATTGAATACCCAAGAAAGGGAAGTTGGGCAGTTGGCTTTGCCACTAAAGAAAATAGAGGTGAAATATCTCAAAAAACTAACACTAATCTAATTAATGTATTTGTACCCACAACTCCAAATCCTACAAGTGGATTTCTCTTAATGTTCCCTAAAAATGAAGTTGTTTATTTAGATATGACTTTTGAAGAAGCTTCAAAATTTATAGTTTCTGCAGGAACTTCAAATCCAAAAAAAAGTTAAACTAAATCATTTAATATATCAGCCTTGTCATAAAGCTTTAACAAAGGCTTATATTTATCAATATTAAAATTATATTTTTCTATTTTTTTGATTTCTTTTTCTGCTAGATAAAAGAGTTCTTCATTTTTAACCGGGTCAGCAAGTTTAAAATTTTTTAATCCACTTTGTTTAAATCCAAGAAGATCTCCATAGCCTCTTAATTTCATATCTTCCTCAGATATTTTAAAACCATCATTATTTTTTTTTAATATATTAATTCTTTTGATAGCATTTTTGCTTAATTGTGATTTAAACATTAGAATACAATAAGAATCTCGTAAACCTCTGCCAACTCTACCTCTCAATTGATGTAATTGGGATAAACCAAATTTATTAGCATTTTCTATAACGATGACATTTGCATTTGGAAAATCTATACCAACCTCAATAACAGTTGTGGAAACAATAATATCAATTTTTTTATTTAAAAAATCATTTAGGATTTTTTCTTTATCTTCTTTATCCATTAAACCATGCAAGAGACCAATTTTATTTTTGAAAAATTTTTTCAAATATTCATATCTCTTTATAGATGATTGATGATCTATTTTTTTTGACTCTTCAATTAATGGACAAACCCAAAATATTTGTCCTCCATTTTTAATTTGTTTTGTTGCAAAGCTAATTATTTCGTTTAATTTATTTTCAGGTTTGCTATAGGTTATTACGCTTTTGCGGTATTTCGGTTTATTTTTTATTATTGATGTATCCATATCTCCAAAGATAGTCATGGTCATTGTTCTTGGTATCGGGGTAGCTGACATAACTAAAACATCACAATCTTTACCGCCTTTATCTGATAATCTTTTCCTTTGTTTCACACCAAATTTATGTTGTTCATCAATTATAATAAGACCAAGTTTTTTAAATTTTATTTTATCTTGAAATAGAGAATGAGTTCCAAATAAAATATCTATTCTTTTATTTTCTAAATCATCAATAATTTTTTTTCTCTCTTTATAAGAAGTATTGCTTGTTAGTAAGGAACAATTGATCTTTTCGTCAAATATTTTTTTTGCTAGGTTAAAATGTTGGTTTGCTAAAATTTCTGTTGGTGCCATTAATGCTACTTGGAAGCCACTATAAATAACATTATAACTCGAAATTAATGCAACAAGAGTTTTACCGCTACCTACATCGCCTTGTAGCAATCTAAACATTTTTTGATTTGATTTTAAATCTTTCCCAAT